>DATGHC010000089.1:0-24515 GCA_035308165.1 Candidatus Acidiferrales bacterium | reverse complement strand
AGCCGCAACCGTAATCAGATAACGGCGCAACTTCCATTTCGGATCTTCATCCGTGCCGTCGAGCAATCCCCTGTAGGCCCTCAAAATCTCTCCTCAAAAGTTAACGCTAAAACGCCGTAGCACACAGA
Organism: Candidatus Acidiferrales bacterium; assembly: GCA_035308165.1. GTDB lineage: Bacteria > Acidobacteriota > Terriglobia > Acidiferrales > UBA7541 > DASTCZ01. Next base: position 24,387 of record DATGHC010000089.1, on the reverse strand, counting down.
GTGTTAGACGCCAAAAGAAAGCTAACAGATTCCCAACGTCACTGTAAATGACGGTCGGACAGGAGCAACCGGAAGGTTGGGCAAAAGTGGCTAGACATCGAGAGCGCCCGCGGGACCGGCAGGCAGCTCAATGGCGTATTTCGTGCGGGCCTTTTGGGCATGGGCATCGAGCGCCAATTGGATCAGGCGGTCGATCAATTCGCGGTACGGGACGCCGGTCGCCGCCCACATTTTCGGGTATTGGCTGATCGAGGTGAAGCCGGGAATCGTATTGATTTCGTTCAGGTACATGCGGCCCGTTTTCCGCTCCAGGAAAAAATCCACGCGCGCCATCCCCGCGCAGTCAATGCAGCGGAATGCGCGCAGGGCGTAATCCTGGAATTTCTTGGTTTGCGCGGGCTTGAGCGGCGCAGGAGTCAGATATTTCGTGCCCTCTTCAAGATACTTTGCGGTGTAGTCGTAAAACTCGCGATGCGGCACGATTTCGCTGGGCACGGAGGCTTTCGGAGAATCGTTGCCCAGCACGGCCACTTCAATTTCACGGGCATCGAATCCGCGTTCGACTACGATTTTTTGCGCGAATTCCGCGGCCAGATCCATCGCCACGGGCAGCTCCTGGCGGGAATGTACTTTGGTCATGCCCACGGATGAGCCCAGCGCCGCGGGCTTCACGAAAACTGGGAACTGAAATTGATCGGCGATGCGCTTGATGATTTCACCGCGAGAATGTTCCCACTCGCTGCGCAGCACGGCCACGAATTCGCCCACGGGAATCCCGGCCTCCCGGAAAAGACGCTTTTGGACGTCCTTGTCCATGCCCACGGCAGAGGCCAGCACTCCGGCGCCTACATAGGGGAGCCCGGCCAATTCCAGAAGGCCCTGCACTGTGCCGTCCTCGCCAAAGGTTCCATGCAGCACGGGGAAAATGACGTCCACGCGAAGCCCGCCGCCCGGTTTATCTCCCAGCGGGACCAGCGCCCCAACACTGGGGTCGGCCGAAAGCATCACGCGCTGTCCCGTCTTCAGCACTTCTCCAAGCATTTTGTGCGCGCTGCTGCCGATGAGCCACTGTCCGTCTTTGGTGATGCCGATGGGAACGGCTTCGTATTTCGCGGGGTCCAGCGCACGGATCACGGACGTCGCCGAACTGAGCGACACTTCGTGCTCGCCCGAACGGCCCCCGAAAAGAACTCCGACGCGGATCACTTTGCCAGGTTTTTGCACGATGGAATTGCGCCCCGAATCCTCAATGAATCAAACGACAGTCTTAAATGAATCTACAGAATCTTTTTGCCCAAGCCCGAGCAGACCATTTCGACGGCGAGCAGCGCGGTCTTGTTGTGCAGGTCGATGACCGGATTAATTTCGACCACTTCCAGCGAGACCATGGCCTTGCTGTCGGCGATCATTTCCATGGCCAGATGCGCCTCGCGGTAAGTGACCCCGCCGCGCACCGGCGTCCCCACGCCGGGTGCATCCTCGGGATCCACGAAGTCCATGTCCAGGCTGACCGCGATGCCGTCGGTGTCGTCGCTGGCAAATCGCAGAGCTTCGCTCATCACATCGCGCATCCCGCGCTCATCAATATCACGCATGGTGAATACGTGCTCGCCCGATTCCTTAATGAGGCGGCGTTCCTTGGAGTCCAAGTCGCGGATGCCCACCAGCACGATATTTCGCGGCTCGATGATGGGGTGATAGCCGGCCAAATCCACAAGCTCCGTTGGGCCGTAACCGGCAATCGCCGCAAGAGGCATGCCATGGACGTTTCCGGAGGGTGAAGATTCCGGCGTATTCATGTCTCCATGGGCGTCGAGCCACAGCATTCCGACGCGCTTTGATTGTTTGCGGTGCCATCCGGCCACACCCGCCGCGGTGCCCACGGCGATGGAATGATCACCGCCCAGGACCAGCGGGAGAGATCCTTCAGTCAGGGATTTTTCCACCATTTCGGAGAGGCCGCGGCAAGTCTCCGCGATTTCGGTCAGATATTTGGCGCGCTTTTCTCCGTAGTGCTGCTCTTCGGGCTGCTTTACGGAAATATTGCCGATGTCATCCACCTGGCAGCCCAGTTGCTTCAGCCGGCCGAGTAGTCCGGCCACGCGCAGAGCCGATGGGCCCATGTCCACGCCGCGGCGGCTCTGGCCCAGATCCATCGGCACTCCGATGATGCGAACTTTTTGCGGCATGAAGAGGCAGGCCCTTTTGTCCCCCGGAACTGACGCAGGGAAGTCCTAAGGATATACGCGCCATATCTTCCCCGCCACAAAAAATCCCCAGCCCTGACGCGCCCTCTACAACACTCTCACACGCCGCGACGGATTACTCCCCGGTGAAGACTGTCAGTGTTATCAGCACCCTCTCGCTGCTGGACTTGACGAAAACGGCGTCCGGAGTGAGCGAGCCAATGGATAAGAAGGGATTCTGGCTGTTTTCGTTGCTGATTTGCCTTACCGTATTCCTCACAATCGCGCAATAAACGGCGTCCACACCTCCAAGGTCCCAGGGCGATTAGGTAAGACTCAAAGACTCAATGAAATCCACTCAAGGTAAGCTGAACAGCATCAGGCCAGTCAACGATGCAGCTCATAAACAATAGCGTGACGGCTGAAAACAGGGAGGTGTAATCCAGACAGGAAATTTCCAAAATGGAATCGAATCCGGCCTACTACGCTCAACACGACCACCTGCTTGTCACAAGCAAGCAGTGGCCACCGTAATTCAAACCGAGTTTGTCCCTTATTTGACGGGTAGTTCTTCGCACCACCAGGCGGTCCGCCGCGTGAAGTTTTTCGGGTGTTATAATCCGTGAGTCCTGGGTGGTCAGCACCGCCTTCGCGCCGCAAAACAAATGGACTGCAAAGGCGCCGAACGGGAGCAATTCGCGCTTCTCACGCAGCCTGACTTGATAAAGCAAATCATATCGTAAAGGATCGAATATGCGACCTGACGTCTTTCCAGGAACTGCCTTCCCTGATTATGAACTTTCCGACCATACAGCCAAACGCAGGAAACTTTCCGAATCGCAGGGGCAGCATCCGCGTCGCGATTAGACGCGCGAACGGTCGCGTGTAACGGGGGCGCCGATATGGCCCGCTTCTGCGCGGCAGTGACTTGCGCAGTTCTCACTGATGAAGCCTTAGAATGACAACACCATGCGCTGCCGCATCGAACCAGAATTGACTTAGGCGGAGAACGATATATGAAATCGAAATCCGGGAAGCGAAGGGTACCTCGCAATGTCACCGGTCGAACTAGCCCCGAACAAAAATTGATGGAACTCCGCATCACTCTTCCAGCCCCGCCCGAGCCTTTCGGCGCCTACGTGGAAGCCGTCCAAACCGGCAAACTCCTTTTTCTTAGCGGGATGCTCCCCACCGAGGGGCATGAAGCGAAATTCATCGGCCGCGTCGGAGCGGAGCTCGATGTGCAAGCTGGCCGGGCGGCGGCGCGCCTCGCGGCGCTCAACGTCCTCGCTGTCGCTCGGCGGCATTTGGGCTCGCTCGACAAAGTGAAGCGCATTGTCAGGCTCGGCGTTTCAGTGGCCACTTCGGGCGACGTCCGCGACCAGCCGAAAATTGCCGACGCCGCTTCGGAGTTGCTGCACGAGGTCTTCGGAAAAGACAAAAGTCCTTGCCGCACGGTTTATGGCGTCGCCAGCCTTCCGCTCGGCGCACCTGTAGAGCTGGAAGTAATCTTTGAGGTGTCCGCATGACGTCAGCCCCCTGGAATCGCAACCGGCTGACAGCAAAGCTCGGTATTGAATACCCAATCATTCAAGGCCCTTTCGGCGGGTTTTCCTCGCAACGGCTGACCGCTGCCGTTTCCAATTTTGGCGGACTCGGATCTTTCGGCGCGAACTCTTTGACACCCGAAGCAATCAAAGACGTAATCGCGGAGATTCGCTCGCTTACCTCCAAACCGTTCGCAATGAATTTGTGGGTTTCGATGGAAGACGCTGGCGCCCGAACTTCGGACGAAAATGCCTTCAAAAGAAGTCTTGCGGCGCTCGCCGCACATTTTACGGCTTTGGGAGCTCCGTATCCGATATACAAACCTTTTTCGCCTATTCGGGTCGAGGATCAGGTCCGCGTGCTGCTCGACACGAAGGTGCCCGTATTCAGCTTCGTCTTCGGAATTCCGCCAAAAGAAATTTTGCAGGAATGCCGCTCGAAAAACATCGTCACCATTGGCGTGGCCACAACACCCGATGAAGCCATTGCGCTCGAGCAGGCAGGCGTCGACGCCATCGCCGCTTCCGGCTTCGAGGCCGGCGGGCATCGCGGTTCATTTCTCCGGTCCGCCGAGGATTCACTCACCGGCACGTTTTCGCTCATCCCTCAAATAGTGGATGTGGTGGATGTGCCGGTGATTGCCGCCGGTGGCATCGGAGATGCGCGTGGCGCAATTGCCGCCCTCGCTCTCGGCGCGGAGGGCCTCCAGATGGGAACGGCCTTTTTGACCTATGAGGGATCCGGCGCCAGCCGACTTCATCGCGAGACTTTGCTCAGAAAGTATGTTCGCACCGGTTTAACAAGGGGCTTCACCGGAAGGCTCGCCCGTGGAGTCCGCAATCACTTGATGGAAGATTTGAACCAGAAGGGAACTGAGATCCTGCCATATCCTCTGCAAAGGGGAATCATAAGAAATCTCACCGCCGCGGCGGAAGCTGCGGGCCGTCCCGATCTTATGCCCATGTGGGCTGGGCAAGGCGCCAATCTTCCCTCTTGCACCGACGTGCCGGCATTCTTGAACGACTTGGTCCAGGAAATATCCGAAATCGCCGGGCCGGTCGTCGAGTGGAGCGCAAGCCGCCGTCATAAACATTCCAATTCTTAGCGAGGAGAAAAAATGCCCCTTTGGGCCCGATGCGTTTGGTTCTCCTGGATTACATTAGTAATTCTTGCGATGCCTACCTCAATTCAATCGACGGCTCTTGCCCAACGAAAGGATCCCCCCATGGAACGCCCGACTTTGTATCACACCATTCAAATTGATGGCCTCTCCATTTTCTACAGAGAGGCCGGCCCGAAAGATGCGCCGGTAATTCTCCTCCTGCACGGACTTCCCTCATCGTCGCGGATGTTCGAGCCGCTCTTCGCCCGGCTTTCGGATCGCTATCATCTGGTCGCGCCCGATTATCCGGGCTTCGGACACAGCGACTGGCCGGACCCCAAAAAGTTCGCCTACAACTTCGATCATTATGCCGAAATCATGAATCACTTCACCGATGCGCTCGGGCTTTCGCGCTACACGCTTTACATGCAGGACTACGGCGGCCCCGTGGGTTTTCGCATGGCGTTAGCCCATCCGGATCGTATTGCGGCGCTCATCGTCCAGGACGCCGTTGCGCACAACGAAGGTCTGGGCGCGAATTGGAAAACGCGGCGTGCATTTTGGGCCGATCGCACCGCCAACGAAAGCGCGCTGCGCACCAATCTTTTGTCGCTGGCCACCACGCGCACTCGTCATGTCGGAAACGACCCCAACGTGGATCGCTACGACCCGGATTTGTGGACCGACGAATTCAACTTTCTCAGTCAGCCCGGCCAGGCTGACATTCAAAGCGACCTGTTCTACGACTATCGAACCAACGTAGACTCCTACCCGAAGTGGCAGGCATGGATGCGCGAAAAGCAGCCCCGCCTCCTTGTGATTTGGGGCAAGTATGAGCTCTCGTTCGACCCCTCGGAACCGGAAGCCTACCGTCGAGATGTGCCGAAAGCCGAAGTTCACATTGTTGACGGAGGCCATTTCGCATTGGACACCGCTGCGGATGAGATTGCCGCGTTGGTTCGGGGTTTTGCCTCTTCTTCGCGCTAAGAGTTCACCGGCACGAGAGCAAGACACTCGCGGATGAGTCCGACTTGAAGCTGTCCGCCGGTGCCGCACCCCTTGACTGTCCGAAGCTCTAGGGTCCGAGTTTTGCATTCGAACTAGAACACGCAACACAATTCCTCTGCCACCAAATATATTTTTTCATGATACCGTCATTTTCTATTGACACGGTGAGTAACTCTGCAGTAATATCGCTTGCAGACCTCGACGACCCTTTCGAATACTCTCTCCCGAAATGGTTCTGAATCCTCTGCCGGATGGCCACAAACGCCTTGTTTTATGGGCCTTTCGTAAGAATATCATTCCACGGGGTTTTAAATCCCCGCGGCACATATTCTTATGAGCGTGTTTCAAGCAGGTGCGTAAGTCGCAGAACTAGAGAGACTTAGATAACTTAATAATAAACGGCATAAACCCTTTGGAATGATATTCATTGGACGACGCTCACCCATAACCCCTTTGTTTTGACATTCATCCAAAAACGGGAGGGAGGGTGGTGCTATCTACGGATAAACCCTGTAAATCATTCGAGGGAAGGGAATCACTTCCCGGATGTGCTCGGTCCCGCAAATCCAGGCCACCGTGCGCTCGAGGCCCAATCCGAAGCCGGAATGGGGCACAGAGCCGTAGCGGCGCAGGTCGAGATACCACTGGAACGCCTCTTCAGGAAGCTTGTTTTCGCGCAAGCGTTGGACCAGCAAGTCGTAACTGGAGATGCGCTCGCCGCCGCCGATGATTTCGCCATAGCCTTCCGATGCCAGCATGTCAAAACCCAGCGCAAGATCGGGACGCTGCGCATCGGGCTGCATGTAAAACGCTTTGATGGCCGCCGGATAGCGGTGGACCATCACCGGACGGTCGTATTGTTTAGAGAGAATGGTCTCTTCGTCGCCGCCGAAATCGTCGCCCCACTTGGCGGGGTTGCCGCTCTTTTGCAGGATGGCGATGGCTTCGTCATAACTGATGCGCGGGAAGGGAGGCTTCACCGCAGCGAGCTTGGTGACATCGCGTTTGATCATCTCCAGTTCGCGGGGCCGGTTGGCAACCACGGATTGCACCGCGTGGCTGACGAGTCCTTCGGCCAACACCATCATGTCTTCCAGGTGCGCGTAAGCGGCTTCCGGCTCCAGCATCCAGAATTCGGTCAGGTGGCGGCGCGTTTTGGATTTTTCCGCGCGGAAGGTGGGGCCGAAACTGTAAACCTTGCCAAGCGCCGCGGCGATAGCCTCGAGGTAAAGCTGGCCCGACTGCGTGAGGTAGGCCGAGCTTTCGTCCACGTAAGCAACTTCAAATAGTGTCGTGGTGCCCTCGCATGCGGCGGGCGTGAAAATCGGCGGGTCGGTCAGCGTGTAGCCCTGGCTGTCCATGAATTCGCGCGCGGCGCGAATCACTTCGGCGCGGATGCGAAGGATGGCGGCCTGGCGCGGCGAACGAAGCCACAAGTGGCGCCGGTCGAGCAGGAAATCCACGCCGTGTTCCTTGAGCTGGATGGGATAGGGATCCGATTCAGGGATTCGCTGGACGATTTCGACCTGGCTGACGTCCATTTCAAAACCGCCGGGGGCGCGCTGGTCGGCGCGGATTTTTCCGGTGACGACGCAGCTCGATTCCTGGGTGAGGTTGCGAAGCGTTTCAAACGCCTGCGGACTTTCTTTTTGAGAGCAGACACCCTGGAGCAGGCCGGTGCCGTCGCGAAATTGCGGGAACAACAATTTGCCGGACTCGCGCTGGTTGTAGAGCCATCCACGCAGAGTTATTTCCTGGCCTGCGTAGCGGCCCACATCGGCAATGGAAACAACGGGCATCTTGTGAACTCCCCCTAAATGGAACGCAGGTGAATCAGGACTTCTCGCGCGCCTCTTCCAGCTTATCAAAAGTGGCGCGGATGTCATTGGAACTTGGCGGCTGCGGCAATTGTTCGCGCAGTTCGAGCACACAGGGCAATTCTTTGGGGATTGCTCTTAACAGTGGTTGCCATTCGATGGTGCCCGAATAAGGCAACAGGTGCTCATCCTTCTCGCCGTGATTGTCGTGCAGGTGCGTGGTGACGGCCAGATCGCCCATGGTTTCGATTCCTTGCACAGCGCCGGAATCCAGGTGCGCGTGGCCGCTGTCAAAGCACAGCCGCAAGCCAGGCAGGCGAGTCTGTTCCAGAAAATGGCGCAGATTCGAGGGGGTGGCCAATTCGCCCGGCGTGTTCTCGAGCGCGAGGGTGACTCCACGCTGCTTGGCGAATAGAACCAAATGTTCGAGCGAGCTGAAAGCGGCATCCCAGCGGCGCGGGTCGGCCGGCTCACGCGAACCACCCACGTGCAGAACCATAACTTCAAACGGGACTTGCTCGGCCACATCTATCGCACGCTTGATTTCGTCCACAGCGTCCAGACGCCGGACGCGCTCGAGATCGGAAATGGAAACGGGCGAGCCGCCTTCGCGTCCAGGACTGAAATCGCGGGAGGTGGGCGCATGAAGCGAGTGCAACTTAGTTTGGTGGTCCGAAAACCACTGCGCGATTTCGCGGACTGCTTCGGGCTTGGCGTAATCGAAGTGGCCGATAGCGCAGAAAATTTCGATGGCCTGCGCGCCTGCTCGGCTGGCTTCGTCGAGCGTCGCCGGAGTCAGCTTGTGTTGGATCCAGAGATAGGTGCTTAGCACTCGCCGCATAGGCAGGTTCGTGTCCCCAATTCGTGGTTTTTCTCAGTAGCCCTGCGCGGCGCCCTGGCGGCGCGGATCGCCCGCGCCCAGGCGTTCGCCAGTGCGCGGATCAATTCCAATCGCGTTCACTTCGCCGATCCAGCCTTTGCGCGTGACCTTGTGGCCCATCGCTTCGAGTTGCTGCATGACTTCCACGGGGAAATCCTGCTCGAGCAGAACGTTGTCGGGCATCCACTGATGATGGAAGCGTGGCGCATCAATAGCCAGCATGGCGCCTTCGGGATTTGCCGGGCCGAAGCGCATCCAGTTGATCACCGTGAGCATGGTGGCGCTGATGATTTGCGGCCCGCCCGGTGAGCCAGTGACGAAGCTCAGCTTGCCATCGCGCAGAACGATGGTGGGCATCATGGAACTCAGTGGACGCTTGCCCGGCGCGATGGTGTTGCCCTCGCTCTGCACCAGGCCGAACATGTTGGCCTGGCCGGGCTGAGCGGTGAAGTCGTCCATTTCGTCGTTGAGCAGAAATCCGCCGGGCGCGGTGACGCCTGCGCCGTAGCTATCGTTGATGGTGTAAGTGTTGGAGACGGCGTTGCCCGCGGCGTCCACAACACTGAAATGGGTGGTGTGGCCTTCACGCTGCGCTTCGCGAATAGAAACTGATTCGGCCTGCTCGCGCGTCAGGCTCTGGGGAATAGTTGCCGGGGCCGCATTGGCGGGGGCATTTCCATCAAAGGGGGTTGGATTTCCTGCTCCAATGAATTGGCTTGCAGAAGCATGGTTGGGATCAATTGTGCCGCGCCGCGTGGCGGCGTATTTCGGATCCGTAAGACCCCTGACGGGAACATGCACGAAATCGGAATCGCCCAGGAAAGTGGCGCGGTCGGCAAACACTCGACGCATGGCCTCGGCGACCATGTGCACAGATTGGGCGTCTTGCCAGCCTTTGAGGTCAACAGGATCGAGAATATTCAGCGCTTCGATCATGGCGATTCCACCGGAGCTGGGTGGAGGGCTGGTGATGACTTCCCACTTCACGCCTTTCGATTCGTAACTTGCGCTGAGCGGCTCGCGGAGCTTGGCGCGATAGGCGGCAAGATCTGCCATGGTGATGAGGCCGTCTTTTTCCTTCATTTCTTTAGTTAACTCGCGCGCGGTTTGTCCCTTGTAAAATTCATCTGCCCCGTGTTTGGCGATGCGTCGCAGCGTTGCGGCCAGCTCCGGTTGCTTGAGCGTCTCACCGGCCTGATAAAGCTTTCCGTCGTTCAGGAAGATATGTTTGCTGCGATCAAATTGTGTCAGGCGCTTCTGCGAATCGGTGAGCGATTTCGCGAGTTTGTCACTGATGGTGAAGCCATCGGCTAGACGGATTGCCGGAGCTATCACCTCGGCGAGTTTCAGTTTGCCGTAAGTTCTCAGAGCCAGCGCCATTCCCGCAACTGTTCCGGGAACTCCCACGGCGCGATAACCCAGGCGCGAGCCTTGCATGTCATAGGTGCCGTCGGGCTTACGGTAGAGTTCGCGAGAGGCGGACTTTGGCGCCTCCTCGCGGTAATCAATGAAATTTGAGCGGCCATCGGCCAGGCGCACCAGCATGAATCCGCCGCCGCCAATATTGCCGGCGCGCGGCTCAACTACCGCGAGAGCGAAGGCAACTGCCACCGCTGCGTCCACGGCGTTCCCGCCCTTTCGCAGAATTTCGATGCCGGCCTGGTCCGCGAGCGGGTTGTCGCTCACGACCATCGCTTTCGACGCGCGCACGGCCTCGGTGGGCCATTTCTTCGCGGCGATGTCGGTTTCGTTGTATTCAAGCGGCCCGGTTTGCGCCTTCTGGTTTTCAGCCTGTTGTTGGGGCGCGGCGTGCACACGACGTTCAAGTCCGATGCCGGCCACGGCGAGAAATGCCGTAACTGAAGTAATTGCGAAAAGTGTGGAAAATTTGCGAGTCATTTGCGTCTCACAGGAATCAATTGAATTTAAGCGAAACGCACAGGAGCGTCAAGGGAACGAGGTCTAGTTTTGAAAGATCCAGTTTAGCGGGAATGTCAGATGGAGTTTTTCCGCGCATTCCATTCATCGGCCGTAATTTCCCAAATTTCGGTCATGAGCCGGCCCGAAACATAGCCGCGTTCTTCCTTGGCGATCAAGCGCATGCCCTGCCGTTCGGAAATCCGGCGCGAGGCAGTGTTCTCAATCGCCTTCGGAACCCGCAACACTGGAAATTTCAAAACGTTGAACCAATATTCGGTCGCAGCATCACACGCTTCCGTCATTAATCCCTGACCTTGCCACTGCTTGCCAATCCAGAATCCGCGATTAATGTTTCCCTGTCTTATTAATCCAATGCTTCCAATAAGCTGGTCGGAGTTCGCCTTCAGCCTCAACGTCCAGTGCCATTCATCGCCGCGTTCCATCGCAGGCAAAGCCACATCGCGATAGTAGTTTAGAGCGCCGTCAGGCGGAAATGGCCACGGGACCGCATCGGATAAAAGGCGAACGATTTCCCATTTTCCAAACAGAGGTTGCGCTTGCTCGGCGTCGGCAAGTTCCAGCGGACGAAGCAGTAGGCGCCGGGTTTCAAGAGTAGGAATCATTTCAAAGTCACAACACCTTTAGATTGGCAGCAGATTAGCAGCGCGCCGGCGGAATCGAGCCCGCGGCTTCCGTTTCCGCCACATCGCCGACCGTGAAGTACGAGCAATCCGGGTGATGGAAGACAAGCGCGCTGACGCTGGCCTCGGGGTCCATCATCATTCCCTCGGTGAGCTGGACGCCGATATCTTCGGGGCGCAGGAGTTTCCATAGTCCCGCCTGATCGTCGAGATTGGGGCAGGCCGGATATCCGAAGCTGTAACGCTTGCCGTGGTAGCGCGAGCTGAAGCGCTGCTGCACGGTCATCTCCGGCGGGTCGGGGAATCCCCAATCCTCGCGGATGCGGCGGTGGAGCCATTCGGCGCAACCTTCCGCGCTTTCGATGGCCAGCGATTGCAGGCCATGCGAGCGGAAATAGTGGCCAGAGTTTTTGGCTTCCTCGCTGCGCTGGCGGACTCCTTCGCCCGCGGTGACGACGAATAGTGCGATGTGGTCGCGCGCGCCGTTCTTCACAGGTAAGACATAATCGCTCAGGCAGAGGCCGTCAGGGATGCGCTGACGCTCAAACCGAAAAACATGCAGCGGTGCGGATGCGCCGGGCGGAAAAAGTTGAACGGAGTTGCCGGCGCGCTCGGCCTCAAAGAATTGCCACACCGCGCGAACCTTCATGAATTTCGCGGCTTCGGCCTTCACTTCTTCCATGTCGTTGAAGAGCTCCATGGCTTTGGCGTCACGATCGGCCAGCGCCTTCTCAAAATTTCCCCGGAATCCGAGATGGCGCGTGTAGAGCATCTGCGGATTGATGTAGTTCCAGATTTCAGCCAGGTCGGGCACATGCCGCACCTTGCGATCTGTGTAGGCGACTGAGGGAATCGGAATATCGGTGCGTATTTTGGGCGAGCGCTCCTCGCTAACTACGGCTACGGAAACCGCGACGGCGCCGGTTGGTGCACTGGGCGACTCCACGTATGTATGTTCGGTGATGACTGAGTCGCGCCGCTCCGGGTTGGTGAGTTCGTTCATCAAGTGCAGCCCGGACATGGCGTCTTTTGCGTAGCAGACAGCCATGGAATAACTGGGCGCAATTTTCGTGCGAGTGAATTTCTCTGAAAGAGCCGCGCCGCCCACCAGGAGCGGAACCTTGATACCCGCGTCACGCAGGTCCGAAGCGGTGATCACCATTTGCTGCGCGCTTTTCACCAGAAGACCGCTCAGGCCGATTGCGTCAGGGTTGTGTTTCTTCCAGGCGAGGATCAACTCCTCCGGCGGCACTTTGATGCCCAGGTTGATCACATCGAAGCCATTGTTCTTCAAGATGATTTCGACCAGGTTCTTGCCGATGTCGTGGACGTCTCCCTTGACGGTGGCGAGAACAACCTTTCCGCGCTTGGCCGTGTCGGCTTTTTCCATGAACTGCTCAAGATGGCCCACAGCGGCCTTCATCGCCTCGGCGGACTGCAACACTTCGGCCACGATCAGCTCGTTGTTGTTGAACAGCCGCCCAACTTCACCCATTCCGGCCATCAGCGGTCCGTTGATGATGTCGAGCGGCTTCGCGCCCTCCGCGCGCTTGCGGTCCAGGTCCTCGATCAGGCCGTCGCGAGTGCCTTCGATGATGTAATTCGCCAGGCGCTGGTCGAGTGGCAGTTGTTCCTTCGATTTTTCCTTCTTCTTGACCGTGCGGAAATGTTCAGTCACGGCAACGATGTGAAATTGGTTGATGGCGCGCTTCTGGTCGCGCGATTGCTGGCGCCAATCTTCAGGCGCGCCGCGCAGCAACTCCGTTTGAGGATGCCCCTCCGGAACTTGCGCGGGCGGATGACTGAAAAGCAGGTTTTCCGCCAGGCGTCTCTCATGCTCCGGAATGGAAGCGAACCGCTCGATGCGTTCGGCATTGACAATGGCCAGATCCAACCCAGCTTTCGTGCAGTAATAAAGAAAAACGGAATTCACCACTTCGCGCGCGCCCGCGGGCAGACCGAAGCTGACGTTGCTGATACCCAGGACGGTGCGAACGAAAGGAATTTTCTCCTTGATGAGGCGAATTCCTTCGATTGTTTCTACGGCGCCACCGATGTAATTTTCATCGCCGGTCGCGCAGGGGAAAACCAACGGATCGAAGATAACGTTTTCCGCCGGAACTCCGTATTTTTGCGTGAGAAGTTTGTGGGAGCGTTCGGCGACGGCCAGCTTTCTCTCGCGAGTAAATGCCTGCGCCTGCAGCTTGTCTTCGTCAATGCAGCCAACAATGACCGCCGCTCCGTAACTGTGGGCCAGCGGGCAGACGTGCTCAAATTTCAATTCGCCATCTTCCAGGTTGATGGAGTTGATGATGCTCTTGCCCTGGCAATATTTCAGGGCCAGCTCAATGGCGCGCGGATCGGTGGTATCAATCATCAGCGGCGCTTTGATCTTGCGGATGATTTTTTCGTAGAAGGGAGGAATGTCATTCATTTCCTCGCGGTCGGTGGATTGCAGGCAGACGTCCACAATCTGCGCGCCGCTGCGCACCTGCCGGCGAGCGATTTCGCTGGCCTCTTCCCATTTTTCCGCTGCAACTAAATCCTTGAATAAGCGCGAGCCGATTACGTTGGTGCGTTCGCCGACAATCAGCGGGCGAGCGGATTCCTCGGCTTCGACGGCTTCAACCCCCGAATAGAAAACGCGGTGATGCGGGGCCGGAATCTTACGCGGGGACTTTCCTTCCGCAACCTGAGCGATGGCGTATATGTGATCCGGAGTGGTGCCGCAGCAGCCGCCGACCAGATTGAGCCAACCATTTCCGATGAATCGTTCGAGCTGAATTGCTATTGAATTTGGGGTTTCCCCGTATTTACCATCTTCGTTGGGCAACCCCGCGTTCGGATAGCAGGAAATAAAATGCTGCGAAAGCCCCGCAAGAGTGCGGAGGTGATCGGTCATGAATTCCGGGCCGGTGGCGCAGTTCAATCCGATGGAGAGCAGGTCGAGATGATCGATGGAAGCCCAGAGCGCTTCAGCGTCCTGGCCAGCGAGCATGGTGCCCATGGCCTCAATCGTCGCTGAAATCATCAGCGGAATTCTGTGGCCGCGCTCTGCGGCCAGTTGCTCAATGGCCAGCGCGCCCGCCTTGATGTTGCGCGTATCCTGGCAAGTTTCGAGCAGCAAAACGTCCACGCCGCCGTCCAGCAATCCGCGGGCCTGCTCGTAAAATGTTTCGCGCAGGCCGTCGAATGTCACTCCGCCCGTGACGGTTATGGCCTTGGTGGTCGGGCCCATGCTGCCTGCGACGAAGCGTGGCTTTGCGAAAGTCGAAAATTCGTCTGCGACGTGACGGGCAAGCAGCCCCGCGGCGCGGCTGATTTCGTAGGCGAGATCCCCCAATCCGTATTCTGCCAGCACCAGGCTGGTGCTTCCGAAGGTGTCGGTCTCAATGATGTCCGCGCCGGCTTCCAGATATTTCCTGTGAATCCCTGCAATCACATCGGGCCGAGTGATAACCAGATTCTCGTTGCAGCCTTCCAAGGCCGGCCCGCCAAAATCAGCGGCTGTCAAATTCGCCTGCTGAATCATGGTGCCCATGGCGCCGTCGAGCACGAGGATGCGGTCGCGCAGCAGTTCTGTGAGTAGCCGGGATTGTTCGGTCAGATTTCTCATGCCCGTAGTTCCGTTACCAAACCCATTGGATGATTCATGATTGCTTTTTGATTGTCCGTCAAACTGTGCCCGTGGTTTTGCGCCCGAGAAAGCGGGCAGACCCGCACCTGAAGATTGTTCCTTACGTGGATGAAGAGGTGTGTTGTTTAGATTGTCCTCCGCAACGAAAGAGCCAACAGCCGCAAAAGACAGGCTGCGATTAGTTGGCGTCCGTACCTACAAAATCGATCTCGCCCGCAGGCGGCACCAGCCCAGCTTTAGCGCCGCGGGAAAGCAGTTCGCGCACGGCATGGCGGCCCTTTTCGCCATAACCAAGCGTCCAGCGGTTCACGTACATGCCCACGAATTGGTCGGCCAGCTCCGGCTCCATGTCGCGAGCGAACTGCATGGCGTAATTCAGCGCGGCCTCGCGGTGATCGAGCGCGTAGCTGACGCTGTCGCGAATGGCCTGGGCAATGCGGCGGCCCACTTCAGGCCCCAGCGCGCGCCGCACGGCATTGCCACCCAGCGGCAACGGCAATCCATTTTGCTCCTGCCACCATTGGCCCAGGTCAACCACACGGTTCAGACCCGCTTGCGGAAACATGAGCTGACCTTCGTGGATCAGCAATCCCGCGGGGACAGCGCCATCACGAACTGCATCCACAATTTTATCGAAGGCAATCACCACCGGCTCGAAGCGCGGCTCGAACAATTTGAGTGTTAAGTAAGCTGTGGTGCGAAGGCCGGGGACGGCCACGCGCATACCTGCGAGATCCTCGCGGCGGACCGGTTTCTGCGAAACGACCAGCGGGCCGTAACCCTCGCCGAAGCTCGCGCCGCAATCCAGCAGCGCATATTTTTCCTTCAAATATGGGTAAGAGGCAAAACTGATCGCTGTTACGTCGTAGGTCTCCGCGTCGGCCGCGCGATTCAAAGTTTCAATGTCCGCAAGCACATGTGAGAACTTAAGGCCCTCGGTGCGCACTTTGTGGGTTGCCAGCGCGTAAAACATGAAGGCATCGTCGGAATCCGGCGAATGCGCCAGCTTGATATCCATGGCCCGCGTTGTCGCTTGTTCGAGTGCCATCGTCAGGTCCTCAGCTCCCCACGGAATTCAAGCCCGGGCAGAATTTCTTTCACCGCGGCCCGATCACAATTCCTCCGCTTGAAATCGCTCCCGGGAGACAGCTATCCCTACTGCGCGAATCCTTCAATCGGGGAGCTTTTGAGGTTCGGAACAGGCCTTCTTTTACAAAACTGGGACTTCGTCTGAATCTCTTTCACCGGCAGATTATCACACCCTTGGTGGATTCTCAAAACAGGCGGGCCGGACCGCCGAACCAGCCTTTTCCATTCCCCAAGCATCTAATTGAGTGGGGAAGAAGTGGGTGGCAGCAGAGAGAGAAGGAGGTTCACATCCATGACTTTCCAGAAGAAAACATCAAAAGTCTGGCTGACTCTCGTCGCATCGGCTTTGACAGTGTTCGCTGTGGGGTCTATGTCCACCTATGCGGGAACGGCAGCGGCCGCCACTCGCAGCCAAGAATCCAACAACACTCTGGTGAATCAAGTCCGGCATGAGCTGACCATGCTGCCGTGGTACGGTGTGTTCGATAACCTGGAATTCACGGTGAATGGCAGTGAAGTCACGTTGCAGGGCCAGGTCGTCAGACCCACTATTAAAGACGACGCCGAAGCTGTAGTGAAAAAGCTAGCCGGCGTCACGCGCGTGGTGAACAACATCGAGGTTTTGCCGCCCTCTCCGATGGATAATGAAATTCGGCGAGCGGAGTACCATGCGATATTCTCTGACGAAACGCTGAACCGCTATTCCATGGGCTCGGTGCCGTCCATCCACATCATTGTGGACAACGGCCACGTGACACTTACGGGCATCGTGGACCGGGAAGCGGATCGCAACCTGGCGAATCTGCGTGCCAATTCGGTGCCGGGAGTTTTTTCAGTGACCAATGATTTGCGCACCGAACAAGGCTCAACACCGCGATAACATCTTCGTAAATCACTTCGGGCCCGCCTTCTGCCGGGCCCGAGGTTTCTTTGCAGGCGAATCAGTTGCGAATTTGGCGGGCGCGTTTTACTTGGGTGCAGGGCTGGGCGATTGCTGGTGTATCCATGAAGCGATGTCTTCAACCACATCCTGCTCGACATGGGACGGCGTCATGTACTCGGCTCCACTCGCCTGACCCGCGACGGTCATGAACAAGTGGTTTGCAAGCGGATAAGACTTCAAAGTTACGTCCTTGCGGCCTCCCAACCCCCTTTTGAAATCGTCGAAATCGACCATGCGTACTTGCACATCCTTTTCACCCTGCAGGATCAACATCGGGATCTTGAGCGATGCCGCCACTTTCACAGGGTCGTAATTGCGAAGGTCCAGAAAATAAATCGAGGGTATGGCCGCGCCGGCGGAATGGAGCATCACACCGGGTTTGAGATTGGGATCCTCGATATCGCGTTTTTCCTGCTCAGCGCGCGCAATTGCTTTCAGCCCATCTTCATTCGGCGGACCGTTCAGACTGGTTTGGAATTTCGTTTGCTCCAGGACCATATCTTCCAGCGGCCGCGCGCATCCTGCCATCAATATTATGCCCGCGATCTGGGGGTCACCCACGGCAATGCGCGGGGCGAGATATGCGCCCAGGCTGTGCCCGATCACGAAGATATGCCGGGCATCAATTTCAGGTTGGGTTGCCAGCAGAGCGACGGCCGCCCGCGCGTCATCTTCGGTTTCTTCCTTGACCGTGAATCCCGCGGCGATTTTCATCATTTCGGCGCCATGCTGCCGGGTTCGCTTCACGTAGCGCAAAACAGCAACGCCGCGGCATGCCAGTCCCCAGGCCAAATCCTTGAAAGTTTTGTTGGGGCCGATGGTTTCATCCGCGTCATTCGGGCCTGAACCATGAACCAAAACCGCCGCGGGAAAGGGTCCCGTCCCTTTGGGGATTGTAAGCGTGCCCGGGAGTTCCCGCGGCGCGCTGCCAATGGTGACGCTTCGCTCCGTGAATGATTCGGGCTTTGCGTACGATGGTGCTGCCCACGGCGTAAAGGAGCTTGCCGGAACGGATCTAAATTGAGCGATCTTATTCTGTGCATCGAAGGCAAAAATCACAACCCATTCGTCGCGCGAGAATTTGCAGGACACATAGACCACCTGGTATCCCTGCTTCATTTCCGAGCGAACCGATTCGACGGAAACAAAATCGCCGGCCAAACCCAGCAAAGTGTCCCAGGAAGCGAGAAGCTTGTCGGTGGGAAGCGCCGCGGCCACGCGCGCGTCAAAGTAAGGTTCGACCGCCTCAAATTTGCGAGCTACCAAATCGGCAAGAATGGAACGCGCCAGTGCTTCGTTGTCTTGTTGTGGCGGAGTTTGCCCGGCCGGCAAGGCTGGAACGGCAAGCACGAGCAAAATCATCAAACCTGAAAGAACTGCAACGCCTAAAATACGCATCAAGATACGATTCCCCCTCCTCAAATGTAGCCCATCCTCTGTGCGCGGGCCACGTCATTTTGGAAGAGAGACAATTTTGCCGGGTCGCGTCGTGCACCGCAAAAGACTATGGCGCAGTAACTTTCGGGAAGTTAAGTCCCCGTGGGGCAATTGCCGGTCACGGGAGAATTTATTATGGGACTAATTTGTAGAGGAATTATCCTCAATGATCGGATCGGCTGCGGTTGCCTTCGCGCCCAGCTTGTCTCCGCCGCGAAGTTTTCCCGTTGAATTGATGAAGAAGGACCGCCGGCCCGACTTGTTATATTCCTCAGGAGTCGCGACCAATTCAAACTGCGTATCTTTTCCGTCCGGACCCGTGGGCAGGACTACGTACCGAAGCATGTACCCGCTGATGTGGTCCGTAGTCATGCTGGCGTCAAGCAATCCAGCCGCATCCGGCGAAATCCCGTCCTTTGGCGCCGAGCCCAGTTGTGCGAGCGTATCCGGCAGTTTTTCAAAGGCGTTGCGATAGGTGTCGACGGCGGCAGCGATTTTCCGGAGCGCGGCTATGATTCCCGTTTCTCGATCCGCCATTTCCTGGGCATCCCACTCCGGGGCGAGCTGCGAAAGATCGAGCATCAACACACCGAGCGAGACCAACCTCCACCCTCCGTTGCTCAGCACCATGCCGAATTCGATTCTGCGGTCCGGCTTGATTTCGACAGGCACAAAGGCCAGGTTTGGCTCGATACGGGGATCGCCAAAATGAATCTCGGCGGTAAAGGAAGGTGATTCGCACCTCAGCACGGTTCGACCAGTGGCGTCAGCGGAAAGCAAGGGGCGGCCCGCGTCCTGCATCAACACCAGGCGCCGGAGAAGCGCCGCCTGCTGATCCGGCGTGAGTTTTCGGAATAGCGCGGCGTTTGCGTTGGTAAGGAAATCGGGGAATTTGTTTTTGTCCTGGCGGCAAGCCGTGGCCAGCAATTCCCTAAGAGTCGCGGCGGGGTCGGTCGCTGCGGAAGGCAGTTGCGCCGATGGGGGGGACTGTTGCTGCGTTCCCGCGGAGGATGCCGGCCCGAGCGGCAGAGTGACAATGGCAAGGAGCGCGACCATGAGGATTCGCCTAATCCGTGACCGGGTGGTGTCCCTGCGTTTTTCACATATTTCCATCATGTTACTCACGTTTTCACCCGTCCCAAGATTGCCGCCAGTTCCTGCGTAAATTTCGACCGCGGCATAATTTCAGAACAGCCCGCAGCCCTGGCCCTTTCTGCCAATTCCGTCTGCACGTGAGAGAGGAAGGCGATAACCGGCGTTTGGTTGCCCGCGGTTTTCAACCGGTCCAAGGCATCCACTGGATTGCCTCTGGCGTTCAAGTCCACCAAAATCAAGGCGGTTCGCGTTCCCGCGGAGCCGCTCTCGTTGGGGCTGGTGAGCGCCATTTCAACTAACGAATCCACGGAGTTGGCCGCTTCCAGTTCCACCCCCATGTGCCGAGCCGTCTCCGCAATTTTTGCGCGGAAGAACAGATCATCTACAAAAAGCAGTACTTTCCCCATGCAAGTCCCCCAACCCCTATCTGCCCGAAACCGAGCCATCTACCATGATGCCCGTGTTGGCTGGAAAAGGCGATTATCCCACCGAGTCCAGAAAGCCAAGGTTTTTCGACATCCGCGGCTGACTACGGTATAACTTTTGGCGTCTAATGGAGGGAAGCTTATGTCGCCGCAGCGGTCCTCGGCAAATTTGCCGGGCATGAGTTTGCTGGAGCAGATGCCTATCATTATGGAAAAGATTCTGCTCGATGTCCCCGATTCCACGATGGCCTGGAAGCCGGCGGCGGATCGCTGGTCGATCAGCGAAGTTCTCGGCCATCTATCCGATATTGAGCAATGCTGGCGTGAACGGATCAAGCGTATGGCGCAAGAGGACAGCCCGGCCTTGGAATCCTATGACCAGAACGCCTCCTATGCGGCGGGCAAGTATGCCGGCACCGGGCGCGAGAACTTGAGAAAGTTTTGTCACGAACGGGATCGTTCGCTTTCCCTGCTCCGCTACTTGCCTGAGGGCGCGCTCGGGCGCTCCGGACAGCACGCGGAGTTGGGACGCGTGACAATTTCCGACCAATTGCACAGCTGGGCTTTCCATGACTTGGGACACATCAAACAGATATCGGAGATTTACCGGGCTGGATCGTTTTACACCAGGATGGGGCCGTTCAAGGGCTATTACACCGTTAAGCCCTGAGCGCCACGAGGTACGTTGCAGCCATGAATCGCCTTGGGGAAAAACTACTTTCCGCGTTTGAGCCGGGTGTTCCCTCCATTGGAATTCTGTGGTTGGATCTGCCTGCGCTTACCGCCCACGCACGCGACATCGCCAAAGAAAATGAGCACGTGAGCGCTGAGCTGAAATACCTGGTTGCACAGGGAATGCTTCGTGAAGAGGCCGGCAAGTTTGCCCGGACCGAAGACGGCCGATTGGCGGTAGCCGGACCTCGAGCCCTGACGCTCTACACGCGGAAGGGCTGCCATCTTTGCGAAGAACTGAAAACACAAATCGCACCGCTGATCTCGCGATTCGGCTCACACCTGCGGGAAGTGAATATTGACGCCGACCCGGTCTTACGCGCCAGATACAACGAGGAAGTACCCGTGTTGTTCCTGGGACCACGAAAAGTTGCCAAGTTCAAAGTTGATCTCGCGCAACTCCGCCGCCAACTCGAAAACGCCGGATGAATGGTTTGAATTCCCTGTGAAGGCTTAGGATTCTACCGAAGCTCGAGTTTTGATTGTCTTATCCGGAGTATCGCCTGGCCGCCCCTTGACTCGATCGTAGGTGGTGACGCGGCAGGTCGAGCCTAATGCCTCGTTGTAATAGGTGGGCACGCCCAACGCCGTTCGCAACTCCTCATTGAACCGCCGCAAGTTCATAAGTTGCGCCGCCTGCGCGGGGAATTTTCGTCCATCATCCAGCAGCAGGAATTTCTGATAGCCCGCGTCCCACAGTCGCGTGAACTGTCCGTTCCAGAGGATCGACGGGAGGATGGTCATCTGGTACAGGCCATCCGGTGTGCGACGGAACTCCGAGGCGCAGCCGTATTTTTCGACACGAACCACACCGCCGGTGCTGCCCACTTGAAACGCGGTCGCGGCCAGTTTTTGCAGAACCAGAGCTGTGTCGAACCGTTCCTTCACGTCCCACATACTGACAGAGTAGGCAAGATGCGCCCCTGATGTCAAAGCTCATTGCGGCACGTCTATGTGGGGTTGTCCGGAGAAGAAATGGTGATCGGATTCACGAAAGCCTATTCGTGGCGCAAAGCGATCATGGGATCCACGGCCATCGCCCTGCGTGCAGGGAAATAGCAGGCGGCGAAACCAACGCCGCCAAGCAAAAAGGAGACCGCGCAAAGTATCAGCGGGTCGCCGGGTTTCACGCCGTACAGCAGCCCCGAAAGCATGCGGGTAACCCCGATGGCTCCCAGTGCTCCGATTCCCAGACCAGCAAGCACCCAAATTCCGCTTTGCCCCAGGATCAGCCGCAAGACGTCCGTGGGACGCGCTCCCAGCGCCATCCGAATTCCAATCTCGTGCGTTCGCTGCGCCACTGAATAGCTCACCACTCCCGCGATGCCGATAGAGGCGAGAGCCAATGCAATCACGGAGAATACGCCCAACAGAATCATGGGGAATCGCCGCGAGCCGACCGATCCGCTCACCACGTCATCCATCGTGCGAACTCGTGAAATGGCGCGGTCCGGCGCGGCGCGCAACAACGCCGCCTGCACCGCATTTGAATACGCCAATGGCGCTGCGGCGGTCCTTACCACTATCGTCATCACCGGCCACCCGGCCTGCGTGTAAGGCCGGAAAAACTCGCGAGGAGCGGTTTCGTCCAGTCCCCAGTGCCGAACATCCCGAGCGACTCCGACAATTGTGAGCATCGGCCCATCCGAGTTCATTCCGCCCAGCTTGATACGTTTGCCAATGGGATCTTCATTTGGCCAAAACTTCTGGGCCATGGTCTCGTTGATGATAATTACGATTGGAGCGTCCACCGTGTCGCGATCCGTGAATTCACGCCCGCGAACCATTTGGATACCCATCGTCCGGAAATAATTCGGACAGGCGACCGAATATCCCGCGCCAGGTTCGTCCTCCGGCCTCGAGTATGGATGCCCCTCTACCTCGAATCCGCGGCCCGCTCCACCGCCCCCCAATGGCAAATGGCTGATGGCGCCAACGGAAAGGACTCCCGGCAACGTCCCGACATAATCCTGAAGCTCCTGGCAAAAGTGGGCGTTCACGGGCGGGCCAACATAAAGATTCACCTGAGGCGTCGGTGTTCCCATGACGAGTACATTTGTCGGATCGAGGCCGGGATCCACTCGCAGCAAGCGAGACATGCTTTCGATCATCAATCCGGCTCCCGCGAGGACGATCAGCGTCAGGGCTACTTCAGCGGTTACAAGTCCATGCCGTAAACGGTTTCCCCCGCCCCCAGTTGACCCGCGGGAGCCCTCTTTCAAAGTGAGATTAAATTCGCGGCCAAGCCCGCTGAGCGCGGGCGCCAGGCCGAACAGCATCCCTGTGAGGCACGAAATCAAAAGCGTGAATCCCAACACGCGCCCGTCCAAAGTGAATGATTCAATATGCCGGAACGGAGTGCGCAGCATGTCCGCGGGCAGGACGCTGGGGAGGATTTTGGTCAGCCAAAACGCGAGGAGCACACCCGCTGCGCCGCCCAGAAGCCCAAGGAGAACGCTCTCGGTGAGTAGCTGCCTGGCGATGCGCTTGCCGCTGGCCCCCAGAGCGCGCCGTATGGCCAGTTCTTTTTGCCGGGCGGCGCTGCGGGAAATCATCAAGTTGGCAACATTGACGCAGGCTATCAAGAGCACCAGTCCAACGGCGGCAAGTACTGTACGCAGGGTGCGCCAGCGGTCGTCCTGATCGAGATCGTCCATTCGCGATACGATGGCGGTCTTGCTGGCGTCATCAACGGGATACTTTTCCGAAAGATGCTTGCCAATAATCTCCATTTCCGCATCGGCCTGAGCCATCGATACGCCGGGCTTCATCCGCGCGATGGAAATGAAGGAATTCGATCCCCGGTCGTGATCATTTTTTGTGTATCCGGCAGGTACCCACAGCTCGCGAAGACCGCTCCAGAATTGAAATTGAAATTCGCTCGGCATCACGCCAACAACCTCGTAACCATCGCCATCAATCCTTATGGTCTTTCCGATAATTGCTTGATCACCGCCGTAGCGCCGCTTCCATAACCCGTAACTCAGAATGACTTCGCGGTCGCGCCCGGCGATTTCCTCCTCCGGAGAAAACACGCGGCCCAGCATCGGCTGGATGCCGAGCACTGGGAAGAAATCGGCGGAAACGCGCAGTCCGGAAACCTGTTCGGGATTTCGCTCACCGGAAAGGCTGTAGCTTTTTCCAGCAGAATCGAAGATGGCGATGTTCGAGAACACATGATTCAGAGCTTTCCAATCCTGGTAGTTGGGGAACGAGACGATGTTGTGGTTCCCCGGATCACGAATATCGTGTTGCCACACCATGACCAGGCGATCCGGGTCTGGAAAAGGCAGTGGCTTCAGGAAGACAGCGTTGATTACGCTGAAGATCGTGGCGTTCGCCCCGATGCCGAGCGCGAGAGTCAAGATGACAACGGCGGTGAAGCCGGGATTCTTACGCAACATCCGCATACTGTGGCGCAAGTCATTCCATAGAGCACTCATCCAGTTACCCCCGTTAAGTGCTTAGACTCCTCGCGAACAAGTATGGTCATTGGAATTGGTTAAGCGCGAACTTCTGGAGGCGTTCTTGGCGGGTGGCGCTTGCCAAGGACCAGAACTGAAAGCCTTGCAAATACGACCTAATTGGTCGCATATTAGTTACAGCTCACTGGCAGGGGATAGCTTCTTGGCCCTCATATCTCGCCATTCCCTGCAGGATGCTGGGTTTGCCCCGCTAACCTATGGTATCTAAAAAGAATACGGGTGGGGGATACCCGCATCGAATCAGTGTAGGCAGGGGCGAGGGCTTCGGCACTTTCGGTTTTGAGATGAGATTGGTCGGTGATTGAGGTGGGGGGCTAGGTCAATCCAATGGGTGCGCAAGGACAATCTTTAGTCGACTATCCCGTCCGGGCAATCGATCCGTCGACCGCGTCGGCGACGTCGCTGCTCGATCGCATAGGGAATACTCCGCTGCTGCGGCTTT
>DATGHC010000088.1:0-13643 GCA_035308165.1 Candidatus Acidiferrales bacterium | reverse complement strand
AACGGCTAGAGCGCCTACCCGCTGAACCTAGTAAGACACCAAACTAGTTGCGTGTCAACCATGCTCCTCCTCCCCCAACTCAAGCACGTCGAATCCACCGACCCGCGCCTGGCCGACTCGCTCCGTTGCCCGGTCCCGCGCCTGACGCAGCTACCCTGGCCTCCGGTAAAGGGCGCAAATTCATCATTGCCTCTGCTGATTTGGTTCTTGTTTTAACAAAGAGTGGGTCATCCGAGCTACCCGGAATTGATGTCTTGCTCAGAAGGAAGGTCTTCTGACTGATTCCTATACTGCACTCCAAACCTGACCCGCGAGGTGCAAGATTGTATTCCTTATAAGGTATCTATTGCCATGGTAATATTATGCTATCTCAAGCGCCAGTCGTTTGAAAGGTGCTGTCAGAGAGGGCACTGAACGATGCTTGAGAAGCGTCGGGGGCTATCCAGCCTCATGGGTTCGAGTCCCACACCTTCCGAAGTTCTCGACGCAGCTAAACAGCCGCCCATTGACATATCGTCACAGTTAATATAACCTTTAGTTGCTTCTCAAGCATCGTTCGCAAGTTTAGGGCGGCCCTCGGGCCGCCCTTTTTGTTTATCACCTTTGGCACGTACCCATGCTCCTTCTCCCCCAACTCCAACACGTCGAATCCACCGACCCGCGCCTGGCCGACTCTCTCCGCCGCATCGTGGACGCGGTCAACAATCTCGCGCGCGGCACCGGAGTGGATCCCGCCGGCGCCACGGCTCCACCAGCGCCGCTGGCCAACGTCAGCGTCACCGCTGCCGACGGCATCTTCGACGTGGCCATCACCGACAACTCTCCGCTGGTTCGCGGCATAAATTATTTCGTGGAGTCCGACCTCACGCCCGGCTTCAATCAGCCGCACGTTTATTCGCTGGGCCCGTCGCGCAATTTGCGCATCGCGCTCGGCAACCTCACGCTCTACTGGCGCGCCTACAGCCAGTATCCCGGCTCCGAGCCGTCGCCGCCCGTGACGCACGGCAATCCGCCCGCGCCCGTCACTGGAGGCGGCCTCTCCGGCCCCGCGCTGCAGCCCTCCTCGGGCAGCGGCACCGCCAGCGGCACGGGACAGCAAGGCGGCAGCGGCTTCGGCAAGCAGCAGTTCCGCTAGCCTCCTCTACCCATCCGCTCACCCTCGCGCTCTCACTCCGCATTCTCCGTGCAACCTCTGTGTACTCTGCGCCTCTGTGGTAAAAGTTTTTGCCTTTGTTTCTGCTTTTGCCTTTGCTTCATTTTTCTTGAACTCATGCTCATCCGCCCCTTCACCGACTCCGATCTCCCCTCTCTCCGCCATCTCCACGCGCAGCAGGGCATGCCCTACCATTTTCCCGATCTCTCCAATCCTCTCTTCCTCACCAAACTGGTCGTCGAGCGCGACTCGCAAATCGCCGCCGCCCTCTTATTGCGCCTCACCTCCGAGGCTTATCTGCTCCTCGATCCCCGCGCCGGCTCTCCTCGCGAGCGCTGGCAGTCGCTGCTGCTTCTCCACGAAGCCGCTCGCGGAGACGCCGCCCGCCGCGGCCTCGACGACGCGCACGCCTGGCTCCCGCCGCAAGTCGCCCGCGCCTTCGGACGCCGCCTCACCCAACTAGGCTGGCAGCGCGAGCCCTGGCCCTCTTTCAGCCGCACCATCGCCGCCGCCACCCCCGGCCTATAGCGCGCAGTGCGGGGAATTTTCCGGGGCAGGGAACCACCGCTTCGCGATCGCTCTTGTAGCGCCGGCTTGCCTTGCCTGCCCTGAGCTCGCCGAAGGGAGCGTAGCCCAAGGCCCTCCATCCCGGCTCCGGTATTCTCCGCGCCCCTCAGCGCTCTCTGCGTTAAAAGCTTTTCATTTTTCTTTTTTTCTCTACTCCCCGAATTTCTCACTCCCCTGGAGGGAACCATGTCCCGCGCCTCAACTCAAACCGCCCAATACACCGATCAGGAACGCGCCGCCATTGACGCCACCAACCAGCAACTCCTGGCCCAACAAAACGCTCTCGGCAACAGCGTCATCCCCGCCTATCAAAACATGCTCGCCAATCCCGGCTACACTCAGGCGCAGCAGGCCGCCATCACCGGAGCCACGCAGGGCTCGCTGGCCAGCGCCTTCAACGCACTTTCCCAGCGCGCCGCGAATAATCTCGCGCGCACCAACAATTCCGCCGGTTTTTCCGACACACTCGATCAGCTCGCGCGCAGCCAGGCTCAGCAGCAATCCACCGCCGCCGACCAGAATCAGATCGCCTTTGCCAACAACGCCCAGCAGCAACAGGCCCGCGCCCTGCAAGGCCTCAGCGGCCTCTATGGAGTTGACGCCAACATGCTCGCGCGCACTCTGGGCATTCCCGCGCAGCTGCTCAGCGATCGCGCCCGCGTGACTCCCGGCAGCCCCGACTCGCTCCATTTGGGCTTCGGCCCGGTCGGCCTAAATCTAGGCTTCTAAATTTGTTTGTAGCGTCGGCTTCCGTGTCGGCATATATAAACTCATCAATCGACGGCGCATTCTCCGTGCCACCTCTGTGCGCTCTGTGCCTCTGTGGTGAAAGACTGCGCTACCGTAATTGTCCTCAGCCGGCAGGGACGCCGGCGCTACACGAACAATCTTCCGCGCGCACCACAGCGCATCACCGCCGCGCCCGCCTCGCGCATCACCCTTCGCCCGCCGTAGCGGACCCAGGGCAAGGAGACCTCATGAACTCCTACTGGGTCGCCGTACTCGTTCCAGCTCTCATACAATTTCTATTGTTCCTCCGTTGGCTCCATCGCCGCCTGCGCGATGACGAGCTCCAGCGCGCCTTTGTCCGCGACATGGCCACCAATCACCTGCCGCACATTTACTACGCGCTCCACCATCTCGCCCACAAGCTGCAGGTGGATTTGCCCGATCCGCCGCCGGTCCACTTTGTGGCCTTCAACGGACAATCCCGCGAGCGCCGCGAGCGCGCCCCCTCCGATTCGGGCCTCCGCTAACCACGGCCTTCTCCGCGCCCCCTTTGCGTTCGGAGCCTGCCCTGAGCGAAGCCGAAGGGCGCCTCCTCCGATTCGGGCCTCCGCTGGTCACCGCACTCCGCGCCCCCTCAAATTCGGGCCTCTGATAACTCAAGCGATGTCATCCTGAGCGCATCCGACCAAAACCAAGCGGTGTCATCCTGAGCGCATCCGATCAGGATGCGCGAAGGATCCGCTTTCCCTGAACTAATTCCGTAAAGGATGGCCGCCACATCTCTCCTTTCTCGAACCATCCATGCCCATCCCACAATCAACCCTAATCACCCTCGCCCGCGCCGCCGCCGTGCAACACAATCTCGATCCCTCTCTCGTCTGCGCCGTCTGCGAGCAGGAGTCCGCCTGGAATCCCTTCGCCATTCGCTATGAGCCCGGCTTCCTCGCGCGTTACGTCGCGCCTCTTTTCACCGCAGGAAAAATCTCCGCCACCGAAGCCTACGCGCGTTCTTTTTCCTGGGGACTGATGCAGGTCATGGGACAGGTCGCCCGCGAACAAAATTTCGGCGGCCCCAGCCTGGCCGAGCTCTGCGATCCGCAGATCGGTCTGGAGATCGGCTGTCGAGTTCTCTCCTCGAAATTATCCGCCGCCAAGGGCGACATCGCCGCCGCCCTCCAGCATTACAACGGCGGCTCCAACGCCGACTACGCCTCCCAAGTCCAGGCCCGCCAGCCGCGCTATCTGTAGCGCCGGCTCATTTCCTTTTGCGATTCGCCTTTCATGTTCCTGTAGCCCAGGTCGGTTTGAAGACCTGGGGCTTTTCGCCGCCTTTCGCCGGGCAGTACCTGACAACGGCACAAATTGTCCGTGCACCCTCTGAGTGTGGAGGTGGGTAACTCTCCCCTAAAGGCAAGTAAGTGAGTTCATGTATACTTCACGAATGCCGTGGACTAAACCACTTGTTGCCAAGCATCAAGTGGATTCTGCTGGTGACATCATCGCTGATCGCAGGCTGATGACCAGTGAAGAGAATTTCTATACTGCCCTTGACGTGGCAGGGAATTGGCGTTCCTCTCATGGGTACCCTCTGCATATCACTTGGTCATCTTTGCGGAAGCGAGCAAAAAGAGTAGATCCGAACGCTCTGGTTCCAAAAAGGTTAAAGAGATTACCTTCTGTTATCACAAAACTGAAACGATTCGACACAATGCAATTATCGAAAATGCAAGACTTGGGCGGATGTCGCGCCGTCTTGAGAACCGTGCGGAAAGTAGATAAGCTCGTAAAATACTACGACCAACACCCGTACAAGGCTCTTGAGTTCGTGAAGAAGTATGACTACATCGAGAATCCGAAACCGGACGGTTATCGAAGCGTGCATCTCGTTTATCGATACACGGGAAACTGTGAAGCAGGTGCATTCAAAGGGCTAAGAGTCGAAATTCAGATTAGGTCCCGTTTGCAACACGCATGGGCGACCGCACTTGAAATCATAGATACATTTACAGGGCAAGGCCTAAAACTAGCGGCTGGCGACGATTCTTGGAAGAGGTTCTTTGCCCTGATGAGCACAGCGATGGCAATAAAAGAGAAGAGGAATATAGTTCCAAACACCACGGACAATATAACCGATCTAGTTGGCGAGCTTCTCGATTTGTGCGATAAGCTAAATATTCCCAACGTATTCATGGGTCTGTCAGCTGGAATTGAGGTTGTACCTACTCTGAAGTTCAGCAAAGCGGGAGTGAAGGCGGAGGCATATATTTTGACGTTAGATTCAAAAAAGAGAGCCACTGGCGTCGAGGCATTCGCAAGTAACAGGCTGGCAGAAAAAACGCTCCTGGAAATGGAGAAACAAAATATAACCAAACCTCATATTCAAAGCGTGATGGCGAAGGCAGATTCTGTTCACAGTTTGAGAAGTGCGTATCCGAATTATTATGCCGACACCGAGAGTTTCTTGGTCGAAATCTCTGATATTTGTAAACAATTTGTTCGTCGCGTGAATGCTGACAAGAATGCATTGAAAGGACCGGGAGCGGCGGAGGCGGCTGGATAGCTACAAGTAACTCAACATCTATGAAAGAGTCAAATACCAGCATGTGAATCGGATATCGAGGCTGCAAATACTTTTGGGATCCGGCCTTCTCTCCGAACAAAACGTTGAACGTGCAGCCAGAGTATCTTATGACGCCGCTAAAATAATACTTTTTTGCCAAAAGGCATTTGAGAAGCCGAAGGGCACCTCTGCGTTAAAGCTCCTACTTTTGCTTTAGTTACAGAAGGGAACTACCCGCCGCAAGAATCTCTTTACGGCAGCGGCACTCGATACAAATTCCGGTGCGCCGTCCGCTTCACATACGCATACGTCCGCCGGTCCCGTCCCAGCACCGCGGTCGCGTCTATCGCCTGCGCATTTATTTTGGATATGTTCGCTACATCATATCCGCCCGCCGGAACGCCCGGCAATTCATTCCCCGCGCTCAGCGGCAAAATGAACGATTTCGGTATTGCGATCCCATTGGCTCCGCGTCCCAGATCCAATTCATTCACGACGAAGCTTCGCCCATCTCTCGACCACGAAGCCCCCATGTACAAATAGTCTGCGGTGCGATAGAGAATCATTCTGCGCCCATCTTGCGTATTGACGATGATGTCCCCGGGATGACTGAGATCCGTCGGATCCTGGCCCCACCCAATAATCCAGTTCCCATCCGGTGAAATGTCAATGAGGTCGTCAAATCCAGGGAAGGGAATCTTTCTTCGCGTTCCATCGGCGCCAATGCGGTAAACGAAATTCAATCCGCCGGATCGGAATCGGTAGTAGATGGCCCCGTCCGGACCGTACAAGGGTTCATCGGCTTCCTCGGGAATCAGCAGACGGGGCGGCGCGGAATGGTCCAGCGTGATGAGCTCGATGTGTGGCGAAGGTTTATTGTCGTAAACCGTTACGGCCACCTCTTTCCCGTCCGGCGAAACATCGAAAGTCCCTGCCTCCAATCCCGGGCTGACCGGCGTCACTTCGCCGCTAGCCAGGTCCGCCACATCCAATTCGCCGCTGGGCGCGCTTCGCAGTTCCATATCGCTGTCCTTTCGCAGCAGGAAGAACAGCTTCTGGCCGTCGCGGCTGAAGGCCATTCGGCTCACCGACCCTTCCGACGTAATCTGCCGGTCGCCCTTCTCATCATGAACCCAAACTGTGCTCTCCTCGCTTCCAGCCGCGGTGATCAGGGACTTGCCCGAGGGATCCACCGCGATCCCTTGCTCTTCCGTGGCCCCAAAAGTGATTTGCTCCGGCGTGCCATTCGGAAACCGCTCCCGCCACAGATGAAATCCCTGTCCAGAATTAACGGAAAAATACATCAAATTCCCGTCCGGCGACCATTCCGCGTTCACGCAAGCCCCGGGGGGACTGATGGGACGCCCCGGATCGCTGCCGCTGAAAGGTACCAGCCGGCATTGTGTCCACCCCGAGTTTTCCATCTCCACCACCAGCACCCATTTCCCGTCGGGGGAAAGCGCCGATTGGTGCGCCATGCCGCGCTCCGTGGCTGGGACGTACACTTTGCGCTCCTCCGCTCGGCTCCGGTTCGCCGTAACGATGGACATGTGCGGCGTGTTTTGAATCTCGGAGAACAGCACCTGCTGTGGATTGATCCAGCTCAGTCCCGAAGCGTTCGGCAGCAGTCTCCGCGGCGTCCCGCCCATCACCGGCACCGCATAGGTGTCCCAATTGAAATCTTTATCGATACCCGTGTAATCCACTTCCGTCCCGTCGGGCGAAAATGCAGGAAATGATTTATCGATTCCATCGTGTGTGATTTCCAGAGGAACCCCATTGGGCAAAAGCTTCACGTAGATCTGCCCGTGCGTGATGAATGTCTCCGCGCCCCGTACATACGCCACCATCCGCCCATCGGGAGAAAGCGCCGGCTGGCTCACCGCATCCTGCAGATCGGTGATCTGCTGCCACTTTGACTGGTCGGAAGTATTCACCGGACGCCGCATCCAATAAACGGCCGCCAGAACGACCACCAGGGCCAGAAAAGTCAGGCCCGCGATCGCCATAATGGGCACGCGCGCCCGCCGCGGCGCCATGACCGCGCGCAATTTGCCCGACTCGGATTCCTCCTTCAAATCCTCCAGCGCGACTTTCACGTCGGCCATGTGCTGTGCGCGCCGGTTGGGGTCCTTGCGCAGGCAGCGCGCCACCAACTTTTCCAGCTCCGGCGGAGTTTCCTCGCGAATCTCGCCGATGGCTTTCGGTTCCTGATTCAATATCGCGCCCAGCGTTCCCGCCGACGACTCGCCTTGAAACGCTCGCCGCCCGGTAATCATTTCGTAGAGCACCGCGCCGAACGCGAAAATGTCCGTGCGCGCATCCATTTTTTTCCCTTCAGCCTGCTCCGGCGACATATAGGCAATGGTCCCCAGGATCGCGCCGCTTTCGGTCTGCGCCATCTGAGTCGTCCCATAGTCGTTGGGCCCGGCTTCCACCAGTTTGGCCAGCCCGAAATCCAGCACCTTCACGCGTCCGTCGTCCATCACCATGATGTTGGCCGGCTTCAAATCCCGGTGAATGATTCCGGCCGCGTGCGCCGCCGCCAGCGCGTCCGCGATCTGCACTCCATATTTCAGAGCGTCGCCCAGCTTCATACCCTTGTGCCCGATCAATTCGTTCAGCGTTTTGCCGCTGACAAATTCCATGGCGATGTAATCGAGCCCGTTGTCGCGGGCGATGTCGTGCACGGTGATGATGTTGGGATGGTTCAGCGCGGACGCTGTCCGGGCTTCCTGGATGAAGCGCCGCTTGCGTTCTTCGTCGGCAATCCGATCGTGGGGCAGCACTTTCAACGCCACAAAGCATTGCCGGTGGGTGTCGCGGGCCTTATACACCACTCCCATCCCGCCCTCGCCAACCTTGGCAAGGACCTGGTAATGCGCGATGGTTTGCCCAACGATGGAGGATGAACCGGCCACGAGCGAAGTTTAGGCCGCGCCCAAATTCAAGTCAACGCACACCGATTCTCCGCGCCACCTCTGCGGCCGGAGCCTGCCCTGAGCGAAGTCGAAGCGCGCCTCTGCGTTGAGTCTTTCGCCTTTGCTTTTGTCTTTGCTTTTGC
Source organism: Candidatus Acidiferrales bacterium (assembly GCA_035308165.1). Classification (GTDB taxonomy): domain Bacteria; phylum Acidobacteriota; class Terriglobia; order Acidiferrales; family UBA7541; genus DASTCZ01. The sequence goes on along the minus strand of DATGHC010000088.1, from coordinate 5,570 downwards.
CCCGATCTCCCCGGAAGGGAATCACCCATGCTAACTCTCCTCACCGCCCTTCGCCGCCACGCCGCACTTTTCCTCTTCCTCCTCACCGCCGCCGCCCTAGCCCTCCTCGCCCACGACTGGCTCGCCCAGCACGACGCCCGCCTCAAACTCGAATCCACTCTCGCCGCCCAACAAAAAATCGTCACCGACTCCGATCAGCGCCAATCCGCCCGCGACGCTCAACTTTCCCAGACTCTCTCTCAAATCGCCGCCCTAAAAAAATCCGTCCAGACTCCGCAACAATCCGCCGCCGCAATCAATCAAGCCCTCCAGCAATGGGTCGCCGGCATCCCCGGACGCCAATCATTGCCCGCCCCCATCCAAATCGATCTCCCAATTTCCTCCAACGCTTCCGCCGATAAAATTTCCACCGCCCCGGCTCCTACTCCTCCAACTCCGGAATCCGATATCTCAAATCCAAAATTGTCCTCCGCTTCGGCGCTGGCATCACAGCAGGGAATTTCGCAGCAGGGAACTCCTCAGCAGGGAAGTAGTCAGCAGGGAACTACCGCTTCCGCAACTCCGCAATCCATCACTCCCCCGCCCGCCACACTTCGCATCCCGCAGGACGACCTGAAGCCGCTCTTCGACGCCATCGAAGATTGCCAATCCTGCAGCGCTCAACTTTCCACCGCGCAATCCGATCTTCGTGACGAGCGCGCCAAGTCTGCAGCCATCGCCGTCCAACGCGACGCCGCCATCAAATCCGCCCGCGGCACCTTTTGGACGCGCCTACGTCACAACGCCAAGTGGTTCATCATCGGCGCCGCCGCAGGGGCCGTCCTCGCTCGTTACCACTAAATGTGATCTCACTTTCACTGGAAGCCATCCCATGAATGTTGCGCAGCGGACTTGCCCTTCAGCATGGTGCCCAGCGGGTGGGACCTTCACTTTGGTTCCCGCGCGATCGTAGCTTCAGTGCAAAGAACCAGTTCTAGTTAAGAATGGCCTATCCCCTGTAAAGGCAAGTTTCAAAAGAGGTCCGTATGAGGCAGCAACCCACACCACTCAACCACCCGCCCAACGAGCGGTTCCCATTCGATTTCACGCACCACGCTACCCAGTCCACCGTCCAACAGAGCGCACCGTACGACCGACTCTAACCGAATGCACCATGCGGCCGCCGCAGAGTTCTCTACCATCGCCGAAACTTCTTCGGCCCATAACTCTCTTCCATACGGAAGCCTCTTCAACTCCAGAGATCACTTCGACCTCGGAATCTTCTTCCACTCAGAGACTTCCACTAACTCAGAGATTCCTTCAACTCAGAATCCTCTTCAGCCGCGGAAGCTCCTTCCACGCAGAGAGGCTGCCTCTATCCCACAAATTCCTTTCATTCAAGAACATCTCCGGCCTGGAATCTCCTTCCACCCCAGAAAGTCCTCTGACACCAGCAACCAAGACTACGCAGAAACTTCCTCCATGCCAGAAATCTCTACCCAAAAAACTCTTCAGTCTCAGAGATTTGTTCGGCCCCAGAAAACTCAATCATCCAGGTAGACGCCCTTTGCGCCAATACTAAACATGTCCCCAACTCTCACAATCACCCTCGGCCCCCACCCCGCGCAAAACAACATCAAATTAGAACTTGACCAGCAACGTCCTATATGGCATATTATGTTAATATATCTTCGATTTGACGAAACGACCTGAGCGCTCGTAGCCAACATATTGCTCTAATGTTGACGAGTCAGGAGCGATTAAGCGGCGGCCGTTCACAAAGATTGTGGGCGTTTGGGTGATATGGAGGGCCTGCCCCTCGGCGATGGATTTCCGCACGTCATCGGTTGACTGTTTGGCAGATATACATGAACGCAGAGCTATTGGATCCAAGCCTGCTTCGGTGGCGTAATCCTGCATTTTTTGAACTACATTTTCAGCTGATATGAATCCCTGTCCTTCGAAGATCAAGTCATGAAATGCCCAGAACGCTTGGGGATTTTGTTTGAAGGCACATTGGCCTGCCTCGGCGGCTGTCATGGCCCAAGGATGAATGTCCGCTAGCGGGAAATTCTTGTAGAGCAATCGCACTTCCGGAAATTGTGCTAGGAGGGATCTCAGAGTCATGTCGAGCTGCTTGCAGCTGGGGCACTCGAAATCAGCATATTCGACCAAAACAACTTTCGCGTCCGAGGGTCCTCTAGACGGAGTTCCATCTAGGCTTATGAGCTTCCGGTTTTCGGCGAAAGGGTCCGCGTTCATGTCCTCCAATTCGGCGCGCACCAGATATCGCCCGTCCCTTGAAACGTAAAAGGTAGCGACGTCGCTTGGGCTGTCGGGTGAAGCTACTTCGACGGTGACTTTGTATAAACCAGGAACTGGAGTTTCGGCTAACGGACCTATGGTCAATTTGACGTTGGGTCCCAACGCGAACGAAAAGCGAAGATATGCCTCGATCTTTTTTTGAATGTCCGCAGGTGAAATGCTGGCCGCCTGCGACGAACTCTTGGGCGGCTGAGACTGGGAATCAATTTCTGTGACAACAAGGCTCAACGACATTGCAAATGCGACAGCAGCGATGAAGCGCATCTTGAGTTTCAAGGGCATCTCCTAAAACAGTAGCTCAATATTTATTGCTAGTTCCGTTGAAAGGTCCTCAATCCGCAACTGGTCATGGTTGAAATCTCTGTGCAATTGGGAATGGCCTACCGAAGCCGAAGGCGCGGTAAGTGATTTTCAAACCTGGTGGCGCCTGTTTCCGTTTGTATTCAGCGCGGTCCACACGTAACGCAACACTGCGCACCAACTCCAGGGGAAATCCATAGCGGTCGGCGATTTCTTTCGGACTGAGCACATCTTCAACATATGATTTTAGAATGGCATCGAGAACATCGTAGGGCGGAAGGGAATCCTGGTCGGTTTGGTTCGGGCGCAGTTCCGCAGATGGTGATTTGGTGAGAGTCGCGACAGGGATGACTTCCCTGCCCTGAGTCCGTCGGTTGATAAGGTACGCCAATTCATAGACCATTGTCTTCGGCACATCCGAAATCACTGCAAGGCCGCCCGCCATATCCCCATAAAGCGTGCAGTATCCGACAGCCATCTCTGACTTGTTACCGGTGCTCAACACCATGGATCCAAATTTGTTCGAGAGAGCCATTAGATAATTGCCGCGAATGCGCGCTTGAATGTTCTCTTCTGTGGCATCGGGAGCGCGGTCGCCAAATGGCGCCTTGAGGACTCGCAAGTAACTTTCAAAGACATCCGTGATGGGAAGGACCTTAAATTGGATTCCAAGATTCCGGGCTAGCTGTTGCGCGTCCGTCAGGCTCCCTGCCGAGGAGTACGGCCCCGGCATGCCCACACCCATCACATTTTCCGGGCCAAGGGCATCCGCCGCTATCGAGGCAACCACTGCCGAGTCAACGCCGCCACTCAATCCAATGGTTACGGTCTTGAATCCGCATTTGTGAACGTAATCGCGCGTTCCACACACGAGCGCCAGATATGCGGCCTCGATTTCTTCAGCAGGCTGCGCACGCAAATCGCCGTGGCCAGTAGACGAATCGAAAAGTACCAAATCTTCCTCAAATGATCTTGCTTGAGCGCCAATATGCCCGTCAGGCATTACCGCCAGGCTGCTACCGTCAAAAAGAAGGCTGTCGTTGCCTCCTACTTGATTCACGTAAACCACCGGAAGATTGTGGGATTTCGCGAGCGCCTTCAGCATATCCACGCGCAGCTCGCGCTTATCAATAGTGTAGGGTGATGCGGATACATTAATGATAATTTCTGCGCCCTTGTCGACCAACTCGGTGACGGGATCGCGTTCATAAAGTGGCTTGACCCAGAAATTCTTGTCGTTCCAAATATCTTCGCAGATGGAGATCCCCAGTCGGCGCCCGTCAAGAGGGAAAATAAACTGTTCCCTTGATGGGTGAAAATATCGAGTCTCGTCGAAGACGTCGTAAGTGGGCAACAACATTTTCTGCTGCTCGAAGACAACATGCCCATGGGCTAGCAATGCTGCTGAATTTGCAACTGGTTTTCCAGTGGGCTCTTGCGCACGGCCCGCGTAACCCACAACAGCCGGTATGGTCAGCTGTTGCGCAAGCGCTGCCAGTTCCGTGCGATTTCGCTCCAGAAATGCAGGCCGTTCTAACAAGTCCAACGGCAAGTACCCGCACAAGCAGAGCTCGGAGAACACCACGAGATCTGCCCCGCGCTTCTGTGCCAGGTTGGCCATATCCTTGATTTTTGCGGAATTGCCGGCAAAGTCGCCAACCGTTGGATTTATCTGTGCCAAGGCGATTTTCATTTAGTCCAATAGCATACGGGGGTGGCGGGGACTTTTCAATTATGGCCGAGGCAAATCAACGGATGAACACTTCCCTTTCGACCAAAACAAATGAGCCTCCGAAATGAAGCCGGAGGCTCATGAATAATGATGGTGATTAAACTGAATTCGTGGAGCGCCCCAGCTCTTAAACGCTGAACGAGCTGCCGCAGCCGCAAGTGCTCTTCACGTTGGGGTTGTTAAATTTGAACCCGGCACCCTCGATGGTCTCAATGTAATCAATCTCCACGCCTTCCAAATACATTTCGCTCATCTGATCCACAAGGACTTTGAGCCCATCAAACTCATATACGTTGTCTGATTCATTTACTTGAGTCTCAAAGGCCATGTGGTAGGAAAATCCCGAACAGCCGCCGCCGACGACGGCAACGCGCAATGCTGTCGGCAACGGATTCTGCTGGGACATGATTTCCTTCACTTTACCTGATGCAATCGGTGTCACAGTAACCATAAGCTTTCTTTTGCTCCTTTGAGGGGTCCCGGCCGCAAATTGCGTCCGAATCGCTCCGGTTACAGTATACCAGAGTGGTCAAACTCTAATCGAGGGCGTTTCTTTCCCCCCGAGTCTTTCCCTGCCTAACTGTCTCCCCATATATATATGATGCCCTGGTGAGGACGAAGGGTCCCGGGGACACCGCAGAGTCCAAGCGTGCGGAGTGACATATAGGAATATAAAAAAAGAGTTGACAAGAAGGACGAATTGAGATACGAGTCATGCAAGATTTGAGTGGCTTTGGAACAGATCGTGCTTGCGTTCGCACTTTTCTCTGTTCCGTGGGTGGTTTTTGAAACTATGGGGTGGTTCAAATTGTATCCTCAATTCGTTGAACAATTCACAAAAGGTGGGGTGTGTAAAATCCATGGTGGGCCAGAAAGGGCCCAACTAGGGGGCATTTAAATGTTGAACAAGCGAGTGGTTATAGGTTTGATTTGCTTATGTTGTCTGATCGTTGCTTTGGCGCCCGTGGCGGCGTTTGCGCAGTCAGCGAGCACCGGCACTGTTACAGGCGTTGTCAAGGATTCGACAGGAGCGGCGGTTGCTGGCGCGACGGTCACTCTGACCGACACGACAACAAAGGATACGCGCACGACTGCGGCGAATGATGTTGGCACGTATTTCTTTGCCAACGTTTCGCCGGGCACGTATAACGTCGCAATCAAGAAGGCCGGATTTCGTGTGGCCCAATTTTCCAATCAAGTGGTGACCGTGGGCTCGGCTCTTACATTGAACGCC
>DATGHC010000087.1:0-75324 GCA_035308165.1 Candidatus Acidiferrales bacterium | reverse complement strand
TTCCCCTCGGGCAGTGAATTCCCGGACGAGCCGGTCAATTTCGGCGCAGTCCGCGGTGTGGGGCAGGCGAGAGCGGACGACGATGCGCTTGTTGCGCGCCTCGGGTGGAAAATCACATTCGTGAGTGACACCGAGAACTTCATCGGCCAAGCCTAAGGCGTAAAGTATTTCAGTCGAGGACGGAAGCAACGAGCAAACTCGCATGGACGGTAAGCGTAGCATAAGTGTGTGCGGCCGGGACAAGCACGATGCAGCGCTAGCTGGATGCCAGTTTTTTCCACCAAATCACGATACCGGTAATGGCAGTGATTGATAGCAAGAAGCTAGAGAGGGAAAGAATGATATGACCGGGCAATCCCCAATAATCGCCAGTGTGCATGGAGCGATTAATGCGAACGGCGCGATACCCTGCGGAGATCTTATTGAAATCCTCGACCCTTAAAACTTTCCCCGTGTACTGATCAATGTAAACGGCGCTATGCATCGTGAGAGAGGCGTCCTGTGGGACGCGCTTCTCGAACACGTAAGGTGAATTGGGCCGTCCGGGGAGAACGACAGCGACAGTAGTGGCATTGGGGAGAGCCTCATCGGAGGCCTGCGCGATGGCATCCAGATCGGGGCGCGGGGACGGTGAACCGGGTGGAGTTGACTTCGGTTGCTGCGTCCTCTCCAGACGACCTGAATGAGTGATCCAGTAAATTGGCTGTTCAAAGCTGATGAAGAAACCTGTGACGGTTGCCAGAAACAAAAATGTGCCGGCGTAAATTCCAATGATGCTGTGCAAATCCCAATTTATTCGTTTCCAAGACGCCTTCCAGTTTATGGTCCACTGCTTCTTTCGCCACCAGAGAATAAGGCCAGTGGGAATGAGAATGAGCATTTCCAGGCCGGCGATTTCCACGAGCCATTTTCCGACGTCCGTGTTTCGGATGCGGATGTGGACTAGGCGAATGTGAAGCTGGTGAATCGTGCCGATGACCTTGAACAAGAATGGATCCTGGTCACGCGTGCCAAGGATTGCCCCATTGTAAGGGTTGACGAATACCTCGAGAGTGGGAGTCAGGAAATAATCTTGAGCCAGATTTACGCGGCCATCCTGCATCTGGATGGCTTCTACGCGAGCGGGCGCGAAGCGCTGCTGCACCATTTCAAGCAAGGACTGCTGACTGAGGCGTTGAGCTTGTGGCGTGACATACCAGAGGCCGGGATTGAACCAGTGGTCGTAATCACCTTCAAACGCAATGATCGCGCCCGAAAGTCCAAGCACGATGAGGAATAGCGCGGCGGTTAGTCCCAGCCAGAGATGAATACGCAAAATCCAATTCCGCACTTCGGTCCCCCCTCAATCGAAATGGTTGCCGCAAAATTGATGCTCCGAAGTTACATGAAAGCGGCGGCCCCGAAAACTGCCCGGAGCCGCCGCCTAGTGGGAACACTCGTTACTTCAAATTTCCTTATTGCTGTTGCTTGATAACGCGCCTTGGTAATTCATTTATTGCGTACCCAGCAGGCGCTTGAAACAGCGCTGAATCCGGTTCAGATCGTTGGATTCCGGTGTATTTGGTGATGGATTCGCCCGAGCGAGGGTCGGTGTGCCTGGTCAAGACGTAAATGTGGAGTTCTGGGGAATACCATCGGTCGGTGACGATCATAATGGGCCGGTCGTTGCCAATCTGGCCCATCGGGATCACCACAGTGGTCCGCGTGCCGTCGACAGCCACACCTTCCATCATTTGTGATCCGAGAGATTCCTGAGTTTCATTCTTGTTTCCGAATTCACCGAACCCTCCTCGCCCCCCGTCACGCTCTGCTGCTATTTTCTCCTGAGCAGCCTGGGAGAGGCCGGTGGACGTACCTTCAGCAAGCCGCTTCTCCTCGTCGGCACGGGCCTGCTGCTCTTTCAGAGCAGCCACGGCCTGGTCCTGAAGTTGAACACTGTAAGTGAGGCCGTTTCCATCATAAGTGAAGACAGAATTCTGCAGAAGTTGAGTTTTCACCCCCGACCGGTTTTCCTTACTCAGTCTGTAGGTCACGCCCGCAACGGAATCGTTTATCAATATTGACTTCGGGTCTTCTCTCCGAGTCCGCCCCTGGCTGTCCCTCGTGAACGTAACCGAACTCGTACGGGAGATGCGAGTCCCATCCGCGAGGGTTTGGGTCGTCTCCGTAGTTTGCTGGGCAGTGAATGGAGCGCCCTTCACTGCGCTGCCCATCATCGCCCCTTCCTGGAGGTAAACGCCGGGAGAAGTAACCTTGACGAATCCTTCCGGCGGCGTGGTTTTCTGATCCTGGGCGAAGATCATGCCCGATGTAAGCAAAAGACAGCCAGCGAATGCCAATGCTCGTTTCATGTGTGTTCCTTTCGGAATTAAATAAAGTGCTACTGCAAAAATCGTATGGCCCGGACTTGTCCCGTCTCGTCCACGATTACTTCAGCCGGAACCGTCTTTGCCGGCTTTGACTGTATTGGCGCAGCAGAGTCTGAAACGGGCAGATTTATCCGGTAAATCAGCCCCTCCTCAATTGGGCCCCCATTGTCGAGTGCGTGAAACTGCAGAGTCCTGGGCTGTGAGCTGTGTTGGGGTCTGATAACTTTCTTAGGCGTGGGCGCAACGGTTGGAACCACGGCAGGTGTAATCGCCGTTGGCACGGTAACGCAAGCAACTTGAGCAACAGCAGGACTATTTGGCCGATCCGGCGCTCGTTTAAGGAAGATTACCGCCATCAAGACCAGCGCAGCTACTGCGGTCGCGGAAATTACCCCAACCAATCCCCATGCCGTAAAACTTTCACGGCGCGGAGTTTCAAGTAGACCGTGCGGAACCTCGGGCATACCCTCCGGGACCAGTGAGTCCATGAGGGAATTCAATCTCATCGCCGAAGATTGAATGGCATCCAGTTTTTCGCGGCATTCTGCGCAACCTGCAATGTGGGTTGCAATGGATTCCCGCTCAGTCGCCGCCAGCTCGTTATCCACCAGAGCTTGGAATTGTTCTTCCTTCAAACACGCGCTCATAATTCACCCTTAAATTGCTCGCGATACTTTTTCTCGAATTCAGCCCGCGACCGTAGCAACAATTTCCCCACGGAAGCAGGATTCATTTCCAAAACGCGGGCAAGTTCGCGATACGAAAAGCCGGCGTGATGCAGGAGCAGCACTCTGGCAGCTTCGGGCCGCAGGGCAGCCAGAATCCCGCGAACGCGGCGGCGTTGTTCGCCGCGCAAAACATCGTCGAGCGGGCTCGATCCGTTTGCAGCGGACCGTGTTGCTTCCGTTGCGGCGGCCTGCTCTTTGCGTCTGCGCCGCAAATCAATTTTGAGCGCATCCAGGCCAAGATTCATGGCCGTGCGATAAAGCCATCCTTACAGATTGTTGCCCGGGCGGAACAGGACCGGCCGCTTCGCGAGCTTGCAAAATACTTCGGAAGCGAGTTCTTCGGCTTTGGCACGATCGCTGGTGACTCGGACGAGCAGGTTGATCAGCCGCGGATACTGCGCCCGAAATACGTCTTCAAGCGCCGATTCTGCCTCTGCTCGTCCGCCGAATCCCACTCGAGGCAGATCCAACTTGATGTCCTCGCTCGCGTCCATGCTCACTCTATATAACGACGGTCGAAATGGGATTGTGGCGCAAATGTGGGGTCAGATTCTCATGAATTGAGGAAAGATACCCGACACGGCGGGCGGGTCACAGGCCCGCCCCCACGCAAGAAAATGTGGCCTTTTCTAGCGATAGAGCAAGTATTTTGAACGGATGGTTTGAAAGGAATTGAGCGCAGGATCTTCATCGGAAAAAATGCGGTTTGGCGAATCTCCGTTCTTCAAACGATTGATTGCGGCGGAGTTGCCCACCAGCGTCATCATCTGCTCCACGTGAAACATTTCGGGATAGAGCTTGGCCAAAGTATAGGCAATTTCAAATCCCATCAGCATGGAATTGATGGAAGCGCGATCGGTAATGACTATTGCAGCTCCCTCGCAGGGTTCATCTTTGTGCGGGCCCGACTTCGGAGTGAATTTGATGGGGACAAACCGGACGCCAGGAACATAGCGGCGGTTCAGGGCATCGACAAGATCAGTGCCATGGATCCACGGTGCGCCGAAAAGTTCAAATGGTGTGTCGGTCCCGCGGCCCACGGAGATGCCCGCGTTTTGCAGAATTTCCAGGCCGGGATAAAGGACTGCGGACGTGACCGTGCGCAGGTTGGGTGAGGGCGGCGTCCAAGGAAGGCCGGTCTGCTCAAACCATTGGCGGCGGGTCCAATTCTTCATGGCCACTACGTGCAGATCACAATTGATGTGATTTTCCGTGTTGAACATCTGTGCCATTTCGCCCAGGGTCATGCCGATGCGAACAGGTAAGACTGTATATCCGACGTAGCTAAATTTGTCGGGATCCAACATTGGCCCTTCGACCGCTTCGCCGCCAATCGGATCGGGCCGATCCAGAACATAGATTGCAATGTGATGGCCTGCCGCGGCTTCCATGGCGTACCCCATAGCGGTGATGTAAGTGTAAAAGCGGACGCCGGCGTCTTGAACGTCGAAAACCAGGGTGTCAATTCCCTGAAGCATTTGGTCTGAGGGACGGCGAGTTTCGCCATACAAACTGTAAACAGGGAGGCCGGTGGCCGCGTCGGTGCTGGATGAGACATTCGCGTCTTCGGTGCCCCTGATGCCGTGCTCCGGACTAAGAAGCGCGACGAGTTTCACTCCCGGCGCGTGGGCCAGCAAATCAATCGTGCTGCGGCCCTGCCGGTCCATGCCGGTTTGATTGGTGATCAGGCCCACATGTTTTCCCGCCAAGGAGGCGAAGTTTTCCTGTTCGAGCACGTCGATGCCCGTGAGCGTGCGGCCCGGAGCGGAAACACCTTCGGCGTCGTAGGGCCGGGCAACAGCCCCCGCTCCACGAGCGATCCGCGAGGACGGCCCAGTGAATTCGCTTGTGCCCAGCGCCGCTGCAACCACTGTGGAAACTCGCGAGCGGAGGCTGGAAATTGCCGGACGCCCATAAGGGTGCACACTATTTGTGAGCAGCAAAATGAAAGTCTCGCTGGTGGGATCCATCCACACCATGGTGCCGGTGAATCCGGTCATGCCGAATGAGCTGAGAGGAAATAATTCACCGCGCGGAGCGGAGTAAGCGGAATCGATGTCCCATCCAAGGCCGCGGAGGGAAGGAACCCAGGGCGGCTGTTGTGGGGTGGTCATTAAATGAACGCTGGCCGCGGAAAAGATGCGCTTGCCATTGGGTGCCAGGCCATTGGCGAGCATCATGCGGCAGAAGACGGCGAGGTCGTCAACAGTGGAAAACAAACCTGCGTGGCCTGCGACGCCGCCCATTTGACGCGCACGCGGATCGTGAACTACGCCGCGCAAGACATGTCCCGCGCCGGAGCCGGCCTTCGCCCCCGCGGGCAAATCAATTTCTTCCGTGGGCGCGATTCGCGATTTCCATTTTTCTGGGGGCAAGAAACGCGTCTCGCGCATACCCAGCGGCGTATAGATTTCGTGTGTGAGGAATTCGTCGAGGGGAAGGCCACTTACGCGTCTGACAATTTCACCGAGGAGGATGAATCCGGTATCGCTGTAAACGAAACGAGCGCCAGGAGGCGCGGTGAGCGGCTCGGCATAAATTTCTTTAAGTAGCGGATCCGCGCCGGACCAGCCTGCAGGAATGTTTGCGTCAGTCGGGTCGGGAGCGAATCCCGCCGTGTGCGTCAGCAATTGGCGAAGGGTGATCTGGTTCTTGTCGGCAGTGGCGCCCTCAGTGCCTAGCTCGGGTAAGTAGCGCACGACCGGATCATTCAGGCGCAGTTTGCCCTGCTCGAGGAGCTTGGTTACCGCGGCAGTCGTGGCGAAAACTTTGGTCAGCGACGCCAGATCGAATATCGTGTCGCTGGTCATTGCCTCGTGCTGTGGCAGGATGGCACGCGAGCCATACGCCTTGCGCCAAACGGTGCGACCGCGGCTGCTGACAAGCAGGACCGCACCCGGGATTTCGTCCTTCGCGATGGCTTCGGTTAAGACAGGGTCAAGTGCCTTCAGGCGAGGATCGGAAATTGTGCCACGCCCGGAAATTCGTTCGCTGGCAACCTTCCCCGGAGGAGGCGCCGCGGCGCCCCTGCCCTGCTGCTGGGCACTTGCCAATGGAGCAACGCTCGCCGCGAGCGCAAGCACGGCCAACGCCCCGGCCAGAGTACAATTTGAAAGCGACGCATTTGTGAGATACATGTTGGAGACCCCGGTGACTTTACAACAGAACTGGCGAGCAGTGTGCATAGTGATGAGGCAATTGCCCCATGGCTAAGCGCAAGCCGCGCCGCGCGGCCACTTCCCGGAAAAAACCGGGCACGTCATCCCTTGAACGCTGGGTGAAGACGACGCTCAGCCGAATGTCGCTTGATGAGAAGCTGGGGCAGTTGTTGGTGGTTCCGTTTTTTGGCCGGTTCGCGCCGCACGATGATCGCGAGGCCGCGAAGCTCAGTCACTACATTACAGATTTGCACGTCGGCGGGCTCATGCTGCATACAGGGGTGACGCCATTGGGACTCGAGCGTGGCGACATCTATGCCACCGCGGCTATCATCAATCAGTGCCAAAAGAGCGCTGACATTCCGTTACTCGTGGCCGCCGATTTTGAGCGCGGGACTGCGATGCGTCTGGTGGGCGGCACTTCTTTCCCACATGCCATGGCCGTTGCGGCCACGGGTTCGCCAAAAGATGCTTACGAAGTTGGCCGAATAACCGCGCTCGAGGCACGCGCAGTGGGCATTCATTGGATTTTTGCTCCGGATGCCGACGTCAACAGCAATCCCGCCAATCCGATCATCAACACACGGTCCTACGGTGAGGATCCCAAACGCGTGGCTAAGTTCGTCGCAGAGTTTATTCGCGGTGTGGAAGAAAATGGCGGCCTCGCCACAGCCAAGCATTTCCCCGGGCACGGCGACACAAGCACAGATTCACATCTTGATTTGCCGCGCGTCACTGCGAACCGCGCGCGGCTGGACAACATCGAGCTAGTCCCCTTCCGTGCGGCGATATCCGCGAATGTCGGTTCCGTCATGACTGGACACTTGGCTGTGCCCGCGCTTGATTCCGACTCCGAAATTCCCGCCACACTCTCCCATCGCGTCTTGACGGATCTGTTGCGCAACGAAATGGACTTCCCCGGGCTCATTGTCACGGATGCGCTCGACATGGACGGCGTCGCGGCAAGATTCTCGCCGGGCGAAGCCGCCGTACGCGCAGTCCTAGCGGGCGCGGACGTGCTTTTGCTTTCTCCTTCGCCGGATGGTGCAATTGCCGCCCTTCATGAGGCGGTCGCGTCAGGCAGACTGCTCATCGCACGCGTGGATGCATCTGTGGGCCGAATTTTGCGCGCCAAGGCGCGGCTGGGACTTCACACCAACCTTACAAGGGATGCGGAGAGGCAGGACCTTGACAAGACGATCGCTCAACACCATTCAGTGGACGTGGCGCAGGGCATCGCGGATCGTGGCATCACTCTTCTGCGGGACACCCCCGGAATCATCCCCCTCAACGCAGCAAAGCCCTTGCGAGTGTTGCTCGTTTCCATCGATGCCGACCCGGACTTCATTCCCGGCGAATCATTTGAAAGCGAAATTCGCTGGCGAGTAGATTCGCTCCAAGCAATCCACGTGGATACTCGATTCGCCCCTGCGTCTAATGCGAAACTTCCTCTGGCGGATTCTTACGATGTCGCCGTCGCAGCGCTCTTTGTGCGCGTAGCCGACCGAAAAGGAAATATTGGTCTTCCGAAAGATCAGATCGACTTGGTCGAGCGTCTCCAATCGCAGAAGAAACCGCTCGCCGTTGTTTGTTTTGGTAGCCCTTATCTGATCGAGCGATTTCCAAATGCTCCCACCTGGCTCGCCGCATTCAGCACGGCGGATGTCGCGCAGCGTGCGGCAGCCCGCGCATTATTCGACCACATCAGTATCAGGGGAGAGCTCCCCGTGAGAATTCCTGGAGCAAAACCTCCGCTCAAAATTGGCGATGGCCTCTCCCGCGTTTCGGATCTGATGTTATTGCACTTCGCGACCGAGGATAGGCAGTCGGTACTCAATCCTGTCTGGACATTGCTGGACCGAGCTGTCGAGGATGCGGCGTTCCCGGGCGGGACAATTGCAGTAGGCCTTGGAGACGAACTGTGGCTTCATGCCTTCGGCCGCCACACTTATGAAAAGAATTCGCCCGCAGTAGTCCCAGAAACGATTTATGACCTCGCATCCCTCACGAAGCCTGTGGTGACAACGACTTTGGCGGCAATGGAAGTGGAAGCTGGAAATTTAGACCTCGATTCAAGGCTCGGGCTGTATCTTCCCGAGTGGGAATCCGGCGACCAACTGAAATGGCGCGAGCGAGTGACGCTGCGTCACCTGCTCACACACACCTCGGGCCTCCGAGGAAAGGCTTTCTATTACGAATCGCTGAAGACAAAGCGACAAGTCATTGCCGCTGCAATCTCTGAAAGGCTCATCTACGAACCAGGCGCCAAGGTCGAATACTCTGACCCGGGCTTCATCCTATTGGGTGAAATAATTGAGCGCATGACAGGAATGCCGCTCGACGATCTAGCGCAGAGTCGCATCATTGCTCCGCTCTGCATGCAGGACACCTATTGGAACCCATGGCGACGGTCGTTGCGCTCGCAAATCGCGCCCACGGGCACTGATACTTCGCTGCGAAAGCGCCTCCCAGTGGGCGAAGTAAATGACGACAACGCGTGGGTCATGGGCGGTGTAGCCGGCCACGCAGGGCTTTTTTCGACAGCGAGCGGCCTCGCGCATTTCTGCAGGATGATGCTGAATGGCGGCATCTTCAGGCACCATCGGTTTCTTCGCCGCGCGACGGTTACAGAGTTCACCTCCGCTCAGCCGCTAGCAGGCAACACAAGAGCACTCGGATGGGTAGTCCCCACCGAACCATCCTCCAGTGGCAAATATTTCTCTTCTCGCAGCTTCGGCCACGCCGGTTTCACGGGCACTTCCATCTGGTGCGACCCGGAAAAAGATCTCTTCGTTGTCCTGCTCACGAACCGCACCTATCCCAGCCGCGCCAACGAAAAGATCCAGCAAGTCCGTCCCGCCATCCACGACGCCGTCGCGGAGGCGCTGGGATTTACCGAGCTTCGCGCGAGCACGCGCCCCCGGTAGAGGATCATCTTAGCTATTGGCAATTTGGCGGCGCGCAAGCAAGCGGCACCCTTACCCAGCTATAATTCTCGTTCACGAATTTAATGTCGAAAACAATCCGCCAAACCGAGCAGCGCAATCCGCGCACGCGCGGCATTGACCGCATGTCCACGCGCGCGATGCTGCGCGCACTGAACCGTGAAGACGCCACCGTTTCCGGGGCAGTCGCGCGCGAGCTTCCTTCAATCGCCCGCGCAGTGGACGCGCTGGCTCGCTCAATCGAATCCGGCGGACGAGTATTTTACTGCGGCGCAGGCACCAGCGGCCGGTTGGCAGTTCTGGACGCCGCGGAAATCCCCCCGACATTCGGTGTGTCTCCAACAAAGTTTCAGGCCATCATTGCGGGCGGGCGGCGCGCCCTGACAAACGCCGTGGAAGGCGCTGAAGATTCCGCGTCGCGGGGCGCAAGGGACATCTCCACGCGACACGTTACAAAGCGTGATGCCGTCGTGGGCCTCACCGCATCCGGCTCAACGCCCTACGTGCTGGGCGCGATGGCCCAGGCGCGCAAAGCAGGCGCACTGACTATCGGCATCACGTCGAACCGCCGTTCGCCGCTGGCTCACGCGGTGAAAATATTAATTGCACCCAACACCGGTCCAGAAGCCATCACCGGCTCGACTCGCTTGAAAGCGGGCACCGCCCAGAAATTGGTACTCAACATGCTCTCTACATCCACGATGGTTCGGCTGGGCCGCGTGTACGACAACTGGATGATCGGTGTGGCCTTGACGAACAAGAAGCTAAAGCAGCGAGGGCTGCGAATCCTGGAGCAGGCCACAGGCGCAACCGTGTCGGAAGCGGCACGGGCCTTGCGTCAAGCCGGACACGACCCATGCGTAGCGCTTATCATGCTGAAGAGGAATCAAAGCGCGCCGGAAGCGCGGCAACGGTTGCGCCAGGCCCATGGGAATGTTCGCAAAGCACTCAATCAGTCCAATTAGGGAACACACCTGAAATGGATAAACTGCTTATCGAAGGCGGACGCAGGCTCGAAGGCACGGTGCGAATCAGCGGCGCAAAAAACTCCGCGCTGCCGGCGATGGCCGCGGCCCTGCTGACGTCGCAGCCCGTGAGCCTGCGCAATATTCCAGCAGTGCGCGACATCCTGACCATGGCCAAGCTGCTCTCGCACATGGGGGCGCACGTCCAGACCCCCGATGCCCCATCCACCGATTACACACTTCGTACGGAAGAAGTAAATGATCTCGAAGCGCCTTACGAGTTGGTGCGCACCATGCGCGCTTCTGTGCTGACGCTTGGCCCGCTGGTGGGCCGGTTTGGACGCGCGCGCGTTTCCCTGCCGGGCGGGTGCGCCATTGGAGCGCGCCCCGTGGACCTGCACTTGAAAGCGCTTGAACAAATGGGCGCCGAAATCATCATGGAGCACGGATACATTGAAGCGCGGGTGCCAAAGGGAAAGCGTCTGGCAGGCGGAAAAGTGAACTTTGAAAAGATTACCGTCACCGGGACTGAAAATGTGCTGATGGCCGCGGTTCTCGCGGCAGGCGAAACGGTGATTGAAAATGCCGCCAGAGAGCCGGAGGTGACCGACCTCGTCGAGTTGCTGCGCAAGATGGGCGCGAATATTTCCGGAGACGGCACTTCCACATTAAAAGTGCGCGGCGTGGGCGAATTGCATGGCGCAACCCATCGCGTTATTCCCGACAGAATCGAGGCCGGCACCTTCCTGGTGGCCGGAGCGATTACTGGCGGCGAAATTGAAATAGCTGATTGTGAGCCGGGCCACCTGACCTCCATTCTTGGCAAGCTTGCTGAGGCAGGAATCGAGGTTGTTCGCGGCGGGCCGCATTGCCTGCGCGTGCGGGCGCCAAAAAGGCTCGTCGCCTCGGACGTCACTACGGAGGAGTATCCGGGCTTTGCCACCGACATGCAGGCGCAATATATGGCTCTGGCCACTCAGGCAGAAGGCGGTTCCGTAATCACCGAAACCATTTTTGAGAACCGGTTTCTGCACGCCAGCGAGATGATGAGAATGGGCGCGAACATCACCATTGATGGACGCGTGGCCATCGTCCGGGGCCCCGCTGTTCTCGAGGGTGCTACGGTGATTGCCTCAGACCTGCGTGCAAGCGCATCGCTTGTTTTGGCTGCGCTGGTGGCCCGCGGCGAGACGATGATTGACCGCGTGTACCATATCGATCGGGGTTACGAACGCATCGAAGAAAAACTTTCCGCACTCGGAGCAAAGATCACCAGGGCCCACTAATACCCGGGTCACCCTCCGGACATTTTAAAATCATCACAGAAAACAAATGGCCCGGCTTCGCATCGCGACACCGGGCCGTTTGCATCATCCACTTCCTGCGGAGGTGGAAATTGTTTGGCGGTTACTGCGATTCCCCGCCACCGGTCGTTCCGCCGGTGGAGCCACCGCCGGAACCGCCGGCCACGCTACGTGCCTGCTTCTCACGCGCCTCGCGCAGCAATGCTTTGCGCGAGAGGCGTATCTTGTTGCCCTCAATGGCCAGCACTTTTACTAGCACTTGATCGCCCATTTTCAATTCGTCACGGACGTCCTTGATGCGCGACTCCGCGATCTCGCTGATATGCAGCAGACCATCCGTGCCTGGGAAAATTTCGACGAATGCGCCGAACTCGGCCAATCGCACGACTTTCCCGAGATACGTTTTGCCAATTTCGGCCGTGGCCGTAACGTCTCGGATCATCTGCAGGGCTGCATCGCCTGATTCACCGCTGTTGGCAAAAACGTGGACCTTTCCATCATCCATGACATCGATCTTGACTCCGGTAGCTTCGATGATGGATCGGATTTTCTTGCCTCCCGGGCCGATGAGGTCGCGGATTTTGTCGGTGGGAATGGTGAGCATAGTGAGCCGCGGCGCATACTTGGACATTGTCTTGCGCGACTCGTTGATGGTCTGGTCCATGATGTCCAGGATGTACAAACGGCCGCGCCGGGCCTGTTCGAGCGCCTGACGCATCAGCGGAATGCTGACGCCGCCGACCTTGATGTCCATCTGTAACGCGGTAATCCCCTGGCGCGTGCCCGCAACCTTGAAGTCCATATCACCGTAATGGTCTTCCGCGCCGGCGATGTCTGTGAGCACCGCGGAATTCGGTCCGTCAAAAACCAAACCCATGGCAATACCAGCGCAAGGCGCCTTGAGAGGCACGCCCGCATCCATCATTGCCAGAGAGCCTCCACAAATAGTAGCCATGGAGGAGGAGCCGTTGGATTCCAGAATGTCTGAAACCAACCGCATCGCGTAGGGGAAATCGGCCTCGGGCGGCAACAGCGCCGTCAACGAACGTTCTGCCAGGGCGCCGTGGCCGATTTCGCGCCGGCCCGGCCCGCGCAGAAATTTCACCTCACCGACGGAGAATGGCGGGAAGTTGTAATGGAGCATGAAGCGCTTGAAGGTGTCGCTCTCGAACAGGATGTCGAGGCGTTGCATGTCTTCCTTCGTGCCCAGAGTCAGTGTGGCCAGGGCTTGAGTTTCGCCCCGTGTGAATAAGGCGGATCCGTGAGTACGCGGCAACATGCCGATTTCACAAGTGATCTTGCGAATCTCGTCAAAGGCGCGGCCGTCGGGGCGCCGGCGATTGATGAGGATGTCATCACGGAAAATTTTTTCGCGGAGCCTCTCGAATGCACGATCCGCCAGTTTGCGCTTATCTTCGTCCTCTTCTGGAATAGCGTCCAGGATCTCTTTGTGGATTTCCGCGATGAGAGCGTAGCTCTCCTTCTTGGGATGCTTCTTGGTATCCAGCGCGTCGTGAAGCCGTGTGCCGTACGTTTGCTCAATCTGCTTGGCCAGAGCTTCATCAAAGGCCACCGGCGGCACGGTGACTTTCACGGGCTTGATCTGTGCGTGGAGTTCCTGGATGGCCGCGACAATCCGCTTCACATGGTCATGACCAAACGCCAGCGCGTCCGCAACGGTATCTTCGGAAACTTCGCCCGCTCCGGATTCCACCATCACAATCGCATCCGCGCTTCCCGCGACCACGATGTTTATGGTGCTGACCTTCTGCTGCATGAACGTTGGATTCACTATGAACTGCCCCTCCACCATTCCAACGCGAACGGCGGCAATCGGTGTGGTGAACGGAAGATCGGAGCAATACGCCGCCGCGGAGGCGGCGGTCACCGCCAGCACATCGGGATCATTTTCATCCACGGAAAGAACGAAGCCTATGATTTGGGTTTCATTCCGCCAGCCCTCCGGAAACAGAGGGCGCATCGGCCGGTCAATCAACCGGCAGGTTAAAATCTCACGCTCGGAAGGTCTTCCCTCGCGCTTAAAAAATCCACCGGGAATTTTCCCGGCGGAATATGTGTTCTCACGATAATCCACGGTAAGAGGGAGAAAATCTTTTGGATTTGCGCGATTGTCCATGCACGCTGTGCACAAAACCCAGGTGTCCGCGTAGCGCGCCACAACGGCGCCGTTGGCCTGCTTGGCGATTTTTCCTGATTCCAGGATGAGTGTGCGCCCACCGAGTTCCACTTTTACTTGATAAGGAGCTTCTTGCTGCGACATACGTTTTACTTCCTTTGTGCGCTCGCACGGCATGCATCCGGGCGGATGGGGGCCGGGGCGCCTTGGACTTGATTTAGTTAGTTTGGAAGAATCAGACGAGTGAAGCGGAGAGCTCGCGGGGTTCCCCTAACAAAAATGCGACCGGGCGGATATTCCGCGCGGCCGCGCGAGCCTCGTGCGACGATTCTGAGCTGCCTTTACCGGCTGGCGTCCATCTCCTTGCCAAAAACTGCCGGGATTACTTGCGCAAACTAAGGCGATCCACAATCTCGCGATACCGATCCGGGTTGCGGCGGTTCAGGTAATCCAGCAAACGCCTGCGCTTGTTGACCATCATGATCAACCCGCGCCGCGAAGCGTGGTCCTTGAGGTGAAATTTCAGATGCGAATTCAGGTAATTGATGCGCTCGCTCAGCAGAGCGATCTGCACTTCCGGCGAACCGGTGTCCTTGACATGCTGGCGATACTGTTCAATCAATCCCGATTTGGCCTCTCTCAAGCCACCCTCTCCGTCGCGCCCTCTCCAGCGCTTTTTCGTCTTCTCTTCGATCAACAGACTATCATAGCTGGAGAGACAGAGTAAAGGATTGTCCAGCGGCGAAAATCCGTGATTTGCAAGAACTTTTCAGGCAGCCGGCAGGTGAATTAGGAAGCCGGTGATGGCCACAACCACGCCCACAATTCCAATGATCGACCCGATCATCCAGAAATGCCGTTTGTGAGTGAGGAGAGTAATGGAGCAAATCACCAGGGCAGCCTCCAGCAGCACCTCGCCAAGGTCAAACCGGTCACTGCGGCGGCCGTAGGCCTGAGATTCCGCTTCATCCGACGTTGCCGTCCCCTGGATTTCGTTGGCTTCCGAACGATATCGCTTGGCCTCGCTGGTGTATTTCGCCCTTAATTCATCGGCGTGGGCTTTGTCTTGAACCGTAAAAACGCTCAGCTGATCGAGAAACACTTCATAACTTCTCTCTCTTATGACTTTGGCTTGATAGTAGGCCCATTGGTCCGTGGCCTTGGTCTGGGCCAGCATTTCTTCGGTGTGGCTGCGGTGTCCCATCAGAGAAACTGCTGCCACGCAAACCGCCAGGACGGCCATCGTCAGGGTCACAATGGCTTGCTTGGAGTGCTCGGCGCCGTGTTCCGCTCGTTCGTGCAATTCGGTGATGTCTTCAGCCATATCGCTCGTCCTCGCCCAAGGTGGGGGCTACTCGCGGGCAGAGGATAGCAGAAAACTCCGCGGGAGGGAGAAAACCATGCACACGGAATGGGTGCAAGGTGGCGCTAGGTGGGGCGTCCGCCCACCAGGGACAGAAACTCGTCGCGCGTTTGTTTGTTATCGCGGAAAACACCCAGCATCGCGCTGGTCACCGTCTGAGAATTCTGTTTCTCCACTCCACGCATGACCATGCAAAGGTGGCGGGCTTCCAGGATGACACCCACGCCCTGTGGTTTTATTTCTTCTTCAATGGCGCGGGCGATCTGATTGGTCAGCCGCTCCTGAATTTGAAACCGCCGCGCAAACATGTTCACCAGCCGCGGAATCTTGGAAAGTCCTACGACGCGCTTGTTGGGGATGTACGCCACGTGGCACTTGCCGAAGAATGGGAGCAAGTGGTGCTCGCAAAGGCTGTACACTTCGATGTCTTTCACCACCACCATTTCGTCGTAGCAAACGTCGAAGGTCGCCCCGTTGAGTACCTTGGAAGCATCCTGCGAGTAGCCGCTGGTCAGAAAACGAAGTGCCTTCTCAAACCGCACGGGAGTCCTGAGCAATCCCTCCCGGTTGGGATTTTCTCCGAGCAGCTCAATCATGCGCCGCGATAGGTCGGCGATGGTGGCATCCTCCAACTTCATTCCCGGGTTGCTCAGATCCAATTCTTCAGTTGACTTCGTCATCGGTTCACCTTTCCTGCGGATGGTCCTGGCCGTTTCCTGAATACTCAAAACTGTTCTTGCTGGTCTCTTCAATGCGCACTCGTTCCAACCGCGCCCCTGGAAATGCTTTCAGGCGGTTGTAAATCTCGATGCAAAGATTCTCCGTCGTGGGCACTACTTTTCCAAACACCGGGACTTCTTCGTTCAAGTAGCGATGATCGAAATCCGCGAGCACATGCTGCTGAACAAAGGCATCCAGCTCAGCGAGATTCGCAATCATTCCTGTGGCCGGATGGATCGGTCCCGCGAGCGTCACCTCAACTTCGTAATTGTGTCCGTGGCCAAACGGGTTGTTGCATTTCCCGTAAAGGCGCTGGTTTTCAGCCTCGCTCAATTGCCCGCTGTGCAGGCGATGCGATGCCGAAAACGAATATCTCCTGGTCAATGTAACCTTCACGCCGCCCCCTGAGTTGCGGCGGGGCCGAAGCAATCCGCGAACAGGTCGCGTGCCTCATAGAGCCGCACACGGTGTAATTTGCCCTGCCGAATTTTAGATGCCAGCAGGTTCCAAATCACCACGGCAATGTTTTCACAGGTCGGGATCTTCCCCTTCAATTCCGCCACTTCATAATTCAGGAATCGGTGATCCATCCGCTGCATGACTTCGCGCTCCAGCAGCTCTTTCAGTTCCGTCAAATCGATCACCATCCCAGTTGTCGGGTCGGGCGTGCCTGCAATCGTTACCTCTAGCGTGTAGTTGTGCCCATGTCCATGCGGATTGTTGCATTTGCCAAAAATCCGCCGGTTTTCCTCGGCCGAAAATGCCGGGTTGTGATACAGGTGCGACGCTGAAAACTCTATCTTGCGCGTGATGGTGACCATAGTTAGAGAGCTGCGGAATTGAAATTGTTTACAGACGCCCGGCCATTCCCACCGGATACTGGCGCCCCTTCCACATTACGCTGCCTCGCGAATAGCGCCACGCCGAGACACTCAATGCCGCGCAATAAAGAACCACCGCCGGGACATAATATTTGATGCCTGACAGCGGAAACCGATTCGCGCGCAGCACAACCGCATAGGCCGCGTGCCTTCCCGCCAAAAGCGCGATTCCTGCTATAGGAAAAACCCAGTGAATGGGGGTCATCAATAGCAGCACCAGTGGAATCCACGGAAAAACGGTGATCAATTCCTGAGCAAACCGCCCCGGCGAACCCGCCACCAGCGGATAGAGGTTCTTCACCCATCCCTGCCACATGGCGCCAAATGATCGGTACATGCGCACGCGGGCTATTCCCTGTCCTGGTGCGAAGTGAATTCGATATCCCACGCTCTTGGCCCGCCGCGCCAATTCCACATCTTCCAGGACTTCCCCCGCGACACCGCGGTGCCCGCCGATAGCATCATAGACATCGCGACGGATCATCAGGTATTGGCCGTTGGCCGCCGCCGAGGGCAAATCAGGGTTGTTGATTTGGTGGTACCGAAATTTCTCCGCAAGCCGCCCGAAGACGAATGGCACCAGTGCGCGCTCCCACCAGGTCTCCGTCTGCTGTTCCGGTGAGAAGGAAACCAGAACCGCTCCCTTCTCATTGGCGATATCCAGCGCTATTTTCGTCGAGCCCGGCAGGTGGACCGCGTCGGCATCCGTGAAAAGGAGCCATTCGCCATTCGCTTTGGCAGCGCCGATCGAAAGCGCGTAATTCTTCCCTACCCAGCCGGCGGGCAGATCTCCCGATTCAAGAATGCGCAGGCACGAATTCCGCTCCGCCAGGTCCGCGAGGATTGCTCCTGTCCGATCCGTGGACTGGTCATCCACGACGATAATTTCCGAAATTTCCGGCTGCGCCCCAAGCGATTCCACCGCTCGCGCAATATTCTCCTGCTCGTTGCGGGCGGGCACTATCGCGGAGACATTTCCATTAGTCATGTGCGGATTCACGGCACAGCAGGTCGGGACTCGGCTCGCGCCGGGGAGCAGAAGCCAGTATTATAGCAGGGTACCTTGGTCCGACGTTCAATTTAGGTCCGGGCGCACCCTGCGCGATGAAAAAATTATCCGAACTGCTGGCCAGCAAACTGGGAAGCAATATCTTCACCGGCGTCGTGCTGCTGGTGGCATCCGCACTGATCGGCGCATTCGTGGTCCCCAGCTACCGCCAGGGTGAACCCGCCATCGCGGGGCGCCGGGCAATGGATTTTTCCCTGGACTTGAATGGCAAGCCCGCACACCTCAGCGACTTTCGTGGCCAGGTGGTGGTCTTGAACTTCTGGTTTTCGTCGTGCCCACCATGCATCGCCGAAATTGATTCTCTTAACGCATTGCAAAGAAAGATCGCCGGCCGCGGCGGCACCGTCCTGGGAGTGAGTGTGGACTCAGACCTGGGCTCGTACGAGAGATTCCTCCGCGACCACCACGTGCCTTTCCCGAATTATCACGATACTTCCCAGAAGATCGCGTGGAACTATGGCACCTCCGTTTTTCCTGAGACTTATATCATCGGCGCCGATGGCCGCATCGCGCGCAAATTGATCGGCCAGCAGGAATGGGACAGCCCCGACATCACTTCCTACATCGAATCCCTTCTCCCCATCTCAAAATAATCGAAGACAACTTCCTTATTCAAGATTATTCCTTTAATGAAAACTGAGAGGTTTTCACATAGAATCCCCGCGTCCCGTTGGAGATCGAACTTGGCGAAGCTTACAAACGAAATGATTGCCGGAGCCGTCCAGCCATTTATGGAGCCGGGCGAGCAGATTATCTACTGCGCTTACGGGATACAGCAGCCCAGCTGGGGTCTCATAATTCCACTCATTATCTTTGCGGTGTTGCCCGGTCTAATT
Organism: Candidatus Acidiferrales bacterium; assembly: GCA_035308165.1. Taxonomy (GTDB): domain Bacteria; phylum Acidobacteriota; class Terriglobia; order Acidiferrales; family UBA7541; genus DASTCZ01. The sequence goes on along the minus strand of DATGHC010000087.1, from coordinate 56,849 downwards.
ACCCAAGCCCTGCTGACGAAATATTTTATGGCCGTACTTACCAACCGAAGGCTACTGCTCGTAAATTGCTCGAGCAGCCGCAAACCGCGTGAGATTTTGGAATACCGGCCGGGGGCGATGCCTCTGATAGCCGTGACACAAGGCCCGGTTTTCGCGGCAATGCGCATTGCCGACCCGCGGGGGGCAATGAAAATCAAATTTCACAGGGCGGCAGTGGCCAACAACCGCGAGCAGGCTGTCGCCATCGGAAATGCCATCGCAGGCGCGCGGCCTGCATAGGATTTCCTGGGGACGATCTGGTTTGGAGCGCAAGGATGAGTGAACAACCGCATCTGAAAATAAAGGAGCTGATCGCTCAATCGGGATTGGCGGTCCTGAATCAACCGGATAGCCTTGAGTCCTGGATTCATCAGGCCTGCCCGCAAAGCGCCTGGGAAATTTCTCTCCTGATGGCCGCGCTTCGCAACGGAGTTCCTGCGGCATTGTTGAATCGCAACCCATTGTATCCTCCACAAACACTGCGCGCGGAAATGATTCAGCGCGTTCAGACATCAGCAGGTCTTGCGCCCGACGCGGCGGCGTGGGGCGTGGACGCGTGGGCCTATATTCTCGGCGTGAATCTGAATCCCGCGCCGGCGCAGCAGGCCGTCGCATATCAACAGCCCGTACAGCAGGTGAATATTCCGCCGCAAGGTTACGGTCAGCCGCAAGCGCAACCTTACGCGCAAGCGCAACCTGCCGCGCAAGTGCAATTGAATCTGCCCGACGTGCCGGGACGCGTCTGTCCCTACTGCGGCGTTGCTGCGCCAGGCCAGATTTGTGCCAACTGCCGCCGCGATACGACGGCGCGCCGCCGCATCTGCTCAAAGTGTGGACGATTCACTCCCAGCGCGGAACCCGCTTGCATGAGTTGCGGAAAACGCTACACCAGCGACCTGGCCTGGAAAATTCCGGTGATCATCGTGATGTTCATCGTGGTGCTGATCATCAGCATCGCTTATTTCGCCAATCAGTGATTTTGAACCGCAATCCCCACCAGAATGAATTGCCTCACGCCTTAGCCTGGAACCGGCTGCGGGATTTGCTGTAGGTAAAATAAATCACCAGACCGATTGCCATCCACACAACCAGCCGCAACCAATTTGACCATCCCAACCCCAGCATCATGGCCACGTTCACGGCGACTCCCAAGAGCGGTACAAGCGGAACCCAGGGAGTTCTGAAAGGCCTCGGTGCATTGGGTTGCGTCCGGCGCATGATGATGATTCCGACGCATACGATCACGAACGCAAAGAGAGTGCCAATGCTGGTCATTGATCCAACGACCGAGATGGGCGCGAAGGCCGCGAACAGCGACACAAAAATCATCAGCACAAGATTGCAAAGCCACGGCGTGCGGAAGCGAGGATGCACTACGCTGAACAATCTCGGCAGCAGCCGGTCATTCGACATGGAAAAGAAAACGCGCGACTGGCCCAGCAGCATCACCAGCATGACGGACGTCAAACCGGCAAGCACGGCGAGATTCATGCAGATGCTCAGCCAGTGGTGAGGGATTTGTTCCAATGCGAGCGAGAGCGGGGCGGCGACGTTTAAGTCCCTATAATTAACGATGCCGGTCAGGACATGCGTGTACAAAATGAAAAGCACGGTGCAAACCAGGAGCGAGCCGATAATTCCGATGGGCATGTCGCGCTTGGGAACTTTGGCTTCCTGCGCGGCCGTGGAAACAGCGTCAAAACCGATGTAGGCGAAAAAAATGACTCCCGCGCCAGCCAACAACCCGCTGTATCCGAACGCTCCAAATTTCCCAGTGTTGGCGGGAATCAGCGGCTTCAGGTTTGCCGGGTGAATGTAAGACCATCCAATGGCGATAAAAACTAGAATGACGCTTACTTTCAAAATTACAATCAGGTTGTTTGCGCCCGCGGACTCACGGATGCCGGTCATCAAGAGAAGGGAGACCAGAACGACAATGAGGACCGCCGGCAAATTGATAATCCCGTAGATTGTCGATCCGTCGGGCATCGTGGCGGGCTGGAATGGAGAGGCAATCAGGCGCGCCGGCAGGTCGATACCCAGATTGTGCAAGAAAGCGACCAGCGTCTGCGACCATCCAATCGAGACTGTGGCGGCGCCGACGGAATATTCGAGGATTAAATCCCAGCCGATGATCCAGGCGATCAGTTCGCCCATGGTCGCGTAGGCATAGGTATAGGCGCTGCCGGCGATGGGGATCATGGTGGAAAATTCGCTGTAACAAAGCCCAGCGAAGACGCAGCCGATGGCGGCGAGGATGAAGGAGATCACCAAGCCAGGCCCGGCATTTGTTGCTGCGGCAACTCCGGTCAAGGTGAAAATTCCGGCTCCGATGATTCCGCCGACTCCCAGAGAAACCAGCGAGAGGGGACCCAACGACCTTCTGAGTGAGTTATCTTTTTCCGACTCGGCCATGATTTGGTCGAGCGGTTTGGTGACGAACAGGCTCATGTGCCTGCCTCCCGTAATCGGCGAACACCCCGAATTTCGGGCACTATATCATCAGCGTTGACGTTTCCAATCGAGAATTCTGCTGTATCACCTCACACCTTTAGGACAATTTTGCCGAACTGCGCGCGGTTTTCGAGCAGCTCGTGTGCCTTGGCACATTCGGCGAGAGGCATCACGCGGTCAATCACCGGATGAAGTTTTTTCTCGATGACGAGCTTGAGCACTGTGTACAGTTCCGCGCGGCTTCCCATGAACGATCCGAGCAGCGACAAGTTGCGGCTGAACAGATATCGCAAATCAAATTTGCCGTTGTAGCCGGTGGTGGCACCGCAGGTCACCAGCCGTCCGTTCTGCGCTAGAGACAAAACGCTTTTCTCCCAGGTGGCTTCGCCGACGTGCTCGATGACCACGTCCACTCCGCGCTTGCCCGTGAGCCGCTTGGCCTCTTCCATAATGTCCTGCTTGCTGTGATTGATCAGGTCGTCGGCACCCAACTCGCGAGCCTTCACTAGCTTTGCATCTGAGCCGGCTGTGGCAATCACGCGCGCGCCTGTCAATTTCGCAATCTGTATGGCCACCGATCCCACGCCGCTGCCCGCGGCCAGAACCAGAACATCTTCGCCGGGCTGAAGCTGCGCGCGGGTGATGAGCATGTGCCATGCGGTCAGAAAGACAACCGGTATCGCCGCGGCTTCTTCAAACTTCATGTCCTCGGGAATCGGAATGATGTTTGCGATTGGCGACTTCACAAATTCCGCGCAGCCTCCATCCACTCCATAGCCGAACAACGTGTATTTGCGGCAGCGGTTCTCCGCGCCCGATGAGCACGCCTGGCAATGTCCACAGGAAATCCCGGGCGAAAGTAGAACGCGCTCGCCGACGCGGACGTCGGAAACCAGATTGCCGACGCGCGCGACTTCTCCGGCGATGTCGCTGCCGGGAATGTGCGGCATGGGAATGCGCACGCCCGGCAATCCCCGGCGGACCCAGAGATCCAAATGATTCAGCGCGCAGGCTCGCACGCGGACCAGCACTTCGTTGGCGGCGATCTCCGGGTCGGGGACGTCGGTGTATTGCAGGACTTCCGGTCCGCCGTGCTGGTTGAAGACTACGGCCTTCATGGAGCGCTCCTGGTTATAGCGATGTTCGGGGGTACGCTAACACTCGGGCTCGGAGACTGTCCACTGAGCCGGGTTAATCTTGGGCCAGAAAACTTCTCCCCCCTCCCCGTTTTTCTGTAACTGCGGATTTTAAAGGACTTTAAGTCCAATGAATTTGTAACTGCGCATTCTAAAGAACTTGCAGGGTCGATTTTCGTAACTGCGCATTCTAAAGGACTTGGCGAAAAGAAGTGGCTAGGGGCTAGTGGTGAGTGGCTAGCCGAAAACCATTCCGTGGCTTGGGGCGCCGGCGAAAGCGGTTGCTTCGTTTGGATCGGAAGGCCAGCGTTGCGGTTGATAGTAGCTGTAGAGTAATCGGTAGTCAAGAGTTAAGTGCGGAAAATTGAAAAATATATTTGGGGGCAGTGGGATTTCGTTACGAGTTTTTGTTCGAATGCCTCGGCGGGGATAGCATGGTCTTCAAAGTCCGGAGAAAAAGCCAATGTCAGAAATGTCGTGGCTTAGAAGGGCCGTTACATCGTTTCGGCTGCGTCATCAATGGGGCCTCGGTGAGGAACAGGCTCATCCGAGATCCGTTTGTGCTTTGTTTAATTCTATCCATCGCATGACTTCAACGTCCTCTTCCATATCCCGTTTTCTTCGACTCTTCACGACAACCTGCAGGTCTTCAACTATTCGCCCTCTAGTCTCGGAATTGGATGGTTGGCCTTGGGCGAATGCTTCGTCTTGCTTAATATTTATGCTGGCCCGGGTCAATTCGTAATTTTCCCAGCCCTTCAGCTTCAGGCGGTCGCGAATGGCCATTGCCGACTCAATCTCGGATTTGGCACGTTCCAAGGCCGGTCTCCCCTGCTTTGCTAGAATGTAAGCAAGCTGTGCATGGTTCCTATGAAACTCCCTCCTGGTGTCACTTTCAATCAGAGCTTCAAACACTGGGATCGTTGCAGCGACCTTGGCAGGATCGTCGTTTTCGTTTGCAGTTCGGACCTGTCGTGCAAGCCCAAAAATGTTAGCCTTGATCGCTGCAGAGGCTCCGACAATTGCAGCCTTCAGTTCCTCTAAATCTACGCCCGGATCCCCTTGGGGTGGATCAAGATGCCGTCGTGCCAGGGTTAAAGCAGCTACGTCTATTTCTCGCTGTTTTTTTAGTTCGTCAATCTTTTTGTCAAGAGCTGCCACGTCAGCCAATCGATATTCTTCAGGCAAAAACAGACGAGCCCAGAGGAAACCGAAAAAGAACCCGCATACTGAGAAGAACACTACGATTACAAGCGAAAAAGGCTTGGCTCCGGGGCAGCCGCCCATTCCACTGGCCAAATAACTTGCGAGCTTATCCAGTTTAATCGGTACTTTATTGATCTCCACGAGGGTTACGCCAACAAGTATCTTTGTTAGCCAATCAGAAATTTGTTCCAGGTTTGTGTTTGCTCGGTAGCCGGCTGATTGTGTCGGTGACTTGTCAGATTCGCTTGAAGAGCTAGTATCTCCATTCTTGCGATCAGAATACGGAATGCCAAAAAGGAATCCAAGCAAGGCCCCGACTAACCATGCCGCCCCAGCCGCCAAAAACCCTACACTGGCGATCGCTGCAACTTGACCTTGCTCCCAGTGAGTGTACTGAATCGCGAACAACACAACGCCGACGATGCCCACGCCCGCTAAACCGACAAGGCGCAGCAAGAATTTTGGCGCTTGCCTTTCCGACTCTCTTTGTTTATTTGTCTCGCTCGATCCGTCCACGTGCCCTGTCTTGATCGACCTGTTTAGGACGCTATCTCCATCAGCATTTGCAAGCCGCGTTGCTAGCCAAAAAACAAATCCCATAACAGCGATCACGGATATTTGCGCCAATATCCAGCGGCGAGCCCCAACGGCAATGACGATGAGCACCGCAGAGCAGAGGATTCCGATGAAAGGTACGATGATCGAGGAGATACCATTCTTTTGCAGGGAAGTATTGATCTTGTTCTTCGCATCCGTTTCATCCGCCACCTTGGCCTCCGCGGTACTTCACCGACAATTCCCCTGATGTTATACTCCACTCGCCGCCGGACGTCATGAAAATATGCTCATAGGCAGATTCACTCACCCAAAGTGGTACGTCTTAACAGTTGTGGTGTTGACATTTCTTGGCGTCAAAGTTTCGCTGTCTTTATCCCAAAATAGAGGGGTAATCGGTCAGGCAAAGCAGCGTCAATCCGCCAGCACCCGACAACAACCCAATTCCAGTCAACAAGGAACTGATAACACGCCTCTCGTCGTGAAAGTTGTGCCGACTCCAAAGACTCAGGAACAGGCTACTCAAGAAGCCAATGACCGGAATGAGAAGTCGGCGAATGATAGGCATCTCGTTGACGCCACTTTGGTACTCGCTGCTATCGGAATTCTTCAGTTGCTTGTGTTTGGCTATCAGGCTATTCAATTGAGAAGAACAGTTGTTGCAGCTGCGGGGCAATCCGCAGCTATGGAGCGCTCCATTAATGAAGCCAATCGATTGGCTTCAGCAATGGAGAAGGCAGCCAAGGACATTGGTATTAGTGCCAGCGCCGCTGTGGATAGTGTCGAAGCCCTCAGGGAAAGGACTGCGCAGCAGATGCGAGCCTATGTTTCCGTGATAGTGGGGACTGCTATCTATCAAGAAAGGGATAAAGACCTCAAATTTGAAGGAAGACCTTTTATGGTTAACACCGGACACACGCCGGCCCATGGAGTTTCTTATCGTGCAAAAGCCGCCGTGCTGCCAGTCCCGCTTCCGGACAATTTCGGGTTTCCTCTCCCCGTCGATGCTGTTGGTTCGTATGTCTTGGGTGCCAGTCACAATGCCATCATGAATTCTGTTGTAGATGATTTTTTCCCAGACAACCAAGTTGAAAAGATTAAGAAAATGGATGGGAACGCTTTGTTTGTATGGGGTCTCATCACCTACAAGGATATTTTTGACATCAGACGGGAAACCAAGTTTTGCCAGCAGCTTTATTGGTTGCCCGACGGAAAGGTTTTCGGCATATACGTTCCCCGCCACAATGACGCAACATGATCGCACCCGGCTGAAATGCCAAGAGCAGTGCTCTGGATTGGTAAGCATTCGAACAAGAGTACTTAACGAAATCCATCTCGCTCCAAACATATTTTACCAAGGCTGAATCACTTGCTATTGTGACTCTAAGCAGAATTCCTGTACTTTTTGAAAGTGGAACATTCCTTCGAGTGTCCTAATTGCGGGGAGGAGATTTCGATGGTGCTGGATACGTCTGTGGCGCGGCAGACGTACATTGAGGATTGCGAGGTTTGTTGCCGGCCGATTGAGGTTACGTATGTGGTGGAGGAAGGGGAGTTGGTGGAGTTTGGGGCGAAGGCTCAGGAGTGAGGCTCGGATGTGAAGGCAAGGGGCTAACAACCAAGGCAAGAGGGGTTCTTCGCCCGCCGCGGCGGGCTCAGAATGACACCGAATAACAAAAGCAGATCCCTCACACCATTCACCAAATTCGGGCGAATCGGTTCCCTTCACACGATTCGTTCCCTTCGGCCACGCTCAGGGCGCGCAGGGCAAGCGGGATGACGGCGCGGGAAAAAACACGGAGCGGACCACCTGAAGGTGGCCCCTACGAAATCCAAACAGGCGGGATGACGGCCGCGAGAAAAAATGCGGAGCGGACCAGCTGCCCTTCGGCTGCTCTCCCTTCGGCTACGCTCCCTTCGACTGCGCTCAGGGCGCGCAGGGCACGAAGGGCGCGCAGGATAAAAAGGTGGTCTCTAAGAAGGCTAACCGCGTAGGGATTTGAACGTCTTAATCGCCCGGTCTATTTGCTGCGGCGGCTGTGAGTGAGCGCTGCGCCGAGCACGACCAGCGGCACCAGGGTTCCCAAGAAAACCAGGTGATACCACACCGGGAATTTTTCCCAGATGTGGATGTGTGCTGGGAGGAACGCCGCGAGGATAACGCCGCCGAGCACCCAAGGCAGGCTGGTCCTCGCCGGCGCGATTAGGCCCGCGGCCGCGCCTGCCGCAATCGAGGACAGAGCGCCGAGAATGAGGCGCGCGATCTTCATGCGCAGCGTAAATGTCATGGTCGGCTCAGCCAAAGCATAACCTGCCAGGGCAACACGCAGCCCACGGTTGAGCACCGAGGCAACCACCACCCAGGACGCAAGCCCGACAAGAAAGGCGACTATGTACCGTTTCATGAATCCTCCTGTGATTAGTTTAATAAAACTAGTATACTCCAACTATGAAAGCAGAGCTACTGATTCTTGGGGTCCTGCACCGGGGCAACTTCCACCCTTATGAGATCAAGCGGCGCCTGAGAAACGCGATGGTGGAGTGCTATACGGACGTCGACGTGGGCACGCTGTATTACGCGATACGCCAACTCCAAAAGAACAAGCTAATCGTCGCGGTTCGACGGGAGCGCGTGGCCCGGGGCGGGGCGCGCACGGTGTATGGGATTTCCGCGAGCGGCAAGCAACGATTTCAGGAGCTTCTGAACGAGCAATTCGCGGCGGAAGGACCGGTTGCCAATACGCTTTATGGTGCGATGCTTTTCCTGCAATTCAGCAACCTGCCATTGATCGCGGAGCTGCTCCGAACCAGGATCTCGCGAGAAACGGTGGCGATGCGAAAAATTGCGGAGATCCGGAAGGAACTTGGGTCGGTTCCCGCAACTGGGGCGCTCCATCTTCTGAAACACCTTGAGCTTCAGCACCGGCTGGACCGCAAGTGGCTTCAGGGGGTGCTGGCGGATGTGGAGGGTGGGCGGGTGCGGGACGTGACAGACCCCAAGCGGCTGACGCGTGGATGGCGGGCAGGGAAAAGCCGAGCTAAGCGGCGGCCGGGATAATCAGGCGATTTTTGAGATTGAAAACAAAAACGGAAGAAAATGCTTTTAACGCAAAGTACGCAGAGGGGGCCCGGAGAATTCAGAGTGAAGGCGGTGGAGTGAGGGGAGGGTGATTGAATTGGTGGTGAGGTTGGGACCTTTATTCAGGAGACAAGAGCAGGAGGGGTTCTTCGCCCGCCGCGGCGGGCTCAGAATGACAGCCGTTCTGCTTCGGCAACGGGATTCGTTGACAGTGCCGCGCTTGCGCCGTAACCTTTGATTGAGGAACAGCGAACGGCTCGACATTTAAGGAAGATGAAGGCGGCGGAAAGTTGAACTAAAAACGAAGTGAACGAAGAGACGAATGGACCTGTTTGAAGAGATTGTGAAGCTGCGACGCGCCGGGCTTCGAGGCGCACTGGCTACGATTGTGCATACCAATGGCTCGATCCCGAGCTACGAAAGCTCGCGGATGCTGGTGCGCGAGGACGGCTCCATCGCGGGCACAATCGGCGGCGGCTGTGTGGAAGCCGACGTGTGGGCGGCGGCGAAGGACGTGATGAGCAAGGAAGCGCCACGGAAAATGATTTTTAACCTGAACCACGAGGCCAGTTATGACAACGGCCTGATCTGCGGAGGTACGCTGGAGGTGTTCGTGGAGCCAATCCTGCCTCAACCGGTGCTGTACATTTTTGGCGGGGGCCACGTTTCCATGGCGCTGGCGCAAGCCGCGCACACCGCCGGGTTCGCCATCGGCGTGATTGATGACCGCGAAGCGTTCGCGAACCACGAGCGGTTCCCGATGGCGCACGAGATATACACCACGTATGAGGATGCGTTTGAGAAATTGAAGCCGGGCGCGTCGAGTTATCTGGTGATTGTGACGCGCGGGCATCGCGACGACATGCGCGTGCTGGCCTGGGCGGCGCGGACCGAAGCGCGGTACATCGGCATGATTGGCAGCAAGCGCAAAGTGCTCAGTGTTTATGATGCGCTGGAGCGCGAGGGAATTCCGGCGGAAAAACTGGCGCGCGTGCATGCGCCTGTGGGACTGGAGATTGGCGCGCTCACTCCCGAGGAAATCGCCATCAGCATCGCGGCGGAGCTAATCGCGGTGCGCCGTCACGCCACTGGACTTGCGCATAAGGCTGTGCAACCCGCGCACGCCGCCGAACATTCTACCGGGCGGGCGGGAGACTGAGTACCGCGTGCTCACCGCCGTCATTCTTGCAGCGGGAGAATCGCGGCGCATGGGCTCACCCAAGGCGCTTCTGCTTCACAACCACCGCACATTCGTCGAACACCTGCTGGACATCACTCGCCATCCGAAAATTGGTTCACAGCGAATCGTGCTTGGCGCCGGTGCGGAGGATATTTCGCAGCGAGCCGGCCTCGATCCACAAATGACGGTGAAAAACCCTGATTGGGAGCAGGGGCAGCTCTCCTCCATCCAGGCGGCGATCCGAACTCTGGACCGCTCCACAACCGACGGAATCTTGATTTGCCTGGTGGATCATCCCTTAATTACTTCGGCTCTGGTGCAGGAGCTGATCGAAACTTTTTACCGCGCGGGGAAATCCATTGTACTGCCCGTCTTTCGCGGACGCCGCGGCCATCCGGTAATTTTCGCAAAGGGGCTTTTTGATGAGTTGCTGGCCGCGCCCACTGAAGTGGGCGCGCGCGCGGTGGTCTGGAAACACGCCGGTGATGTGGAGGAAGTTCCCACGGAAGAGGAAGGGACGGTGCTGAATCTGAATGACCCGGACACGTTTCGCAACGCCATGGGCAACAACTAATCGCGAATTCCCTGCCCCAATCACTGAGAGGCCCGAAAGCAAATGCAGACCACGCCCGAACTCGCCCCGATAGCACTGAACGCAATAAGAGTCCGCACACTAAATGTGCTGCCCGATCAAGTGCGGGCCTGCCTGGACCAGCTGAGTGAGGAGCAAATTTGGTCGCGGCCGAACGAACAGAGCAACTCGGTAGGAAATCTCGTGCTGCACCTATGCGGCACGATCATGTATTTCTTGTGCCACCGAATAGGAAAATTTCCATACGAGAGGGATCGAGACGCTGAATTTTCTGCCAAGGCCCCAATCCCCAAACAAGAATTGCTGCACGTTTTTAATGACACAATCGAAAAGGCGGCTCTTACGTTCAATTCACTGAACGGAGCGCGTCTATCCGAGCCTTCGACCGCCCCTGAATATTATTCCCTGCTCTTCGAGGATCTTTTCGGCGTGGTGTTTCATTTTGCCACCCATGCCGGCCAAATTGTTTACGTTACAAAAATGCTGAAGCAAGGGTCGGTCAACAATTTGTGGGGCACGACGCACAAAGCAGCAAAAGTGTGGAAAACATGATTGGTTTGAAAAACCCGGCTGGAGAGAACTGTTAATTTATGCCGATATCGCTTTGGCGGAGAGTTTATCCAGCAGCGCCGCAAGAGCATCACAGGCCAGTTGCGCCCCGTGGAATGTCGCTGAGGGTAACCCGCCAAGCTCCCTAGAGATTTGCTCCGGCGTAATCTTGGCCAGTTCCGCGGGCGTTGCCCCCTGCATTAAGTCCGCCAGCACAGAACCGCAGGCAATTGAGGTAACACAGCCCTTGGCCAGGAAGCGCGCGTCGGCAATTCGTCCGGCATCCAATCGCGCCGAAAGTGAAAGCGTGTCACCGCAAACGGGATTGGTGACCTCCACAACAGTCCCGCCATTTTCCTGCGCTCCTGCGTGGTGCGGGTTCTTGAAATGGTTGAGCACTTCAGGACTGTACATGCCGTCAGTATCGCAATTCAGACCGGAACATGCAATTCCCATCCGGCAATCCAATTCAATCACGGAAGCATCTTAATCCTGTTGCCGAATAGACTAATCCGGCGCATGATTCTTGTTTGTATTGAAAGGGGTCAGTTTTCCCGCTGACAATCCGCCCATCGGAGCCGTCGCACCAGCCATGTTTCATAAAAACAGTTTTGCATTTTTTCGCGCTTCTGAGATGCGGCGACCATTCCTGATAGCCGGATTGGTAGCTCTGGCCGCCGCTTGCGGTGCGCAGCCCGCGGCCGACCCCCAATCCGAAATGTTGCTCGGGACCATGCATGAAGAGCTCTCCCGCGCGCAATCGTCTCTCTCCAAATCAGACCCCGCGCCTTATTACATCAGTTATTCGGTATTTGATCGGCAAGGCGTATCGATTTCGGCAACCGAAGGCAGCCTGCTGAATTCCATCAACAACCAGCAGCGCTGGGCCGACGTAACCATGCGCGTGGGCGCACCCTCGCTCGACAACACTCATGGCGATAGCCGCGACTCTGGTATTTCCGGAGGTATCTTGCCCCTCGGAAACGACCGCAACGCCATTGCGCGCGGACTCTGGCTGCTTACCAATGGCGAATACCGGCAGGCCTCTTCCGTCTATACCAATGTGAAAACTCAGAAGGCCGTGCAATCGGAAGAGGAGGACAAGTCCGCTGACTTCACCAGCGAAGCGCCCCACCAGAATGTTGAGGTACCCGGCCCGCCGGCGCCCATTCATCAAAAGGAATGGGAAGCCCAGATGCGCAGTTATTCCGCGGCCTTCAAGAAGTATCCCTACGTGTACAACTCAGTCGCCTCGCTGAGTTTCGATCAGGTCATGCAATATGTGGTGACATCAGAAGGCACTCGTCTGGCCGAGCCGGGTCATTCCGCAAGACTCGTCCTGGAAGCGGAAACGCGCGCGGACGACGGTATGGAACTTCTTCGCGTAGAAACCTTTCAGGCCGCGTCGCCGGAACAGTTGCCCTCTGCCGCGGAAATTAACACCAAGATCGAGAAAATGGCCTCGGACCTGAAAGCGTTGCGCGCCGCTCCCGTTGCCGATCCGTATGCCGGGCCTGCAATGCTTTCCGGCCGCGCCGCCGCGGTATTTTTTCACGAAGTGCTCGGTCACCGGATGGAGGGCCATCGCCAGCGTGGCGAGGAGGAAGGCCAGACATTCACCAAGAAAGTGAATGAGTCCATTCTGCCGAGTTTCTTGAGCGTGGTGGACGACCCGACCTTGAAAGAGTTGGGCGGTGTGAAGCTTGCCGGAAATTATGCTTACGACGATGAAGGGGTTCCTGCGCAGCCGGTTGAAATCATCAAGGACGGCATTTTGAAGAATTTTCTACTCTCGCGAATGCCTATCACCAATTTCAACCACTCCAATGGCCACGGGCGGCGGTCACCGGGCCGTATGGCTACGGGACGTCAGGGCAACCTGATTGTCATTTCCAAGAATACAGTTCCCGAAGCCGACCTGCGCAAGCAGTTCATCAATGAGATCAAGAAACAGGGCAAGCCCTTCGGACTTTATTTTGAAGATGTGGAAGGCGGATTCACACTTACGCAACGCCAAATGCCCCAGGCGTTTCAGGTCCTGCCCGTAATTGTATGGCGCGTATATGCCGATGGCCGTCCGGATGAGCTTGTCCGCGGAGTGGACATTGTAGGAACTCCCATCGCGGCACTCCAACGCATTGAACTTACCAGCGACAAGACCGACGTGTTCAACGGAGTATGCGGCGCTGAATCGGGCTGGGTGCCCGTTTCCGCTGCCTCGCCGGCCATGCTGTTCTCTGAAATGGAAGTGCAAAAGAAAGCCCATGGCCGTGAACGGCCGCCGATATTGTCGCCTCCGGGCGCGGACACTTCCAGCACGAGCAACGGAGTTCAGCCACACACTGGCACCATGGGAAGTGCGAGATGAAACCCCTACTGATCATTTCCCGTCGATCGCACTTATCTAAATTGGCCCCTCTTGCGATGCTTTTCATTTCTATGCTGCTCGCCGGCGTCCAGCCCGCGTCCGCCCAGGCCGGCATCGCTTCCAATAGTCCGGCCTTGGCTGCTCAAGCCACAGCGGCTAAGTCGGATCCGGTGCTGCAGGCCATGCTTGCCGAACTTGACCGCTCGAAAGACCAACTCAAGATGGAGAGCGTCGCGGCCCCGTATTACGTCGAGTATCGCGTGACTGACATAGACGAATTCGACGCCAACGCCGAATTCGGATCGTTGCTGGTCAACCAGCGCGTAAGAGTTCGCGTTCTCCGCGCGGTGGTCCGCATTGGAGACTACAAGCAGGACAGCTATTTTGGCCAGGGGCAGGGCGTCGCCGAAACAGCTCCCATCGAAAACGACGTTCTCGCCTTGCGACATGCCCTCTGGCTGGCCACCGATAGCGCCTACAAGGCAGCCGGCGAAGCGCTTGCCGCCAAACAGGCCATGATGAAGGAAATCACGCCCGACCAAACCGTGAACGACTTCGCACAGGCGGAGCCGCTTGTGGCCGTCGAGCCCTTGGCGAAGCTCCAATTTGACGAAGCGCGGACCGCTCACATGCTGGAAGCCGCAACAGCTCTCTATCGGCAGGATCCCGAAATCCAGGTCTTGTCTGCGTCGGCGCGCTTCACTGTATTTAACGAGTACTACGTCAACACAGAAGGCACCATCACTCGCCGGGGCCAAACACTTTATGCCACCAGCGTGGCGGGCAGCACCCAAGCCGCCGATGGAATGAGGCTGGACCGCTCGCCTGCTGAATTGGTAGCTACACCCGAAGAACTTCCGACGGAAGCCAAATTTGTGGCGGAAGCGCAGAAAGTCATGGATACACTCAAAGCTCTGCGGGAAGCCCCCGTTGTGGATGAGGAATATCGCGGGCCTGTCCTGCTCTCTCCTGATGCTGCCAGCGATGTGCTCGCGACTCTTATTGGAGACAACGCTGCCGGACGCAAGCCTGCGCCGGGACGCAATGGACGCACGGTCGGTGCGTTCGCTTCAGGCTTCAAGAGCCGTGTCTTGCCGCAATTCATTTCCATTGTGGATGACCCCACCAAGCCTTCCTTTCAAGGGCACAGCCTGACCGGCAGCTACACATTTGACGATGATGGTGTCCGCGTAACCCCGGTTACGGTGATTGATAAGGGCCAACTCGTGAATTTCCTTGTCGGACGCCAGCCCATCCAGGATTTTCCGGCTTCCAATGGTCACGATCGCGCCCCGGTGGGCGCGCCGCCCCAACCGCACTACGGCGTGCTCGCGTTGCAACCATCGGAAAGTTCTTCACCCGAGGAGCTGAGAAAGCGTCTGATCCAAATGTGCCACGATCAGGGCAAAGCTTATGGATATCGGGTGGAGACTCTCAGTGGGAATGGGCTTACTTCTCCACGGTTGCTTTATCGTGTATGGGCCAATGACGGCCACGAAGAACTTGTCCGCGGGTCATTGCTCAACGAGCTAGACGTGCGAGGATTGCGCAACGATTTGATCGCTGTGGGCAACGATCCCTTCGTCAGCAACCGTTCCGGCAATATCCAGGGTACGGTGATCAGCCCCTCCATGCTTTTCGACGAGCTCGAAATTCGCCGCGATGATCGCGCCAAGGGAAAGCTTCCGGAATACACTGCGCCCCCGATATCTGCTTCCGCGCACCAATAGCTACTTAATTCCGGATCCGGAGATTGAATCTGCAGCCTGTCTCGCTTGGCGGGGGCGGCGGCTTTGACTCGTTGTCCTCTCCCAGATTGGCCGTTCCTCGGCCCCCTTTACACGCTCACAGAAACATGTCGATGCGGTTAGAATGTCTCCGTGTCATCCTCCGCACCAAACATACGAATTGTTTCTCTGGCCCCCAGTGCCACTGCAATCCTGGTTGCGCTCGGTGCGCGGCGGCATCTCGTGGGCGTTTCCAAGTGGTGCCCCGACGTGGCCCCGGAAGTCGAGGACTTGCCTCGTGTTGGCGATTGCTGGTCGCTTGACCCGGCAAGCGTTCTACGCCTTCGCCCCACTCTCGTAATCGGCGCCATGCCCTACAAAGCTGAAACAGTTGGTAAGTTGCTCGAGCAACCGCTCACGTTTTTGGCCATGAATCCTCGAACCCTCGCCGATATTGAATCCGACATTCATTTGCTCGGCGCTATCGCAGGCCGTGCTGCTGCTGCACGCCGGCTGGTGTCAAAAATGCGGGCGGATTTCAAAGCCATTCGCGCCCGCGCGAAATCGGCAAGAGCAAAAGCGATCGTAAGAGTTTACTGTGAGGCCTGGCCGAATCCGCGCATATCATCGCCTCCCTGGGTCGCTGAGCTTGTTGAGATTGCCGGTGGAAAGATGGTTCTGCCGGCGGGAAAGCGCGTTTCGGACGCCGAAGTCGCCGCGGCGCAACCAGAGGTCATCATTCTCGCCTGGGCCGCCACGGGGACCAAATCTGACCCGCAACAAACTTATGAAGTCGCCGCCTTCCGCGACCTCCCCGCGGTAAGAAATCGCCGCGTTTGTTCCATCCGCGACGAGTTGTTGAACACACCCGGCCCCCCACTTGTCGAAGGCGCGCGGCAACTGTTCAATTTGATTCATCCGGACGGGATCAAACCAAAATCACGGGCACCCAACTCCAAACGGCCATGATCACCGTCGTCGCGGCGGTCATCGAGCGCGATTCGCGGATATTGATTTGCCAGCGCCGCCGCGACATGCAGTTTCCTCTCAAGTGGGAATTCCCCGGCGGAAAAGTGGAGCGCGGAGAGTCTCTCCAGACCGCCCTGGTGCGCGAACTAAAAGAAGAACTGGGAGTGGACGCTGTTGTTGGCCGCGAGATTTATCGCACCTCCTACCAATATCCCCGCCGCTCCGAACCAATCCGATTGGTATTTTTTCTGGCGAAAATTGACGAAGTCCACGCCGGCCAAAGCCTTATCGATGCTCGCGCGGAAAATATCCTGACCATGTCCGCGATTGACAAGGCATTTGAACAGGTGAAGTGGGTTTCTCCTGCGGAGTTGGTCAACTATGATTTTCTTGAAGCAAACGCCCAATTAATCGCTGGATTGGCGAATGGCTCCCTGCCATCGAGAAACGAGGAATGAAATTCAAAATGTCGCGGCTATTTATGTAAGGGATCTCCCGCCATCCACGACCAGCACCTGCCCGGTTATGAAATCCGACTCGATGAGAAACGCGACCGCCTCCGCGATATCGCTTCCCTTCCCGGTGCGCCCAAGCGGCGCGCGCCGAATGTAGTCCGCTTCCAACTCCGCGGCATCGCCTTCGAATGTGATTGTTCCTGGCGCCACCGCATTGACCGTTATTTCCGGCGCCAGCGCGCGCGCCATGCAGCGGGTCAGCATGATCACTCCCGCCTTGGACACGCAGTAATGCGTATATCCCGGCCAGGCGAGGATGCCTCCCAGTGACGCCAAATTGACGATCCGCCCACGGCCGCTGCGTTTCAACAGGGGCGCAGCCGTCTGCGCGCAGAGAAACTGCGAGGTCAAATTCGTGGCCAGGATGCCGTTCCACTGCTCGTCGCTGATCTTGCTGAATGGAACATTTTCAAATCTCCCGGTGTTGTTGACCAGCACATCCAGCCCTCCGAAAAGTTTTTCGGTCTTGGCAACGAGTCGCTCGACCTCGGTGCGCCGAGAAACGTCCGCCTGAACTGCGGCCGCGCGGCGCCCCATTTTTCCAATTTCGGCGGCCAACTGCTCCGCCTCGTTTTTCGAGCTGCGATAGTTCACCACCACATCCGCGCCTCGTTGGGCCAGCTCCAGCGCAATGCTCCGCCCAATCCGTTTCGCCGCCCCGGTCACCAGTGCCACTCGCCCAGCCAGTTTCTGCTCCGTCACGCTTCCTCCCAATCCATTCACGTCCGCCATCCTACGCCCACGGCTCATTCGGTCACAAATTTTCTGCGCCTTCCTCCATCCTGATAGAATCGCTCCCCTGTAAAGACTCATCAAAATCGAGGAGACGCCATGAAACTCGACCTGCTGGCCATCGCTGCGCATCCCGATGACGTGGAGCTCACCTGCGGCGGCACGCTCATCAAAATGGCCGGTCGCGGTTACAAGACCGGCATCCTCGACCTCACAGAGGGCGAAATGGGCAGCCGAGGCACGGTCGAATCCCGCCGCCGTGAGGCCAAAGTTGCCGCGCGAATCCTGGGAGTCGCCTTGCGCGAAAACGCGGGCCTCCCCGACTCCGCTCTGGCAATTTCCCGCGACCAGAAACTCGTCATCGCCCAGCACATTCGCCGCTTGCGCCCGCACGCCGTCATTCTTCCCTATTGGAAGGGCCGCCACCCGGACCACTACACTGCGGGCCGCTTGGGCTACGAAGCTTGTTTTCTGGCCGGATTGAAGAAGCTGCCCATTTCCGGCGAACCTTTTCGCCCCTTCAAGGTTCTCTTCACAACGTTTGACTTCCCGATGCGTCCGAGTTTCATCGTGGACATCACTCGCGAATTCCCCCGTCGGCAGCGGGCCGCATTGGCATTTCGCTCGCAATTCCGCCCGCCTCGCCGCGAGGTCCGCGCCCTGGCCAAGGTCCACCTACCCCTGGATGAGCTTGACCGACGCGTGCAAGTCGCCGCCGCCTACTATGGCCAAATGATCGGTGTGAGTTACGGCGAGGCCTTCCTGGTGCGTGAAATGATGCAATTGGATGACGTAGTCAAAATGCCAGTGCGTTCGATTTAGAGGCTATCGCAAACGATCCAGACTCTTAGTTCGCATCATTAGTTCGTATCAAGGGTCTGCGCGGGAGAATATCCTGGGAGCGTCAACCCTCTCCCCGCGTGCGAAACCTTCACGCGGACCGGCTGCGCCTTGTCATCCTCCGTGGAACGCAGTATGGCAATGGTGCCCAGCGCTTCGTTGTAGAGCCTGGTGACCAGATAGCTCTTCCCCGTCTTGTCATGCTTCCAAACTTGTCCGACTTGCAGTTTTCGGTCGCTCATCGTCGTTTCGATTATCGAATCTAGGTGGATTAGGCAAGCCTGTCAATCGTATCCAATGGCGAATTTGTTCTGCGTCCCGAGCCGAATGGACTCGCCCCTGCTAAATCGTCCACAAGCAAGAAAACCCCCTGACTGGAACCCACATCATACTTCGTGGGAAAGGGCACCGGCTCTTGCATGCCCAATGGGTGTATAATGCATAAAGAAACAGGCCAGCTTCAAGGAGGCCTCATGACACATCTGTATCGCCCGATTGCCTTGGGCACTCTCGGATTGGTTCTCGCTGTCGCACCCGCCTTCGCAGAACATCAGCAATCATCGCAGAGTTCGGCGCAGCCGACCCAATCAACGCAATCGGCACAACCTTGTCCGCCGGCGTCCACTACTACTACGCCCGCGAGTACAACCCAGGCCACGCAGCCTGCACCAGCTACGCCTCCTGCCCAGGGCACGCAATCCACGGCGCCCGCGCAGTCAGGCCAGCCGTGCGCTCAAACACAGGCGACTCCCCCAGCGGCTAAATTGAGGCCCGGCGACCCGGGCTACAATCCTCCGGTCGTTCAGCAAGACGACCCCAACATTAAGCCGGGATCAAAGCAGGACGTGGAATCCATCGGCCAGCGGAACGTCGGCAAAGGCCTCGATTTCTTTTCCATCGAGCACGATATTGCTCTGGGAAAATCCATGTCACAGGAAGTGGAGCGCACCGCGAAGCTTGTGGATGATCCGGTCATCATCGAGTACGTCAATCGCGTTGGCCAGAACGTCGTGAATAACTCGGATGCCAAGGTGCCCTTCACCATCAAGGTGATTGACTCGGACTCCGTCAACGCCTTCGCGCTTCCCGGTGGATTTTTCTATGTCTACACCGGCCTTATTCTGCATGCGCAGGAAGAATCTGAGCTGGCCGGCGTAATGGCGCATGAAATCGCCCACGTCGCTTTGCGCCATGGCTCCAAGAACGAAACCAAGGGCACCATTGCCCAGTTGGCGATGATTCCCGCGATGATCCTGCTGCCCGGCGGTTGGGCGGGCTACGGAATTTATGAAGGGATGCAGTTCGCCATCCCCATGACCTTCCTGAAGTTTTCGCGCGACCAGGAACGCGAAGCCGATTACTACGGCCTCCAATATATGTACAAGGCCGGATACGACCCTAACGCCTACATAACTTTCTTTGAGCGCATTCTCGCCGATGAGAAGAGATCGCCGGGAAGCATCCCCAAGGTATTCAACGATCACCCGCCCACCCCGGAGCGGATCGACAAGGCCGAAAAGGAAATCGCCGAGATCCTTCCTTCGCGCGACAGTTATGTTGTGACCACTTCGGAATTCGACACTGTCAAAGCACGCTTGATTGCCTATGAGCGCCGCAAGAAGCCCATCAACGGCAAAAAGGATTCGCCCACTCTTCGCACCAAGACCGAACAGCAGAAGGACGGTCAGGCCAAGGACGGCAAGGACGGCACTCAGCAGGGCGGGGACGATAGCGACCGGCCGGTGCTCAAGAAGCGGCCCGACGGAAGCGGCAACAATAATTAAATCTTCTCAACACAAAAACAAGAAGGGCGTCCCAAATGGGACGCCCTTCTTTTTGAATCCGTTCTAAATTCCTCTACCGCTCGAAAGTAATTCCCACTCCCTTTTTCTTCAGCTCATCCGCGTAATACCGACGGTATAGCAGGTCCCACTCTTCGCTTCCTTCCAATATCTCTTTTTTCTGGGAGGCAATCTTCTTTCGCACCTCCAGGTCCACTTGCTCCTCTTCTTTCAGCAGGGCCTGAAGTATATCCACGATTTTCTGGCGGATGGTGTCACGGTCTTCTACGAATTCAACTTTATCGCTCTCCACCAGCACCTTGGTCACAACATGGGAAAGCTGGACAACTTTACCTCGGCTCAATCTCATTGGGCTCGCTGGGTCTCCGGAACAGCTACCGCAATATCAGTTTCTTGTCTTTGGCGATTTGCGCTTTCACTTTCTTGAACATTTCCTGGTACGACACGCCCGTGCGCCGCATCGTCTCCGAGTGGTCGCTCAATATCTGCCGCACCTCTTCATTCACACGCTCTTCCACCGCCAACTCCTCGGCCATGCCCTGCTTCACTCGAGTGGTCACTTCGTCCAACGACTTGGTTTCAATCATTTCCTCGGCCACCAGGCGCTTCACCACTTCCTGGGCCATGTACGTTACGTAATCGCGTGAAAGCAGCATGTCGGTTGGTCGCTCGCTTGTAAAGACAACATGGCAGTGTACTTGCCGCTTCCAAGGAGTGTCAAGGAAGCTCGGAGAATTCAAAACCGGACATGCAGAAATCGCAGCAAATGGTCGCCAAGAAAGATGTAAATCCCGCAAATCGTCCCTTCTCCAACAAGCACTCCGAACAGAAACTTCCAAAAATCCACTTCCAGCACGCCGCACACGTAGCAAATCAAGTCCGTCGGCGCCAGCGGGAAAAAGCTCCACCCAATGATAATCGGCAGCTCGTGCTTCTGAAGTACATTTCTTACCCGCAGCACACCCACCTTATGCTCGCGCTCGAAATATTCCTCTAGTCCCAGCGACTCGGAAAAATAGTAGATGCTCGCCGACGACACCAGTATCCCTGCAATCGTCAGCACGAACAGCATCGTCGGCGGGAAGAATGGAATCGCCACAAACACCAGGTAAGTGGAGGGGATCAGCGTAAACCCGCGCAAACATCCGGCCGCGAAATAGATCAAGCCCCCGGCAAACAGTGAATAGTAAAACGCCTTTTGCAGCTGGCCCTGGATGAGACCCCTCTGAAAGAAATATCCATAGAGGGCGGCCGCCACAACGCAAAGCCACATTCCAACTCGCACATATTTGCTGGCCATTCCATGGAAGCGAGGCGACATGTTCATCGGCAGCACAAGAATAACCCAGCCCCGAGTGAGGTCAAATCAACCGGCCTTTCGCTCGCGTTGACGCCTCGCTCGGCGTTCTGTAGGATGTTGGAGTACGGGGCGGTTAGCTCAGTTGGTTAGAGCGCCTGCCTTACAAGCAGGAGGCCGCAGGTTCGAGTCCTGCACTGCCCACCACGTTTCAAGGTCCTTCGCGGGGACGTAGTTCAGTTGGTTAGAACGCTGCCCTGTCACGGCAGAGGTCGCGAGTTCGAGTCTCGTCGTCCCCGCCAGATTTCCCCAAGAATTAATCGGGAGTGACACCCGAGAGCAATTCCCTCAACTAGATCCACAATTTAGCTGCACGGTCGTAGTTATGTTTGTGGCGGCCGCGCATCCGTCGCGGACGCGCCCGCCCAGGCTGCTCAAGAATTCTTTAAATATACCTTGACACGTATATGCCGCGTGGAGTATATACGGTGCATGGAATCCGTCTTCGAAATCATTGCCGAACCCAACCGCCGCGCGATCTTGAGCCTGCTGGTCTCATCGCAACAGCCGGTCGCGGAGATCGAGCGCCGTCTTCATATGTCTCAGCCCGCTGTGTCCAAGCACCTGCGAGTGCTGCGCGATGCAGGCTTCGTGGAATCCACCGTGGATGCACAGCGCCGTCTCTACCGGCTGAAACCAGAGCCATTTCAGGAGGTCGAAGATTGGCTATCTCAGTTCCGCCGGTTCTGGTCCACTCACGTGGATGCTCTCGAACGGCATCTCGACCGCATGGATCAATCAACACCAACGAAAAAGAAGACAAAGAAAGATCGACGCGGCCCACACCGCGATCATGACAAAGGAGGAGCGAAATGAAAATCAAAGTGACCAGCGTATACGTGGACGACCAGGACAAGGCCCTGCGCTTCTATACCGAAGTACTTGGCTTTGCGAAGAAAACCGATTTCAGTCAGGGCCCTTATCGCTGGCTGACGGTGGCCTCGCCCGAAGAACCGGACGGCACCGAGCTGCAGTTGGCGCTGAACACCAACCCCGCGGCCAAAGCGTATCAGCAAGCGCTGTTTCAACAGAGCCAGCCCGCGGCCATGTTCTTCACCGACAACGTGCAAGCCGATTACGAGCGAATGAAAGCGCGCGGCGCCGAGTTCACCATGCCACCTAAGGACGTAACGGCCTCCAAGATCGCCATGCTGAATGACACTTGCGGCAATCTGATCCAGGTAACGCAACTGGCGCGTTGGTAGGGCGGGCGCAAGGAGAAAAAGATGATCGAGCGCGAGTCGTACGCACCAGGTTCCGCCTACGGGGCGCAGGTACGAAAGGACGGAGACAAGTGGACGCTCATTCTCGTTCGAGAACTGCGCCACCCGCGGGAAAAAGTGTGGCGGGCGCTAACCGACCCCGCGCATCTGCGCGAGTGGGCGCCATTCGACGCCGATGGAAGCCTGGGTGCGGCTGGAACCACGGTGAAGCTCACCACAGTGGGAGCGCCCACGCCCCGTGTTACCGAAACAACGGTGACCCGAGCCGACCCTCCCAACGCGCTTGAGTACAACTGGGGTGGCTTCGATATGCGGTGGGAACTCGAGGCCCTAGGTGATGGCACGCGCCTTACGCTTTGGACCAACATCGGTCATCGCTTCATCTCCATGGGTGCTGCCGGATGGCACATTTGTTTCGATGTTCTGGACCGTCTCCTCAGCGGGGCTCCCATTGGCCGCATGGTCGGTCCCGACGCCATGAAGTTCGGTGGCTGGCAGCGGTTGAACGCGGAATATGCAAAGCAGTTCGGTGTTGAAGCGGCCAACTGGCCGCCCAAGGCGGGTCAAGAATCCTGAATCGTCGAGAAACCCAAACTGCGACAAGCAACGGCCTTCTGAAGTAACGACCAGTCTTGGCAGGAATTTATGCGTATCCAGAAACGAGTTGTTGCCGTGCTGCAATAACATCAGCGTCGAAAAGGAGATTTGAGCATCATGAGACAAAACACTATTCGATCAATTTTTCGCTGGATTCACATTGTCTTTAGCATTCCGATACTCGGCTATATTTACAGTCCGTTTGGAGAAATACCAAAGTACGCCGGCCAAGTTCGGTTTGTCTTCGTTCCGGTAATGATCCTTTCGGGATTATGGATGTGGAAAGGCCATCTCCTTCGACGGCTTCTTTCCAGAAGATTGGCCTGGGGAAATGAAGGAGCGGAAAGAACATGAAACCGAAGAGTCATCCGGATGGCCCGGCTGCTTCAGCCAACATCACCGAGCGCATTCAAGAGCTAACGGACTGGCGTGGAAAGACCCTCGCTCATGTCCGTCAGCTTATCCACGACGCCGACCCTGAGATCCAGGAGGAATGGAAATGGGCGAAGCCCTCTTCCCCCGGGACACCGGTCTGGTCCCATCACGGCGGCATCTGCACCGGAGAAGCGTACAGGCAAGTCGTGAAGCTCACCTTCTACCGCGGAGCCTCCATCAAAGACCCGCGGAAGCTCTTTAATTCCAGCCTGGAAGGAAACGTGCGGCGCGCGATTGATTTGCATGAAGGAGAAAAAATCAACGAAGCTGCCTTCAAGCAACTTATCCGCGCAGCGGTCGCGGCCAACTCCGAGGGGCGCGCCCAACGGCCAGCCAGGAAGAAGTAACCCCGGCTCTCGGAGGCATGACGTACGAACGGCCTTTCGTAATAAAAGGGGAGTTGTGCGACGTTGGCCTGCGCTGTCGAATTCCTTCCACAAGCATCATCCCATTCGAGCGCTTTTCAGATTTTACTATTGACCACAATTACGCTAAGTGATAACCTGACTCGAGACGCTGATTCAGCCGCATGCGTGGCCGCCTTCAGTAAGACCGCTGGAAGCAATCCGGAGAGGAGAAATAGAGCAGCATCCCCACCGAAATGTTCAGTCGCTGACACACCCAATCGAACGGAGAACAGACAAACAAAAGAAACGAATACCCTTAGCTAAACCGCGTAAGCCCTTTAGAATGATATTCATGCGACGATTGGCACCCATAAGTCCCATGGAATGATATTCATCCAAAATGATGGGGGTGGGGGGCCTCCCTACCCTGCCAGCAAATAGCTAAGTGCAAGGATGGGGATCCCGACCGGAGTGACCTAATTCCAATCCCTACGTCTCACTATTGGGGTTGTCTGTCGCAGGTCTCAATCCGCAATGGAGGGTTTTTTATGAATGGTGCAAGCTGGGTTGAAACCATTTGGAAGGATCTGCGCTACGGCGCGCGCCTGCTCCGCGTAAATCCCGGATTCGCCTCGGTCGCAATTCTGTCGCTCGCGCTGGGCATCGGCGCCAATACCGCCATCTTCCAGTTGGTTGACGCCATCCGCTTGCGTACCATCCCGGTAAAGAATCCCCAAGAGCTTGCCGTCGTCCGCATTGCCGATCGCAATTGGGCTTCAGGCAACTTTAGCAGCCGCTATTCCGCGCTCACCAATCCTCAGTGGGAGCTGATTCGGGACCGCCAGCAGGCCTTCTCCGGAATCCTCGCGTGGAGCCCGCAACGCCTGAATCTTTCCACCGGAGGCGAAGCGCGCTACGCGGAAGCCATCTGGGTCAGTGGAGAGTTCTTCAACTTGCTGGGCGTCGAGCCTTTCATCGGCCGCCTGTTGACGCCGGCGGACGACCGCAAAGGTTGTGGCTCGACCAGCGCCGTCATCAGCTATTCCTTCTGGCAGCGCGAATACGGCGGCGACCCTGCCGTTCTCGGAAAGAAACTGACCCTCGAAGGCGCACCGTTCAGCATCATCGGAATCACGGGGCCCAGCTTTTACGGAATTGAAGTCGGCCGCAATTACGATGTGGCCATTCCCATTTGCTCGGAGCCGGTTCTTCAGGGTGAAAACACCAGGCTCGACAAGCGCCGCTCCTGGTGGCTCGCCTCCCTTGGCCGTCTCAAGCCCGGTTGGACCCTGGCTAAGGCCAGCGCCCAATTGGATTCGATCTCCCTCGGTATTTTTCAGGACACGATTCCTCCATCCTACGACGCGGATGGGGTGAAGCATTATCTTGCTTACAAGCTGGGCGCATTCCCCGCCGACTCCGGTTTTTCCCAATTGCGCCGCAGCTATTCCACTCCACTCTGGATGCTGATGGCCATTGCCGGGCTGGTGCTGATTATTGCCTGCGCCAATTTGGCCAATTTGATGCTCGCGCGGGCCAGTGCCCGCGAGAAGGAAATTGCCGTTCGCCTCGCCGTGGGCGCCTCGCGGGGAAGGCTAATCCGCCAATTACTTTCCGAAAGTCTGTTGCTCGCGGGCCTGGGCGCGGCCTTCGGCGCGCTCTTGGCGCGTGGGCTCAGTCAATTCCTGGTTTCGTTCCTCAGCACGCAGTCCGACCCGCTGTTCATAAATCTCGGCATGGATTGGTTGGTGCTCGGGTTCACCGCGGGCCTGGCCGTTCTCACTTGCGTACTCTTTGGCCTCGCTCCGGCCATGCGCGCGACCCGAGTCGCGCCTGGTGCCGTACTGAAGGCGGCAGGTCGGGGGCTGACCGCGGGCCGCGAGCGATTCAGCCTCCGCCGGGCGCTGGTCGTTTCACAGGTCGCGCTTTCACTTGTGTTGCTGGTGGGCGCGTTGCTTTTTGTCCGCAGCTTGCGCAACCTGACCACTTTGAATGCCGGCTTCCAACAAAATGGAATTCTCATCGTGGACGCGGATTTTTCCCGCATGAAAGTTTCCCAGGAGCGCCGCCAGGCCTTCAAACAGGAAATACGTGAGCACTTCGCCGCCATCCCCGGAGTCGTTTCTGTTGCTGACAGCAGCAACGTCCCTATCAGTGGAAATACCTGGAATGATGAAGTCCTCGGTAATGGCCCGGAAAGAAAAGCGTTGGGCTGGACCTACATGAATTTGATCAGTGAAGGATATTTCAAAACTCTTCAGACTCCCATTCTGGCGGGCAGGGATTTCGATGCCCACGATAACTTAAGCTCGCCCAAGGTTTGCATCGTGAACGAATCGTTCGTCAAAAAGTTTCTTACTGCCGGAAATCCACTCGGCCAGCGCTTCCGCATCGAGGCCGGAGTTGGAGACCCCGAGCCCTACTTCGAGATCGTCGGTGTCGTGAAGGACGCCAAATACGCCGATCTCCACGATGATTTTATTCCCATCATGTACAAGCCCGGCCTGCAAGATGAAAAACCTGATCAAGGCGATCAAATTCTGATTCGCTCCGATGCGCCGGTCATCGATCTGATGGCCGCAGTCAAGAGCACCATGGCCGAAATAAACCCCGTGATCGTGATTGATTTTCACGTAATGAAAACCATGATCGGGGAGTCGCTCTTGCGCGACAGGCTGATGGCCACGCTCAGCAGCTTCTTTGGTTTCCTCGCGGCGCTTCTGGCGACCATCGGACTCTACGGAGTGATTTCTTATTCGGTGGCCCGCCGGCGGAACGAAATCGGCATACGCATGGCCCTGGGCGCCGGCCGCCTCCAAATCGTGAAAATGATCATGGGGGAGGCCGGAATTTTGCTGGCCGTGGGTTTGGCCGCCGGCGCCGGTCTTTCCCTCGCCGTCGGCAGAACCGCCGATTCCCTGCTCTATGGCTTGCATCCTAACGATGTCACGACGATGGTGATGGCCATCGTCACGCTTTCAGCCGTGGCCGCCGCGGCAAGCTATCTCCCGGCCCTGCGCGCCTCCAGGGTCGATCCCATGACCGCTCTGCGAGATGAATGAGGATCGCGGGATTTTCAACACCGCAAAGGCTTCACGCGAGCCTTGCTGGAATTGCAGCATGAGCTGTTCGTCGCTGGTCATCACCATCTCAAAGTCGGCGGGGCACCATATCCAGCGCCACCACATCCACACTCAGTGAGATGCCGGAATTGGCGTGTTATTACTGCCCATCGCGGACTCTCACCCTTGTAATGTCGCGCAAGGCGAAAAAGTTCCCGCGACCAAGATTTAATTGAGGGTCTTGGCAGGACTGCTACTGGCCCAGGACGTAGATATCGCCGAAAGTGTCCACGCCGCCGACGCCACGAACGCTGGCGTGAATCGTATAGCGGCTCCCCGCATGGAAGGAGGGCAATCCAAACAGGTAATCGTTGGCGCGGTCTCTCGATTCCGTATCTCCGGGACGCACGATGCGCTGGACTACCGCGCCGTTTTCCCGCAACTCAATCCATTCGATTTCCATGCGTCCGTGTCCGCCAAGCATCAGGAACGCGACATCATACTCGCCGGGTGAGATGATACCTGAAGTCACATCCCACTCGCGTTCCGTGAATGTGGCCACCGCGTCGCCGGCAACCCAATGCGCCGCGGGGGCGGGCAACGGAGTCAGCGGCCGGTAATGCACATCGAGAACCTTCAACCGCTCAATGTCAGGCTTGAGGCGCGCGGAAAAATCCCCGAAGTCGCGCTTGGCCCGCGGAGACCAGACCGCTTCCGAAAGCGCGCAGAGCCGCGGGTAAGCCATATACTCCATCTCTTTCACTTGGGGCATGAATTCCGACCACAATTGCGCCTGCCCTCCCAGCACATGCAGAGCTTCCGTGGGATTTAGCTCCGCCGGCACCGGGTCAAATTTGTAAATCTGCTCCAAAGGCAAAAATCCGCCAATCCCCAGCGGCTCCATGCTCGGAGCGACCCACTGATAGTGATCGAGATAGGTGGTGTCTTCCGGCGCCATCACCACATCGTGGCCGGCTTTGGCGGCTGCTACGCCGCCGGCGATTCCCCGCCAGGACATCACGGTGGCTCCGGGCGCGAGGCCGCCTTCGAGGATTTCGTCCCAGCCCATCAGTCTTCGTCCGTGGGCCGCGAGGAATTGGTCCATCTGACGCACAAACCAGCTTTGCAGTTCGTTTTCATCCTTCAATCCGAGCGCTTGCATACGCGCTTGGGCCTTGGGATTGTAATGCCACGGCCGCTTGTCCACTTCGTCGCCGCCGATGTGGATGAACTTGCTTGGGAAAAGCGCCATCACTTCGGTGAGCACATCTTGAAGAACGTGAATCGTGGAATCTTCCACATTGAAATTGGAGTCCCACCCGGCCCGGCCACCACCGGAAAAGGACATGAACGATGTGTCGCCGCCACCCTGCTCAATTTCCTGTTTGTTGCCCAGCTCCGGATAAGCGGAGATAGCCGCCGCCGAATGTCCCGGCATTTCAATCTCGGGAAGAACAGTGATGAATCTGTCCGCCGCGTAGCGCACCACTTCGCGGATGTCGTCCTGGGTATAGTATCCGCCCTGAGGCAGGTCCACGGCCTGCATAGGCTGCACCGGATTGAATGTGGTGTAGTCCGTCTTTCCACCCACGAGCGCCAGTCGCGGATATTTCTTAATTTCAATCCGCCATCCCTGATCATCCACCAGGTGCCAGTGAAAAACATTCAGCTTATGCAACGCCAGCAAATCAATAAATTTCAGGACGAATTCCTTGGGCATGAAGTGGCGAGCAACATCCATGTGCGCCCCACGCCACGAAAATAACGGAGTGTCTTCAATGACCACCGCGGGAACAACCCACCGCGCTCCTTCCACCTTACTGTGTCTCATAATATCCGGCGGCAAAAGCTGCCGCAGCGATTGCATCCCGTAGAAAATACCTGCGGACGCATATGCGCGAACGCGAATCCCCCCGGGCGTAATTTGAAGTCGATACCCTTCCGGCCCGAGTGATTTTAGATTGCGTTCAATAGAAATCGTGACAGCACTTGCCTGGGGCGCGCGCACAATCAGCAACGGAAATCCCATCGCCGGCCGCAAATAATCGCGAAGTTGCTCTGCGAGAGCTTGACCCGAAGCAGCGGCCGCAATTTGCGTGCGCGCTGTAAAGACGAAAACGCCCTTTCCCGGCGTCACAGAAACGGGCTGCGGGATTATTTGGATGGGAGGTGGCGCCTCAATAATAGCGTGAGCAACATTCACGGTTCTTGCTTTTGCAGCAGGTGGACTGGTCGCCACTCCAGCTTTCGTTTGCGCGCCATTCTTCGCCGGAGCGCCTTGTCCGGCATAAGCCATCATCGCGCCGCAGGCAACTGCTATCAGCGCGAAAACGATCAGCGCAATACTTTTTCTTATATTCATCTCCGACGCGCCCCTGTAAGGAAAGCAGGGCGCGATGATACTCAACCAGGGGGCCAGGGGCAACCGCGCATTTTATGCAAGCTCTTTTCAAAGGTGAAGGACTGGACTCGAATTCCACTCTGCACAATGTTGCGGTAAAATCGAATCACCATGGCTGAAAAACTAAGCAAAACCGACACCGAGTGGCGCAAGCAGCTTACGCCCAATCAATACTACGTGACCCGCCAGCGCGGGACCGAACCTCCTTTCACCGGCGAATACTGCGACGCGAAACAGCCGGGAACTTATGTCTGCGTCTGCTGCGGACAACCGCTGTTCGATTCCAAAACTAAATTTGAATCCGGCACCGGTTGGCCCAGTTTCACAGCTCCGGCCGCCCCGGACAGCGTTGAAAAAGAAACCGACGCAACCTTCGGAATGATCCGCACCGAAGCGAAATGCAGCCGCTGCGATGCTCATCTGGGCCACGTTTTCCCCGATGGCCCCGGGCCTGGAGGATTGCGCTATTGCATCAATTCAGCGGCCCTCAAGCTCGACAAGGGGAAGGAAGGCAAGCCCTGACAAGGCACACGCTTTTCCGGCTCTTCGCGCCTCGTTAATCGTTTCGTATCACCCGCCACGTAAATCGGTTCAGACGATGACTCCGTGAGTTACTTTCTCCTTCGGCCACCCAGTCGCCGGCTTAAGGGGGAACGGAAAGTGAGCCGGATCTACGACGCCTTGAAGCGCGCCGAGTCGGAGCGGCTGTCAGGCGAAAAAAAAGAAGAAAAACCAGTATTTGAACGGCGCCGTGCCGAACGTGTCGAAAAGCGAGTGCGAATTTTTGTCTACGGTCACGGGCTTCGCCACCGGCCTTTTCACGAAGAGACTACTTCGTTGGTCGTCAACTTGCACGGAGGCGTTCTTGTTCTTTCCAACGCGGTGAAATCCGGCCAGGAGCTCCTTCTGATGAACCCCAACACTTGGAAAGAGCAGGCCTGCCACGTAGTGCATCTGGTGAAGAAGAAGCGCAAGCACCACGAGGTCGCCGTGGCCTTTTCGGAGCCAGATCCCGCGTTCTGGACCGCCCCGGAAGGATCAGTCCCGGATGCGTCCACAGCGACATGATCCGTCAGTCCAAGCCTTCTGAAATTTTTACCGATTTTTCATCTTCAAGGCACTGTGGAAATGTTATTCTTGCGGTGCCCCGCGGCATATGGTGCGCAGTTTCAGAAGGTTGAGGGATATCTTTGCCCAGAGCCATCGGCATTGTCGCCGTAGATGCGGGTTCCAACGCCATTCGGGCCGCCGTGGCCCGCGCTTCGTCCGCTACTGACATCACAGAAGTTTTCACAGAACGCTGGCCCGTCCGCCTGGGCCACAATGTCTTCACCCATCGCAAGTTGGACGCGCGGACGATTGTGCGCGCCGTAAGAACGTTCCGCCATTTCCGCGCCATGATGCGCCAGCACAACATACAAACCTACCGCGCGGTGGCCACCAGCGCTGTGCGCGAAGCTCAGAACAGGGATGTGCTGATCCAGCGGATTTTTCGTCAGACTGGAATTCGCCTGGAAGCCATTGACGCCGGCGAGGAGGCCCGGCTGGTCCTGCGCGCCGTACGCGCCACGCTTGGCTCCATTGAGCCGCGGCTGGTCGTGGACCTCGGCGGCGGCAGCCTGGAGGTCACGCTTCTCCAAGGATGGACCGTCGGGCAGTCCGTGGCCCTGCCCATCGGCACAGTTCGGCTACTCGAGGGCATGAATCTGGACGGCATCGTGGACGAAGACCAGTATTATCGGCTGCGCCACCGAGTCCTATCCGTCCTGAGAAGCGCCTGGCCCTCACCACCCAATCTTTCGCGATTCACTGCGGTTTTCTGCGGAGGCAACGCCGAGGCGCTGGCTAGATTGGCTCCCGGCCCGCGATTCCGCGGCATTCCTTCCATCCATGTGCGTCTATTGCGCGACCGAGCCTGGGAAATCCTGCGCCGCGATGTTCCGGCTCGTATGCGCACCTTCAAAGTACGCCGTGACCGCGCTGAAGTCATGGGCATTGCGGCAGTGGTTTTCCTGTGCCTGGCGGAACACACTAAGCTTGAGACCCTTCTGGTCCCGGGCGTTGGCGTCCGAGAAGGAATTCTTTGCGAGCTGGCCATGCAGCATTTCGGTGCGCCAGGTTCGGATGAACGCCGCTCGCGCGCCCTGCTGGATCATGCCAGGCAACTTGCCACCAGGCTTCATTGCGATATGGTGCACGCCGAGCGCGTTCGCGGCTTCGTGGCCACGCTCTTCGACCAACTCGCTCCGCTGCATGCTATGCCTTCGGAATTCCGGCTGCCCCTTGAAATGGCGGCGCTTCTGCACCATGCCGGCAAGATTGTTCACGTGAAGGGCCATCACAAGCATGGCGAGTACCTGGTGCGGAATGCCGAACTGCCCGGCCTTCCCGACGAAACTCAATCACTGCTGGCGTGCCTGGTGCGGTATCACGGCAAATCGGAACCCGACTTGCGCCATAAACTCTATGAATCCCTTTCGCCGCGGGAGCGCCGGCGCGTGCGCGCCCTGAGTGGAATCTTGCGAATTGCGGTTTCGCTGGACGGAAACAACGCCCAAGGTGTGCGAGGGATCGCAGTCCGAATGAAACGCAAAGGAGTGCGCCTGCGCCTACATATGGCTCCCGGAGCGACCGTTGATTTGGCCGCGGCTCGGCGCAAAGCCCGCCTTTTTGAAAAAGAGTTCGGCGTTCGTGTGGGCTTCGCTCGAACCCGGGCAAAATTGGGTGCAGGCAAGTCCAACCGACCACGACAGAACGGTTCGCCCCGGAAATTTGTGCCTTCCACCACACGGGGAATTTGGAGCTTGACCGCCTAGACCTGCTACCCCCGCTCCAAAGTGATGCGTGACGATTTGCAAGTAGTCCCGATAAGAAGGAAGTCACCCCTCGAATACACTGGACCTGAAAAAAAGCTACAATCTATAGGCCGCTGCTACTGATGGGCGGCGACGAATGGAGTTTGATTTCGACTTATGCTCCTCTACCTAATGAGGCACGGGATCGCCATTGACCGGGAAGACCCGGAATGCCCGCCCGAGCCCGAACGCCATTTGACTCCAAAAGGAATTGACAAGACGCGCGCCGCCGCGCGCGGACTGCGAACGTTGAAAATGAATCCCGACCTGGTATTGACCAGCCCGTACTTGCGCGCAGTGCAAACGGCCGAAATTGTTTGCGTCGCCCTGGAAATCCCGGTGGTCCACATCCGCCACACGGACACGCTGTTGCCCGGAGCTTCGCCACAGATGCTGTCTGAGGAGTTGTCGAAGTCAAAGGCGGAGGAGGTAATTTGTTTTGGCCACGCGCCCAATCTTGACGAAGTGATTGCTCGCGCTGTACATGCGCCAAAAACGTTTACAGAGCTGAAGAAAGCCGGGATAGCGTGCCTGGAATTGGATTCTATTTCGCCTCTGGAAGGCCGATTAGTCTGGCTCCTGACAGCGCGGTCGCTACGAGACTTACGAGATTAGGCAGGTTTGGCCATTTCCGGGGCTGCTACTCCGGTGGGTTCAAGAACGACAGCGCGGTGCAGCAAACTCTCGGTAAGGTGGCGCGCCGCAGCCAGCCGTGATGCAAGCGGCTCTTCCCCCTTGTAACCGTCGGCATGAATTACCAACGAACCTGCAACATTCTCCACGGAAACGTTGGTAATGGTTGAATCCCGGTCGCTGGCCAGCGCAGTAGCTAATCGCAAGATTCCCGCTAGTGTCATCACTCCCGCTTGGAATTTCTCTGGGATCCTGGCCCAATGATTCTCGCGGGACGTTGGCAATCCGCCGCGATGGTATCGCGCAATCCTGGCGATGGCTTCCATCCTCGCCCTCGACCAGCCCGGAGGAGGTGTCCGCTTGCGGATTAACTTGTAAGAGGTCTTTTGGTGATGCCGGTCCCCCTCAACGCGTCCGACATCGTCCAATATTGCGGCAGCCTCCAGCAGAATCCTTCCGTACGGGATGACGGCAATGGGGACGCGCGCTTCCTTGAAGCGATCGTAAATCTCTAAAGCGAGCCGCGCCACATACCGTGAGTGGACAGGGTACGGATCGAGGTAGCCCGCCCACACGGCAAGCCAATCCAGCCGGGCGCGCTCAAGCTCGTACGCTTCAGGCAAAGATGAGCGCCAAACTTCCCATCGCGAGTTCGGACCAGCCATCTTTGCCCGGTAACCCGCCATGCGCCGAGCGCGCTCGCGTTCAATGATGGCGTGCCACTTTTCGCGCTCTTCAGCGGTGAGCACAGGGCGCATCCGCAAAAGCGCTGCCCACAGCACATCCAGGTCGTGCATCTCTCCTAGCAGGTCTTGCAATTTCTTGAGTTCCCCGCCCCAACGAGCGTAGCGTCCGGGCAAGAAACTTTCCACGGAGTACCGGAAGCGCTTAATCCCCACGCGAAGCCGATGAAAGGAAATCTTGCTGCGAGACCGCAGCGCCGTCTTATGCAGTTCCCAGGCCTCACGCCAGCCCTGCAGCGCCAGCAATTCCGCCGCCGGGCTTCCGCAGCGGATATGATCTGCACGCTCCGGCAACTGCCGTGCCCACTTTCGCCACTGCTTTTCGTCCACCGCATCCAGCTGTTTTCTCGCGCCGCGGATGGCCTGACGTTCCTGCACTTCCAGCATCGCGCATAGGCGTAACCCGGATTCGCTGCGGTTCATGCCGAGCCTCGAGACCCATTCCCGCATGACCTGCAGATCGCGCACCTCACCGAGTGCGTCGAGCAGCCGCTTGGAGGCCTTCCGCAACCGTGTCCACGCGGGGCTGGGGTCAAGTTGCTCAACTCCCACGGCCACCGAGCGGCAGCGGCGCAGGGCAATGCGGAGGTCGTGCACGTGGCCGGCCTTGAAGTGCTTGCGAACCTCATCCAACTCGATAAGAACCGCCTGAATCCATTTGGAAACTTGCGGGGAGTCGGTGACCCCAGAATAATGTTCCGGCGATCCGTGGTGATGTGAATTGGGTTGGAAGACTTTCGAGGACATCGGAAGGAACCTTGGGCTCAAGCCCCAGGCTTGCTGGCAAATTTAGAGTTTCAATTCCTCGATTGGACCGGGCGACCCAGCCGCAGTCTCTCGCAGTTTTTCAGAAGCCGCGGAGGGAGGCTCCGGCGAAATATTAATTACAGATCCGGTGGCAGCGGCCGGACCGGACGATATGGTACTTGGAGGTGCCACTTCGAGCGCCGGACGGTGCGATTCGCCTTCGAGCACGCGCGTAATCCCCGCTCGGAGCTTCTCAAATATCTTCCGCGGCTCCGGCGCGGCATCTATGACCTTGAACTTGTATTCATCCGCCAGCTTGTCAAATTGTTCCAGGAGCGAGGTCTGATACCTTCGGAAGCTCTCATACATGTCTTCGGTTGTGTAAACATCCATGCCCGATTCCCAGTAATCAAAACCGCGTGAAAACACCACCCGGGGAATGAGCTCGTCCACGCCGATGCGAAGATAGAAAACCGCATCCGGCTTCAAGGCAAAGGCATAAACGCTGCGGACCCATAGTGGATCGAGCCCGCGCACAATGGCCCGCGCAATCAACGAATAAATGTAGCGGTCGGTGAGAACAACGAAGCCGGCGCGCAAGGCCGGAACAATTTCATGCTCCAGGCGGTCGGCGAAATCTGTTCCGTAAAAAAGAGTCAGAGTAATCCGGCCCAGAGTGTGGCCCTCTTTCGCGCGCTTGATTCCCTTGCCCACCAGTCCCGAGCGAGAAAGCCCGGTGTCGAGCACCGCGTGCCCCTTTTGTTCCAGCCACTCTTTGAGCAGCGCGATTTGGGTGGAGCGTCCGACACCGTCCGTGCCTTCAATTACGATCAATTTGCCCACAAGGTCGGACAATTCCATTGCCGGCAGGACGACTCCGTTGGTCTCTTTCATGGGGCCACCCGCAACTGCTTCGCGCGCTCAAGTTTTGAGATTACCAATTCCCGCATCTGCTCCTGCTGCGTTTCAATGGGCAAGGTTGCGTCAATCACATTTAGGCCGAATTCCGGAACGATCTTTTCGTATTCCTCGACGATGCGCCCCTGGAACATCCGAAAGCTCTCATCGGGGTCTTCTGTCATTCCCAGATCGAGGCCCGCTTCGTAAAACTTGAAGCCGCTGCGCGCCGCGTGTAACCGTGTGATGGAAACTTCCAGCGGCACGCGGAAATAGAAAGCGCCGGTGGGCTTCACGGCAAAGGAGTAAAGCTCGCGCACCCAGGCCGGGTCCAGCCCCCGTGCGATGTCGCGGGCAAATGCGGTGTAAATATAGCGGTCGCACAAAACGATCGCGCCGGCCTTCAGCAGGGGGATGATGTTGCGCTCCATGCGGTCGGCGAAATCTGTGGCGTGAATCAGGCAAAACGTGGCGGGGGTCAGCAGCTTTTTTTTCTTTCCGCGCTTGGTGGTGTCTTTTACCACCATGGACGAATTCCACTCGCTGAACACCACGCCGTAGCCTTCCGACTTCAGCCACTGGTGGAGCAACATCAATTGAGTGGATTTCCCTGACCCGTCTATGCCCTCGACGACAAACAACCGACCAGGAAACCGATGCTCGCCATACCGCTTCATACGTGGGGTCCTTCAGTGCGGTGGGATATGAAACGCACTTACCCGGGGTGTACCGGAAGAGGAATTATAGCAGAGGGAATGTTACGTGGCCATTAAAAGTGATCACGCCTGGAGCTACTGTATCTTGTTGAAATACGGATACTTAATGAGGGGCCGGCAAGACGTCCCAGCCCAGCTTGGCGTGAATATTCCCGTAGGGTTAAAACAGTCCTAGGCCCAAATCTACAGCATTGAAAGCGGTTTCATCCGCAATCGACGGCAACAGAAGCTGAACATGGAACAAATACTCGTCGCGGAGCTATTCCCCCGCGGAAGCGTCATTCTCGAGATCTACTTCACTGCTGACGATCCGTCGCAAGCCAGCTTTCCAACTCCGTAGCACTGTTTAGGATCGCCCGCGCGCCGAGCCGCTTCAAAGCTTCACCGCGCATTCGGCGTGCATCACTGTTGCGAGGCAGTACCCCCAGAAACGGGACTTGAGCGCGCTGGGAGGCCAGCGCGTCATCAATGTTATCCCCCAGATAGACCGCGCTCGAAGGATTTCGGCCATCAAGAATTCTCAGCAAACCATCCGGATGCGGCTTCAGGTTCTCGATATCGTCCATGGTCACAATTCGCTGAAACAGTTTCTCAGCCTTGAATTTCTTCAAACTGTGCCCCAGCTCCTGCCGCGTGCGCCCGGTGAATAGTGCCAATTCAAATCGTCGCGACCACCGGCGGAGCTTTGCGGTGGGCACAATCCATTCTTCCTTCTCCACATTTCCGGGCAGGCCATCGCCCCAGTAGAATTTCATGAACTGCCGCTTCACCTGGTGATAGGTGGCACGCCCACCCAGGGACTTGATCCATTCGGTGGAAAGTTTCCAATCGTCATTAAATCCACTTTTCGACTTCCATTTCTGGATTTCGGAGATGGCCACGCGTTTCCCCGTAAAGTGCCGCACCGTTTGCACCGTGCTGAGGTGGAATGAGCCGCGGACATCCACCAGAACGCCATCTACGTCGAAAATGATGAGCTCGGTCCTTTTCTTGGGAGTATAGATTGTCACAACATTTGCTCCAGCAAGCGGATCAGCCGCCGCATTTGCGGACGCGTCCCAATCGTGACGCGTACAAACCCAGTGCGGCCAAAGTCTGAAATGCGGTCCCGCAAGAGAACCTTCCGCTTTTCCAATAGACGAAGGATTCGAGGCGCCCGCGCGCCAAAGTCCACCAGTAAGAAATTTGTAGCGCTGGGATACACTTTCACTCCAAGCCCCGTCAGCGCCTCCGAAACCAAATCGCGCGCGCGCGCAATTTCAGCGGCATAAGCTCTCACTTCGCCATGGTTCCGAACGGTTGCCTCGGCAGCGACGAGCGCCGCGACATTTACGGGAAAGGGTTCGCGCGTCCGCGCCAACAACCCCATGACCTCAGGGCCTGCGAAAAGACACCCCATCCGCAGCCCCGCCAGCCCGGGGGCTTTAGAAAACGTACGCACAACAATTAAATTTGGATAACGGCGAATCCACGGCAGCACCGTAACTCCGCTGAAATCGAAATAGGCTTCATCCACAACAAAAAGGGTGCGCGGCGCGGATTCCAGCATGCGCCGAATCACAGGCCGCTCGACCAAAGTCCCAGTGGGATTATTCGGATTGGCGAGGAAAAACAAGCGCGGCGCTTGTTTCAAAGCTCTCATCACATTTTCGAGGGGAAACTTCATTTTATCGTCATAGCTCAATGATTGGATTTTCGCGCCCGCCATTTCCAGGTTGAAGCGGTACATCACAAATGTCGGCTCAACGAGCAACACAGCGCTGCGGCGCTCCACGAACGTGTCCACAATCTGCCGCAGCCCGCCGTCCGCCCCGTTCGTCAGCATAAGTTCGCTGGTCTTCACGCCGTACCAGCGCGCGAGCCTCGCCGTGGGCGCCTGGACCTCCGGGTACATCGCCAATTGCTCGGAAGTCAGATTCCGTATGGCACGCAACACCGCGGGAGCGCAGCCCACGGTGTTCTCATTGAAATCGAGCCGCAATTTGCCGGCTCGCCCTTCGATGGGAGCGTAATAGCTGCGCAACTTGCGGATTGTGGACGGCACAGGTACGCGAAGCTTCACTTGTGAACCACCTTTCCAATAATGGATCGGACGCCCCTAAATCCTAATCCTGCTCGCCGTATCAACTCATTCTGCCATTCTCCAATCGGATTGGCTCGCCCATCCCGCACACCGTTTTCCGCTTTCGCCAATCTTCTCGCAACCGGGCCAATCTTAACGAACTCCACTCTCGATAATTCCTGCACGGCGAGAATATTTCACGGGATGGGAGGGGATCAATCCTGCGCGTCCACGTGAAAAAATTTAAGAGAGATGTGTGACTCAACCCTCTCGAATAGCCGCCGAGCGGCTGTGAGGGCCAGGGAGTTCTTTCCAGAAGCATGGATTAAATCAGCAGCTCCCGCGTCGAGCGGGAGACCGAGGCGGGGCTATTCCAGTTTGTTTCCCAGCGCTTTTCGCACAGCCTGCACCAAGACCGAGCGTGTGAACGGTTTTTGCAGGAGAACTTTATCCGGCTCCAGGTTTTCATTCCGAGCCATGGCATATTCCGTGTAGCCCGACATGAAAATCACCTTCAATTGTGGCTGCAAAGCGGTGAGCTTTGCCGCGAGATCGCGCCCGTTCATTCCCGGCATCACCATGTCAGTTACCAGCAGATCGATCGTGCCGCCATGCATCGTGCCGGATTCGAGCGCCTCTGCTCCGTCCTTTGCTTCAATGACCGTATACCCCGACATGGTCAAGAACTCGCGGGCAATCTCACGGACTTCCTTTTCATCTTCCGCAAGCAGGATTGTTCCCGTTCCGCGCGGAGAGTCTTCCGCGCGCTTCTTATCGCGGTCTGTGTCCGGCAACTCATCCACGCGCGGAAGATAAATCTTGAACGAGGTTCCCTTGCCTAGCTCGCTATAGACCCAAATGAATCCGCCGCTTTGCTTTACTACCCCATAAACCGTCGCCAGCCCCAGGCCAGTTCCCTTGCCTTTTTCTTTTGTGGTGAAAAATGGCTCGAAAATATGTGCCTGCGTGTCGGCATCCATTCCTACGCCTGTGTCCGTTACTGCCAACATCACGAAACGACCCGGCGAGGTTGGGGGATGCCTTCTCGCGTACTCTTCGTCCAAATCAATGTTCATCGTTTCGATCAGGAGTTTCCCGCCATCAGGCATGGCGTCTCTGGCATTCACCGCGAGGTTCAGGATGATTTGCTCCACTTGACCGAGGTCCGCTTTTACTCGACCCAGATCCGGCTTGATGAGGATGGACAGCTCAATGTCCTCGCCAATCAACCTCGGCAGCATCTTGCCCATCTCGTTCACTGTGGCATTCAAATCGATTACGCGCGGCTGCATCACCTGCATGCGGCTGAAGGCGAGCAATTGCCGCGTCAGGCCCGCGGCGCGGTCGGCGGCCTTCTTAATTTGGTCAATCTTGCGAAAATCGGCATGGTCGCTGGCAATTCGCTCCAGAAGGAGCTCCGAATGGCCCTTAATCACCATGAGCAAATTATTAAAATCGTGGGCGACGCCGCCGGCCAAGCGTCCAACCGCCTCCATTTTTTGAGCCTGCCTCAACTGCGTTTCAAGCGCGCGCCATTCGGTCACGTTTTCAGCGATTCCCTCGAAATACATGCTCCCATCTGTGTCGCAGACCGTCCGGGCGCTCAGCCTCACGATTACTGTCTTTCCGTCTTTGCGCTTCCATTCCACTTCGTGTCCGTCGAGGTGCCCACGCTCTATCGTGTCCGAAATGATTGATTTCCGCTGTTCCGGATATACATACAAGCTTTCTGAAATGTTCACTTGCATCAATTCATCTGTGGAAGAGTATCCCAGCATTGTTGCCAGAGCGTGATTGGCATCCAGAAACTTCCCTTCCGGAGTTGTCCGGAATATTCCATAGGCGGCATTTTCGACCAAGAGCCTGTACCGCGCCTCGGATTCACGAAGCACTTTCCGCGCCTGGTGTTGCTCGGTAACGTCAGAAGCAAAGACAATCACACCGCCGACCTTTCCGTCCGGATCCCTGTAAGGCAACCGGTGAGTCTGTAGAATCCTGGCTTCGCCGGAGCCGCTGTGCCGGGTGGTGACGTGGCTCATCCTCGGTTCACCGGTCCTCATGACTTCGCGGTCTTCCGCTTCAGATATGCCATGCGAATCAGGCAGGAGCTCGGAAATGTGCTTTCCTTGCAGATTTTCCACGGGCATTCCGAAAAACTCCGCCGCAGCCTGGTTAACCTGGAGGATCCTGCTTTCTCTGTCTTTGCACACGATGATTCCGGGCGCGGAATTGAAAATAATGGTGTGTTCTTCCTCCCGCTTGCGGAGCTCCTGCTCCGATTTCTTCCGTTCGATAGCCAAGGCGATCTGCGTCCCGACCGATTCCAACATTTCTACATCGCGCTCGGAATACGCGTTTTCGTCTTCGTAGCTCTGGACTACCAGCACGCCGATTTGTCCCATCGGCGTTCTCAGCGGCACGCCCAGCCATGCCGCCGCGGGAGTACCCACCATTTCAATTTCTCCGCGCTCGACCAGGTCGGCAAATTTTTTCCTCGATGCCAACAGCGGCTTTCCCGTCCGGAAAACATAGGCTGAGCAAGTCCGCCCGGCCTTCTGGGGAGGCGGAGGCGCATCGTACATGTCCGAGACAAATGGAAAATGAAACATTCCCGTCAAGTCATCGTGCAAAGCCACAAAACAATTCTCCGCCGACACCACCGTTTTTAGCGCCCGGTGCATTTGCGCCAGCAGTTCATCCAGATTCGGCGTCACATTGAGCGCCTGG
The DNA here is from genome assembly GCA_035308165.1 of Candidatus Acidiferrales bacterium. Lineage (GTDB taxonomy): Bacteria > Acidobacteriota > Terriglobia > Acidiferrales > UBA7541 > DASTCZ01. Next base: position 16,304 of record DATGHC010000087.1, on the reverse strand, counting down.
ATGATCTCCACCATCACCTGGCGTTCTGCTTCCATCCTCTTTCGCTCGGTGATGTCCCGGAAGTTCGCCACCACGGAGCGGATTTCAGGGTCGTCCAAGAGATTCGTGCAGGTGACTTCCAACCGCTTCCAGCTCAGGTCCTTTGCACGAGTGCGGAATTCTCCCGTGCGAGTCCTTCCCGGAGCGGAAATCACATCGAGAAACATCTCCCGCGCCGCCGGCTCGTCTGACGGGTGCACATACCCAAAGCCGATCTTCCCCGTGAATTCCTCGGGCGTGTATCCCAGCACCAGCTCGATAGGCCGGCTCACAAACGTAACCAGGCAACCCCGGTCGGTGAGCGCAATAATGTCCAGACTCTTTTCTACCAGAGCACGAAATTTGTGCCCTTCCTCCATCCCAATTTTCTCGGGCGACGCGCTGTGTCCGCCAAGTTTCGCCATGCCGATCGTACCGATTACTTTTCCATCCTGTTCGCGGCGCGGCGAAAGATAGATCTCAACGCGGTGCTCTCCGAGGCGGGATCCGAAGCACAGCGACTCCCCCCGCAGGGTTCGTTCGTGCGCGGCCAGAATCGTTTCGTTCTCCAGAAAACCGCCGAGATATTGATGGAGGTGACCGCCGACGAGGTCGTCAGGTGCGATCCCGAGTGCGTCAAGGCCGCTTCCATCAACAGAAGTGATCTGTAATCCTGCGTCGGTAGTCCAAAACACGGCGGGAACCGCGAGACCAGGCTCCACCGAATCAAACCGTAGCGACGCGGCGGCGGGAACACGAAGCTTGGTATTTTCAGACACAGGGACTTTCGCACCCTCGCGGATGCCAATATCCCTTATTGTGACAAAGGTTTCTCCGGTTTCGACGGCGGCCAAGTACTATGATGCCCAAATGATAGCTACGTCCCGCCTTGATTCGTCTTCCAGAAGTTGTGCTCCCGCAATCGCTTTGCGACTCGCCTCGTCCCATGCTAATTTTTCGACCCAATCTAATTTGGAGGAGAGTGACCATGTCCGTCGCGCTTTGGTCCAACATGTTTCATCTCGGCTTGCCGGTTCTCGAAAAAATTCTTCGCCCCATTCTCGTTTATGTTTTCCTGGTCGTCGGATTGCGCCTCGCCGGTAAACGCGAACTTGCGCAACTCAATCCTTTCGACCTGGTAGTCCTGCTCACGCTGTCCAACACTGTGCAAAACGCCATAATTGGCGACGACAACTCCGTCACCGGCGGCCTGGTCGGGGCGGCCACGCTATTGTTGGTCAACTACCTTTTCGTGCGCTTTCTATATAACCACCCGCGCGTTGATGAGGCGGTTGAAGGCAAGACCGAATATCTTATTCAGAACGGCAAGATCGAGACGGGGAGGCTGAGCAAGGAGCTGATCACCATTTCGGAGTTGGAAGCGGCAGCCCATCGCCAGGGGTTTGGTTCGCTGGATGAAGTGGACTGCGCCAATCTCGAGCCTGGCGGCACAATTTCCTTCATCGCCAAAAAGCCAGCTCCCGATGAGACTCGCCACAGAGAATTGCTCGCACGTTTTGAGAAACTGTCGTCTGAACTCGCTCAGCTTCGGCTCGGCCAGCAGCGGCCTACCGCTTAATTGGGAGAGACATTACTAAATTAGTTTCCTACCGGCTGCGCGTCTCCGATCGCTCGCGCGCCACTGCTTCCAAAAATAGCTCTTCCGACCACAACCCCAGCTCCCCGCGCTTTGCTGCATCGATACCCAACCGCTCCGAAACGCGCGCGGTGATCTGCCTGGACATTTTCTGGCGAACTTCCCAGTCCAGTGAATCGCGCCTCTCCAGAAATGCTTCGATCAAACGCACCTCTTCGGGCCCCAGCCGCCCCGCTCCCAAATTGATTGAACTCCCCGCCGACGAAGGACTCGGCGGCAACATCGCTCCCGCGAGCGAGGTGGAGTTTTCACCCGAATTGGCATTCGCGTACGTGGTCGACCTCAATTGTGCAGAAGACGCTCCGCCGGGCGCGGTCGCCCATCCCACCGGAATTTTCGATAAAGGCCGCTCGTGGACCACCACCGTCTTGGCCACAAAATCACCCAGCCTGCGGTTTTGCTTGCTGATTAGCGCAGAGGTCATTCCCACCGCGTAAAATCCGGGCAGTTGGTCAACAATTCTCATTATATTTCGTGCAATCGCCTGCCAAACCTGCAGCGGCCTTCCGGACTCCTGAATCACGCGCAGATGAGCCACGCGTTTGCCGGGTGTTTGACCGTTCCAAATTGCCTCGAAGAACGCAAAGTACCCGTAGTAGAGCGCGAAGAGAATAAGAGAGGCAATCGCCTGTACCCACAGCCCGCCCGCTCCCAAACCCGTCGCGTTGTCCGCCAGTTGCGTCTGGAAAACCAGCATCACAATAACCAACACCAGGATGACCCCAGTCTGAATCAGCGTATCCAGGACCATGGCCATACAGCGGCTTCCCACACCCGCCAGCGGGAACTCCAGGGAGGTTTGTTCCGGCGTTTCAATGGTAAGCTTGTCGTCCCAGATTGTAGGATTCTGGTTCGGAGAAGACATTCATGCCCTCCGCGCGCTGGTTGAGAAAGCGACGCCCATATTGGGAACGGCTGACCGACCTTGTTGAGCGCGCGGGCCGTGGCGGCGTCCGCGGGCTGCCTAGTAAGGAGCTCCAGGAACTCGGGCTATTATACCGCCAGGCCGCCTCAGACCTGGCTGCCGTTCGGGAAGATCCGCTCGAACAGGGACTGGCCCGGGCCCTCAATCAGCTCCTCAGCCGCGCCCACAACTTGCTCTACTCCGGACGAAAGCGCTCCGGCTGGGGCATCTTCAAATTTTATCGTGATGACTTCCCTCGCGCCTTCCGCGAGACATTCAACTATACTTTCGCCGCATTTCTCCTGTTCTTATTTTCGGGTTTCGCCGGGGCCTTTCTCTCTTTCCACGACGCGACGTTTGAGCGCTATCTCCTCGGCCCGCACATGATCGAAACCATTGAACAACACAAGATGTGGACCGATTCAGTGCTGACGATCAAGCCGCTCGCTTCCAGCCAGATAATGACCAATAATATTTCCGTATGCTTTGTTACCTATGCCACGGGCATGATTGCCGGAATCGGCACAATTTTTTTAACCATTTTGAACGGAATGCTGATTGGGGTTGTGGGTGTCGCTTGCTTTGAAGGAAATATGTCCAATTTGCTGTGGAGTTTTGTGGCGCCTCACGGCGTTTTGGAATTGCCCGCCATTTTCATTTCCGGCGGAGCCGGTCTTCTCCTGGCGCGCGGCCTGCTGTTTCCGGGGCTACTCCCCAGGCGCGATTCGCTGGCACAGGCAGGCGCTCAAAGCGCGCGTTTGATTCTCGGCATAATCCCCATCCTCATCGTCGCCGGCACGATCGAAGGATTCCTCTCCCCCACTCACCTTCCGCCCATTGTCAAGTATCTCTTCGCCGCCGCGCTCTTCTCCATTTTCGTTCTCTACCTGACTCAGTCCGGTCGCTAAAAAGATCCCTTGCCCGCCAATCAGGCTCAGGGCTTACCCATGTAAATCACTCCGGTTCATGGAGCTGAGGCATTTCTTCGCGACAATCTCCAATCAATCAATTCACCTTCAGTCCCTTTTCAATTCCTGCAGACTTTCCAATTGGGCCCGATCCGCGGAATTGGAATCTGCACCATTCTCAAACAGCAAGCCGGTGCTCCCACCCAAAATATTTTGCACGCGATAAAAAGCTTCCTCTCGAGATCGGATCCCATTGAGACTCCCCGACTCCGCTCCCCTCCCGATCCGAATCCGGTGTCTCTCAAAATACGGTCCCGTGAAGACAATGGGTGTTTTGGCAAATCGCGGATGCACTTGTATCCGGCGGCCAACTTCACGGCCCGGGATGTCCTTCAACCCAAGATCAATCAGAATCAAATCGGGCCGAACTGAGGGAAACTTTTCCAATGCGGCACGTCCGTCCTGCACCGCGACGACCTTATAACCATGAAACTGGAGCAGGGCCTGCCAATCTGCTCGATCAATAAGGTCTGCATCCACCAGCAGAATTGTCGCGGCCACGGGAGCCTTCCTCTCGCTGCAAGGTGAACTGCAGGCTCCAGTTAAGAAGCCCTTCACCTGTAGCAATTTTGTAATCCACCTGGCCGTGGCCATGCCCTAAAACCAGCAAGCTCACATAGCCTGAAATCGTGATTCAAGTGGCAACCGGGAGGACGCCCAGGGCCAGGGGTGCGGTAAAGAGCGCGTTAGGGGCCAATCTACGCCATTATTAACAGGTTGCATCTGAGACTCTTCCAAGTGAAATCGGTCTGCCAGATTGAAACAGAAGGAATATTTTTCACCGCTCCTGTAAAGAATACTTGGGGAAAATTGTGGAAATATTTTGGACTCATTTCATTCTTCCGGTTATCCGCTGGACTTAGCCGTAGATTTCAACCGTCGAATCTGAACTTGAATCCCAGTCCACTTTGCAGGGCTTGCTGGGCTGGAAATTCTTTACATCGATGAGCGAGCGACCATCTGAGCCACGACACTCCAGTTTCACAACAAACTTCTCTCCTTGACCTCGATGTACCGATTAATGATCGTAGTACTCAGCGCCCCCGGCACAATCTCCAGTGCCAGCACCCCATGCTGCCGCATCCGCCTCAGCAATAGTTCGCGCCGGTGAATCATCTCAATCGCCGCCGCGTGTTCGTACATCTGCGCGACCGTATCCGGCACGGCGCGCCCCAGTGCGCTCAACTCCGGTTGGGCGATCACTCCAAACAAAACCAAATGCCGGCCCGACATTTGCGTCGCGCCTTCAATCACTTCGGGCGTCGCCGGAGTTTCCGCCAAATCGGTGAGCCACACAATCAAACTGCGGCGTTTTTGAGATGCCAGCAAACTGTCCGCCGCGCGCAGGTGATCCGCCTCGCTCCACTCCGCATGCACGAGCGCCAGGCTCTCCACAAACCTGCGCAAATGCGCCGCCCCGCGTCCCGGCGGCAGCTTCTGCTGAATTCGGCGCCCGTAAGCCATCAGCCCCACATTATCACCGGAAAGTAACGCCACGTGCGCCAGGCTGAGCGCGGCATTCACAGCGTAGTCGAGCTTGCTCGGCCCGTCCACCCGCGCGCGCAGCAATCGCCCCGCGTCCAGCACCATCCACACTGTCTGGCTGCGTTCAACTTGATTTACTTTTGTCACCAAGTGCCCGCGGCGAGCTGACGCCGTCCAACAAACTTCGCGGTACTCATCGCCCGGACGAAATTCACGCAGACTCTCAAATTCGCGCCCGCGCCCCTTCTGCCTCCTCAGCCGGCGTTCCATTTGCACTTGTCTGCTGCGGATCAGGAAGAGGGCGGACCGCCGCGCGTATTCCAGATTTGGATAGACGCGGACCTTCTGACTTAAATCAACGGTGGACCATCGCTCCGCCACCCGCAGCACGCTTTGGCAGCGAATGTACGCTTGTCCAAATTGGGCGTCGCCGCGCTCCGCGGGAAGCACAGGATATTCCGCGCGGCCCTCACCATCCGGCGTTGCCCGCACTTCGATGTCCGGGGGCAGAGCGCGAAATGTTGCCGGCGCATCATCCACCAACCGGGCATAGACTGTACGCTGCCCTCCATTTCGGACCACCAATCCGACGTGGCTTTTCGTTTCAAATGCCGCGGGCGATCTCCATGCGCGTGTAATCGTAATCAGGTTTGGCCTCGGAATGGCCAACAAATCCCAAAGCCACAAGCAAACCACAAATAAATCCCAAGCCAACATGGCGTATGCAAATCGCGGATTCCACCAGGCAGGCCCGAGCCACGCCAACCCCAGCAGCAACAACAGGAAGAATCGCGGCCCGAATCCGACAGCAAATCGCCCGCGCCGCACCGCATCAGCGGTCACATTCGGCGGGACTAGCCGCGAGGGCCCCATCAGGCGCGCGGTGTTGGCTTCTTGACCGGCGTTCGGGTTTTGCAATGTGGCGGTTGCGCTCATGATTTCTTGCTTTGGCCATCCTTCTCCGGAATACTTCCGGATCGCGCAATGGAATAGAAGTTGAAAGAGCGTAGCTAGCGGCGCTCAGGTTCCCAGCTCATGCAATTATTTTGGCACTTCAACCGCCGCCAACAGCTCCGCGATCACCTGATCCGAATTCATCCCCTCAAGGTCCGATTCCGGCTTCAACAGCAATCTGTGACGCAGCACCGCCGGCGCCGCGGTCTTCACATCATCCGGGATCAGGAAATCGCGCCCTTCCAGTGAAGCGCAAGCCTTTGCTGCCAACAATAGATTTACGGCCGCGCGCGGACTCGCGCCCAGGCTGAGCGCGGGCCAGTCGCGCGACCTGCGCACAACATTGGTCACGTATTGGAATAGCGCCGGCTCAACCCGCACCGCACCGACTTCCGCGCGCGCCGCGAGAAGCCATCCCGCCGGCAACTGTTCCAGTCCAAGCTTGTCCAGACCGCGGGGATCAAATCCTTCCTGGTAATGCCGCAGGATTTCCGACTCTTCTCCGGCCTCCGGATACCCGATCCGAATTTTCAGCAAAAAGCGGTCGAGCTGCGCTTCCGGCAACGGATAAGTCCCCTCAAACTCAATCGGGTTCTGTGTGGCGAATACAGTGAAAAACTCGGACAGCATGTAGGTATTTCCATCCAGCGTTACCTGCCGCTCTTCCATCGCTTCGAGCAACGCCGACTGCGTGCGCGGCGGCGTCCGATTGATTTCGTCCACCAGAAGCAAGTCGGTGAAAATCGGTCCGCGGTGAAGTGAAAACTCGCCCTTCTGGACGTTGAAAATTGTTGTTCCCTGAATATCGGCAGGCATCAAATCGGGAGTGCATTGCACGCGGCGGAATTCAAGCCGCCCAATCAGGGCGAGTACTTTCACCGCCAGTGTTTTGGCCAACCCCGGAACGCCTTCAATCAATGCGTGCCCGCCACAGAGCAGCACAAGCAGCATCTGATCGAGCACAGCCCGCTGTCCTACAATGGCCTTGCCCATTTCCTTGCGGATGTGCTCCGCCACGCGCGCTACCTGGTCCGCCATGTCCTTTTCTCCTCACTTGCACCACGATTCAGTTCCAAAAGTCCTGCGTAATGTTCCAGCGACTCCACAATTTGCAATGCTTCCTTATCGGAAAGCCCCGTGGACTTCGAGGCGCGCTCCGCTCGTTGCAATGCCTCATAAAGTCCCGGCTCGCTCCAGCCCAATCGGTCTCGCGCCGATTCAAACATTTGTTTCACCGAAGCGGAGGCCGGCAACCCCAGCCGCGTGCCCACCAGATATCTGAATCTCTGCCACACCGTTTCAACCGCGGACGAGGCCGCGCCCGCGCTCTGGTAAAGCGCGCCCAAAGTCTCTACAAATTCGAGCGGAGACAGTCTCGATTCCACCGTCGCCTTTCGCAGAGGCCCGGTGCGCCGCCCATAAGCAAGCAAAAGCAAAAAGTAAATAATGCCTGCCTGGAGCAGCATCCACGCCGCCGGAGTTCCCGCCAAATAACTGGTCAGCGTGCGGCGCTCGCCATGGTAGTACTCGTCCCACAAGACGCGAGTCCCATTCGCAGGCCCCAACGAATTTAGCAGAAGCCTCAAATTCCCAGTCTGTTCGATCCCCATGTTGGTGAGCGGCATCGAGCTGGCCCACCAGATCACTTGTCCCCTCCCGAGTCCGTATGAAATTGCAACGATATTTGATCCTTCACCATACAAAGGCACCGAACAAGATGAAATCAGGTGCCAGCGCTCGGCTTTTTTCGGCTGCGATTGATTCCACCGAATCGTCGCAGCCATGGTGATCACTGGCGCTCCTTGAGTAATCGGGCTGACCGCCACGGCGTGATACTGACTCGTCACCGCGTCAAAGAGCTTCGTCAACGCCAATTCTTTGGAACTCAATATCTCCGCGCCTGTGGCCCCCGTCAACAGCACGCGGCCTCCGTGCCGCACGAATGACTCAAGCTGATCCAGGTCTTCATCTCCCATCCCTCCAGTGCCGGGGTCCGCGAGCACTAATGTGACGGGATACTCGGAAGCGGTTGCAGGCGTCTGACACTGGTTCTCTGCGGGCGGACCCTGCGGATTGTTGCCGGATGATTTTCCAATGTCATGGATGGTCAAAGGAATCACGCCCTCAGACAGCGGCAACTCTGAAAGCGGCTGACTCCACCGTTCCACCCTGTAGCCCAGCTCTCCCAGCAACAGGTAGGCGGCCTTGGCTCCCGTTGGCCCGGGCGAAAAACTGGAGGCCACTGGGGCCGGAGCAGGCTCCGGAGGCGCGAGCACCGCGCTGGTCGCAACAAGTACCAGCATCAGCGCTATCGCGGCAATCAGGAGTTTGCGGTCTGAGCGGTCGAGCGCAACCGGCATCCGAGCGTCTCCAGGTGATTCACGGCCACATCAAAATCTTGCTGCGTCGCGGGCAAATATCCATACCACGAAGCTTCCATGCTGCGTGTGAGCGCGGCCAGAGCTGCGGCGCCTTCTGGCTTCGCTTTCGCCGCCGGGCTGCGCGTATCGCCTGCCCCCGCAGCGGGCTGATTCACCAGACGGAGATATTCACGCGGTGTGCGCGCTCGGTCGAGCTGCCACGCACCAACTTCCGCCAGCCTGTAAACTCCCGCCCAATAAGCCGCGTGAAGCGCAACACGATAATCCCCGGTGCCCGCCGCTGTGAGCGACTCGCGCGCCCAATCGCGCCAGTGTTTCCCCGGCGGAAACACGGCGTCCACTCGGAAAGTTTCGGTGCGCGCCAGACTCCGCAGGCTCCTCACAATCCAAACGGCCACAAACAAAAATACGGCGGCGATCATGGCGTATAGAAGCGTGGTCCGAAGTGGCCCTTCACCAAGCAAGCGTCCGAGTGTGCGTTCCAGCACCCAGTCGATCCACCTCTGCACCTGGTCCCACAGCTGGCTCAGCCACGACTGCTCATGCACCTGGCGGAATTCGCGCGCGCTGAGGATTTTCTGCAGACGCGCGCTGCTGTCGGCCATATCCGGCCCAGCCTGAGCCGTCCTAATATTTTCCGCCTCAGCCCTGATGGCCAGAAGGCGTCTCACCGCGGATTCACAGAGCTCTTTGCGCTCTATGGGACTCTTTTTCTCGAAATCTTTAAGCGCATCGGTCAGCCACGTAGTGGAAGTCTCAAATTCCTGGTCGCCCGACTGAACCGTCCATCCGCTGGGCAGAGAATTCCGCAGCGCGCCAATCCTCTCCGGATGATCCTTCAGCACCGACACATTCAAAGCAATCCGGTCGAGCTCAGCCTCATAATTGGGGAGCGAAATGATTGCCTTCGGAGAATCAGGAGTAATTGCAGTTGAATTAGCAGAATCCGCGGCGCCAGCGCGAACACTCAGCGGCCCACAAATCACCATCAGGCCCAACGCCGCAATCAGCCAGCGTCCACAAACCGTCCTTCGCATTCGGGACAATCTCAGATCTCTCCCCAGCCCCTCTACCCGCCCAGATTCGGCGGTGGCGCCCCGCCGGCATATCCCGGCTGCGGCGCCAAACTCCCCAGCGCGCCCATCATGGCTTCCAAGTCAAACGCTTCTTTGCGGATGCGCACATCGTAATAAATCAGCGCAATCGTAATCATCAACAGCGGCCCGGCCAGCGTCCCCGCCACCGCGGCGGAAACCGCCGTCCCCGCTTGCAGCCACAGCGGCAGCACGCCCTTCCCTACCCGCGCCATGGTCATCACCACGAACGGCATGCCGAACAGCAGTTGCACCGCATACACGACCACATACATTACGACCACGGACACAAATATCCGCCAGCGAAAACCCTTGGTCAGCGATCCGCTCCGCCCCATCGAATCAAACACGCCCAACCGTTCCAGCATGAACGCTGGAATGGACACCGCGAACCTCATCATCAGCCAAATCCCCAGGACCACTCCTGAAAGCATTAATACCAAGACCAAGACGACGACCAGCACGCCCACCAATACTCCGGGGGCCCCCGCTCGCGAACTCACCGCCGTCAACGCTCCGGCAAGCACCGCCGCCGGGATCAGCCCGGCAATCACTCCTGCAAATACAAATACAAAAAGCAGCATCAGCAGCACCAGGATCAGCCCAAATAGTCCGGGCATTCTCCTTATCACCGAACTGTACGACGCGCGTATCGATGTAGTGCGCCCCAGGTAAATCTCCGACACGGCCAACGTCACCGCGCCCAGCGCCGTCGAATAAAAAATCGCATGAAAAAATAGGAGCACCAATGCTCCCCCAAGCGCCGACTGCATTCCCGCCAGCGCCTCGAACGGGTTTTGTGGATTCGGCCGCGGCGCGATCATCATCTTGCTCCCCACGGTCGCAAAATAAATAATCGAGATCAGCGCATTGGCCACTTCCGGCAGGGCCATCAGCCCGCAGAAGAGCCAGAAATTATTGCGATAGAGCGTGAACGTCCGGTCCAGAATCTCCGACAAACTCATCGGCTTCAGTTCCGCCGTCACCTGTGGTGCAGTGTCCATTCTCGCTTCGCTCTTCGGTCCTCAACTGACTGCGGGTGTTTGCGGCGCAGCGGCTCCTGCCGCCGACGGAAGAGTGTCCAGCATCCTCTGCAAGTCGAATCCTTCCTTACGCACGCGCGAGTCATAGTAAATCAAGCTGAGCGCAATGGCGAGCAGCGGCGCCGGCAGCACCCATCCCACTAGGTATGCCAGAATATAAATGGCAATCGCCCAAGCCGGGGGCCCGCCTGAATTCGAAACAAATGCCATAAGAAGTAGGGCCGGAATCTGAAACATGTACCCGAACGCCATCGAAATGATTCCGCACAAAAAAATCGTCACAAATATCTTCCAGCGGTATCCTTCCGTTAATCGCCAGCTCCTTTTCAATGTCTCCACCGGACCGGTTTCCTCGGCTGCTAAGATTGCCCCGCTCAGCGAAATCGAGAGCCACACAATGATTCCTGGAATGATTAGCAGGATAAATCCCGCCATCATAGCCAATATCGCCAGAAATCCCGCCACCACGATTGTCCCCAGTCTCCGCAATGCCAATCTGTATGTGCTCCGGATCGTCGGTCTCTTCCCCATCTGAAGATCCCAGACGGCGGCCGAGGTTGCCACCCATGCCAGCGATGCTCCAACGAGGAAAATCCCCCATACCAGGATTATCAGTCCGAGAAACATCGTCGCGTAGAATGCCATCGGCACACGTGCCGCGGCGGGCGCCGGGGTCGCTAGTGTTCCCAACATGCCGCTGGCCACCACGAAGATCAGGCCAATCGCCGCAAGGATTAGATAGGGCAAGCCCGCCACGCCGATGAGCAGGAAAAAATATCTGCGGTAAACAGCGAACATTCTGTCCAGGATTTGGCTGAAGGAAATCGGTCCTGCGTCGCCAAGGTCCACGCGAACCTCCGGGCCACCGCACGGCAGCGCGCGGATGTAAACACAATGGGAACTTTAATGCAAGGTACCCGGATTCCTCGACTGGATTTCAATCAAGCGCGTGTCTTGGCGACATTCAGTGCGTCGGAGTTTCATCTCTGGCAAAGAGTCCAGCGGAAAACTCGGGGCTTAAGCCACTGAAGTAATTGATGGCCTAATCTGCACTCACCGCCGCACCCATCGTCTGCAAACTCTCCCTTGCCGCCGTAAGTGTCGAATCAATCTCCGCATCCGTATGCGCCGCTGACACAAACAGCGCCTCAAATTGCGACGGCGGCAGCAGCACTCCGTGTCCCAGCATCGCCTTGAAAAACGCCGCAAATTCCCCGGTGTCTGACTTCTTCGCTTCCGCGTAATTCGTTACCGCTTTCGTCCCAAAGAACAGCGTCATCAGCGACCCGGCACTCTGCACGCAACCCTTTATTCCGCTCACCGCCAGTTCGCGCCTCAGGCTGGCCACGAATCGCCCCGCGCGCTGATCCAATTGCTCGTAAAAACCCTTTGCGCCCAGCAGCTTCAGGGTTTCAATCCCCGCGCGCATAGCTAGCGGGTTCCCTGAAAGTGTCCCCGCCTGATACACGTCTCCCAGCGGCGCCAGGCGGTCCATGATTTCGCGCCTGCCTCCGTATGCCGCCGCGGGTAGCCCGCCGCCAATAATTTTTCCAAGTGTGGTGATGTCCGGGGTGATTCGATAAACCGACTGCGCGCCTCCCCACGCCAGCCGGAATCCGGTAATCACTTCGTCGAAAATCAGCAGAGCGCCGTCGCGCCGCGTGATTTCCCGCAAATCCTCCAGAAAATGTTTGGCGGGAGGCACCACTCCCATATTCGCCGCCACCGGCTCTACAATCACGGCGGCAATTTTTTTCTTGTGCGTCGCGAAGGCTTTCTCCACCGCTTTGATGTCGTTGTACGGCACATTCACCGTCAGTGCCGCCACCGCCTGAGGCACTCCCGCGCTTCCCGCGATCCCAAAGGTCGCCAGGCCGGACCCCGCCTCGGATAAAAAACTGTCCCCGTGCCCGTGATAGCACCCTTCAAATTTCAGCAGCAGCTCGCGCCCCGTAAATCCGCGCGCCAGCCGGGCCGCGCTCATGGTCGCTTCCGTCCCGCTGCTCACAAATCTTATTTTTTCCACGCTGGGCATCGCGTGATTGATGCGCTCGGCCAATTCCACTTCCAATTCTGTGGTGACCCCGAAACTCGTCCCCTTCCGCGCCTGATCGCTGACTGCCTCCGCAATCGCCGGATGCACGTGCCCCAATATCAGCGCACCCCAGGAGCAAACATAGTCAATGTAGGCATGCCCATCCGCGTCCCACACCCGCGCTCCCGCGCCTTTGGCGAGCGCCAAGGGAGCACCGCCCACGGCGCGAAACGCCCGCACTGGGCTATTCACTCCGCCAACCAGATGCTTCTCGGCGCGCCTAAAAATGTCTTTCGATCGTGGTCGTTCCTTTGTCACTACTTCTCCCCTATTAGTCTGACGATCTCAGGTCGCATCCACAGGCGCAAACTTCTTTGCGTCAACTCGAAATTAGGAATTCTTTCTAGGGGGCCGGGGCTTCAGCTCCGGCATCAGCGAAGACAGTTGATTTGTTTCGCGCGCTCCACGGCTCAGCCTAGGAATCACCCTTCACCCACCGCGCCACATCCTTCGCATGATACGTCAGCACCATGCTGGCCCCCGCGCGCTGAATCCCGGTCATGATCTCCATCACCACGCGCTGCTCGTCTATCCATCCATTCTTCGCTGCCGCCTTCACCATGGCGTATTCTCCGCTCACGTTGTAAGCGCCCACAGGCACATCGAATTTTTCCTTCACCGCGCGAATCACGTCCAGATACGCCAGCGCCGGTTTCACCATCACCATATCGGCGCCTTCCTCCAAGTCCAGCGCAACTTCTTTCAGAGCTTCCCTTACATTTCCTGGATCCATCTGATACGCGCGCCGGTCCCCAAATTGTGGAGCCGAATCCGCCGCCTCGCGAAATGGCCCGTAAAACCCCGAGCAGTACTTCGCCGCGTAAGACAGGATCGCCACTTCCTCAAATCCATTGCCGTCCAGCAGTCCCCGAATCGCCGCAACGCGCCCGTCCATCATGTCCGATGGCGCGATGATGTCCGCACCCGCCCGCGCGTGCGACAGCGCCTCCTGCGCCAGAACCTTCACGGTCGGATCGTTCAGCACCTTTTCGCCCTTCACGATTCCGCAGTGCCCGTGGCTGGCGTACTCGCACAAACAAACATCGGTAATCACCAGCAGATTGAGCTTGGCCTTGCGAATTGCCTCGATCGCCTTCTGCACCACCCCATCTTTAGAAACGGCTTCCGATCCGCGCTCGTCTTTCTTCGAGGGCAGCCCAAACAAAATCACCGCGGAAATCCCCAACTGCTCCACCTCGCGGCATTCCTCGACGATCTTGTCCACCGACTGCTGCGCAACCCCGGGCATCGAGCCAACTTCCTTGCGAACATTTTTCCCCGGGCAAACAAACAGCGGATAGATCAGACCCTGCGCTGAGACTCGCGTCTCGCGCACCATCCCGCGCAGCAGCTCCGATCGGCGCAACCGCCGGGGCCGATGGGTTGGAAAACTCATTCGAATCCTATCTCCTCATTCCTCTTTGACGCTTCCGAGTGTGTAGGTCTCTGGCGGCTTTCTCGAGGGTTCGAATTCTCCATTACTCGTTCTTCCCCGCAAGCCCCGCGCCCACCGAAAAATACTCCACCAGCGCGGCTACAAACGCCGCCGTAGTCGCCTGCGGAGCCTCAATCGCCACGGCCAGGCCCGCCGATCGAATCGCTCCAGCCGTCACCGGCCCAATCGCCGCAATCGCCACGCGCTGCAAAGGTTCCATGCCAATCCGGTGCGCCAGCGCCTGAAAGGATGACCCGCTGAAGAACGACACCACATCCACCGCTCCTCGCCTCACGGCTTCCACCGACTCCGGCGCCGCAGTATCCGCTTCCAGCGTGCGATACGCCGTCACTTGTGTGACCTCTGCCCCGCCCGCGCGCAGCTCGGCAGCCAATTCGCTGGCTGCCAGGTCGCTTTGCGGCAACAATACTTTTTTCCCCGCGAGTTCGGACCCCAGTTCCGTCGCCAGCGCCTTCCCCTGAAACTCCTCGGCCATGTGCCCCACCAGAAACCCTGCCGCTGCGGCCGCTTCGGAAGTGGCCGGACCGACTGCCGCGACAAACAGCGGCTTCGCTCCGGATTGCAGGGCGTGGGGATCCACGTTTAATCCCCGGCACCGTTGGGCAAAAAACCGCACTGCGTTCGCGCTGGTGAAAAGTAACCAGTCGTAATTTGAAATCCCGCCTATCGCGGTATCTAGCGGCCCCGCGTCGAGCGGTTCCGTGAAGGAGATCGTGGGCAGCGAGATTACCGTCGCGCCCAATTCGGTGAGTTGGGCCGTAAGTGCGCGCGATTGTTCCGCGGCGCGGGTCACCACAATGCGCCGCCCCGCCAGCGGCATCCTGGGTGACTTGGTCGCTTCAGTTCCCTGATTGCCCGGCAACGGTCCTCCCAACCAGCTGCAGAATTTTCCCCGCTCCTGCCGCGATCATTTCCCACCCCAGGCTGCGTCCCAGTGATTCCGCTTCCTCTGCTTTCCCACTGGCGCGCTTCCGGATGTACTCTCTGCCGTCCGCCGAAACGATGCAGGCTTCCAGCAACAGCTCATTTTTTTGATATTGTCCCCAGGCCCCTAGCGGCACCTGGCATCCGCCTTCCAGCTTGCGCAACAGTGCCCGTTCCGCCGTTACCCCTACTCGTGTCGCGAAATGATCGAACTTCCTCAATGCCTCGGCGATTTCCGGCGCATATTCCGTCCGTGTTTCAATCCCCAGCGCTCCCTGCCCTACCGCGGGCAAGCACATTCCTGGGGAAAACACCTCCGTAATCCTCCCGCTCAATCCCAGCCGGTCCAGCCCGGCCTTTGCCAGCACGATGGCGTCATACTCACCACAATCGAGTTTCTGAAGGCGCGTATCCACATTCCCGCGCAACTCCACAAAAGTGATGTCCGGGCGTGCATGGCGCAGTTGCGCCTGTCGCCGCAAACTGCCCGTCCCGACGCGCGCGCCTCTCGGCAGGTCCACAAAGTTCTTGGCCGCCCGGGCGATCAGGCAGTCCCGAGGATCCTCCCTCTCGCAAATCGCCGCAATGGTCAGCCCCTCCGGTGTTTCCGTCGGCACATCTTTCATGCTGTGTACGGCGATATCCACGCGTCCGTCCAGCAGCGCATCCTCAAGCTCCTTGATGAATACTCCTTTCACTCCAATCTGGTTCACCCCCGCTTGCTGAAACCGGTCTCCGGAGGTTTTAATAAAAACGATTTCCGTCGGCACACCGGTTTCCGCGAATCGCTCGGCGATATGCTTCGCCTGCCATGTCGCCAGCATGCTCCCGCGGGATCCGATTCGCACTGGCTTCATGGTTTCTCCTGATCCAGGCCGAATAACCTGCGCACGGCGTCCAGATCGCTCAGCCTCTGCCGCAGTTCGGCTGCATTCCGCAAACGGCCCACCGGCTCCACCACCAGGTGCTCCAGCAGGCCCCCCACCAGCTTCTCGATTCTCTCACGGTCGGCCGCCGAAATATTTTCTGCATTCGCAAGCTTGGCACGCAGGAACGATTCACTCTGCTGCATCAGCTTTGCGCGCAGGTCCCGCAGCACCGCGGTTACCTCAACGCCCGCCTGCCACGCTTGGAACTTGCCGATGTGCTCTTCGATAATGGCTTCAACGCGTGGAACTTCCCCTGCGCGGGCACGCTTGTTCTGCTCCACAATCTCAGAGAGATCGTCTACATTATAGAGATATACGTTATAAAGTTTTCCCGCATCCGGCGCAATGTTGCGCGGCACCCCCAGATCAATCAAGAACAGAGCGCGGTTTTCGCGC
>DATGHC010000086.1:0-81015 GCA_035308165.1 Candidatus Acidiferrales bacterium | reverse complement strand
ACCACAAACCGAACCCGCTGCTCGTGTACATCCATCGTTTTCCAAGTCATCGCTGCCGCCACCCCCGCGCGTGCTGTGCACGCGCGGAAGTGTAAAGGATGTCCCGGGACACTTTGTAAAGGATGTCATGAGACTGAACACCGCACGGGCGAACGTGGGGACTTCTTTCTTCCGAATGCCGAAGAACCTCAAGCGCTACTAAGGCCAAGGCCATCTGCATTTCATTACCTTTAGTTGTTACCGGCGATTTACTCTGCTGGGTACGGTGCGAGCGCGGAACGTTTTCGTGAAAGCGTTTGGCGAGGTTCGCAACAGATATCGCTTCGCTTTGGTTGGCTATGTGGTGATGCCCGAGCATGTGCCTCTGCTGATTGGGGAGTCGAAGAGCGGTTCGCCCACGACGGTGGTGCACAGTTTGAAGCTGAGGGCATCGAAGAGGATGCGGCGCGGGGTGAGAAAAAAGTCCGCGGCGACTGGAGAAAGATCCCAAGGATTGGGTATGGAGCAGTTACTCGTAGTATTCGGGACGGGGGACACCGTTGGTCGTGATTGATTTCGTGGATTGAAGAACTGGAGGAGGAAGGGAGAGCTCAAGTATTGGCTAACTCGAGGTACAGAACCGAGGAATCCCACCTTCGCCCTGCCGGACGAACCTGGGGCACCCCGAAGTCACAGTCCAATTCAAAACCCAATTGAAACCGCGGCCACCCGCCCTATTTCACCCAGTTCGAGTTTTTTGACCCTACGCGATTTAGATCCCCCCCTTGTTTAGCTTCCGAATGGATTTCGCGGTCATCACGCATATCGCTGTCAGGAAAACTAGCAATACAGACAAAAGAAGGGCGATATGCCTCCTATTCCTATCTGACTCCCCAGCCGGTACGTCCTCTTTGCCAATCGAATAAAGAATCCTCACGCCGTTGATAGTGGCGATCTGTTTAGTCACTTCGCCAACTGCAGGAACAGAGATATGAAGGCTTGATTTGTCACTCCACATTATTTCTGGAGGATCCAAATGGCCAAAGTTGTCAAACCTGAATACAAGAGATTTCCTACCCTCTTTCGTTCCTTCCTTATTTACATAAATATATGTGGTCTGGTCGCCGTGGATAATAAAGTAGTCGCACGACGTGAAGTGCGCTGTCGCAATCAATCCAGATCCGTTTGGAACAGGTGAAAAGTCCTGCCTAGCGCAGTTATCGCTAGCCTCCCCAAGCGCATCTATCGGACGAAGCGTTCCATACAAACCAAGAAGAATTACTGCGATTCCGGCGCCACATACAGTTAGCAATGAGTACAATACGATTTGCCACGACTTCGTCCTCATGAGTCGATATCTATCTCCTTACCCCAGTCCAAGCAGATCAAATGCAGCCGCAGTTGGGATTCGAAAATTTTCCAGACTTTGCTGCGTCCCACTCCTGGCCCCAGGCTTGAGTCCATTGCGAAGCGTCCTTCCCGTAATTACTGGAATGGGTTATGCCATACCCAAGACCGATAGCATTGGTTGCCCATCGTGGGTAACCTGCGCATTGCATGTAGACACCGACCGAATAGTTTGCCGCCTGCTGGAATTGGTTGTAGAGAACATGATTGGCCGGGTCCCGCTGGTAGTCGTATGTCCCTCCTTGACCAACAGAGGAGGCTACCGCAAAGGGATTCAGACCATTTTTCTTGGCAGCTTTGCACTCCTCGCACCAATTCGCACCTGCGGGGATCCAGAAAGTCTGGCCGCCGGGAGCGGTATACCAAACTGAGCCAGGTGGCAAGGCGTTGGTTGGGAGATACTTGGGTGGTGGAGGTGGCAAATCATGCCCACAAAGCCTAGGGAAATGGCACATTCGGTCAGTACCGAATGGATCCGCGTAGTAGACGGGATCGTTGCCGACATAGGAATAGAAATTGGAGTCCCCACCGGCAAAATGCAACGGATCTTCGCTAACGAATCTTCCCGAAGATGGATCGTAAAACCTTGCACGGTAGAGGGACAAATTGGTTTCAGCGTCAAACTCGTGAGCGGTGTATTGGAACGGATTGCTGATCGAACCAGTAGAGGCCGTGAGCTTCCCGAAGGAGTCGAACGTATAACCCTGTGTAAGGATGCCCGCCGAGTTACTGAGCGAGGTCACGGAACCTATCCCATCTTCCTCGTAGTAGCTGGTCGCGCTGGAGCGCACTTGCGCCAAAGGCTCATCGATCTCGTCTGATTCAGAATAGCGAGCGACGACTCCGCCCGACGAAGTGGTCTCCTCAATCAGGTTATCCCCGTCGTAGGCGAAAACACTCGTTGCAAATGACGACGACTTGTAAATTCTCCGCCCCAACGGATCGTACTTGAAACTAACCGTCCCACTCGTCCCCGGCAGCGTCACGCTCGTCAGCCGATTCTCGAAGTCCCATGCGTAGCTGGTCGTTCCCGTCGAATCCGTCTTGCTCGTCGTGTTCCCATTCGCGTCGTAGGTGTAGGTTGTGCTCGGCGTTGCCGTCAGTTCGTTTGAAGAGTTGTAGCTCATCGTCGCCGCCGTGAGCGAACTCAGCCGGTTGCCCACCGGGTCGAAGGTGTAATTCTCCGTGGTGTTCGTGGCCTGGGTCACTTGTTTCAACTCGTACAGCGCGTCGTAGGTGTAATTCGACGTCACTCCCGCCTGGAAACCCGTCTTCGCCGTGCGGTTCCCAGCAGCATCGACGGTATAACTCGCACCGTCAATAGTACCTGCCCCGCTTTGGTGCAGCACGCTCAGCAGCCGCGACAGCGAATCGTAGCTGTAGTTTGTGTTCACTCCATTCGGCCGCGTCATCTGCGTCCGCCGGCTCAGCGAGTCGTAGCTGAACCCGAATGATCCCGCCCAGGAATTCGCCAATGTGGTCAGGCGGTTCAGAGTGTCATAGCTGTAGGTGTTTGTGCTCCCGTCCGGCGCGGTGTAGCCCGTGCGGTTCGACGCCGCGTCATAGGTGTAGGCGTTCGTGAACGTGGTCCCGGCCAGGAAGCTGTAATTCGTGGTCGTCCCGGTGAGCCGCCCCATGTTGTCGTAAGCGAACGCATACGTTCCCGTCGGATCGGTCACCTGCTGAATCTTCCCCACCAGGTCGTACACATACGCAGCGCTCGACGAGTCGGGATAGTTCTTCTGCGTCAGCCGGTCCGATGCCCGGACTCCAGCGGAGTCCACCGGACTTCCAAAATCGAAGTTCAGCGCGTCGTAGACGTATTGAATCGTCTGGCCCTTGCGGTCGGTCTTGCTGGTCAGATTGCCGATGGCGTCGTATCGAATGCGAGGGAAAAGGACAGCTCACGGTAGGCTTCGGCTTGCTGTCGAAGCATTGTAGCCACTTTCTCTGCAGTGTCAACGGCGTCTGCGCCTGCAATGAAGCGGGCGGGTGGCTTTTCCAGACCCGAGATCGTAATTAGTGCCTGGGCGAGCTTGGCAGGATCGCCGGACTGCTGGCCGTTGTAACCCTTCCAAAATTCCATTTGCTTCGTTCTGCGCTCGTTATAGTCCTCGATGGCACGGTCTGCGAACTTTGTAGATTCTTCCGTAAGAAGTTCTGTGCGGAAAAAGCCCGGATTGACGGTGATCGTATTGATACCAAACGGCTCGACCTCGGGCTGCAGCGACTGCATCCAGCCCTCAATCCCAAATTTGGACGCGGCGTAGGCGGTGCCGAATTCAAAGCCGATAAGGCCCGCAGTTGATGAGATCGTGATTATCAAGCCGGAACGCTGCTTGCGCATGACCGGCAGGACGGCGCGGGTTACATTCATCTGTCCCACCAGGCTGGTCGATAACTGCCGCTCCATCTGCTCCGATGTCAGTTCTTCGAAGAAGCCCGCGTAAAAATTTGCAGCATTATTGACAAGCACATCCAAGCGGCCAAATTTCCCGACCGCCGCTTTAACGGCGGCTTCAGAGTCGGCTGGTTTAGTAACGTCCAGCGGCACGACCAACAGATCGGGGGATTTTCCGAGTGCCTCAGCCACCTTGTCGGGCTTCCGCCCGGTAGCGACAACTTTATTCCCGGCAGTCAAAGCGGCCTTGGCGATATCCACGCCCATGCCGCGCCCGGCCCCGGTGATGAACCAAACTTTGATCATGATTCTGTCTCCTTCAGAAGAATTGCTTGACGCGTTCATCCTGCCGGAGCAGCAGGCGGCGGAGCCGCGCCAATTTGCTGAAGCAACCCAAGCAAATCCGGCCGGCCGGTGGGCACCCTCGCGTCTGCATTTCTGGGTGACAATTCGAACACGAGCGTATGGTACCACTGCGGTAGATTGGTGAAGTGATGGGATCGGGTGGGGTGCCGCGCCCTTTGGTGTGCAAGTGTGCGGAGTATACGGTTTTCAGTAGGCGCAAAGAGCTGGTTCGGCTCTACAGTCGCGGTCATCAAGCGTGATTCCGGCATCTCGCGTCACGCGCGTTGCCCCCATGACCGCCGGGGGCTACGAGTAGCCTCGCCAAGAACAGGCTCGTCGCCCGCGCTCAGGCGCCCCAGGGAATCTTTGGCGGCTGGCGCACTGCCCCGCAGAATAATTCCTCTCTCGCGCGTGACTTTTCCCGTCTATCCTGCGTCTTATACATAGCTATCTAGGGGGATGGCCAATGGCCTGGCTGAACCGCCTACGGGGACTGTGGAACCGTGACCAGAGGGACGACGAACTGACCGATGAATTGCGCTCGCACCTCGATATGCGTGCCGCCGACAATATTCGCGCCGGAATGTCGCCACAGGAAGCGCGCCTGGACGCACAACAACGGTTTGGCAATTTCAATTCGCAAAGGGAGAAGACGCGCGAGATGGACATTCTGAGCTGGCTGGAAAGTTTCGTCCAGGATCTGCGCTATGGCGCGCGAAGCCTGGTGAAAAATCCCGGCTTTGCGGCCGTCGCTATCCTCACACTCGCTCTGGGCATCGGCGCAAACTCCGCGATTTTCAGCATTGTGAACGGCGTTTTGCTGAAGCCTTTGCCGTTTGATCATCCCGAGGAAATCGTTTGGTTTAGGGATGTTCAGCCGAAGTGGTCCAACGCCCCGCTTTCCGCGCCCGAATTCATAGCTTACCGTGATCAGAGCCACACCCTTTCGCAAGTCGCTGCTTTTCGATTTTTTACCTTCACGCTCACCGGCCGAGGCCCGGCGGAGCAATTGCGCGGAGCCGTGGTCACGCCGCAATATTTTCCGTTGATACGCATCACACCGGCGCTGGGAAGGGACTTCACCGAATCTGACGGCAAGCCCGGCGCCCCGCGCGTCGCAATCCTGGTGGATGGTTATTGGAGATCCGCGTTCGGCGGCGATCCCAAAGCCATCGGACAAACTCTTTCGCTCGACGGCGAGAGCGTGCCCATTGTCGGTTTACTCCCGAAGGATTACATCGTTCCCTCAAACGTCAGCTTCTTTGTGAATCCAAAGTTCGGAGTGCCGGAAGTATATCCGGGCGGCCCCGATCCCAGCGCGACCCCGTCTCACTACCTGCTGGTCCTCGGACGATTGAAATCCGGCGCAACGCTGGCGCAAGCCCAGACAGATTGTTCTTCCATTATTCGAGACTTAAACCGCGCCAACGCAGTGCCTGCGGATAAAGCAGGCGGCGTGCGCATCATTCTCTGGACGGAATTATGGATCGGCGATTCGCGTCCCATGCTGTTCACCTTGCTGGCCGTGGTCGGACTGGTTTTGCTGATCGCCTGCGCCAACGTCGCAAATTTATTGCTCGCTCGATCCACCCCGCGGACCCGTGAAATCGCGGTGCGCGCCGCGATGGGCGCGACGTCCTGGCGCGTCGCACGGCAACTCATCACCGAGGGCGCGATGCTCGGCCTTCTCGGCGGCCTGACGAGTTTGCCGCTGGCTTATGCCGGCGTGAAAGGAATCGTGGCCGCGAAACCCGCCGGCCTGCCGAATATTTTCGCGATTCAGCTCGACGGGCGGGTTCTCTTGTTCACATTCGCCATCGCCGTGCTCGCGGGAATTATTTTCGGTCTGGCGCCCGCCCTGCGCGGCATGCGCGTAACCGCCAGCGATACCCTGAAGCAGGCGGGGCGCAGCGGAAGCGGTGGCGGCATCAAGCAGAATTGGACGCGCAGCATGTTGGTCATCGCCGAGGTTGCACTGTCTCTGGTGCTGCTCGCCGGCGCGGGCCTGTTGATGCGCAGCTTCGTGCGCCTGATGGAAGTGCGGCCCGGGTTCCGTACCGAACGCATGATGACCTTCGCGCTCTCTTTTTCCGGGCCCAAATATAAGGACATCGCGCATCATCCCGAGCGAGTGACGCGTTTTCTGCAAGCGCTCGATCGAATCAAGAATCTGCCCGGCGTGGAAGACGTGGCCAGCGCCAACGATGTTCCCATCACCGGCCAGAGCACCGTCAACTATCTCGTGGTTCCTGGAGAATCCGCCGTGCCTCTGGTCGGAGTGCACGCCGTTTCTCCCGGCTATTTCCGTGCCATGGGAATTCCGCTTTTGCGCGGACGCGAAATTTCAGATCGCGATGTTCCCGGCGCGCCCGTCGCAGCGGTAATTAATCAGGCCCTGGCGCAACGCGTGTGGCCGGGGCAGGACCCCATCGGAAAACAATTTCGTTTATTCAACAGCGAAAAAGAACCAGCCGAAGCAGTGGTTGGCATCGTCGGGAACGTGAAGGAAAACGGCCTGGACGAAATGGATTCGATGGACGCCTACGAATCCGTTGTGCAGCACCCGTGGCCCGACACCGAAGTTACGGTAAGGACCGCGCAGGGCGGAGAAGCGCTCTTGCCCTCCATCCGCGGCATCATCGCGGAATTCGATCCCGATCTCGCCGTTTACAATGTGCGTTCCATGGACGAGATCATCGCCGAATCGCTGGGCTCACGGAGATTGACGCTCGCCCTCGTCGGACTTTTCGCCGCGCTGGCTCTGGTGCTGGCCAGCGTCGGCATTTACGGCGTGATGAGCTACGTGGTTGCCGGACGAAAGCAGGAGATCGGAATCCGCATGGCGCTCGGCGCACAGCAGCGCGACATTTTCAAATTGGTCGTGGGCCAGGGCATGGCGCTTGCGTGCATCGGCCTGGTCATCGGATTGATTGCCGCCGCGGCCGTGACGCGATTCCTGGCCTCTATGCTGTTTCAAGTGCAGGCCTTCGATCCCCTCACTTACGGCGGCGTCACGCTGCTTCTCGGCGCCGTCGCCCTGCTGGCGTGTTACATTCCCGCGCGGCGCGCCACTCGCGTGGATCCTCTGGTCGCCTTGCGATACGAATAAGCATTTTTTCAGAGCAAACCTGCGACATGGATCGTGCGTGAAGCAGCGCCCGTGCATTTCCTTACAATCTGGGATTTTCAGGCGATGGCTTTGTTGATTGCGGGAAAGCTTTCGGTTTCCTTCGACAAATCAAACGGCCCCATGGGGATGCGTTGCGAGGCGACACGAAGCTCGCCGTGGAAGGCGCATTCCGCCGGGCGGCGGCGGAGCGCTTCCGCGGCGGAAATTTCCGCGACGTCGGCGTTGTTGTTGGTCTCCGAAAGGTGCGCGAGGAAAAGGTAGCGCGCCTCTCCGTCAAATCCCTCGGGATCCGCTAAAAATTCGCTCACTGCATCATTCGAGAGATGCCCCGTGCGGCTCATCACCCGCTGCTTGATGTGCCACGGATACGGCCCAACCTTTAGCATCTCCAAATCGTGGTTCGATTCCAGGATCAGGCAATCCGCGCCGCGCAGGTGATGCTTCACCAGCTCCGGCAGATAGCCGAGGTCGGTGACAATCGCGACCTTGGTGCCGTTGGTGCGGAAAGTGAATCCCACGGGATCGGCGGCGTCGTGCGGGATGGCAAACGCCGAAACTTCGATGTCGCCGATGTCAAAGCGGTCGCCCGGACAAAAATGTTCGACCTGCGTAACACGCTTGTGTGAAGTCTCCGGCATGCATTGCATGGTGGCACGGTGGGTGGCCTCGGTGAAAAACACGGTGGTGCGCCACAGGCCCAGGATTTGGGGCAGCCCGCCCACGTGGTCGCTGTGTTCGTGGGAGATGACGATGCCGTCGAGCCGCTCGATGCGATGGCTCAACGCTTCCAGGCGCCGCAGCGTTTCGCGCTTGCCCAGCCCCGCGTCCACCAGCACGCGCGTGGTCTCGGTTTCGATGAGCGTCAGGTTGCCCGAGCTGCCCGACGCCAGAATGGATACGCGTATGCCGATCGCCCGCCCCCGAATAATCCCGAAAAAAGCGCTGCGGCGATAATGGCAAAGCGCGGCCCGCGCGTCAATGCCAATCCTGAATGCCGCATTACTATTCCAGCGCAAATACCGCATGCACCTCTGCTTGCCTGGTGATTTTCTCCGGGAAAAGCTGTAAATTGGAACGACGCCTCCAAAACTCCTGTATCAATTGAACCCGGTCTGATGGAGAAGTCAGTCCCTTGGCCTCCACAAATAACTGGTCGGCCTGTGAAGAATTGCTGGCGAAGAGCAATTGGCCCAGTTTTCCGTGGAAGCTGTTGGCAATCTCCTCAGCGGTTGCGTGGGCTTTATCCAATGCGGCCCGGCGCGTGCGCGCGTCCAATGCGTCTGGGTCGCTTACGTCCCACGTAACATCCTCAACTTGATTTGCGCCCGCGTGGACGGCGATGTCCACGATCTTTTGAGCGTCCGCAGCAGCGATGCGCACAGTCCAGCTCTGATGCGCCATGAAGTGCCTTTGGCTTCGTTGGTCCGCCGTCAGATTTTTTTGCTCACTTTCATTTTGCACGTCAAGGCTGAGCTTGTGAGATTCGATTTTTCCGCGAGGCACACCAGAATCCAATAAGGCTTTCACGATCTGGTCGGCGATGCGGAGATTTTCAAGGTACGCCGCATCGTGTGTTGCGCCATAGGTTTGCGACCCAAAAGTAATTTGGGCGATGTCGGGATCGACTTCGAGTTTCTGTGTGACTGTCACGGAGATGCTTCTGTTATCGCGATTGATACCATATTCCTGAGCGGAAACCGATGAAGTACCGACAACTAGAATCCCCAAAGCGACTGCATGCAGAATTTTCATAATCCCCCCTCGCAGGTAATGGATGACGATATTTACGGAGGGGTTATCCACTCTTAAACAAAAACAAAGCTCAGCAGGCGAGATGTTCGCGGCTCAACTGAAAACCGTTGAGGTTGCCGACGATGGTGGCGGCGACCAGTTCGGGCTTGAAGAAATCAATGGCGGCGGCCTGGACCTCTTCGCAGGTGACCGCCTCCACGGCGGCGAGGATTTCGTCGGTCGAAAAGAATTTGCCGAAATACATTTCCTGGCGGGCCAGGTTGGACATGCGCGCGCTGGTGGATTCCAGCGACAGCACCGTCGAACCTTTCAGATGGTCTTTGGCGCGTCGGAGCTCTTCCACGGTGACCGGCTCGCGCTTGATGGCGCGTAATTCTTCGGAAATCAGGCCGAGAACTTTTTGAGTATTCTCAAGGGAGGTGCCGGCATAAACCGACATGATTCCCGCATCGGAATAGGGATTCACCTCGCTGAACACGGAGTAGGCCAGGCCCTGCTTTTCGCGGATGTTCTGGAACAGGCGCGAGGACATGCCTCCACCGAGAACGGTGTTGAGCACCGCGACGGCGTAGCGGCGCTCATCGGCCAGCGGCACCGAAGGCACGCCGACCACCAGATGCACCTGCTCGAGCTCGCGCTTGGATTGCGAGGCGATTGCGGCATGCGCTTCGGGAACTGGGCCGGGCGCGGTTTCTTTTCCGGAAGGCAGATCGCCGAATTCGCGCGTGACGAGATCGAGAAGTTTTGAGTGCTCGATGTGCCCCGCGGCGGTCACCACCATATTATTCGGTACGTACCAAGTTCGGTGGCCCTCGACCAGCGCGGCGCGCGAAAAATCGCGCACGGTTTCCGGAGTGCCGAGGATGGGCCGGGCAATAGCGTGACCACTCCAAAAATTCTGTATGAGCAGCTCGTGAACCACGGATTCGGGATTGTCCTGGTCCATCTTTATCTCTTCGAGGACCACCTGCTTTTCGCGCGCGGTTTCTTCCTCATCAAACAGCGGGCGCAGAGCGAGATCGGAAAGCACTTCCCACACGATGGGCAGGTGCTCGTCGAGCACTTTGGCGTTGAAGGAGACCATTTCCTTGGCGGTGTAGGCGTCCATCATCCCGCCGATGCTGTCCACCGAGCGCGCGATTTCTTCAGCGCTGCGCCGCTCAGTGCCCTTGAAGACCATGTGCTCGGTGAAATGGGCCAGGCCGTTTTGCCCGGCGGATTCGCCGCGCGATCCGGAGCACAGCCAGATACCCACGGAAACCGAACGCACATGCCGCATCGGCTCGGTGATGACCACCAAGCCGTTGGGCAAAACTTCCCTGTAAATCGTGCGCTGTTCGTTCATGTTATGGAGAGCAGACCCAGGCTGAGGACGCAGTCATTGTGACATAGGGAGAGGACAAACTCCACGGAGGGGTCTGAAACGCACAGCGAGGAATCGCTGTGCCACGCACGGCAAGGATTTGACCGCAGCATCATTAAGACTCCGCCTGATCTTGCGCGTTGGGAGTCTCCTCGTCGGGATAGCGTTCGCGCGCGGGGCGAGGCATATCCTTGAGGAAATTGCGGACGAAGGCTTGATGTTCTTCCGGAGTGGGCTTATCGCTCACGGGAATCATGGTTTGGAGGAGCAAGCTGGCGATGTAGGCGAGAAGGACGCCATCGCGGCGCGAGATTCGCTTTTGCGAAATGAGGATGAAGAGCTGGGCCATGGCGCGGCCGACTTCCTGGCGATTGTGGAGATTGGAGCCGCCGCTGAGGAGTTGCGCAGAGACGGCTCGGGCTTTGGCGTCATCCCGTTTTTCTATTTGACGTTCGTGGACGACGCAGAATTTGTGGTCGGCCCCGTTGTGGGGATTGGCGCAGCGGCGTCCGTGGGCGGAAGTGAATCGGCAGCGTTCCTCTTCGGGGACTTTGACTTTTATGTAAGCGGGTGATTTGGTTGTGGCGGACATTTTTGTTTTCCCCTTTTGGGCTTTTCGAGCCAGTTCTTATTTCAGACGTGCCCCCCACCCCCTGTTTTTTCGTATGTATTGCTAATGCAGGGGTTAGAGGCGCGAGCGTCGTATGTATGGCTAATACGGGACTTAAAGCTGATTGTTTTCATAAGCTTGCGACCTGTTTTGCAACTGCGGATTCTAAAGGGGTTAACTGTTAGCTAAGCAGTTACTGATAAATGCCCGTGCAGTGGTTCCTATTGAAGCGGTAAGTTGAGAGTGGCTGGTGGCTAGCGGTTAATGGCTCCTGTCGCGCGATCAGCAAAGGATCGACGCTAGAATTCAAGTTAGCAAGTACGGTAATTGACGTCAAGCAAAATCGTATGGAGATTTGAAAAATATTTTCAGGGCGAGAAGAGTCTCGTTACGTGATTCGATTCGAATGCCAATCAAATCCCCGCAAGGATCGCGGCGGCCTTTTGGTGTGCGCCAGCGGAGGGAATTGAGGTATTTTGTTGCGTTGAATCCCCCCAGGAGAAATGCGAAATGAGAACGCGACACACTTCCGGAACCTTTATACGCGCTGCTTGCTTCCTTACGCTGGCCGGCCTATTACCCGGGTACGCGTTTTTGCCAACGGCAGACGCGAAGTCCTGCGGATCGCAGGGTGTCACGGTGCAAGTGCTCGGCTCGGGAGGCCCGGAGTTGCAAGACAAGCGGGCGTCAAGCAGCTATCTGGTGTGGGAGAACGGGCAAGCGCGGGTACTGATTGATGCGGGCGGTGGAAGCGCCCTCCGGTTTGGCGAGAGCGGGGCACAGATGTCCCAGCTGGAATTGATCCTGTTCTCACACTTCCATGTGGATCACAGCGGAGACTTTGCCGCGCTCATCAAGTCGTCGTGGTTTGAAGATCGCAAACGTCCCCTGCCGATCTATGGTCCCCCGGGAAATGATTTCATGCCCTCGACAGTAGAGTTTGTGACTGATTTATTCGGAGAGAAGCGCGGCGCTTACCGGTATCTCAGCGAGCTGTTGGCGCCTGGAGAAGAAGGGAGCTACAAAATGCAGCCCCATGATGTGGCCGCGAGCTCAACACCGGTGGCTGTGTTTCGCAGCGGCGGCCTTTCCGCTTCCGCGGTGCGCGTCATTCATGACGGAGTCCCGGCGTTAGCCTGGCGCGTGGAGACGGGCGGAAAGGTCATCGTGTTCAGCGGAGATACCAATGGAGAGGGCGAGGGCCTGGTGCGATTGGCAATGAACGCGGATCTGTTTATTGCGCACAATGCCGTGCCGGAAGGAGCCGAAGGAGTTGAGAGGCAGCTGCATATGCCTCCGTCGGTGATCGGGCAAATCGCTTCGGAAGCGAAGGTAAAGCGGCTGGTGCTGTCGCATCGAATGATGCGGACTTTGGGGAAGGAAGAGCAGACCCAAGCAGAAATCAAGAAACGATACTCGGGCCCGGTGACCTTTGCGAACGACCTCGACTGCTTCCCGGTGAAATAGGCGTTTGAATGCTGATGGGCTGTTTCCGTGGTAGGCATGGGTGGGAAAAGGCACCAATCCGGAGATTGGCGCTCCCAGGGGCACACGGAGCGGCGTGCTAAGATTCCTATAAAGACATTTGCCGCAAGGAAATCGCGTGGCTATCGAACTACTGGGAAAATCGGCGGACGAACTGAGGGCGCTGGCGGCGTCGTGGGGCGAGCCTGCTTATCGCGGGAGCCAGATTTATCATGCGCTGTATGCCGAGCGGCGATTTGATTTTGCGGGGATGACGAATCTTCCGGCGGCGCTGCGGGAGAAACTTTCCGCTGAGGCGCGGATCACCATGCCGCGGATTGTGCGGCGCTACCATTCCACGGATGGCTCGGTGCGATATTTGCTGGCGCTGGAATCGGAGGGCGCGGCGCCGGTGCAGGTGGAAGCGGTGTTCATGCCGGACACGAAGGAGGACGCGCGGCGGCAAACCATTTGCATTTCGACGCAGGCGGGCTGCGCGGTGGATTGCCGGTTCTGTCTGACGGCGGTGCTGGGACTGAACCGCAATCTGAGCGCGGGCGAAATTGTGGGGCAGGTGCTGGTGGCGCTGGAGGACCAGCGCGAACATTTGCTGCCGCAAACCAATGTGGTGCTGATGGGGCAGGGCGAGCCGCTGCTGAACTACGATGCAGTGATGACGGCGGTGCGAATCCTGCTGGACCAACGCGGCGTGGGCATTGCGCCGAAGCATGTGACGCTTTCGACTTCGGGAATTGTGCCGGGAATCGAGCGCCTGGGGCGGGAAAAGGTGCGGCCGAAGCTGGCGATTTCGCTGAACGCTTCGACGGACGAGCAGCGCGACGCGATCATGCCGATTAACAGAAAATATCCGCTCGCTGTACTTTTGGACGCATGCAGAAATTACCCGCTGGGGCCGAACGAATGGATCACTTTTGAATATGTGATGCTCGGAGGGTTCAACGACGCGCCCGAAGATGCAAGGCGCGTGGCGAAGCTGCTGGCCAACATCCCGTCAAAAGTGAATTTGATTCCGTGGAACCCAGGAGAGCTTCCCTATAAGCGGCCCACGCAGGAAAGCGTTGAGGCGTTCAAGCAAGTTCTGATGGATAAGGGCGTGTTCGCGTTTGTGCGCATCTCGCGCGGGCAGGACATTATGGCGGCGTGCGGGCAGCTGGCGTTGATTGAGAGCAAGGAAATAGAGACTAGAGGAAGAGAGATAAAAGAAAGAGAGACCAAAGAAAGAGGGGTTCTTCGCCCGCCACGGCGGGCTCAGAATGACACCTTATGAGATTGGCGTAACGCCCTGTGAAATCGGCGTGACAAACTCTGAAATCAGAATGGCAGATTCTGAAATTGGCTAGGGGCGGAGGCCGATGGTGGCGAGCATGCGTCCGGTGCGGCCATTTTCACGGCGATGGCTGAAGAGCGTGCCGGTGTTGCAGGCGGTGCAGAGATTGCTGGCCACGATATTTTTTGCGGGCACACCGGCATCGAGCAATTGCCAGCGATTGGCGGCGATCAGATCGAGATTGACGCTGGGCGGAGGCGCGTCGTGGCCCGGCGGCATCATGCTGAGCCACTTGAGCGGGTTGGGGCCTTCGCCGGCGATGAATTGATCGTCGGTCTGGCCGTCGCGCAGGCCGTGGGGAAAGTCAAACCAGTCGCGCGCATTCGGGAATTGTCCCGCGAAAGCTTGCGCGACTTCGGGGCCGACTTCGTAACTGCAGCGCCCGATGGCCGGACCGATGGCGGCGACGAGATCCTGCGGACGCGTGCCGAATTCCATATTCATGCGGCCAACGCTTTTGGCGACGATGCGCGCGAGCGTGCCGCGCCATCCGGCGTGGATCGCGGCCACGGCGTGGAGTTTTTGGTCGGCGAGGAGAATCGGCACGCAGTCGGCGGTCTGCACCGCCAACAGCAAACCGCGTGTCCGGGTGATGAGCGCGTCCCCGGAACAGGCCGGGACTGAAAGTGAGTTTGCCGGTGCCTCATTGGTCAGATGAATTGCATCGGAATGGATCTGCTTGAGCGTGACGAGCTTCATTCCATCCGCGCCGAGGGCCTGAAGAAAAGCCTTGCGGTTGGCTTGGACGGCTTCGCGCGTATCCCATTCGGTGAAGCCAAGATTCAGGATGCCGCCTCGACAACGCGGGCTTTTATCGAGGTGGCTTGCGCCGATGCTGCGCGTGGAAAAACCGTGAATGGCCCACGGAAGGCGTGCCAATGGCCGCGCAATTAGAAAAGTGACACCCGAGCTGCGCCGCTCCTGGAAATTACTATCCGCAGACTTTCTTCGAGATTTTGGCTTGTGCCGCGGCCGTGGTTTTGTAGAGGCCTTCATCTCCGTTCACAAGATATGATAGCAGGAGTCTTGGGGCGGCAGAACGCGCATAGATTGGCGCGGCGAATATCAAGCGAAGGGGATAACGGAGAGCGCGTGATCATCGGGCTGGGGATAGACATCTCTGAAATTGGGCGCATGCGGGAGGCCATCGAGCGGCGCGGACAGGCGCTGGTGAAGCGCGTTTTCACGCCCGCGGAAATTGCTTACTGCGAGCAGCACCGCGATCCCTATGAGAGGTTTGCGGCGCGATTCGCGGCCAAGGAAGCGGCGATGAAGGCGCTGGGTACGGGCTGGCGGCACGGAGTGCGCTGGGTGGATATCGAGGTGGCGCGGATGCCGAGCGGGCGGCCGGAACTGCAGTTGCATGGAGTGGCGAAGCAAATTGCGGCCCAAATGGGAGTCGCGCACATTTCAGTCAGCATTACGCACAGCGGGAATATTGCGTTTGCGGAAGTGATTTTCGAGGATTGAAGAGAGAAGGCTTTCTCAACGCCCTTCGGCAAGCTCAGGGCAGGCGCCGACGCTGAGAAAAGCGGAGGCTTTCCGCGCGCTGGTTTGAAAGGATATTTGGGAATGTCAGTCTATGGTGGAATTGGCGCAGAGATCCTTCGGCCATCCTGATCGGATGGCCTCAGGATGACACCGCTACTTTTTCCGCTGAATGAAGCAGCAAATCTTCTGTTTGGCTGCCAAATCTAAAACGTTTAGTTGTTCGGCTGCTAATTCTAAAGAGCTCAGTTGTCCGCGGGGGAGGGAGTTTTGATCTCCAGCGGCGGCAAGTTGGCCTTTTTGAGTTGGACGTTCAGCGCCGGGACGTCCTTCGCTTTGATTTCCGTCCATTGCGCCATCCACTTGCTCTGAGCTGCTTCGAGTTGGGTCAATTGCGCATTTTGAGGTGCGGTTGGCGCTGCGTCGGCGCTGTCAATCAATCCATAGAGCGCGCCGAATTCCCCGCTGATCTGAGTGAGATTCGGCTCGCCTGCGGGAGCGGCGCCTCCGCGCCCGCCTCCACCACCGCCTCCTCCGCCTCTGCCGCCGCGTCCGCCTGCTGCGGCTTCGCCGGCAATGGCCACGGTCTTCTTATTCAGGGCGGTGATTTCATCGGCTACGGAACCGCTGGCTTGCGCGCCGAGTGATTTCAGGTCCGCTTGCAGCGCGCGGACGCTGGCCACGGTTTCGGCGGAGCGCTTCATGGCCCCGGCGATGCGCAGCTCGGCTGTGGTTTCGAGCGCGACGTCGGCAGGCAACGCCTTTACGCGCGGATCGAGTTTGATGGTGAGCGGCTGCGAATAAGTTTTGCCGTCCACGGTGAGCTTCACGGTGTAAGTGCCGGCATTGGCGCGCGGACCTTTGGGTTCGCGCGGAGTGTCGTGCGGTACAGCGGAAATCGGGTAGCCGCCGCCTCGCCCGCCGCCACCCGTCAGTTGATCGTAGTGGATGTCCCACACCCAGCGATGCATGCCCGCTTCGGCGCTCAGCACTTGAGGCGGGCGAACCCAGTAGGTGGGCACACCAAGGGTGCGCTCGAGTTCGTTGACATCAAATTCGGGTTTGTCGGTGCTGGAGTAGCGGCGCACGGACTTTCCGGTGGAATCGAAAATTTCAAGCGCGACCGGGCCGCTCGCCGCGCTCGAGAGGTAATAGTCAATGATCGCGCCGTCCGGCGGATTGGTTCCAGCGGGAGTTTCCGGGGGAAGTGGCGTATCGGTGTTGGTGTCACGCCGCACGCGATAGGCGGCTTCCGGCTTGAAAAGAACTGCGGCAGCTTTCTCATTCTCAGCAGTCAACTGGCGCAAGGGAGTGATGTCATCAAGAATCCAGAACCCGCGACCGTGAGTGGCGACGATGAGGTCGCTGTCGTGAATCCACAGATCGCGATTCGAGGTGTGCGGCAGATTGAGTTGGAGAGATTGCCACTGATCGCCGTCATTAAAGGAAACCCATACGGCGTTTTCCGTTCCGGCGAACAGAAGCCCTTTGCGCACGGAGTCTTCGCGGACGGTGTCGGCTGCGGCGCCGTCGGCGATTCCGTCCACTACGAGCTTCCAAGTTTTGCCGCCGTCGTGGGTACGGTAAATGTAGGGATGAATGTCATCCACGCGGAAACGGCTGACGGAGGCGTACGCGGTCATCTCGTCGAAGTGTGAGGCGACGAGCTGCGTCACCTTGCTCCAAGGCGCGAGTTCCGGAGGCGTAATGTTCTTCCAGGTTTTTCCGCCGTCGCGGGTGATCTGGATATTCCCATCGTCCGTGCCCACCCAGATGGTGTTGAGGTCGTGGAATGACGGTGCGATGGAATAAATCGCACCACGGTGAGTATCGGCGCCCGGCGTGTCTTTGGCCATATCGCCCACGCTCGCCGGAAGGCCGGGTTTTTCGCGGGTCAAGTCTCCGCTGATTTCCTGCCAGGAATGCCCGCCATCGGTGGTCTTGAAAAGAGTGTTCGCGGCGTAGTAGAGGGTGTGCTTATCCACCGGCGAAAAAATCAGCGGCTGGGTGCGCTCGGCGCGATACTTTGTTCCTTGCGAAATAATGGGGGTAATTTTCTGGACTTGACCGGTGATCCAGTCGTATCGAGTGACATCGGTACGCCCCGAACCATAAATTATATTTGGATTCAGGGGATCGGGGACGGAATAGCCATACTCGATGGTGCCCACGGGATGCCAATCGCGGAATGTGATTTCGCCATCGTTGCCGCGGCTGGAAATGCACAGCGAGCCGCTATCCTGCTGCCCACCGCAGACGCGGTAAGGGAATCCGTTATCGGCAACCACATGATAAACCTGCGCCGTGGACTGGTTGTACCACGAACTCCAGGTGCGGCCGCGGTTGCTGCTCACCAGCGCGCCCTGATCACAGACCAGCAAAATGATGTTCGGAATATTCGGGTTGATCCAAATATTTTGGTAGTCGTCGCCGCCGGGCGCTCCGCGAATCCCCGTCCAGGTCTTACCCGCATCCATGGTGCGCCAGGTAACTGTGCTGGTGACGTAGAGGACGTCCGGATCTTTGGGATCCACTCGCGGAACGGGGAGATCTCCGCCGCCGATCCGTCCCGCAGGGCGAGTGTCGGTGGTTGCACGCGTCCAAGTTTCTCCGGCGTCATCGGAGCGCATGATGGTGACGCCGCCTTTGTACGCAGCCACGGTGGCGAAAAGACGATTGGGATTGCTGGGCGAAATGGTGACGTCAACCTGTTGAACGGGATCAGGCAAGCCATTGGTCAATTGTTTCCAGGTGTTGCCGCCGTCCGTGGATTTGAAGAGCCCACCCGGAGCGTTGTAGGTATTTCCATCTTCCCACGGGCCTTGTCGCGTGGCCCAGAGCCCGGCGTAAACCACCTGAGGATTGGTGGGATCAATCTCCACGTCGGAGCCGCCGGTGTTATCGTCCTTGCCGAGAACTTTCTGCCAGTTGGTGCCGCCGTCCGTGGAGCGATAAATTCCGCGCTCAGGGTTGGGACCAAACGGATGGCCGAGGACCGCAGCAAACACCTTGTTCGGATCCTTTGGATCAATGGCGAGCGCCGGAATTTGTTCCGCGTCGCGGAGGCCGAGATGCGTCCAAGTTTTGCCGCCGTCGGTGGACTTGTACATTCCGTCGCCGATGCTTAAATCAGGGCGCGGCAGTCCCTCTCCGCAGCCAACGTAGATAATGTTGGGATCGGAAAGCGAAACGGCGATGGCGCCGATGGAACCGGTCGGCTGTCCGTCGAAGATCGGCTCCCAGGTCTCGCCGAAGTCGTCGGATTTCCAGACACCGCTATCCACGCCTCCAATGTAGAAAACATTCGGCTGGCTGGGCACGCCTGCGAGTGCGCGCGTGCGTCCGCCGCGGAATGGGCCGACGTTGCGCCAGCGCATTTCCTGGAACATAGAGGGGGGATATTGCTGAGCGGGCGCCGGGCCGCCAAAAATTGACGCCGCCAAAATTGCGGCTCCGGTCAGCAGACTGAAACGCGTGAATCGGGAAATACTGGTCATCGCTCGCCTCCGAGGAAGCCCGAATATACAACCCCAGGGCGAGGCGCACAACGTTCAAAGCGAAATTTACGGATGGAGACGCTATTCGTGGCGGAGGGCGGTCATGGGGTCGACGCGGGTGGCGCGGCGGGCGGGGATCCAGCAGGCTGCCAAACCAGTGAGCGCGGCAAGAATCGCTACGGTAGCGAATGTCCCGTGGTCGGTAGTAGTGACGCCCCAAACTTGTCTGGAAAGGAATCGTGTGAGTCCGTAGCTCGCCAAAAGACCCATGAGAATACCTACCGCTATCAACCGAAAGCCCGTCGCGAGAATCATTCTTAGAATGGTGTCTCGCTGTGCGCCGAGTGCCATGCGGATACCGATTTCGTGGGTCTGCGTCGAAACAGTGAAGGCCATCACCCCAAAGATTCCGGCGTTCACGAGCAGAAGGCCAATTCCGGCGAATGAGCCGAAACTGATGAGGCGAAATTCTGGCGACGCGTAGGAAAATCTTTGGAGATATGTTCCGAGAGAGCTCGTTTCCGTTAGCGACACGTCGCGGTCCACTGATTCGACGGCGTCATGCACTTCTTTTGCCACTGAAAGCGGGTTTCCTGCGCACCGCACAAGAATATTGCCGCCAGGAGCGCCAAAGGTCGTGTAAGGAAGGTAGGCTTGCGGAATGGCGGGGTTCCGCAATCCGTAGTTTTTGATGCTGCTAACAACGCCGATTATCTCAAAGTAGGTGGCGTGTGGCGCGTCGGGGATTAGGTCGAGCACATTGAATCTAACCTTGCTGCCCACCGGATCGCTCTGCGTAAAAAAACGTTTGGCAAGAACCTCATCGACCACTACTACTCGCTGCGCTGAAGGCGCCATATCAGCCTCTCGGAATAACCTGCCGCTGAGCAAATGCATTCCCAAGGTTTGAAAGAAGCCTTCGCTGCATAAATCCATCCCTGCTCTTGAGCGAACGGCATCTGGCCGACCTGGAATCTCCAAGTCGCTCCCAGGCCCTCCGTAAGGAGGAAGCGACAAGGAAGTTGCGGAAGCGATGACGCCAGGGGATGCTCCGATCCGCTGGAGTATGCGTCGCAAGAAAACTCTTTTTCCCTCTGGCGTAGAGAATGCCCCCTTGGGGAACGACATTTCAGTAACGAGAATATTTGATGGGCTGAAGCCGAGATCAATACGCGTCAGCGCAAATAGGGTCCGCATCATCAGTCCTGCGGCAGCCAGAAGAGTGGTTGAAAGGGCAATTTCCGCAATGACAAGACCGACGCGAAACTTTCGACCTCTACTTGCTTTGCTCGCGCCGCTGCCAGTGCCTACCAGGCGCGGATTTAACTCGCCGCGCACGCCATGCATTGCCAGGACTAACCCACACAGTAGCGTGGTGAAAATGGTCACGCCCAGAGAAAAAAGCAGCGCAGAGGGATTCAGCGCAATGACGGCTTCCATCGGAAGTGTTCCGTCGGGAAGCACAGTCAGTATTCCCTTCAGGCCCCAGTAGGTGAGCAAGCATCCGAGCAGAGCCCCAGCGGTAGCTAGCGTTAAGGTTTCGATGAGAAATTGCCGAACCAGACGTCCACGAGTCGCGCCAAGCGCCGCTCGAATGGCAATCTCCCTTTCCCGAGTGGTCCCATGTGCGAGCAAGAGATTGGCAACATTTGTACAGGTGATTAGTAAGAGCATTGCAACAGCTCCAGCCAATGCGTACAGCGTGTCCTTAAACTCTCCGACGACGACATCGACATATGGCCGTGTGATGACAGTGACGAATTGAGGTGGGAGGCGGCCAGGAGAAGTCTTAGCGAGACGTTGGGCAATCATGGTCAGATCGATGGAAGCGGCTCGGGCGCTCAGCGCAGACCTTAGACGCCCCAACGGCCACCATACGCGGTTAGGCTCAGCGGCACTCGCACTTATTCCGGAATCACCCGGGGTAGGATTTGACGGAATCCATACGTCGTCGCTATCGATTTGGAATCTGGGTGGC
The DNA here is from genome assembly GCA_035308165.1 of Candidatus Acidiferrales bacterium. Taxonomy (GTDB): domain Bacteria; phylum Acidobacteriota; class Terriglobia; order Acidiferrales; family UBA7541; genus DASTCZ01. The sequence goes on along the minus strand of DATGHC010000086.1, from coordinate 60,253 downwards.
ATTACGGCGACCAGCGTCCTGGACACGCCGTCTATCACGAAGGAAGTTCCTACAATAGTTGGATCTGAATTGAAATGTCTTTCCCACAGACGATAATTCATCGCAAAAACTGGGGCCGCCGAAAGGTTCGCATCCTCAGGAATAATGCTACGGCCCAAAAAGGGATCGACGCCCAGTAATTGAAACGTGTTAGAAGTCACGTAGGCAGCCTGGAGATGTAGCGAGACTCTGCCATCCTCGCAGAAAACGTCACGGTTCATGAATCCGACGATATCTTCCAAGGAATTACTTTGTTCTTGAAAAGCGATCAGCTGATCTGACGTGAGAGCGCCACGAGAGTCTGGGCCGTTTTCTGAAACGTGTGTATTACGCAGATCCTGAATACTGAAAGTCGTTAGCCGGGTTGCGTCCTTGTAGGGAAATGGGCGAAGCATCCCATTATAGATAACGCTGAAAACCACCGTGGACGCGCTGATACCCAGGGCGAGAGTGAGGACGGCGACGGCGGTGAAGCCGGGACTCTTGCGCAAGAGGCGCAAGCCAAATCGAATGTCCTGCCAGAGCTGCTCGAGGAGTTGCGTGCCGCGGGCGTCGCGACATTCTTCCTTGGCGAGGTCGACCGGTCCGAATTCGCTTAACGCTGCCCGGCGTGCATTTTCCAGGCTCATGCCCGCATGAATTTTCGCTTCGACGCGCCGCTCCAGGTCATAGCGCAACTCTGCGTCCAGCTCGCTTTCCACTTTTCCGCGACGGAGCAGAGCGCGAACCCATTGTGCAATTGGGGACCAGATTGAGTTGTGTGAAGGCATAACAGCCCCCCTTCGCTTGGTGCGATGTTCCCCTTATTGGTACCGGAGCGCAATGAGCGGATCCACGCGCATGGCGCGACGCGCGGGAAGATAACACGCAAGAAGAGTTACGCCAGCGAGGGCTGCAGCAATAGTCAGATAGGTCATGGGATCAAACGCGCTCAGCCCGAAGAGCAGTCCCGCCGCTGAAAGTAACCGCGATACACCCGCCCCCAGCGCCAATCCTAGAGCAAGCCCCATGGCTGAAAGCCTGGCTCCGTTCCCCAACAACAGGCTTAGGATGTCCCGCGACTGGGCGCCGAGCGCTTTGCGTATGCCGATTTCATGGGTGCGCTGGCTGGCCGCGTAAGCCACCATCCCCCACACGCCGACCACCGCCATTACCATGGCCAGAATGCCCAGGATCGCGACCAGCGAGGCAATGCTCCGAGAGGGCTCCAGAATTTTCTTGAGCATCTGCTCATACGATTCCGTTGAGGGCATCACGGTGGCGTCAAGCTGATGGGTCAGCCGGCGAATCGCCGCTCCAACTTCCGATGCGTCTCCGGTGGTGCGCAGGAATATCTTGGAGTCGAGCGCGATATCCGGCGCGCTTGCCCCATAGAAAAATGGCCCGTCGGTTTGGCCCAGATGTGAATTTTGAACATCCGGCGCGATTCCGAAGATTTGATAAGGAGTTTTGCCGGCAAGAAATTCCTTGCCCAGAGGGTCGGCATTACCCCAGAACCTCCGTGCCATGGCGGCGCTGATGATTGCCGGGGTCGCACCAGGGCTCTGCGCTTCCTGCTCCGTGAACATCCTGCCGCGCAGCAAGTGAATTCCCATAGTCTGAAAATAGTCTGCTGAGACGATGTTCCCCCACACCGATTGGGAACTGTCATCGGTGATGCCGCCGGGAAGAGTCACGACGGTCATATAGCCGGTGACACAGGGGATCACGGCCGATCGAGCAACACCCACGACGCCGGGAATCGCAGCCAGGCGGTCGCGCAGTTCCCTCTGGAATGCAGCTGCGCGCGCCTCGTTGTAGCCCTGGTTCGCCAAGTCAAGCGAAACGACAATCACATTCCTTGTAAGGAAACCCGGGCCCGCGGATTCGGCATGGCGCAGCCCTCGCGCCAGCAATCCTGCCGCGACCAGCAGCACCGTGCATCCCGCAACTTGGGCGATAATTAGCAAGCTGCGAAGCCGGGTGCGCCCACGGCCGCTCGAAAGCGGCAACCCTTCTTCCTTCAACGATAAGACGAGATCAAGCTTGGTGGCCTGAAGAGCAGGGGCCAGCCCGCACACCAGCGCCGCAACCAGTGAAGCCAAAAACGCGTAGGCGAGGATGGACAAATTCATGCTCAGATCCACCTGAGCACTCAATCGCAAGTCGGGAATCGAGCGTGCCAGCAGCGACGGAAGCCATTGCGCAACGATTACACTGGCCGCGCCACCCAGGAGGGCAAGTAAAATCGTTTCCGTCAGAAGCTGCCGCATCAAACGCATCCGGCTTGCTCCCATTGCGAGCCGGACTCCGATTTCCTGGGTTCGTGATAGGGCGCGGGCCAGCAGAAGATTCATTACGTTTATGCAAGCGATGGCCAGAATAAAGCCGCCCAACCCAAGGATTCCCGCGGCCACCCAGGCGCCCACGCTGCGCATTTCGGGTCCGTTCAAGTAAGCGCCCGAGTTCACTGTCACAATGGTTTGGCGGCCGGGATAATTCGCGTCTCGCTGTAGCGCAAGAAAGCCTAGCTCTTCTTCCGCGCGCCGGTGCGAAATCCCCGGTTTCAGCCGGCCAACTACGTTGAGCCAGCTCACATTGTCCAGTGCCAGCCAATTGCCATTCTTAAATTCGTCCGGCAGCAGATGTGGCGCAACCGTAATTGGAAGCCAAACGTCTGGCGTTTGCAGTTCCGTGCCGCCGAAATTGGCCGCGGCGACGCCAACCACTGTGAAGACCCGCCGGTTCAGTGTGAGCGTCTTCCCGAGCACAGCCGCATCGCCGGCGAAATGACTTTGCCAGAACCCGTAACTGATAACGGCAACAGATCCCTCGCCAGGCGTGTGGCAATCCTCAGCAAGAAGGCCTCGCCCAACCGCCATGTCCCGGCCAAGCACGTCAAAGTAGTTGCAGGAGGCGAGGAGCCCTGCAACCGCTTGACCGCTTACGCCGCCGAGCGATAGCGAATCGTCCGCAAATGCGGCCAGCCCTGAGAAAATGTGAGTGTTTTCGCGAAAAGCTACATATTCCGGATAGGACAGCAGGGAGGGCGAGCCGTAAACGCCGCGGGAATAATGCCCACGAAATTCTTCAAAGACGCTGACAACTTTGGCGGGATCTTTGACGGGCAAAGGGCGCAGCGCCAATGAGTACACCAGAGAAAAAATCGATGTGTTCACGCCAATGCCCAACGCCAGAGTCAATACTGCAGTTGCAGTGAACCCAGGCCTCTTCGCGAGGGTGCGCAGGGCGAAACGGATGTCTTGCCCGACCTGTTCGAGGATTTGCGTTCCTCTGGCGTCGCGACATTCCTCTTTGGCCAACTCCAGGCCGCCGAACTCGCGCACTGCAGCATGCTTTGCTGTTTTTGGATCCATGCCCGCGCGCACATTCGCTTCCGTTCGCCTCTCCAGGTCGTAGCGCAGCTCGGCATCGAGTTCGCTCTCCACCTTTTCGCGGTGCAACAGCGCACGCACCCAAGATGAGACTCGCTGCGAGATGGGATTCTGCCTAGCCACAGAATTCTCCTCTAAGTAATCTCCGCATCACTCGTTGCGCAGAGCCGTCATGGGCTGCACTTGAGTGGCGCGACGCGCGGGAATGCAGCACGCAATCAATGCCACAATCGACAGCAGAGCGGCGACGCCCGCGAAGGTGAGCGGATCGGTCGGCTTTACGCCATACAACAATGTGGACATGAGCCGCGTAAGCAATAACGCGGCCGCGATTCCCACCGCCGTGCCGATCAGCGCGAGCCTCATTCCCTGTCGCAAGACCAAGCGCAGGACATCGGTCCTCTGCGCGCCCAAGGCCATGCGAATGCCAAGCTCATTCGTGCGCTGGCTGACGGAATAGGCCATCAAGCCATAAATCCCGACGGCAGCGAGCAACAACGCGGCCCCGGCAAAAACGCCCACCAGAATCATGTAAAGCCGGCGTTGCGCCAGCGAATCGGAGAGTACCTGCTGCATGGTTTCGATGCTTGAAAACGGCAGGTTCCTGTCCACGGACCAAACCCGCGCCTTTACAGAAGAGACCACGCTGAGCGGATCCCCATCGGTGCGGATCACAAAGGCGTCGAAGATCACGGGAAATTGGAAGTAGGGCCAATAAATCATTGGGCGCACGTCGGCCGCCAGCCCATCGGTCTTAATGTCCCCGACGACGCCCACAATTTCGCCGGTCAAGGGCGGTCCCCAATCTTTCATGGTGACGCGTTGACCGAGAGGGCTTTCGTTGGGCCAGAAGGTGCGCGCCATGGTCTCGTTGATGATCATGACACGCGCGGACTTGGCTGAATCCATTTCTGAAAACTCGCGGCCGCTGAGAAGTGGGATGGCCATGGCGCGAAAATAGCCGGGGTCAACGGAGCGAATGTCAGCGGAAGGTTCGTCGTTAAGCGGAGGAGCGGGGCGGCCTTGAATCACGAAGTCGGTGTCAGGCCCGCCCAAAATCGGGAGAGCGCTGACGACTCCCGCGGATCGCACGCCGGGCACGGAGCGAACGCCCTCCAGCATTTGTTGCAGGACAACCGCGGTCTTCAGATCGCCCTCCGGAAATTCCACGGGCGAAAGAAAGAACTGCATGGTCAGGAGATTTTCCGGATTGAACCCGGTGCCCACGCGCAGCAACCGCATAAAGGTGTTGCCCAGCAGGCCGGCGCCAACCAGCAAGACCATGGCCAGCGCAAATTGCAGTACGACAAGCGTGCTGCTGGACCCGTGCCTCGCGCCGTGAGCCGAAATCGAAGCGCCCTTCTTCAGCGAGGTACTTAGATCGAGCTTTATTCCGCCCAGCACAGGGGCCATGCCAAAAAGCAGCGCGCTGAAAAAGGAAAGCCCGAGAGTGAATATCAGGACGCGCCAATCGAGATTGATCTCACCGAACCGCGGCATATCTTTCCCGTTTATCGCGGTGATGAATCTGAGGCTCCAGGAGGCCACAGCAAATCCCAGCGCTCCGCCAAGCAGGGCGACGATTATGCTTTCGGTAAGCAGTTGCCGCGCCACCCGCGCCCGGCTTGCTCCCAGCGACAAGCGAATGGCAATTTCCCTGGTTCGAGAGGTGGCGCGAGCCAGGAGCAGGTTGGCCACGTTGGCGCAGGCAATAAACTGCAGCAGGCTCACAGCGGAAATCAGAATAAGCAGAGCGGGACGAACGGGCGCAACCAGACTATTTTTCAGCGAGACGGCACTGATTGAAATTTCCGGATCAACACCGGGATTTTGTTTTTCGATGCGGGCGGCGAGGATTCCCAGCTCGCCCTGCGCCGCGCCTAGAGATTCGCCACGGCGCAAATCAGCAATCACAGTCAGCAGGTGGGCTCGCCGGTTGTTTCGTGCGCTTCCGCCCGGAACCAGCGGGCACCAAATCTTCGCTCCTTCAGGAAATGAAAAATCGGGGGGCATCACTCCGATCACGGTGAAATCCTGCGCGTTCACTTGAATCGTCCTGCCGACAATTCCAGCATTTGCGCCGAAGCGGATTTGCCAAAGCGCGTAGCTCAGAACGGCAACATGGTTTGCGCCATCAGGCTGATCATCCTCAATGCCGATCATCCTGCCCAAATATGGTTTGCTGCCCAGCGCCGAAAAGAAATTCGCGGAGACCAGCGCGCCGGGAACCTGTTCCGGCTCGGCATCGCCGGTGAGGTTGAATGACCAGGGCCGGTAGGCCGATATGTTTTCAATTGCTTTCGATTCGCGGGCCACGTCCAGAAAACTTGCAAACGTAAAGGACGCGTTCTGCGAACCAGGGTGCATCTCTTCAACGCGCACCAGCCGGTTCTGGTTGGGATAAGGAAGCGGGCGGAGAAGCACGGCGTTCACCACGGAGAAGATTGCGGTGGTCGCCCCGATGCCCAGTGCAAGAGTAAGGACGGCAACGGCGGTAAAACCGGGACTCTTGCGCAGCACGCGCAAACCAAATCGCGCGTCCTGCCAGAATTGTTCCAGCAAACGAGTGCCGCGAGCGTCGCGGCACTCCTCTTTCGCCAGCTCGACGCCGCCAAATTCTTGCAAGGCCGCGAGCCGCGCACTTTCCGCGTTCACACCTGCCCTCAGCTTCGCTGCAATGCGCCGCTCCAAGTCAAAGCGCAGCTCGGCGTCGAGCTCGCTCTCCAATTTTCCGCGGCGCACCAGCGCCCAAAACCAAATGGAAGCGCGACGCCAAATTGAGCTCCGTGAACTCATAAAGTTGTTTCTACCGGCTCAAATCCTCACTCGTTGCGCAAAGCGGTGATGGGGTCCACGCGCATCGCGCGACGCGCGGGGATGTAGCTGGCCAAAAGCGCCACCCCGGTCAGCGTGACCCCGACCGCAGCGTAGGTGGGCGCGTCAATCGGTTGCACATTGAACAGCAGCGTTTCCAGGAAGCGCGTCAATCCCATTGCTGCAAGGATCCCAATGCCGATTCCCATCCAGGCCAGCACCATTCCCTGGCCGACCACAAGACGCAGAACGTCGATCCGCCTGGCGCCCAGCGCCACTCGGATGCCAATTTCGTGCGTGCGCTGCGCGACGGTGAAGCTGAGCACGCCGTAAATGCCCACCGCCGTCAGCAACAGCGCCAGCCCGGCGAACAAACCCATCAGCAGCGAATCGAAGTTTGTACTGGCAACGGAAATCCCAATCACCTGCTGCATGGATAGGAGAAGCAGCACACGCTGGGCGGGGATGACCTCGGTGACGATCGCCCGAAGTTCGGACGAGATGTTCACGCCGTTTTCGGTGCGAATCACCCAGCCGCGCGGGGGACTGCCGTCGCTCATGAGCTGCGATGCGGGAAGATAAACGGTTGGCGGCGCATCTCCGCGAATCGTCTTGCCCTTCACGCCTGCCACGACTCCCACAACTTCAAGGGGCCGCGGGTTATCGGTGTAGCGCTTTCCGTTGAACATTCCCACAATAATGTGGTCGCCGATGGGGCTCGCGCCGTTCCACCATTTCCGCGCGACATTCTCATTGATTACCGCCACCGGCACGGAGGATTCCGTGTCGCTTTCAACGAAGCCCCGCCCTTGCAGAACGGGGATCCGGAGCGTTTTGAAGAATTCCTGGCTGATTTCGCGTATCTCCATCCCGCCGATGCTGTTCTCATTGTGTCCTTGACGTTGCGCGGGCATGTTGCCTCCGCCCACCAGAGGTGGAACGTTCACCACGGCCACCGACACGACGCCCGGCAATGCTTTGATGCGATTCATAATCACTTGCTGCGAATTCCACACCGCCGCGAGCGGCGTATTCTTGGGGGGTGTGTACGGCGTGGTCATGGTGATCACATTCTGCGGATCAAATCCGATATCCTGATGACGCAAGCGATAAAGGCTCTCAATCAGCAGCCCCGCTCCAATCAGCATGGTTACCGAAAGCGCCACCTCAACGATCACCAGCATTCTGCCGGTATGGTTCCGGGTGATGCCCGCAGACCCTTTTGAACCTTCCTTAAGCGAAGAATTCAGGTCCAGCTTCGTTGTTTGCCGGAAAGAAGCCAGTCCAAAAACGACGCTGGTCGCGATCGCCACCAGAAATGTAAAAGCCAAGACGTTGCCATCCAAATTGACGGAGACGCTGGCAGGAAGGATGAATGGAATGGAGGCGGTCAGCGTCTTCAATAGCCAGGTGGCCGCCAGCAACCCCGCTGCGCCGCCGAGCAGCGCCATCAGCAGACTTTCGGTGATGAATTGGCGGACCAATCGTCCGCGCCGCGCTCCGAGAGCCAGACGAATGGATATTTCCGTTTGCCGCGCGCTCGCACGCGCCAGCAGAAGACTGGCCACGTTGGCGCAGGCGACCAGCAGCAGGAAGCCTACCGCCCCAAAAAGCAACAACAGGCTCGGTTTGACGTCACTCACCAGTGAATCCTGGTAACCGACCAATTGAACTCCCGCGTCGTTTCCTTGCGTCGCATCCTGCCGGTGGAACTGGTCATAGACCACCGCCATGTCCGCCTGGGCTGCGTGGATGCTTTCATTATTCTTCAGCCGCGCAAGAACCTCGGTGTTTGTCCCTTGGTCGCTCATGCTGTTGCCCAGGTGTAGGGGAATAAAGAGATCCGCCGGCCCCTCGACCAGCTTGAATCCGCGCGGCATCACGCCCACTACCGTGTAGCTTTTATCGTCCAAATTAATTTGACGGCCGATAATCTCAGGATCCGCGCCAAACGTCTTCCTCCAGATTTCGTCGGTTAGAATTGTTGTGGTGGGGCCTCCGGGCCGGGTTTCATCGCGGAGGAACTCTCGCCCCATTACTGGACTGGCGCCTAGCACTCGAAAGAAGTTGTCTGTTACCTGCGCGGAAGTCACCCAGTCAATGGTCTGGCCTTGCTTGAGGCTGAGGTCGGGACCGCCCCGAAATCCCGCCACGCTTTGGAACACGCTGCTGTGGTCGCGGAAAAATTGAAACTGCGGAACGGTCATGGAGTCAATCAAATCGCCGCGCTGCGACTTCAATTCAAGTTCCACCAATTGATAGGGCTGGGGATAAGGAAGCGGGCGGAGTAGGACGGAGTTGACGACAGAAAATATCGCCGTGTTGGCGCCGATGCCCAACGCAAGCGTAAGCACAACGACGGAAGCGAAACCTGGATTCTTGCGCAGCATGCGCAGACCAAAGCGCGCATCCTGCCAGAACTGCTCCAGGAATCGCGTTCCGCGCTCGTCGCGACATTCCTCTTTGGCTAGATCTACATTTCCGAATTCACGCAGCGCCGCACGCCGCGCCTCTGGCCCGCTCATTCCGGCACGAATCCCAGCCTCTGTCTGCTTCTCGACATGAAATCGCAGCTCGGAATCCAATTGGCGATCGAATTGTTTCACGTGGAACAATGCGCTTAACCGCAAGCGAATCTTTTGCTTAAGCGAGAAATCAGGTGTGAAGAGCGGGTCATTCGAATTTGTTTTGTTCGAAACCATGCGCGTCGCTCCGTCGTGTTCCGGGTTAAACCGCACTCAACACCTGTCCGATGGCCGCTTTGAGTCGCTCCCAGTTTGATTCTTCTATTCCGAGCTGCCGCTTGCCTGCCCGCGTGAGGCGGTAAAATTTCGCCTTGCGGTTATTTTCTGAGTCGCCCCACTCGGACATGATCCATCCGCGCCGTTCCAGACGGTGCAGCGCCGGATACAGCGAGCCCTGGCGCACCTGTAAGGCGTCGCTCGATATCTCCTGGATGCGCAGCGAGACGCCGTAGCCGTGCATGGGCCCCGCCGCCAGGGTTTTCAGGATCAACAAGTCGAGCGTGCCCTGCAACAGGTCGGACTTGATGGGGTTGGTGGTCATCTCTACTCTCCTAGACGTTCGACAAGGCTAATTGTTTCACCTGTAGAATGTCAAGGAGAAGGCATCCTGACCATTGGACTGGGAATTTGAGCAATGGTTAGCCGCTATTCCGGTTGCCCGGGCGGGAAAAGTGAAGCAAGATTGCGAACCGGGGTGCGGCACGAATGTGGTACGCGGGTGTGGTGCTGATGGGGCTGGCGGTCGGCGTGCTCGTCGGGTTGATGGGCATTGGGGGCGGCGTGGTCCTGGTCCCCGCGATGGTTTATTTGCTGGCCATGGACCAGCACATGGCGCAGGGCACCTCGCTGTTCCTGCAATTGCCTCCGTTGGGGTTGGGAGCACTGCTGATTTATTGGCGCAAGAAGCATGTGGATTTGTGGGCGGGGGTCATGTGCGCGCTGGGTTTTCTACTCGGCGGATATTTCGGCAGCAAAATCGCAATACAGATGAATTCGCGCGATTTGCAAGGCGCATTCGGAATTTTCATACTGGTGGCGGCAACTCTGTTGTGGTTCAAATCGCGGCCGGAGCCCGGGGAGAAAGAATCCGGTGCTTGATCGCCGCGTCAAGTTGTCTCTGATCTTGGTGGTGGCTTGTGGAGTGGGCGTTGCCGCGGGATTATTCGGGGTCGGCGGCGGCGTGCTTTTGGTGCCGCTGCTGGTGTTGCTTTTTGGATTTGAGCAACATCTGGCGCAAGGCACGAGCCTCGTCGCGCTAGTGCCGCCGGTTGGCATTCTGGCGTTCCTCAATTATGCGCACGCAGGGCAGGTAAGCTGGAAAGTGGGCCTGCTGATCATGCCGGGAGTTTTTCTGGGTGGATTGGCGGGCAGCCGGCTGGCGCAAGCGCTTTCTCCGCGGCGGATGCGGAGAGTGTTTGCAATTTTTCTGTTCGTGCTGGGGATTTGGCAGATTACTTCCGCTTGGCTCATTCGGTGAGTCCATTGGTGAACCCCCACTTAATCGAAATCTTCGTTTCGCTTCCTCTTGTGATTTAAGTGAGCTTACGGTAATTACATAGCGCATCATCCACCCGAGTTGGAGAGTCTGCAGGTGAAGCGATTACTTTCTATTTTGCGGTCCATCATCCCCAGGGACCCGGCCCAACTTCTGTTTCTTGTCGGATCTTTGCTTCTTCTCATTTGCATGCAATTGCGCTGCTTCCCGGTGCACGTCGAACACGGAGCCGGGTCGTTGATTTCGACTCAGGCCCTAGACACAGATAATTTTCAGCCCTGGATATTTTATTCGATGGTTGCGCGAATCCCGATTGTTTTCGCTGGAGGCGCAGGCGTATTCGTCTGCTTCTGGCCTGGGAAAAATCAAATCCGAAGAATTCTCGGCTTCGTTTGCTTTCCCGCAATCTCGGGGATCGTGTTGATATGCTGGTGGTTCCTTGACCTGGTCTCACAACTAGAGCCGCGATTTAGTTCTGTTTTGAATAAAACCAGTCACAACAGTTCCTGGTTCCTCCACACTCTTTGGAATTTAGGTCCGGCGCTGCACATGAGCGTCCTCGGGATGGTGTTGATACTTGTCTTCCTTTCACGCCAGTCCTTGGGTTTGGCATCACTTCCTCTGTCGCTGCCATCGGTGCAAACAACGGTGCGTGATTTGGACTCCGCGTGGAATAGGATTGAGATCTTCATCTGGATATCAATCCCTGGAATGTCACTCGTAAATATCACCAGATACATTTTCTATCTTGTGGTGAGCCTCGGCCTGCAGAGATTTGTGAATGGCCGTTTCGTCAACGAACTTTCAATCGTCAGTGGAGCATTTGCCGTAGCGCTTGTCGCAGGCGTGGCGGCTTGGTCAGATGGAGAAGACCGTTGGAAAGATTTCAAACAATTCATAAGTCCGCCAAAGCTCAAATTCGGAATTATTGGAGCCACGATTCCGGTCGCAGTTAATTGGATCCCAAATCTGGTTGCATACACGCGGGACCGAATTCAATGGCGGATTCACGAATTAGGCAGTTTGATGTCTCCATATTTCACTACGTACTTTCAGTTTCCAGATCCTTTTTATCTCTGGAATATATTGAGCGCCGGGTTCGAGGAAATTATTTGGCGTGGCTACCTGCAGCCCCGGTTTATCCGCCAGTACGGAGTTTCACGCGGGATCCTGCTGATCGGCCTGTCATGGAGTGGATACCATTTTCTAGGAGACTTCCAGCGGGCGATGCAGGACTATGACGTTTTGCAAATTCTTGCCTTCCGCCTGGGCCTTTGCATTTCCATGAGCTACGTTTTGGGCTGGCTGACTCTACGTTCCGGATCCATCTGGCCGGCTATTCTTGGCCATGGATTGCATAATGCTTTGGTTTTCTCAGGTGTTAATTCTGGGCTATTTCTGGATCCTCATATACCAATGGCGATCGTAATAGTTTGTTACGGGCTGCTCGGATACGTTTTATTCAAGTATTGGCCGCCGCCTATTTTGACTGAGGAACCTCAACTATCCGCGGGGAGCGAACTGGGAAGTCCTTCGTGAAAAAGCCAAAAGGGCGCTGCTTGCTGTGCCCCGGTTCGTTGTTCAAAGGAAACCGGCACAGCAAGCAGCGCCCCTAAGATTCAGTCAGATAATTACGATTACTTTTGCTGCTCTCTCTCCAGACCAGGTTTCGTCGAAGCGGAACTCGCGCCGATGGGTGCTCGCACTGCGAATAATCCATCGGTGGGCGATGCCGCCAGCACCAGCCGGGGAGAAGTTTCCGCGGCCAGCGAGGTGAAGCTGCCTTCGCCCAGTTGCCCGCTGAGATGCCTCCAGGTCTTGGCCTGATCGGCGGAAACGAACAGACCATGTTGGCGCGTGGACAAGATCCACTCGTCTCCCTCAACAGCCAAATCCTCCACTTGTGCGTCGGGCAGGTTCAACGGGCGCCAGGTTAGTCCGGAGTCGCGAGAGATCGTGCCGCCGCTGTTATACAGCGCGATCACCGTGGATTCGCCCACCATCACCAGCCGGGCGGTCTCCCGGGGACGGAGTGTGGCGTCTGCAGTGGCCCAATTAACGCCACCGTCGCGAGAGATGGCCAGCCGCGTATCGGACAGCACCCACATCGAGGTTCCGTCCGCGGAGATGCGAACTTCGTGGATAGCTTCCTTCCCAGAAGCGCGAGAAGCAGCGGAAGTTGCCGAGCCGGAACCGAGCTCCGACCAAGTTGTTCCGTGGTCTCGAGAGGCAAGCAGCCCTTCTGAAGTGCCCGCGAGCCAGAGGTTGCCGCTAAAGGCCAGGTCATATACCTGGCTGCGAAGCGGATGGGAGCTGGTCGCCACTTTGGCCGAGGCAGTTGAATTTGCAGTAGCTGGAGTGGCCTTGGCGGACGAAGACTTCGCGCCCGGCTTGGCCTTGGTGCTGCGGGCGACAGGAGCGGCGACCTTGGTCACCACGGTTCCGGTTTGCACCCAGCTTCCGCGGGCCGCGTCAAAGTGCTGCAGGCCGCCGGATTGCGGAGTGGCCCACCAGCCATCAGGCGCCGCGAATACGTGGCGCAGAGTTTGCGCGCTGGTTCCATGCCCAAGCGCCGTCCAAGTGCGCCCGCCATCCGAGCTAGCAAAAATCGGATCAACGGAGTTGGTCAGCACCAACAACATCCGCGCGGGCTGTTTGGGATCAATCACCAGCTCGCGCACTTGGCGATGGGTGAATCCTTCATTGGTCGCGGTAAATGTCGAGCCGGAATCGTGGCTGATGTAAACGCCCTGGCCTTCGACGCCCAAAACGATGCGTCCCGGCCGGCGCGAATCGAGGATCAACCCGCTGATGGTCCAATTCGGCGCGGTCACACGCGACCAGGTCGCTCCGGAGTTGGTGGTCTTCCAGAGGCCGTCCGTAGTTCCTGCATAGACAGTCGCGGGATTGGCGGGATCCTGGCGAATGATTTGCGTGCGCCGCGATAAGAAGGGTATCCCGCCGTATTTTGACCAGTGCGCCCCGCCGTTATCGCTGTGGTAGATGCCCGAGCAGGCGCTGGAATAAACGCGATCCGGATTTGCGGGATCGAAGGTGATGCTCATCACGTCGGAATCATCCACCATGCCGGTGGGAACGGATTGCCAGTGCTGCCCGCCATCCGTGGTTTTCCAGGGCAAGTGATAGGTTCCCGCATACAGAACGTTGGGATCGCGGGGGTCGGGAGCGAGTGAGTCGAAATTCCGCAGGTCGGCATGATTTGCCGGAGAGATGCGCTCCCACAGTCCAACGTCACCGTGTGAACGATAAACGCCATCCAGCGTTCCGGCAAAGAAGAGCGTTGGATCGGATTCCGCCTGCACCAGTGCGCGCACGGTCTGGCCGGCAAGCCCCGCAGATTTCCAGGTTGCGCCGCCGTCGTCGCTGCGGAAAACTCCGCCTCCACCTTCACCCAATGTGCGAGTTGCGGCAAACAGCCGTCGCGATTCGCGGCGGTCCACAATGATAGCCATGACTACCGTGTCGGCACGGTCGCCAACGCGCCCAATCAACTTCCAGTGGGCGCCGGCGTCCTTGGAGGCGAAAATGTGTCCGTCCACGGTGCCGATGTAAAAAGCGTCGGGATCGCGCGAGTCGGTGCCCATGGTGCGGACGTCGCCGCCAGAGGGTCCCATCTCCTGCCAATCCTGAGCACTTAGCGGTAAGCCGTTTAGTATCAATATGAAACTGGCTATCAAAGCGCTGCGAAGCAAAACTCGCATGTTCTTCCTCCTGGGCAAGCACACAGCCGCCTTAGGATCGCGGCCCGTGGGAGGAGGATAGACATTGGTTCTGAGGAAATAAGCTGGTCAGGAGTCCAATTAGTGGACAGGTATTGCAACTGGCCAGATGACAGGTGACTGTCCCGATGAACAAAACGAATTGCCTAGGAGTCATGCGGACATGGTCACTGATCCATATTTGGAATGTCGGGCGTTGCCCCGCGCGGATTGTTCTTATATCGTTTGTACTCAATGGTTGATATTCACTGCCACGTCCTGTACGGCCTCGATGACGGCGCGAAAACTCTTGAGGATTCCGTGCGAATGGCCGAAGTGGCCATCGCCGACGGCATTACCCATGTCATCGCCACCCCGCACGCAAATTCTGAATATACGTTTCGGCCGGAATTGATCCGCGAGCGACGGGAAGAGCTGCAAGCGCGCTTGCAAGATCGGCTGCAGATATTTACCGGCTGCGACTTTCACCTGAGCTACGAAAACCTGCAGGACATCCAAGCCAACACGGCCAAGTACACGCTGAATCAGAAAAGTTATCTTCTGGTGGAATTCGCGGATTTCGCCATTCCGCCCAACATTGACGACACACTTCACACGCTGCAACTTCTTGGCCTCAGTGTGATCATCACGCATCCCGAACGCAACGGACTGATTCGGCACCAGCCGGAAAAACTTTGGCGTTGGCTGCGTCAGGGCTGTTACGTGCAGGTGACCGCGCAATCCTTATTGGGGCGGTTCGGCAAGGACACTTCAAAGCTGTTGATCAACTGGATGGATGACGAGCGAATCCATTTCGTGGCCAGTGATGCGCATAGCGTGACGGGGCGCCCGCTGAAATTGCGGGAGGCGCATGACCTGGTGGCGAGGCGGTACGGAGAGCCGCGCGCAAGAGCGCTGTTCGTGGAAAATCCAATGGCGGCGCTGGAAGGGCGGTCTCTTCCTTATCAACCTGAACCGCCGGTGGATAAAAGCGCAGCACCCAAATTCCGCAAACGCAAGCGATTCATTTTCTTCTAACTGATTCTATTTCTTCTTGTGCTTTTCAAACCAGGCCGCCACATACATTACTTTGGTCATCTGGTGGCTGGGCTTGCGGCTCAACCCGTGCGGCTCACCCGGAAAACGCACCAACAGGGTGTCAACTTTCAAGAGTTTCAGAGCTTCGTAATACTGTTCCGACTCGGAGGCCGGCGTGCGGAAATCTTCCTCGCCGACCATGATCATCGTCGGCGTGGTTACATTCTTGATGTGCATTAGAACCGAGCGCTGATCATATTGATCGGGGACCACCCAGGGCGCGGACGGGAACCAATACCGCGAGCCGATGATGGGAATATCAGCGGTCAGCGTCCAGCTGGTCCAGTTAATGACCGGATAGTTGCTGGCGGCAGCGCGGAACCGCTGTGTATTGTCGACCATCCAGCAGGTGAGCACGCCGCCGCCCGAGCCGCCGGTCACAAATAAATTGTCCGTGTCCACATAGCCCTTGGCAATTACCGCGTCCACGCCGGAATTCAAATCGTAGAAATCGTCACCGGGATAGGCGTGATGAATCAGGTTGGAGAATTCCTCGCCGTAACTGGTGCTGCCGCGCGGATTGGAGTACAACACCACGTATCCCATCGCGGCGTACAGTTGCTTTTCCACGTCGAACCGGTCGCCATAATTCCCATACGGCCCGCCGTGAATTTCCAGGATGAATGGATACTTCTTTGAGGGATTGAAATCCGGCGGCTTGATGATCCAGCCTTCGATCTTGCGCTTGTCCTTGGCCGAGGAATCCCACCAGATCTCCTCAACCTTTCCGAGAGGTTTCTGCGCAATCAGCTCGTGGTTGGGTTCTACAATGAGGCGAGGATCGCCGCGCCCCGCAACGCCCGCGGTGATTCCGCCGGGGTTATCGGGCAACGACGTCGTCGAGGCATATTCCCCGCGCGGGCCAAACGAAAAGGACGCGCCACCGCCGCCCGCATTGGCGGTATTGCCGACATGCTGCGTAATGTTATGCATTCCGCCATCGAGCGTGGCAAAGGCAAGCTTGGTGTCGCCTTGATCGTCGTAAAGAAAATAGATTCCGCTGCCGTCGCCGGCCCATCGCAGAGAATTCACGTCGCGATCGAGCTTCAGGCTCAGCATATGCGAATCGCTGCCGTCACGATTCATCAGGTACATGTGCGTGGTCTGATGCCCTTGAAACTTGTCGTCATAACCGGTGTAGGCGATGAGCTTTCCGTCCGGAGACAGCGCCGGCCCATTGTCCGGTCCCATTCGCTGCGTGAGTTGCCTTACGCCGCCATCGGCCACGGACATTTCATAAACTTCTGTGTCCGAGGGATTGAAATCCACATCGGGATGAAGGTTGGCGGAAAAAATCAGCGATTTGCCGTCGGTCGACCAGACCAGACTGGGCCCGCCCCCGGTGGCGCTGCCGTAGGAAACGTCGCCACGCGAAACTTGCCGGGGCGCGCCGCCGTCAGCGGCAACGAGGAATATTTGCGTCGTGCCGGGCGGCAGATATCCCATCCCATTGAAACGGTAGACCAACGAGTCGAACATCCGCGGAGGATCGGCCCACTTGGCGCCCGTGGGAACATGTGGTGGGTCCGTCAGACGCGGGCCGGCAGTGTGCACACGTGCGTTGAACCCGATCTGCTTTCCATCCGGCGACCAGGAAATATCCGCCGGGCCGGTCTCCATGTTCGTCAGCCGCGCCGTTTGGCCGGTGTCCATCCAGCGAACATAGATTTGAGTGTGCCCGTCGGCGCCGGAAAGATAGGCGATGCGGGTTCCGTCGGGCGACCAACGTGGCGAGGTGTCGTTGTCATGGCCGCTGGTGAGGGCGCGGTCGTCGCTGCCATCGAAATTCACGATCCACAGATTCGATTCGCGCGTGTCGTCCATTACGTTGGCCGACTGGCGAACGTACACGATACGCCTGCCGTCGGGCGAAATCTGCGGATCGACGGAATACTGCAAACGGAAAATGTCGTAGGGCGTGAGCCGGTCGGAGCGCTGCTGCTGGGCGAACGCCGCGCCGGGCAAAAGAAACAACACCAATGCCGCAAGAGACAGTTTTTGCGCAAGGTTATCCAAATGATTTCGCAATTCACACCTCCGGATTCGATTGCAGAAAGGGGAGACCACTCGCAGACCCCTCATACGCCCGCAGGGGTGTGAAAATCAAGAGATGAATAATCTGAGCGCGGCGTTGAAGCTCCACCTCAGTCCCCAGCATCTATAAAGCGCTATTCGAGATAAGTGGAGAGCATCGTATTGCCCCCAACCATCCGGCGTGCGCGTCTCGATGAATATGACTTTTTGACTGGACTAGCCTTCCGCTCGAAGGCCTACTGGGGTTACCACGAATCCTTTATGGCCGCGGTTAAGAGTGAACTTGAAGTCCGTCCTGAAAAATTCCAGCCTGATTTTCACGTTTACATTTTGGAAGAAGATGGCGAACGACTTGGTTTCTGCAGCCTAATTCCCACGGGTCGCGAAACCATTGAAATGGAAGACTTGTTCGTCGAGCCAAGCCACATCGGCAAAGGGTGCGGAAAAACGCTGTGGGATTATGCTGTCAATCTCGCGGGGGAATTGGGATTCATGACGCTCACGCTAACTGCTGACCCGAATGCGGAGGCTTTCTACTTGCGCCGGGGCGCGGTTCGCGTGGGCGAAAGGGTCTCTCCGAATGTTCCCGACCGCAAACTTCCCATGATGAAATATGAGTTAAGTACGTAGTCCACAGAGTCGCGCTAGTTTCCCGCACCCGGCAATTTCATTTCTCTTTCGCCCAGTGGCGGCACATTCAGCGGGCGAACCGGAACTCTGGGATTGGCGCCCCAGTCGGTTGCAAATCCTTCCTTCACCAACTCATATATTGTCCGTCTGTTTTGAAAAATTATCTTCACCCAGGCCTTTGGGCCCATCTGGGGGAAATAAATGCCGCGGAAGCACAGTCGCGCAATCAGAATATTGATGCGGTAGCTTACGGGCTTGTCTTCAAAAGAATGCACCGCGTGCGCGATGGCCTTCGCGTCGTAGGCGTGTTCCCAGGCGTATTTCACTTCGGCGTGGGCGTCGTCCACGGTCATCTTCACGGGTGTGTGCGCCATAGCGAAGGCCTGGAAATCCAGCCAGTGCTTGGGGCGGGTCAGCCGCCCGGCAACATCAAGTTTTTTGTAAAGAGGCGTGCCGGGAAGGGGTGTGAGCAATCCAAAAACGGGGAGCCCCGGCGCCCAGGTGCGGATTTCTTTCAGTGTTCGCTCGGCAACGCCCGGAGTGTCGTTATCCATTCCAAAAATAAATGAAGTGATCGCAAACACGTTGCGGCGCGCGAGGCGGTCGAGCACGGCGGCATATTCGCCGGGCTTGTTGAATCCTTTGTTCACCGCGGCAAGATTTGCGGGGTCAATGGATTCCATGCCGATGAAAATCCACACGCCGCCGGAAGCCGCGATCAGATCCACCAATTCTTCATCGCGCAGAAGATTCGCGCTGATTTGCGCGACCCAATAAACCTGCGCATTGGCGGCGATGATGTCGCGCAGCAGCGACTTGGTGCGTTTCACGTTGATGGCAAAATTATCGTCTATGAAAAACACGGCGATCTGCCCACCTTCGGCCTTGGCGCGAGCTTTCAGCCGGAGCAGTTCATTCACCACACTTTCGTTGGTGCGAAACCGTATCGAGTCGCCAAAAAACCCTGTGACCGTGCAGAATTCGCAGCCGTAGGGACAGCCGCGGCCCGATTCCACGGGAACAATCCGGAATGTGCCCCACTTCTCGGGAATCTTCTTGAGGAGCGGGGCAAGGAATTTCGGCACCAGATTGAATTGATCGAGATTGAGCTTTCCCCACGGAATTTCCGGATAATCCTGAAGCGTGGGCTTTTTCTCCTGGCCAAACGCGTCCACGGGCGCATAAATGTCTTTCAGCGTTCCACGCGCCGCGTCTTCGACGATCTTTGGCCAGGTTTCGTCCGCTTCGCCCAACGCTACCGCATCCGCATGGCGCGGCCCGCCGTTGCGTCCCAAGGCCTCGTCAAACTCTTCGGTGACATGAGGGCCGCCCATCACCACCGGCACTCCCGCGGCGCGAACGGCATCGGCCATACGATAAGCCTTCGCCACCATGCGGGTCATCGCGCCGATGCCCACCAGCCCGATTTTTTCTTCGCGGACATAGCGCGCGATAGCCGCCTCATCCATCGGCTGCGCGTTGCCGTCAATCAAAACCACTTCGTGCTCCGGCGGAGTCAGCGACTGGAGAAGGAACATCCAAAGATGTGGCATGAAATTACGCGTAACCCCGTTGTCGGGATTGTAGAGTAGGATTTTCACGGCGTCCTTATACTGCGTGCTGCGAAGGGGTGGGTCTAACTTCCTGTGATTCTCAGGCTGGCCTTAGATTTGACCGGAATAACCGAAGTCAAAAGGAGAGGTCTTTCCCACGTTATGCCTTCCGGGGAGCCGTGTCAAACGCTGTTCACATTTAGTAGTGACTCTTTCATCGTATGACATGGACAGATATGGGATGCAATAATTCAGGGTGGGAGAAGAGACCGCCGGGAAGGACAAATGCGGCGGCCCCGCTGAAAACTTGGCGGGGCCGCGCTTGAAGAAAGTACAAAAATTACTTTTTGGTTGGTTTGGCGGCCACGGGCGCGGCGGCCTTCTTTGTTTCCGTGCCCGTCATGACCACTTGCATTGAATTTGCATCGGCGCCCGCTTCAAATTTAATGTCGCAAGCGTTCTTGGAGGTGTACTTAACGGTGAAACGAGTGTGCATCGGTTTCCCCTGCATGGTGGCGTCATTGTCGAAAACCCAGGTGTCGCCGTTGTTGACGCCGCGGACAGTGAATGCTTCACCAGTCGTTGAAACTTCGGAATAAATGTAATTCTTTGCCTCCGGATCGTAAAACATAAGATTGACGCTGGTTACTTTGCCAATGCCTGCCATGTTCATGCTCTCCGTGCAGGAAATGCCGAAGCCTCCAGCAGTCCAGGCACAAGTGCGACCCGAGGTGGCTTTGCCGCCCTTGGGCATATCCGGGCTTGGCTTCATATCATACGAGGCGCTCCAAGCGCCGATCATGGCGCCCATTGCCTTCACTTCCGGGCCGGGCTTGGGTGGGGCAGGGGGAGCCTGGGCAGAGACGATTGTGGTGCAAAGGAGCAGAGCGAGGGCTGCCAAGATCATTGGGATACGGTGACGCATGGTTTCCTCCGAGCGAGTGTGGAATAGAAAAACTGGCGGATGCTAGCAGTTTTCAGGAGAGAAGGAAAGGCAGTCGCGCCCGAGAGCAATCATGAGAATATTTCCAGGATTTCCTCATACCGCTTGAAGGGCGCAATCAAATAGGTCCCGGCCAATTCCGAGCGGGCCCATTCAAGCATGCGCTTGGCCAGAAGGAATCCGTGCTCACGCGCGGACGCGCCCGCAGCTTCCATTTCCTTGAGCAGCGGCTCCGGGATGACGATGCCGGGGACTTCGTTGTTCAGGCGCTGGGCCTGCTTGTGGCTGGTCAATGGCCAGATGCCAACTAGCACCGGAATGGGGCACGGCCCGCCCAACTTTTTCAGGAAGGCGTGCCAGTGCGCGGGATCGAAAATCGGCTGGGTCATGGCAAAGTGCGCGCCGGCTTCGATCTTCTGGTGGAAGCGCTCGATTTCGTAGTCGAGATCTTCGGCAACGGGATTCACGGCCACGCCAATGGTGAAATTGGTGGCTCCGCCGAGCGTTTTGCCGGTCCAATCCATTCCCTGATTGAGCTTCGACAAGACTTTCACCAAGCCGATGGAGTCCACCTCAAAGACGCCGCTGACTTCGGGATAATCGCCGACCGAGGGCGGATCTCCAGTGACGGAGAGAACGTTGCGCACGCCGCCAACGGTCCAGGCGCCCAGCAGCATGGCCTGCAGGCCGATGATGTTTAAGTCCCGCGTGGTGAGGTGCGGAATGGTTTCCACGCCGCGCGCTTCGAGCCCGCCGGCAACCATGAGCGCGTCCATGCCCACACGGGCCATGGCGCCACTGTTGATGTCGATGGCGTCAACGTGACCGCTGGAAAGGATGTTGGTCACCTGCTCGTAGATGCGGTCGAGCGCGATGCCCTTTGGCGGATCGATTTCCACGGACACGACAAACTTGCGCGCCTGGATTTTTTTCCAGATGCCGCTTTCCGGCTCGCGAGCCGCCGCGTGCTGCGGGGCAGCCACCGCGGCAACTTTGGCCACCGCCGCGGATTGCACTTTTTGCGCGGGGGCCAGTTTTTTTACAGCTTCGGCGATGGCGCGGATATGCTCCGGCGTGGTGCCGCAGCATCCGCCGATAATGCGCGCGCCCAACGCCGCGGCCTCGCGCGCAAACGTGGCGAAATATTCGGGCGAGGAGCGCGGGTAGACAGTGCGGTCGCCCATACGGCGCGGGAAGCCCACGTTGGGCATGGCGCTGCGCGGAATCGCGCCCGTGCCCAGAGCCAGCTCTTCCACGATGGGGATCAGCGATTGCGGCCCGAGCGTGCAGTTAGCGCCGATCACCTGGACATCGAGCGCGGCGAGTTTTGCCGCGGCCACCACGGGACGCACGCCGCCGGTGGCCGCGCCCTCTTCGTTGAAGGTCATTTGCGCGACGATGGGCAACTTGGAAAAGGCGCGCAGCTCTTCGACCGCGGAGAGCAATTCCTCAAGGTCGGTGAACGTTTCCAGGAGAAACAGATCTACGCCACGTTCTTCCAGCGCCTGGGCCTGCTCACGAAATGCGGCCCGAAGTTCTTCCGGGGAGACATCGGCCATGTGGCGGGAAACGCCGGACGGGCCGATGGACCCGGCGATTAACACCTCGTGCGCGGCGCCTTCGCGAGCCTCGCGCGCAATTTTCACTCCGGCGTGATTGATGCGCGTGACCTGATCGCCCAGACCCGAACCGGCGAGCTTCAGACGGTTCGCGCCGAAGGTGTTGGTTTCGATCAGTTGCGCGCCGGCTTCGATGTAAGCGCGGTGCACACGAAAAACCGATTCCGCGTGGGTGGCGTTCAGCTCCTCGAAACAGCGCTGCGGCCCCGCGGTTTCGTGCAACATCGATCCCATCGCTCCATCGGCGATGAGTATGCCGGCTTGCAGCCTCGCGTTTAGGTCGTCAATTCTCATGGATCAAATCTCAGTTTACAGAGGCGACACAAAGTGTCGCACGGTTCCTGCTTAATATATCAGGTGAGGTGAATTCAGGTACTTGCCCGCGGAAAACCACGGGGATTTACGGGCGCATGTGCTCGGCCATGTTGGCGATGGTGCTCATCAGGTCGAACTTGGTCAGGATGTCGTAATGCGCGTCGCCCATCTCCACGAACACCGCCGGCGTTTCGTGGCTCAGCAGATGGGTCACGCGCTCGACCGGCGCATCCTTGGACAACACGGGGAGCGGCTTGCCCATCACTTCGCGGATCACCAGTTTGCGCAGGTCTTTCCCTTGCAGCGCGAGGTTGAGGATCTGATCCTCGAAAATTGTTCCGATGGGAGTTTTCTCCTCGAAAACCGGGAGCTGCGAAATGTCCTGCTTCTGCATGGTGTGCAAGGCGTGAAACACGGTTTGCTCCGGGCGGCCGACCACCAATTCGCGCTCCTTGCCGTTTTGGTGCTTGGCGCGCACGACATCGCCGGCCCGCAAGGCGACTTCGGCGTCCACATACCCCCGCTCGCTCATCCATTCGTCGCTGTAGACTTTGCTCAGGTAGCGCATGCCGGTGTCGGGCAGAAATGCGACAACCAGGTCGCCCTTCTTACAGGCTTTCGCAATGCGCAACGCCGCGGAAAAGCAGCCGCCACCGGAGCCGCCGGTGAAAATACCTTCCTGTTTCACCAGGCGCCGGGCCCAGACGAAGCATTCTTCGTCGTTGATTTGCTCAATGTCGTCGAGCACTTTGAAATCCATAGTCGAAGGGAAAATGTCCTCGCCGATTCCCTCGACCACATAGGTCGCGGCCCTGCCCACTTTGCCGGTCTTGAAAAACTCGTAGTAGAGCGAGCCGATGGGATCGACGCCGATTATTTTTACCTTGGGATTTTTTTCCTTCAGGTAGCGGCCCACGCCGCTGATGGTGCCTCCGGTGCCCATGCCGCAGACAAAGTGAGTGATCTTGCCTTCGGTGTCATCCCAGATTTCAGGCCCGGTGGTGAGGTAGTGCGCTTCCGGGTTCATGGGGTTTTCGTACTGGTTGGGATAAAACGAGTTGGGAATTTCGCGCGCGAGTTTTTTCGCCACGGAATAGTAGCTGCGCGGATCCTCCGGCTCAACGGCGGTGGGACACACGATCACTTCCGCGCCCAGGGCCTTGAGCAAATCAATTTTTTCCTTGGACTGCTTGTCGGTGATGGTGAAAACCATTTTGTAGCCGCGCACCGCGGCCACCAGCGCCAGTCCCATGCCGGTGTTGCCGGAAGTTCCCTCGATGATCGTGCCGCCGGGTTTGAGCAAGCCGCGTTTTTCGGCGTCGTCGATCATGGTGAGGCCGATGCGGTCTTTCACCGAGCCACCCGGGTTCAGGTAATCGACTTTCAGGTACAACTCGGCGGCAAAACCCTTGGTGAGGCGGTTCACGCGCACCAGCGGCGTCTTCCCAATAGCTTCTAAAATGTTGGCGCACTTCATGTTGAGTGATCTTCCTTCTCGTGCGACCTGCGCACCGCGGCAATCTTCGGAGTTTAACACGGCATGCAGGCCATCTCTATGATTGCTGGCTTGCACTTGCGCTCGGAGCAACGGCGGCAAGTGTGGAGGATAGGGTAGAATGCGCGCGGGGGGAAAACGAATGCCTCGGCACAACTACTCAAGCGGCACGCCCTGGGAGCCCATTGTCGGATATTCGCGCGCGGTGCGCGTGGGCGGCGTGATCCACATTTCGGGCACAACGGCGACCGGGCCCGACGGAAAAATTGTCGGCGGGAGCGACGTTTACTGGCAGGCCGTCCAGACGATTCACAATATCGAAGCGGCACTTTCGCAGGCCGGGGCCAGCCTGCGGGACGTGGTGCGGACACGAATCTATGTGACAAATATAAAGGACTGGGAGAAAGTGGCCCGCGCGCACGGAGAATTCTTTGGCGCGATCCGCCCTGCGACCAGCATGGTCGAGGTCAGCCGGCTGATCTCTCCAGATATGTTGATTGAGATGGAGGCCGAGGCGATTCTTGCGCCGTAAGTGGTTTCCCTCAATTCACCTCTTGGAACTCGGGTATGACAGCCAATTCAGATCGCCATCTGTATCCGGGTTTTCTTACGGAGTTTTACGACCAGCTTCCCTTATACAGCAATCGCCGGGATGGCCAGTTCTATCTGCAGGCCGCACAGAGGCAGGGCAGCCCGGTCCTCGAATTGGGCTGCGGGACGGGGCGAATCCTGTTGCGCATGGCCCGCGCGGGACTCGAAGTCACGGGACTGGACCTGTCGCCTCAAATGTTGAGGCGATTCCATGCCAAGCTGGCATTGGAGCCAGCAGAAGTTCGGTGCCGCGTCGAACTGATCCAGGGGGACATGACGTCGTTTGATCTCGGGCGAAAGTTTCCGCTGATAACGATTCCATTCCGCCCGTTCCAGCATTTGGTCCAGGTCGCGGATCAAATCGCCTGCCTTCGCGCTGTGGAACGGCATCTTGCGCCCGGCGGACAATTGATTCTGGATTGCTTCCAAACCGACCCGCGGCGATTGCACGATCCTGTGTTCCTGCAGGAATCGGAGAATCAACCTGAGTTTCCATTGTCCGATGGCCGGCGCATGAGCGTGCGGGATCGCACCGTGGCCTTCCATCGCGCCGAGCAATTCAACGATTTGGAATTGATTTATGTAGTGACGCATCCGGATGGCCGCACGGAGCGATTCGTGTACGCATTCTCAATGCACTATTTTTTTCGCTACGAGGTCGAGCATTTGCTCGCGCGGTGCGGTTTGCGCGTCGTGGCGCTCTACGGCGACTTCGATGGCGGGGCGCTCACGGACGCTTCAATGGATATGATTTTCGTTGCCGAAAAGGCGCGGGAGTAACTCCGCGTCCCTTCAGTTGGCCACATTAGTACTTCACGCGGACGCGATATTTCAGCACGGAAGTGCCGTCCTTGGCCACGGGTACCATGAACTGCGCGGCGAAGGCGGCGGTCTTTTTCGCTGGAAATGTGGAGCTTAACATCTCCCAGTCGCCGCCGATGGGTTCGTTTACTTCAACCGTAACCGGCGTTTCTTTGTGGTTCCGCAGGGTGACTTCGTATTCCATCTCCCAGGAGCGGCTTCCCAGGGATTTATAATCGGTCTGCTTGTGTTCGGCGACGATATCGAATGCGTTGCCGATGTGGATGCTGACTGCCTCATCCTTTGGCGTATGCTGAATGGAGTCTTCGCCGATGAAGAGTGAACCTCCGTGGGAATCGGATTGATAGACGCGCACGGTACCGGCAGGCAGAGGCATTCCCAACCCCGTTTTTTCTTCATTCTTAAAGCGGTAATAGACAAGGACGGGATCTTTCAGAGGTGCGCCGGGCGTCATCGCGCTGTGGTAATAATAAGATTGGCCATTCACAACGAAATGCTTTTCGACGGGGAAGCGCGACGCATTTAGCAGACTGACCTGCTTTGTTTCCTTGTCAAAAATCGTGGTCCGCCGGTTCAGCGTGTAGAGGTGATACTCTGAGAAGGATTCCTGCATCATTTGTGGCGCTGGGGCCAAGCCTGAGGCCCTCATTTGGATTGTCGCGTCGACCGTACCTGCTCGTGTAACTCGATTCAATTCCCCCGCCACCAACTGCAGCTTCGCATTGTGGAATCCCGCGCCGGTGTTGTTCACCAGCGTCACCCAACCATCCAGGTCGGCGTTGCTGTCGTCACGGGCCACGGTCATCACGTAATCCGCATTCCAGGAAATGTTGTTCGCCAGGTACGACGCTTCAATTTTTTGCCGATGTGCCCCGCTGTTGGTCAGCGTCCAAACCAGCGTCGGATGACTGTACAAATTCTCAGGCAGTGAGGAAAAGCGATACCCATTGGGCGTCATGCCGGTCACGATGGAGTCGCCAATCTTCCACACCGGCCCGCCGGGATTGTTCGCCAGCAGCGTTGCTTTGGTCTCCTCCGTTTCCGTCGAGTTATTTTTCTGAACTTCACGGATCAGAGATACTTCGCGGCCGACATATTTCTGGAGCATTTTGTTGGCGTCCAGCAGGTCGTACTCGTAGTCCTGCTCCAGGATATTGAGCTTCTCCGGTTCGGCCAGCGACCGCAGGTGAACCGTGGGCGCATTGATGGTGGAAGCAATATCCATAAATCGCAGCTGAAATTCACCATTGGGAAGCGCAACGTCGCGGGTGTCGCGCACCAGCGCCACGTTGGAGTTGTAAACCGTGACAGCCAGGTCGGTCTGATCCGTCATGGTCGTTTCGTGCGCGGCCGATTGCGCCGCTGCTGCGGCTTTGTCCTGCGCCTGCGCGGCCCGCAACGTGTGCGTTGCCGCCATACCCACCACCGCCAGGGCCGCAATTAGAGTGATCATCAGCAAACTCTTTCCTGTTCGCGTTTTCATTGGTGTTCTCTCCGTAAGACATTCCTGTCTTTCGATTCCGTGGATCCGGTTAGGCGTTGTATGCGGATGCGGCACGTCAAGCGAGCCAAATTGCCGTCATCATAGCGCACACACCAAACCTCGTCTCGCGTTATCCACCGCCCTGGCATCCCCGCAAGGTTAGACACCAAGTTCCGTAGGTTCGCTCCTGCGCCGAATGCTCTTGCGGCGTCTCTTTCCCGGCGTTGCAATCAGACGTGAGCGGAAGTAAGATGTGGTTTCTCACAGTCACCATTACCGCTGTCGCTGTTTCCGAACATCCCTGGAGGTGAGCAATGGCCAAGCAGCCGGGTAAAGAACACCCGGAAGAGGAATTGCGCAAAGAAGACGCGCAGCCGGATAAATCCGCGCGCTCAATAGGTTTGGGCCGGCGCGAATTCGTCAAAATGGCCGGCACTGCCGGCATGGCGGTCTCCGCCGTGGGTGTGCTGGCTGGCGAAGGCATCCTGAAAGCTGAGCCGGTTGCGCCGTCACAGGACGTAACCGACGCGGCCACCACGAAACTGGTGGGGCCCGGCCCGGTGCGCATGACGCTCAACATTAATGGCAAGCCCACAACAGTTACCCTGGAGCCGCGGGTAACTTTACTCGACACGCTGCGGGATCACCTGGACCTGACGGGTGCCAAGAAAGTTTGCGACCGGGCCACCTGCGGCGCCTGCACGGTGATTATCAACGGCGCGGCGATGTATTCCTGCACGGTGCTGGCGATTGATGTAGCCGAGCGCCCCGGTTCCCCCGCGGCAAGAATAGAAACCATCGAAAGCCTGGCGCCGGAAGGACAACTCCATCCAGTTTCACAGGGATTCGTGGATAACGACGGTCAGCAGTGCGGATTCTGCACGCCGGGCTTTGTGATGTCGGCGAAAGCCTATATTGATAAGCACCCTCACCCAACCTACGACGAAGTGAGGGCCTCGCTTGGCGGCAATCTCTGCCGCTGCGGCACTTATATGGGCGTGCGTCACGCGGTGGTGGAAGCTGCCGGCAAGATGGCCGCCGGGAAAGGAGGGCGCGCGTAATGGCTGACTTCAAATGGCCCGCAATAGATAAGCGCAGTTTGATTGGCAAGCGCATCTCGCGCCTGGATGGCCCGTGGAAGGCATCGGGCAGCGCGAAATACACCTACGACATTAACCGCCCCAACATGCTCTATGGACGAATGGTGACTTCGCCGCACGCCCACGCCAAAATCACCAACATTGATACCAGCGTCGCGGAAAAGATGCCCGGCGTTCATGCCGTGGACATTATTCACCCGGTAGGCCAGGAAGTATTGTGGGCCGGAAAAGAAATCGTAGCCGTTGCCGCCGAAACCGACGACCAGGCGCGCGACGCCATGCGCAAAGTAAAAATTGATTATGAGGTGCTGCCATACCTCGTTGCCTACGATACCCCCCAAAAGGCCGAGGGTTACACGAGACAACTAAATGAGGCCACGCAAGGCGATCCCGACGCCGGATTCAAATCCGCCAATGCCGTTGTCGATGGTTTCTACGGCCTACCAGTAATCACACATTGCTGTCTGGAAGCTCACGGGTCGGTTGCGGAGTGGGATGGCGACAAGCTCACCGTCTGGGCCTCCACGCAAAGCGTTTCCGGGCTTGCGGGAGGTCAAGGGGGATATGCAGAGAGCCTCACGGCGAAAGGCATCCCCACTACCGCACCAAATGTCCGGGTCATCACTCCGGTGATGGGCGGCGGCTTCGGAAGCAAATTCGCCGCGGACACCTGGGGAATTTCCGCCGCGGTCCTGGCGAAGAAAGCCGGGCGTCCCGTGAAAATGATGCTCGATCGCGATCAGGAGTTGAGTGTCGCAGGCTCGCGGCCATCGCTTTATGCCAAGGTCAAAATTGGCGCAAAGAGCGATGGCACGATAACTGCCTGGCAATCAGAGAGTTGGGGAACATCTGGCCCTGCGCCGGGTGGCGCCGCCAATCTGCCTTATATCTTTCAAACTGGTTTGCCTTTCAAGAGACGTCACACAACTGTTCAGACCAACATCGGCCCTGCGCGCGCGTGGCGGGCGCCAGGCCATCCACAGTTCTGTTTGGTCACCATGTCTGCGTTTGAAGACATGGCCGCCAAGCTGAACATGGATCCCGTGCAATTCCTCCTGAAAAACATGCAATATGCGGGGGAGCGGAACAAGGGATTCGGCACCAAGGATTACGAGCAGGAACTGGCCAAGGCCTCAGAGTTAATGGATTGGAAAATGAAATGGCATCCGCGTGGAGACAGGACCCCCGGGCCCATTAAGCGAGGCCTGGGAGTTTCCGTGCACACCTGGGGTGGCAGGGCCAACGACAGTACTTGCAATTGTACGATTCACTCCGACGGATCCGTTGAAGTTTCCATGGGCACTCAGGACCTGGGCGTCGGCGCGCGGACTGTTGTGGGAATCGTCGCGGGTGAAACTCTGGGACTACCGCTCGAAGCCGTCAAGGTCAATATCGGCGATTCCATTTATCCTCCGGCTGGTGGCTCGGGCGGTTCAACCACCAGTGGCGGCATCAGCAGCGCCACTCGCCGTGCGACGAACGCTGCGCTGAACAAATTGCTCGATCAGGTCGCGCCTTCACTCGGCGTTCCGGCGGACCAACTCGAAGCTGTCGGCGGCAAGATTCAGGTCATCGGCAATCCCGGGAAATCGCTGACTTGGAAGCAGGCCTGCGCCAAGCTTGGCCCCGCAACAATCTCTGAAATGGGCCAGACGGACCGCTCGCTCACTTCCGTCAACGTAGGCGGCGTGCAGATGGCCGAAGTCTCCGTGGACACTGAAACCGGCGTCGTGCGCATGGAAAAGATGGTCGCGGTGCAGGACTGCGGGCTGATCCTTGACCTGAAGACCGCAGAGAGCCAGGTGTACGGCGGCATGATTATGGGCATCACCTACGCGCTCTTTGAGGAAAAGGTGATGGACCAGCAGACCGGCCAGCACCTGAACGCCGACATGGAGTTTTACAAACTGGCGGGCATTGGTGACATCGGGGAACTCGTCGTGCACATGATGCAAGGCCCCGGGTATGACGACCGCGGCGTCATCGGCCTGGGAGAGCCGCCAACAATTTCGCCCGGGGCGGCAATCTCCAACGCTGTGGCCAACGCCATCGGCGTGCGCGTGCCTACTCTGCCGCTTACGGCCGATAAAGTTCTGGCTGCTCTCGGGAAGGGAGGTATGGCGTAATGGAAGCATTTGCCTACGCTCATCCGGCAACAAAGCAGGAGGCTCTGGGAATGTTGGGGACGGATTGGACCGAAGCTGCCGTGATGGCGGGCGGCACCGATCTGATCTCCTGCATGAAGGAGCACATCATCATCCCGAAGCGCGTGGTCAGCATCCGCGGCGTAGCGGAGTGGAAGGGAATCGCATCGGCGGACCGCGAAGTTCGCATCGGCGCGCTTACGACGATCGAAGAGTTGCGGGAGAACGCCACCATACGCAAACAATTCCCGGCGCTTACGCATGCCGCAAACGGAATCACCAGCCCGCAATTGCGCAACATGGGCACGGTGGGAGGCGATCTTTGCCAGCGTCCACGTTGCTGGTATTACCGCAACGGGTTTGGGCTGCTGGCGCGCGACTCCAAGGGCAATTCGCTTGTGCCCAACGGAGAAAATCGCTACCACGCCATCTTCGGCAACGAGGGGCCGGCGTACTTTGTGAGCCCATCGAGCTTCGGCCCCGCCCTTGTGGCTCTCGGCGCCAAAGTAAATTTGACGGGCCCGAATGGCGATCGCGAAGTGCCTGTGGCCGATTTCTTCCGCATCCCCAAGAGCGATTCCGAGCGTGAAAACGTTCTGAAGGCCAACGAAATCGTGACAGGAATTTCAATTCCATCAGGCGGAGCGGGCCTGCGCAGCGCGACCTACGAAGTTCGGCAGAGGGAAGCGATCGATTGGCCGCTGGCCACCGCGTCGGTTGCATTGAGCCTGGAAGGTGGCAAAGTCCGCGATGCGAAGATTGTGCTCGGTCATGTCGCGCCCACACCCTGGGTGGTGGATGCTGCCGCAAAGAGCCTCGTTGGCAAATCCATCACCGAAGCAACGGCCGCGGCCGCGGGAGATGCCGCCGTGCAGGGCGCGCGTCCGCTGAGCCAAAACGCCTACAAAGTTCAGCTTGCGCGCGTGTCCGTTAAGCGGGCGCTGCTGGCCGCAGCGAAGGAAGGAGCCTGACCATGGTTAAGACGAGCCTGAAGCGGATGATCCAAACAGGCGAGGTTTGCCACCGCCTCCGCGCCAAGACTCTGTTCTACGACGTGGGTGAGATTCAGAGTGAGGGCGAGAACAATCCGCATCATTATGAAATGTATTCCGGCCTGAACGGGCCCTTCTGGTGCGTGATTACACAGGGCCTGCAAGGGCCCGACGGCAAGATCGCCTCCATCGAGAATTGCACCTCGGGCTGTGGACGCTCCTGCTGCGAGACCGCATAACGTAGCTAATTCGCTCCCGGCAGCATCCAATGATTGTATCCACACCCACGAAGTGGGAGAATAAGGGTTCCTGATTGAGGAGGTCATTCATGAAGATTAGGTCCTATATTATTTCACTCGTTTTACTCGCCATTGTTTCCGCCCTCCCCGCGGGGGCCGCTCCCAAGGCCCAGACGCCGCAAATCACTGGTCAATATATTGAATCGCGCACGGCGGATATTTACACCGGACCATGTATCGCCAATTCCGAAGTCAACCTGGCCGGGAAGCAAGTTGTGATGGCCTGGCACATTGACCGCGGAGCATGGAGCGACGTCGCGCTCGACGGGCTCAGTGTTGTGGCCGTGGTGAATGCTTCCGACACTCTGGGAATGCAGAACAGTCAGCCGCTGAACTCGCAGGCCGTGCTGATCGTGGATCAGTTAGCGACCGATGCGCAACGGGCCGCGCTGGTCAATTTTGCGCGTGCGCAGGCCGGGCCGATCCTCAACCATGTTGTGGCTGTAGATGCCGCGCCGATGCACTTTGAAGTGAATATCGACGGACACATGGGTTCGGCCGCGTTGGCCGCGGGCAATTTGGTGCGAGTCTCCACGCGCTCGCTGAACCCCGGCGATGAATTCTGCCACAACGAGGACGTTTACTATCCACCGCTGGCCGCGAACCTGACCCACTCCATGCCCGCCGTAGCCACCGAATCCGGCTATCACGGCAATCACCTGGGCATGACCTGGACGGAGAACGAGCGGCGCGGCGTTTTCATCGGCACCTTTGCCTACTAGTTTTGATTTGTCTTTAAATGCAGAGGCCCACCCAATTCGGTGGGCTTTTGCTTTTTGATGGGCGCATTTTGAGCGAGAATAAATTTGTTACTTCGGGGGCGCGCGGCACATCTATTGATGTGAAGAGCGGGTCGAAGTTGACGCCGCAGGAATATTCACTCGATTGGAGAAATAATTGTCGATGAATAAACGGACTTGTCGTGCTTGCTTCTCGTTATTGTGCCTGGTGTTTTCGTGTTGCGCTGTCGCGTCCGCGCAGGGCTACGCGGTTCAATTGGCGAGCGATCCTCCACCGCAGGCGCTCTCCGCGGCGGTGCGCGACAGTCTCTCTCCCCAGGCCCTGCGTGTCAGCGGGCCGGGCGGAAACATCTGTGAAATTTGGCTGCGCAAATCCGTCCCGGGCGTAGCCGCCGCGCAACAACTGGGCGTACTTTATCCGCAGCTTCAGGAAGGCACGCTGGTTGCCGCGATTCAGTTTTCCTCGGACATAAAAGACTATCGCCGCCAGCAGGTGCACGCGGGAGTTTACACGCTGCGCTATGCGCTTTCGCCGGTGAACGGCAATCATCAGGGCGTTGCGCCGCAGCGCGATTTTCTGCTGGCAATTCCTGCCGCGATTGACCAAAGCATAGCGTCTATAACTGCGGCGCAAACGATTGAGCTTTCCAAGAAATCCACCAGCACGAACCACGCGTCGGTGTGGTTGCTCGCACCCGGGGATACTGGCGCTGCGAATTCCGCGGCCATTTCGCACGATTCCGACAACGACTTTTGGATCGCGCAATTCAGTGTGACCATCGCGGCCGGCGGGGGACCCGCATCGGTTCGCATGGGTCTCGTAGTGGTGGGATTTGGCCCCGAGGTGTGATGCCCATTCGCCGCGCGAGCTGAATCGATGTAGATTTTCTCGCTAAGTTTTCCGGACACATGTACGTCTGCCCACATTGCGAAGTTGAAATCAACACTTCCACGGAGATTTGCCCGCATTGTGGCGCGGATCTCTTGTTGGATGCCGAGCCATCCCCGCCAAAGCCGCTGAGTGCGATCCTGACGCGCTGGGCAATTATTCTGGGAATCGTAGCCGTGGGGCTTTGGGGATTCCTGTGGTTCGTGATGCCGCCACAGCGCAGCGACCCGGCGCAACAAGCGGAATTTCGCGCGATCGCTGCGCTCAACAATGCGCGCGCCGCGCTCGTCTCGTACTCCGTTGCGCAACCTGGAGGCTCATTTCCCCAATCACTGGAGCCGCTGGGCGATCCCGTTCGAGCCGCAGCACAGCTGGCGCAGAGTGAGGGCTATCAGATCCAATACGCGCCCGCGCCGCCGGGACCTGACGGATCCATCCGCGGATATGTAATACTCGCGCGCCCCGGCAATTTTGGCTATCGCAATTTTTACGCAGATGAAAGTGGCGTCATTCACGCCACGCACGAAAACCGTGTTGCCACGGCCCAAGATCCGGCGTTGTAATTCCGCGCCCGCAAAATCCGCGTCCTTCCTGCCCATATCTTTGTCACCGGAAATGCTATACTTTCAACTGGCAGTCCCGATCAAACATCATCAGGCCGCGCCATTTTCCCACGGAGAGGTGCTGGAGTGGCCGAACAGGGCTGCCTGCTAAGCAGTTTCACCCCAAAAGGGTGACGGGGGTTCGAATCCCCCCCTCTCCGCCACGCAGTCATGCTTTTTCTCCGTCTACGGTTCGTTCTACCTGAAAATGCGAATTTGCGGCCCAAAATGCGCGAATGTCCGATGGTCGATCATTGTCGACATGATTCGTAGAGAAACATTGGGTGAAAATTGAGCCCAGTTTCTCCGCTGCGGTACCGAGTAGTCCTTTTCGACGTGACCTCAGAATTAAGGGTGAGACAAGTTCGAATTCACTTTTCTCCGCCAGACAGTCATGATTATTCTCTCTCCGTTTTGTTCTGCGCAAAAACCCCAATTTGCCGCCCCCCATGCGTGAATATCAGGCCGGCCAACAGCGTGTGTTTCTCTCGCATCAGGACATTGGGTGAGAAGAGGCCCCTGTTTCTCCGAGGCAGTGGTGAGTAGTGTAGTTCCGACGATCCCGCAATTCCGCGATTTCGAATTCACGTCCCTCCGACAATATTGCATTTTGCATCTCTGCTGTGTTTTGCGTGAAACCTCGAGCTTGCCGCCCATCATGGATGAATATTGGCAGGGTCGAGGGATGTGCCGAAAACGCGCTAACTACTTCCAAATGAACCGTGTCGGTGGTGAGACTCGAACCAACTACTCTCTTTTAGAATCTGCAACTTACTGATAATGCGTTCCGCCACAATCGCTAGATACGCTAAAAACGCCTAATGTGGATACGCGGTGGATACACAGAATCGTTGGAGACTAGAGCCTCCATTTTTGGTCTCTTATGAAATCAACGAGGCCGATGCACCTGACGCCCATTGCAGAACAAACATCGGGGATATGCGGTTTAGAAGGCTTGCCTGGTCCTTCTCCGGTGATGACCGTGTATTTGTTCACCAGGGCCACGGCAATGACGAAAGGGTCTCCCCCGGACCGACTCTTTCCTGCATTCACTAATCGGGGAAATACCTTAAGTATCCCAAGAACTTTTTCCTGGATAGGAATGTCCGTTGGAACAATCATGTGAGGTCGCTTTCTGACCCAGATTGCAGCTCCGTCATCCTTCTTCTTTAATTCCTCAACGACCTCCTCCGATACCTTCAAGATGCCGCTATGCCCGGACCGGTCCATGTGTTCCCAAAATGTCGAAAATGTATCCTGGGGATAGTGTCTTGTCCAGGCATCGAGAAAGGAACTCGTATCGATGCTGTGCACTCTCGGACTACCTCACTGTGGATAGCTGTACGTCCCGCTGGACCTCGGGCAAATGCTTCACTCGAAGTTGGAGATAATCGGAAAAGTCACTCGCATTGATTCTGTTTTGACTCAATCCGTCGAGCACAAGCTTCGTGAAAGTAAGCCCGGCATTGCTAACCGCGACCGTATGGGGAGCAGCAAATCCCTTTGCATTCTTCTGCGCTTCTTGATACTGCTTGTACAACTCATCTCGTTTTTCTAAGTAGTAGTCCCACGTCGTTAGACGCAGACTCAAGAGCCTTACGAGACCGGCTTCCCTGCTCCCCCCAAACCTCCGCGACAAGTCTCTGAGCTCTGCATCCCGCCATCTCGGGTCGCCCTTCTTATGGGACCGAACCACAGCAGAAGCCATGAACTCGGTCAACGGGAACAACGCCGCACCGGCGACTTGATTGCAATAGGTCTCGACTTGGGCCGTCGGTGAACTGTGTTGCCTATCGTCTATGACATCGCAGATACCGCTCTCATTGAGCATGATGTGAACGACTTCGTGTAGAAACGTAAAAATGCGTCCGCGCGGCGCGTCTTTGACGTTAGCAACTGCAACTGGAAGTGGCCTGTCGCTCAGTGAAAAACCACGAGCTTCTCTTGTCTCAAGGTCGCTGGCTTGGAATGTAAGGATGCCAGCCGCCTCGACAGCAAGTCTCCAGTTTCTTAGTGCGTCGTAGGCAGTCGCCCATTGAGTCTGGACCTCAAACTTGATCCCGAGTGTCTTGCGTACTGCTGACGCCGCGTCGTCAGTAGCGATATCGCTCTTAAGCGAACCACCGAATTCTGGAGGACCCTCACCAAGAGCATCGTAGAGTTCTAATGCCCAATCTCGCCTGTCCCGCGCCCTTCGGATTGCGAGCACAAGGTTCGGTGTCAAAGACGCGTTTAGTCCTAACGAAGCACGGCGGAAATCACGCAATGGCTGAAAGTCTTTAGGGCGCTCCGGTAGATAGAAGACAGCAAGAGGTCGCTTGTATAAATCCGCCATTTTGCGAAGCTGCGAGAGTGTGGGCTTACTAGTTCCAGACTCCCAAGAAACGATTCTCTCGACCTTAATTCTTAGCTTCTTTGCGGCAGCTTCCTGGTCTAGCTTCAGGCTCTCGCGGGCCCACACCAACAATGTGGGATTTGGAAGGGCGATTGCACTTTTTGGATTCATCTCAGTTAATTGGCTTTCAAGGATGCGATGACTTGCCCAATATTCCTGAACTTTGACGCAGCGAGGATACCGTATTTAGTAGTCCCCGGTACGGAAACGTTTTTTCAGAAAAATTCCGCAGGAACGTACACCCAATAAGGAACCGGGGGAACCTCATCTAAGCATAAAAACCGGCCAAGGCCCCACCGCCCCCTAAGCGGCCGATTTCGCAGTCCTTTAGTAGTCCTTGCTGCAGCGCAGACCTCGCTGAAAGCCGCGTCAGTCCTGGGGAAAGTCTAATCGACTGGCAGGAGAGAAAAGCAAGCTAATCGCAGTCTCAACACTTCAAATCCAGCTATTCCAGACTCCATCTGCACTCTTCTATTTTGCTCTTTTCCTCCTTAGGTCCTGGAAAGATAAGTGTCCAGCAGGAAGTCGACTGCAGTTTTCGCCGCATTCACGGCTAGCTTTGCATGACGCTTCTGTGGTTTATGCCGACGCATATGGCGATCTCCCATCTGATTACTCAGGCTGTCAATCCCCGAGACTATGGAATTCAGACCCTGGAGGATTTGCCTTATGGTTTCATCCGAGTGTGCATCTGGGGATAGATTCATTAGCCCCCGGACGGCTTTGAAATCTTGTCTCAAGTCACCTGACTTTTCCAGTGAATCGCCTGTTAGGCGCTGATGTAATTCAGCTATGACTCCCTCAATAAGCGACCGCGAGTTTGTAATGGCACCGTCAAAGTCGTCCGTCTTAAGTTTTTCGTCCAACTTCGAAAACTGTTCGTGCACGAAGTCGTCAGTGAGCTGGCATTTATTTTCTACTTGTACGACGGGGTCGATGAGGTTAGTAATTTTGCATTTCTTACCCTTGATTAGAATTTGGTAGCCATCAAATGCAAGGTACTCATTCAGTTTTTCAATGATGGAGGCTTGCCGCTGCTGGTCTTCGACAAATTCCACGGGGTCCAATACTGAGGTCAGGAGATTATCAAGCTCCTGGGTGCCGTTTAGTTTGGCAATCCTTTCCTCCACGTATTTCCATCTGCTTGGAAATCCCTGCCCATATTCATCCTGGAAGCCGAATCGTCGGAATAATTGTACTAAGTCTTGGCCAGAGCGATATGGACTTAGTTTGGAATCGCCCGTAATCACATCTCTCACAACTTTCGCGCTCTTTGCCGAGACCTTCATGGATTACCAATTTTAACCCACACCAAGCGTAATCAGGAATTTGAACCTATCCTAGTACTCGGATTGCCTTGAGCAGAGCCGAAGAAAGTCTCCCTACATTCGGGGAGGCTACCAAACAAATTCAATTACGTGTGACAAGTGCTTTCCTACATTGAATCTTAGGGCAGTGGGGTGGAAGACGGGTCTGGCGATGCCCCAATCTTCGTTCTCGACGCGTACTCCGGTTAGTTTCTCGGGCAGTCCCTTCGAGTCTAGATACAGCACAAATCGATTGCCTCTAAAAATGTAAAAACCCCCTGCCACATATTCGTTCTTTTCTAACATTGAGGCGACAGACACTTTTTCCACTGAGAAGATTTTCTGCCCCGGATGACCAATAATGTACAATCCGGCGCCAGCGACAAACCGATCAAGCCCGAATGCAATTCTAACCAATTGCTCTGATGGCTTCCCTGGGCTCAAATTGTCTCTACCAATTGGAAGATCTCGACCGTAGGTGAAATTAATGAGTGTTTTCAAAAGCCAACGTTCGAGCAGGGGCCCGTTAATTGTCGTACGCTCTACCTGCCAAATCCGTGGACGAAGCGCGGACCTGACATTCGAAAGGCGGGTTCCCTGCCTGAAGGTGTCGAATGCTTTGATGCCGCCAACATCGACCTCAGAAAGCGCATTATTGTGCCTAGTGCAAAGAATCTTGGATGTGAGTCCCGTGAGGCCAATTCGTCTGACCTTCCCCTCGCACCACTCAAGGCCCTCAACCGAAACGACATCATCCATGAATAGGCCCCCGGACACTAAGTGTTCACGAGAGATTTGGTCTGAGCAATCCCCAAGACACGCCGCCCAACAAGTTCGCATGAGAATATGATCTGGGTTTCCCGGTCTTGACGCAAACGGTCAAAGAGTTGGCAGGGAAAGGGTTCCTGGCAGGAGCGGATTTCGGGAAGCCAACCGGGAAGTTCGAATGGATTCCACGTCAGCTTTGCGCCTCGCGCACACCGTACCAAAGACTTTTTTGGGAAAAAGTTCGCAGGAACGTACACGGCCTACCCACGAGGAATTCAAGCACGTAATTCATCTAATTCGGGGATGGTCTTTCGACATGATCAATCACGATGATTTCAACAGGGCCCTTTCCCGATTGAAGCTTCAATCCAAGTTGCTCTTGGAGTGCCGTAAATAAAGACGGCCCGATTTCACCGGGTATCGACGCCGATTGGTCCTCCGCTCCCGTTGGGGACGCCGTCGGCGCTGCGCCGCCCATTTCATCCGGCGTGTATTGAACCGTGAAATCATAACTTCCTGTAAGGCCAGTATTGTCGATGACCGTCCGCCCCAAAAGCATCTGAAGAAGGTTGACCAACCTTGGTATGGTCGTCGCTTGTCCGGCGATCGATCCCCGGCTCCATCCCAGTCTCGGCCCCACGTACCCTCCCCGTGCATCGCTATCCGGAGCGGGTAGGACGAGTTCCTCTGGGCTGGCCTCTTTCAGTTTCGGTCCACCCTTGGCAATAACGAGTGTGAAGACTGGCAACTCCTTCACGTCCCGATGCACTGAAAGCTGGCACCGATCCTTCAGGATCGCCAGCATCAAGTGCTGCATCGCCTTAAAGCGCTGTTCCGGTGGAAGCTTCCACAGTGCTTCAGCGACAGACGGCTCCATCTTGGCGTCGACATCGTAACGATCGGAATTGTCCCAGTTCGGCCCTCCGGTAACGTGCCCATCCTCGCCCCTTGGCGCTAGTGAGTACGAATATCGGACCATCTCCATCAGGGTCGCATTCCGGGCACCGAACTTATCGCCACCGAAGCCGATACCTAACAAGCGAGCAGGTGCGCTGGGATCGCCGGGCTTGATGGTGACGACCTCCGCGACAAACTTTTCATACTTGGCAGCCTCTGTATCCTGCATGGCCGCAATCAGTAAAGAATGCCCGCCAGCGCTGGAAGCGATCGCGCCCACCAAGACAGGCGCTGCAAGAGCGGCCGCAGCGGCGAAAACCAGTACTGCTTTTCTCGTATAGGTCAGTTCGCCCCCGACTCGTCCCGTGACGATTGCCCGGATGCGTCTCTTTAGGTCCGAGCCGGATACGCCAGATACGCATCGTAGCGGCGACTCAATGTAATGTTTGCAAACACTGAGAATTGCTTCGGCGTAGATTTGCGGATCATTTGCAATGCCGACTACAGATTCATCGCAAGAACGCTCCCTTTCTGCGACGAGTTGCGTGCGGATCCACCAAACTATCGGATGGAACCAAAAAGTTGTTTCGACTGCCATATGAATTGCGGCAGTAAGATTGTCTTTGCGTTGGACGTGACACAGTTCGTGGGCGATGACTGCGTTCATTTGTGCGGGCGACAAGCGGTCGGCGATGCCTTCGGGAAGAATCAGGACGGGATTCAGGATTCCGAAAACTCCTGGTTCCATGTGCGCCGATGAAGACATCACCGGGATCGACAGGCTGAGCGGCAATGGAGACGCGGTTCGCTTGATTGCGCGCATTTGTCGCAGTGATCGAAACCAAAAAATCAGGATGACTATTACGCCCCAAAGCCATGTGGCCAGCAAGATTATCGGGAGCGCGCCGGACGCATGGGTCGGTGGCATCGCGGTGGATACCTCCGTGAAAGTTGCGAAGGGCTGGCTGATTTGATTGATCACGATAGCGAGCTGGGGCTGAGTGATTGCCGTTGACGAATGCCATGCGAATTTATTTCCAATACTGACCAAGAGCGAGAAGGGGATTAGGAATTTTAGTGACGCTGAAAACCAAACCCAGTAGCGCACTGAGGCACGGTTTTTTCTGAGCGCGAGTGTGAGCAGCCACGCCGCGATGGCGAAGATGGTTGATTGCCAAATATGGTTCGCTAGAGGCGACAGATCAGTGAGGGTCATCGTGATTTGTCCTTTCTCGGCTGCTTTCGCAGAATCTTTTCAGCTTCCTTTATGTCTTGATGAGTTAGTTCGCCGGATTCAACCAGGTGAGCCATGACCAAATTGGCGCGGCCGCCGAGCATTGCCAACAGTTCGTTGATCAATCGGCCCTGCGCGTCCTTGCGAGAGATGATCGCCTCAAAAATATTTGCGTTGCTGATGCGCTTGACGCAGCGGACCACCTTCTTTCGTTCTAGGCGGTAAACGACCGTTTGCACAGTTGTGTAAGCCGGTCTGCCAGGCCCAGGGAAGGTTTCCTGTATCTCGCGAACGGAACACGACCCTTTCTGCCAGAGCGCTTCAAGCACTTGTAATTCCAGTTTTGTGAGTCTCGGTTTGATCATCTCGAAGCACCTATGTCGACGTCTAATCTACTATTGTGATAGTCAGGATGCAAGTGTTTTTTCTTCGCGATCTAAATAATTTGCTTCTTCATTCATTTTGTTGAGTCTTTTCGTCCAGGACTAAGATCGTCAGTTAAAGACCCATCTACTGCCAAGTTCCCGAAGGTCCATCGCTTGCCTAGCAAAGGCACTATCGTGGTTCCTGACGTGTAGGGGGTGTGTTACTTTTCCCCACCCTATAAGATATCTCCTCAACGCGTCGCGGGGTATGGTTACAGAGTGGGGAAAAGTGATACACCCCTGGCTTGCCTCGTTGGTGCGGCGATTTCGACTTCTCTGGCTAGCGCGTTTCCAACGACCTAATTACATGAGATGATTGAGCGTAAAAGGATCCTAACGAGCTGGGCATGGATGACGTAATTCTCCTAAGAGGGCCTGTTGAAAAGCTGGACGTAAACCTGATCTGGCTAACCCTCATGTACCGATTGCAAACCAACGAAAACCTGAATCAAGAATTCCATTGGCGGCGATCCTAATGATCTGGCGATGGCTGTGGTTAGCGTTTGTTTTCCTTATTGCTGCACTTGCTGGTAAGGGAACTTCACAGGATTTCATATCCCAAACCAGCGACGCAACCGGTCAATCTCAAAATCAGAACCCGCAGGCCGAAGGCACACAGCCGCTTCGCGTAGACGTAAAGCTTGCACTGGTGAACGCGACCGTAAAGGACATGGCCGGCCGCGTAATGGATGGCCTAACTAGGGATGACTTTGTCGTCGAGGACGACGGTGAAACGCAAAAGATTTCGTATCTGAGCCACGATCAGCTCCCGCTGGCGGTCGCTTTGGTCGTTGACATAAGCCGTTCGACTGACCCGTACATCGAACAACTAGACCACTCCACAATTACCGCCCTACGTGCCCTGAAGCCAGAGGACGAAGTCGCCTTATTCACATTTGCAGACTCCGTTGACTGTCGCGTGGACCTTACCAAGAATAAGGAACTGATATCGGACTCATTCAAATCGATCAAGTTCGATCAGGGTGGAACAAACATCAGCCGGGCCGTTTACGATGCGGGGGAATATCTGAAAAGAAATGCAGGACCGGCGCAGCGGGTAATCGTGTTGATTAGCGATGACGTGCCGACGGGCGCCGACCTGCGAACGGAGGAAGTTGTCAGAGCGACGCTCGAAGCAAATGCTCCTGTATACAACCTGAAAATTGCGGGAAATAATCCAGCGGAGGTTCAACGCGTTGCTCGCGGTCCCAACATGATCGACGTCGGAAAACTCACGGCATTAACCGGAGGCGAAATCTTCGACGTAAATAGCAAGGACGGCCTGCTCCCCGCGTTTCAGGCACTGATCCAGCTACTCAAATCCCGGTACACGATCGGTTTCTATCCTGCCGATCCTAGCCAGTCCGCCCCACACGTGCTAAGCGTCAGCTTGCAACCGCAGTTTGGTCAAGCGGGAAACGATTACAGGCTTACGGCGACCGCCGGACCGCATTACTACACAGAGTTGACCAATGAGGAAGGCAGGGAGGAGACGTCCGGACTCTTCGTTCCCGACCCCGCGTTATTTCGAACCTTGCCCCTCGACAAGTGGCTGGCGGAAAAGGATCAGGCCCAAATTCCGTGGAAATTGAATGTGCGGTCTGCCGGTCTCACTGTTTATCAGCGATTGAGCGCAAGAGTGAGTTTTCGATTCGATGGCCGCGAGATTTACAAGAGAGGCGCGGATGGAGACATCGCCTTCGCGCTGCGATTCACCGACTCAGCCGAGCACCAATTCGACTTCGGGGGCGAGATCGAAATTGCAAGGATATACCGCGCTACGCTGCCGCAAATGAACCTAACCTACTCAGTCGATGCATTCGTGCTGCCGGGAACGTATGAGGTGTCGATCATTGCTTACCACACGGCGACTCATGAACGAACTATTGCGCATCGCACGCTTGAGGTTGCTCCGCTGGCAGGCGATCCGCTTCCGCAGCTTTGGCAATCGTTTCCCGAGGTTGAATTTGTGCATGAGACGCGACGGCCAGCAGCTTGGTTAGCGCCAGAAATCACGGAAACGTTCAATGCGTCCGTAAACACGCTCCGGCCATTACGAGTCGATATCATTGCGGAAACAAACCCCGACATGTGGATACTTCCGGCGCTGAAGATATTTTCGCAAATCAGCTTCAATAACGGATCAGCAGGCGCGACGGTCATCGACTATGGTCGCGGTGAGGTAAGTTTCGAACAGCCGGACCTCCACCATTTGGAGTGGAGTGCACTCGAAAGTAGCCTTCCACTGTGGGAACCGAAAAGTCCGCTAACCAAAGATGACGCAGATTTTCTAAGAACGGAGCTTGTGCGGATATTGAGCGGAACCGGAGACGCTTCTGGAAGTTCAGCAACAGCAAGGCACGTCTTTGTCGTTCTAACCGGCCCAACGAACTTCGACGACAAGGCCGACATCAGCGGAATCAAGCTCGACCGGCCCTGCGATTGCAGCGTCTACATGATCCGGTTCCCGATCTCGGTTGGTCTAAGACTATTCCAGGAGCGGGCAGGACTTCTTCATTTGCAACAGGGAAGTTCGACGCTGAATTTCCAGCTTACATCCCCTCTCCGGGATGGCCTTGAAAAGATGGTGGAGCCGTTGAATCCCAAAGTATTCGTCGTGAATTCGCCCCTCGATTTTCGCCGTGCTCTCGCGATTGTATTGGCGGATCTCTCAAGCAAGTAACGACTGAGTGCGATCCTGCAGCGTGAATCTGGCTGCGTCTTATCGAATGATCGAAAGACTCCGAGGACGAAACTCTTTGCGCAGTGGCCGCTGGACCGAGTGCGCAGCCTGCTTCATATGTGCCGCGATCCCCCGGTATCTGAAGCGCGCGAGCAGGCCGACAAACAACAAATGTTAAGGGCTGCTCAGGGATTTCGATATGAATTCACTACCAACCCAATGAAGAAATCGCCTCCATGGTTCGAACGCTTTGAACTCACGCCCCCCATCCGGCCGGGCGCCGACAACTCCCCTAAAGCTGTTTCGCCTCTTCGTATAACCTTCTAAGGTGATCGTCGTTCATGTCTAGGATTGACTCATACGTGAACTTGTTTAGATGAATACTCTCTGGAGTTATCAAGACAACTTTACGGAGCGTTCCGATTCTTTGCGCCTCCAGTGGAAAAGCCTTAATGAACTCCTCCAGTAGAACGGCGGTCTGATTGGATCTGATCGTTCCGGAAGCCGTTCCACATGCTTCCAGGTTGTGATTGCGCTGCCAAACGCCAGTCGCCTATTTACGAAGTACGCCCGCACCTTTCACACGCCCCTTTCTGGCCCGGCCCTACCTAGCCCGTTTAGAAAACGATTGTTTTCTAAAGGCCCCAAAGCCACTAGCCCGCCCTTGCTTAATGAACGGTTTGCGCCTTCTTGAGAAAAGGGGATTTCTAAACGGTTTTGTGCAACGGCTTGGAAACGAACAAGACTCCCATACCTCGAAACTGACGATCAGCGGGAACTTATCAGGAACACACATGCTTCTCGCCGAAAGAAAGTGATCCAAGTCCGGTAAAAAGTGTTCGCCGTAGTTTCGCCTTATGTTATGCTCCAGACTTGGAGGCCTTATGACAGGCCAAACCGATTTCGAATTTCCGATTCAGCGCGCATGCCGCGAAATGCAGAGTCAGGGCATGGAGGTGAGTCACGCCGTCTCATTCGAAGGCGCGATGGTCCACTTCGTTGACGGATTCGCTCTCACAACTAGTCAGATATTGGACCTCGCTGCCCTCGGTCAGCTCACTGCGTCGGGAATCCGGACGTTCGCTGCCCAGTTTGAGCAAGAGCTCAACGAGCAGTGCGGGTTTCTTTCATATTGCCCCGAATGCCGGACCTCCAAACCGGTATCCTCCAACCGCGGCGCGCTCGTCCGATCACTCAGAAACGGTTCTGAGATTTCGGTTGTAAGCATTTGCGGCCATTCGTGGAAACTTCAGGACAATGAGAGAGTGAACCTTCGAAGTGCGCTCGATTCCCGTCTCGTTTGATCGCACAATGAAAAATCAGGGACAC
Source organism: Candidatus Acidiferrales bacterium (assembly GCA_035308165.1). Taxonomy (GTDB): domain Bacteria; phylum Acidobacteriota; class Terriglobia; order Acidiferrales; family UBA7541; genus DASTCZ01. The sequence continues at coordinate 15,900 of DATGHC010000086.1, read as the reverse complement.
GCGGAATCCTTCTGAGCAATGAATTCAGCCTCCTTCATCGCCATGAGGATCTCCACGATTTGCGGGTATCTCGGCAAATTATTCATTCGAACGTGGTATACGTTCTGCCGATGTAATTGATTTCCGATCTCAGGAGAGGCGTAGACCTCGAATTTATCAGCAAACATTTGTTTCGCTTCGTCCCATACCTCAAACCTGAAAAGCTGAATGCTGCGGCGAACATAGTCGCTCTTGTAAGGCCGAATAAAAAGCGTCTGTCCGCCCGCGGGGTAAAGCTTTGCTCCGCCCTTGATGTTGTTCTTAGGGCGCCCAATTTTGCCCTTTGGAAATCCCCGGTCAACGTGGCTCGGCATCCGGCCAGCCATCTTCGCCACGCGGTCCACTTCTTTCGCACCCAGATCCGATCTCCGCGGAATTAGTTTCACCTCGACACGCACCAGGCGAGCGAGCTTCCGCCGTGCCGTCATTAGTTCTCTTAAGAGATCCTCATTCTTCATTGGTCGGCCGTCACTGTTGCAATAGTCATTTTGGGACCACCCGATTGCCCAAGAATATGAATTACAAACGTACGTCGAATCCGTCAGCACTAGAATCCGACCGCCGAGCTCATCAATATGGTTATACGCCCACTGATGAGCACAGATGCATGCACGCAATTCCATCCGATTGCTACTCGTCTCGAAATAGCCTCGATACTCAACAAGCTCATCATCACGCTCAATGTCGCACCCGAATTCAACGCGTACCGCAAAACCCCCACTACCGCCGGGATTGTCCCAGCAGTTCCCGTCTATGTGGATTTTTACAGCGTGCGGATCGAACGCCATTCTCACTCCAAGCCAGCACCTAGCCAAATAATGGGAAGCTCTTTTATCCGGGCTTCGGAAAATATTCCGCGCCTTGCACGTCGAAGAAGTGGGCGATCTCTTCCATAAGTTCATTCGCAGCCTCGGCGTAGCGCTGGAACACTTCCTCCGTAACATACAGATCATCCCCAGCGAGAGGTGCCGCAACAGGGAATGCTGGTCGCTGTATTTCCGATGAGGAATTGCGAATGGACGGAGGCACAAACAATTCTTCTCGTCTGTTCCTTAGCTCTCTTGCGGAACCACCTTCTGCGTGCTTAACGACGTTCGCGACCAACCTCAGCTCTTCGATCATGGCCCAGCACCCGAGCGTTCGTATTGATATATGAAAATGGCGTTCGTACCAGTCTGTAACAATCGCGATGTTTGTGTCTCTTGGCGGAGGCACGTCGAATGAGGCGTCTTGGCAAAGATTCGCGAGCTGTTGTTCGATAAGGTGAAAGAGCCCCGCCGTAAAGAGGTTCAGCGTCATTTGGCGGAGAGAATACATAGTTTCATAAAATGCTTGACCCTTGCATTCTGCAGCTTCAGCGAAGACGCTCATGTCGCCATCCCAGTCCTCGCCAACTGACTGCGAACTAAGCCGTTCATACTCGGCGTTCACCACTGCGTCTGCTCTCTTTTCCATTTCGGAAAATGCCAGCAATGCATCCCTAAGTACGAAATCCCCATAAGCCCTTACGTATGGAATGGGGGAGAGTCGCATACGCCACACCATGTAGAGCCCTTCAACAGCCATCAGAGACCTCTCACCATATTCCCCTAACTATGAATTATGAACAATAAAGGACCGGCCTCAGTGCTCGGCGGATGAGAAGGGTCGAAGCGGGTTTGAACCGCAGATCCGACCGATGCCTGCCCAAAAACCCTAGGTTTGCGTGATTTGTAAGTTTCTGATTCTGCTCGACTGAATCCCGTGAATCCTCGCTGCCCACAAACACATGATTTTCAACCGCTTCAGCTTCTGAGCACGCCGTGATTTTCTCAAAACCGGCAGTAAGCGACGACGGACATCTCAGTTTCCCACAAGCGGACTTCTGACTCGAAATAACTTACGGTTTGTCCGTGATGCTTGGAGGATCTCCTGGTAAGCCTAAGCCCGAGGAGGCATGTTGACCCCGTATGAATCCAGAACATCGTGCAGGGTCACGATGCCTTCTAACTTGTGTACATCAGCACGGCTCACTACCGGCAGGATTTCGATCTGGTTTTCGCCCATTCGCTCCAGTGCCAAATCGAGCCCCTGGTCGGCGTGGACGTGCGGAAAAGCAGACCCAGCCACAAGTTCCTCCAGAGGCTTGGCGGCGCCTTCCGCACGCTCTCGTTCGAGCGCCGGGAGATTGACAACGCCAACCACTCCTCGCCGATCCGTCACCAGCCAGGTGCGGAACTCACTCGACGCCATCTTTTGCAGGGCTTCCTTGACAGTCATCTCGGATGGCAGAGACTCGGGCGCAGCGCGCATGATGCGGGCTATCTGGCGGTTATCACGCCGGCGGCGCGTCTCTGCCGTCGGCAGGTGTATGCCATCCTGCACGGCCAGGGCATCGTAGATGGGCTCCCGCTGCAATCGGGACGAGATGAAAAGACTGACCAGGTTCGCAATCATCAGCGGGACGATGACTGCATAGTCCTGCGTCATCTCGAAGATCATCACCACTGAGGTCATAGGAGCGCGCACGATACCCGCGAAGACTGCGCCCATCCCTACCAGTGCATAAGCTCCCGGCGTCGCCGTTTGGGCGGGCAACAAATGATGGGCCACGGCGCCCACCGTCCCTCCCAACATAGCGCCGATGAACAGGGCGGGGCCGAAAATACCGCCCGCGTTGCCCGAAGCGTAGCTTGTCGTTACTGCCAGAAGCTTCAGGACCACCAACAGAACCATCAAGTTGAGCGCCATCCGTCCATTCAGCGCATCGCCAACATAGCCGTAACCCACGCCCAGGACCTGCGGCACAAACCATCCCATCACGCCGACTAACAGGCCGCCCGCCACTGGTTGGAACCAGACCGTCTTTAGGGGGAAGCGCAGGAATCGCTGCCGCATGCCCAGCAGGAGTTTGGTGAAGGCTACGGAAACCAGGCCGCCAGCCACACCCAACAACGCGTATACGCCAAATTCCAGCGGATGCACGAGTTGATATTGCGGCACTTTGAACAGAGGATTGTTGCCGAGCAGAAGGCGGAGTACCAGCCATGAGGTAGCGGAGGCCAACACCACCGAACCCAGCACCGATGCGTGGAGGTCGCCCATGATCTCCTCCAGTGAAAACAGCACTGCCGCCAGAGGGGTATTAAACGCTGCCGCAATTGCTGCTGCCGCGCCGACCGGCAGCAGCGCTTTCACTTTCTCGGAACGCAATCCCAGGCGGCGCCCCAACACGGACGCAATACCGGCGCCCACTTGCACCGAGGGCCCCTCGCGCCCCAAGGGGATTCCGCTGGCCAGCGTCGCCGATGTGCAAAAGAACTTTCCCAGCACCGTACGCAGCGTGATGCGGCCTTCGCGGGCAAACAGCGCAGCCTTGGTTTGCGGGACTCCGCTGCCTCGCGCGTTGGGAAAATAGCGGAACAGCAGGTAGCCAATACCCAGCGAGCCGACTACCGGGAATAGCACACGCCGCCACGGAGCGGCCCCCGCGGGATACAGCCGCAGCCCCTCTCGTTCCGTCAGCAGGATGAAAGCGACGACCGTCAAGCCTGTCAACGCGCCGATCACCAGCGCCAAGACCAAAAATACCTGATCCTCACGCTGGCGCAGTCTCGCTGGGAGATGTAAGAGCGGCGTTCTCCACCAACTTTTGCTCTTCGTCTGGGCTCTTTCACTCATCTCTAGGGAATGTTCCAGAAGAGCATACCTCAACGCATTGCCTTTAGAAGGTGAAAGCGAGAGTTACAAGAGCGATGAGTATCCGTGGAAGTGGCCGCACTCGGCGTTTTGATCCGAGGCACCCGCGATACTCCTCAATCGTCGGCAACCCGGAAGTAATCCGTTTCATTCGTCACGCACCGTTGGCGAGACGTAAGCTAGGCAGGCCGCCTCCAATTGAACCCGTTAACGGCTTTTCGATGAATCGGGCACCATGCAACCTACCGCCCGAGGTAGACGCGCTACGACACTCTAGCCTAGTTCGTAGCGATTACCACGGACGGGGATGCTACCAAAGCGACGCGTAGATGAAGACTATCGCGGCGATAAACTCAAATCCAATGTGGTGTGGTTAGTTTACATGGTCCTCAGAGAGCTCCCCAATACTACAAACGCAGGAAGACCGCGCAGATTTCATAGGCAGGGGTCTTTCAGAATGAATGGCCTGCACGCGAATTCAGTGTGGCAAACAAGAAGGCAACAAATTTTTGCAGTGTGGAAGACTCAGAATTCTAGTCGCGCTTGAAACGCGATCATCCGTGGTGAGCTATCGCCGCCGAGGCCCACACCAAGCAGGCCAGTGGGCGGCGCGGTAGTGGAAGTAAGAGCTCCGAACCCGGTCTGGGTGGAAGGCTTCCCTGGAATACCGGCCAATACCATACTAGGCAGCGCAAAATTCGGATGATTGAAGACGTTGAAGAACTGACCTTCGACTCTAAGCTTTACCCTCTCGCTCAAAGGAAACCATTTTGTGATATAGAAGTCGCTCCAGAAAAAGCTGGGACCACGCAGGGCATTGCGGCCAAGCGTTCCGAACTGGCAATTTTGCGGGCTGTCGCCACCACGGCAGGCCCCGGTACTCGGATCAACTATTGATTCAAAGGCATCCGGGTTAAGCCACTGGATCGTGCCGGGTTGTGTGACCGCAATCGCATTGTGTTCGTAAAGCGATACTCCGGGAACAGCGCTCGCGAACTGCGGTCCAGCGCCCTGCACGATGCCGTTTCCATTTGCCGAATAGGGCGTGCTCTGCACGGAGAACGGAATGCCGCTATGCAAGAAGAAAGTTCCAGAAACCTGCCATCCGTTAAGCGCATAGCCTAACTGATGATTCTTCACCTTGATCGGCAACTCATAAACATATTCGGCATTGAAATTGTGCCGGACGTCATAATCGCAAGGGCCGTAGTTCCGGGCTAGCTCACCCGGCAGAGGCGAGAGCAGAGCGCCCGCTGAGAACTGCAAAAATCCGCCGTTCGAGACTTCGTCCATACAGCGACTCAAGGTGTAGTTGACCATTCCCTGAAGGCCGTGTCCCAAACGCTTTGTCGCCGTAATTTGTAGCCCGTTGTATTCGCTGCTCGCGCCGGTGGAGAACTGCGTGACCGCCCCGAACCTTGTGTCAGTCGGCTGGAGATACGGGAAAGGAGCAAAACAACCCTGGCAGACCGTTTGATAACCGTTTACCTGCGTCAAGTAGGGCTGATTCAGTGCGCGAGTTCCGACATATTGCACTCGCAGGCTCGCCGTATTCCCCAATTGATGTTCGATCCCGAGACTCCACTGCATGAAGTATGGCGCGTGAAGTTTTCCATCTGGCACCGCCGTGATCGCCACGGGTGGAAGGCATGCCGCGGGATTCGATTGCGAAGATGCGCAAGAGAGCACTCCTTGTGGAAAGCCGGCGGCAAATAAATTGTTTGCGGCGACAGTCGCGTCAATGGCGCTGTTGGGCACGCCCGGGGCAATGGCCGTACCGCCAACGGCGCCTAGGAGTCCGCCCTGAAACGTCCGAACGTATGGCGGGTTGACGCCGACAATATCGGCGACAGTGCCGGGTAAGAGGTCGCTAAAAATCCCGAAACCAGCCCGGACCACATAATTGGGCGCGAACTGCCACGCGATCGCTGTTCTGGGCTGCAAGATTGCCAGCGGCGTAGATACAAACAGGCTTCCAAGATTGGTCTGAATCGCCGCGCTCAACGGCTGATTCACATCATGGGATATCGAATCGAAGGACCCGCGAAGCCGGGCGATTCCCAGATGCGGATTCACCGGATTGGAATTCAGCGTATCACGAAGGCCAAAAGTCCACGTGAACTTCGACGTGACCTTCCACGTGTCCTGTGCGTAGAGATCGAGATTGAGAAAGTTAAATGGTTCGTTCGCGGAAAGGGGAAAGGTTTTCGTCGCGGTGGATGCGACTCCATATATGAATTGCGGCAGCGTGGCATAGGTGACGGTGGGGACCTTCCCCTGCCCGAAATCGTAATCATTCAGAAGGAAAACTCTAGTATTCGTTCCAAATGTGAGTTCGTGCGCGCCGTGAGTCCAGGCCAGATTGTCATTGAGGAATACGCGTGAGGCTCGCCTTCCCTGAATCCAGGAGTTGTCCAGGCCCCCGATTGTCGTAAAGGGCGCAATCGCGCCGCTTCCTTGCAGCACAATGGGGAATGCAGCCAGTGTTTTCTGAAAGTCGCTTGGGCCGAACAGGCTTTCATACCAGGAGAATCCGGGATTGAAATAATTCACAAGGTTCTGTGAAAAGACGTGTGTGTAGCCTGCTGCAAGGGAGTAGAGGGGCTGCGGAGAAAACGAGTTAAATAGCGGATTGATCGGGTCGGTGTAGGCAGCCTGTACTCCGGTGTCGACCTGGAAGCGTAACCATGCTGTGTTCTTTGTGTCCATGTTGTAGTCGATGCGGACTGTCTGCACCTGCTCGTGGTCATCGCTCGAATGTGAAACGCTCTGGCTATTTGCGCAACCCTCTCCGCCCGTGCCAAGCGGACACCCCAGGATCGCTCGAGGCGCTCCGGTGGTATTACTGTAGAGCGAAAACATCTTTTGATAGAATGGGACCTCCTTTGGCGCGGGGGCGAAAATAAGCTTGGAAGGATTGGCAGGGTCCGGAAGGCCCAACGGGAGTTGCTGCAATACATAATTCTGAAATGCCGGGGTTGGAACGATAGTGGATGTGACGATGGGAAGCGCAATCCGGGCCCATTCGCTATCGAAGAAGAAAAATAGCTTATCATGAAGAATCGGCCCGCCCATGCTGCCACCAAAATGATTCACGGTTGATCGAGGCTTGTGGTTTCCGGGCGTGGCGTTTGTGAAATAGTCCGCAGCGTTTAGAACGGCACCATTCCAGATTTCATAAAGGTTTCCATGGAATTTGTTCGCTCCGGATTTGGTGACGTAATTGACCTGCGATGCTCCGTATCGCCCCTGGTCAACGGAATACGAAAGCGTATTTACGGTTACCTCCGAAATCGAATTGAGCCCCAGCACAAGATTCGTCGAGAGACCGCTATTGAGATTGGTGAGTGGATCATTCGTTTCGAGCCCGTCCACAATGTAGCCATTGGAGAGTGCGGGTAGCCCGTTAAATTGCACGTTGCCGAACCCGTTCGTGCCGCCGACGAAATCATTGCTGCTGCCCGCAGTGTTGATAAGGGCGCCCGCGGCAAACTGGACAGGATAGGTCAGGTCGCCGCCCGGATTCGGAAGGTTTTCCAGCTTCGGCGCATTCAGATTCGTGGCGGTGTTTGCGTTCGCGGGGTTAATCAGCGGCGGTTCGCCGCTAACTTCAATAGTCTGTTTTGTTTGAGCCACCTTGAGAGTGAAATTGACTGTCTGCTTTTGTCCCAAGCCTGAGGAAACATCATCATTCTGCTGTGAATTGAAGCCTTGTGCTTCCACCCTGACTTCGTAAGTGCCAGGCTTTAGCTGTGGGAAATTGAACCGGCCCTCAGCATCGGTCTTGATCGAGCGATGCAGCCCGGTGTCGCGATTCGTGATGGTCACCAGAGCGCCCGAAATGGCCGCATTGCTTGTGTCGGTCACTTGGCCCAGGATGGCACTTGTGGTTTCTCCCTGCCCGAACAGAGCTGCGACCATTAAACACTGAAGTAGGCTCGCAAGAACTAGCCTCGTTAGGAAGTCATATCCAATGGACCGTCTCACGTGTTATTACACATCCCGCTGCCTTCTACACCTGGATGTTAACCTAGCTTAACTATTAAGATAAAGCGGAATAAATAAGGCCCTTTCCTTCGGAGGCGCAGAATCCGCCCGTTGCGAGGACTTACAGCGGCTGGAGGGTCAGTAGCATTGTCATCGCCGATCTGCTTACTGAGCCTATCTGCGGGACGCATGGCCCTTCGCTCGCGCCACCTAACGGTGTCGCTCTCTTAGGGCTACCGCCGGAGTTCATTGATTTAAGCTGCGGCAGAGAATTGTCAGCCAGCGGTCAGCTTGACAAGAATCCTGTCTCTGCCCGCGTCCACTGCCGCGCGCTGTTGTTGCTAGTTCTTCGCCCCGGTAGTACATTCCCCCCTCCCCGCGTCTCCTAGAAGGAGTGCTCAAAGATGATTATCGGCGACCGTCTCCTGGATTTGCGCGAACAGAAAAACCTGTCACAAGGAGACATCGAGCACCGCACGGGCGTGCTGCGCGCCTATGTCTCGCGAGTCGAGAGTGGTCACACCGTGCCTTCTCTGGAAACGCTGGAGAAGTTCGCGAGGGCTCTTGAGGTACCCATATATCACCTTTTCTACGATGGCAAGAATCCGCCGAAACCCTTTGAATTACCTAATGGGAGCCCACAACGCAAACTCGCCTGGGGTGCATCCGGCAAGCAGGCCCGCATGCTTCACAATCTTCGCTGTGCACTGGGGAAAATGGATGAGAGGAATCGGAAACTGCTTCTAAACCTTGCGAAAAAGATGGCAGCGCACTCGGGTTAAACTTGCATGCGACGGGATGAACTCATGTTGTTCTCCAATGGGCCAGACAGCGTCCGCTCCAAGAGAAGGATGGAAGGCCCGGGATGCAGCTTCACTGATGCAGGCTACAACTCCGGTGAGCGTGGCAGATCCCCTGACGCCGGATGTAATATGTAAGGGCGGTGTGACCCGTGATGCGCGCAAGCCAGCTCGATCACTTTAAGCGATTGTTGCTTGAGAAGCAGCGGGAGTTGTTGACTGCGACCAGCGAGTCGGGGCACAGCGTACCGGCAGCGGGCGCGTCACGGAGAGATTCTGTCGAAGAAGCCAACGCCGACGCCGAAGCAGAGCTTCAAATCCGGCTTCATCAGACTGACGGTCCGCTCCTGCGAGCAATTGAGGACGCGTTAGGTCGCATCAGGCAAGGGACATATGGTGTGTGCGGAAATTGCGGGGTACACATATCTATAATCAGGTTGGAAGCCGTACCCTGGACGCACCACTGCCGAGAGTGTAAGGAAGGGCGAAGTGCGTGAGGATGTGCTGCATGGGAAACCCTTGGACAGAAACCCTCGCCACCCCAGCATGCCGGCAGCCAAGTCAGCTCTGTTCAATTACCGCCTCGACAACGAGCATTCCTAAACCACTGACAGGGGTTCGACTCCTCCCGGCTCCAACTAACCTACGTAGAATCAGTAACTCGGAGACGTGTCGGCACCATTAGGGCGGCGTAGTAATAATTATCCGCCGTACCTCACGAAGTAGTGGCGATGGATTAGGCACAAGCGGCCTCATTTGAGATAAGTCCTGACAATCTCAATCACATCCTCCGCGGCTTCCTGAGCCATCTTTGAGTTCTTCGGCATGTGATTCCGAATGTGGTCTTCCATAAGCTCGCCCATCAAACTGTTGATCGACCCGCGTGAGGCCGCCAGGCGCTGCAGAACTTCCGCGCACTGTTCATCCTCGTTCAATCCGCGGAGGACGCTTTCGAGTTGTCCGATAATCTTCTTCGTTCGATTCACCAAGTCCAGTTTTTCCCGCGATAGGTGTGACATCGTCGCTCGTTGCTCCTCTCCGCGCCTCATGATCGTCCAGCCAATCGATTCCGCGCTTCCATCACAAATCCCACAAACCGTTGCGCCAATTCTCGGATTCGGTCCGCCTGCCGTCTTTCGATCGCTTCCGGCGGAACCAGCTCACCACCAACACCGATTGCCGACGCCCCTGCCAGAATAAAATTCGCCGCCGTCTGCTGATTCACTCCCCCGGCCGCAATCATCAAAACATCCGGCAGCGGAGCCTTCAACGCCTTGATGTAGCTGTCGCCTCCGTGTTGCGCGCATGGAAATACCTTTACGAAGTCCGCCCCAGCCTGCCACGCCGTAACAATCTCCGTCGGCGTCAGCGCTCCCGGCAGAATCGCGATTTCTTCCTTCGCGGCCAATTCAATGATTTTCAAATTCAAGCCCGGACTCGTCAAGAAGCTCACTCCGGAGTCAATGCACACGCGCGCTTTTTCCAAATCGAGCACCGTACCTGCTCCCACGATCATTTTGGGGTGATGCTTCACCAGGTGCGTAATCAATTCCACCGCCCCCGGCACTGTCATCGTAATTTCAACAATTGGAATTCCGCCAGCCGTGACAGCCTCGGCCGCAAAATGTCCGTCGTCGTAGGACGACACTCTGATGCCCGGAATGATTCCGATGTCCTTAATCAGCGCGCAAACTTCCGTTTTCTTCATTCAGAATCCCTCGGACAATTCTTTACTATACCGGATCTCCCGGCTCAGGTTCCGGCAGCTTGTCCCCGCTCCGCGCAAACCACACATAGAGTGTGGGCAATAAGAAAATGCCCATCGTCAGATTCGCCAGCAGCCCTCCAACAATCACAATCGCAAATGGCCGCTGCGAATCCGATCCTATTCCGTGCGAAAGCGCCGCAGGCAACAGTCCCAGTGTCGCCACCAACATGGTCATCATGATTGGCCGCAGCCTCAGCACTGCTCCTTCCGCCGCGGCTTCCTCAATCGTGTAGCCCCTGGCCCGGAGTTGGTTAATATATTCAACCATGATAATCCCTGTCTGTACCGACACGCCAAAAAGCGCAAGAAAGCCCACGCCCGAAGAAACGCTCAGGTTCGTGCCCGTCACCAGCAGCGCCAGCAATCCGCCCAGCGGAGCCAAAGCCACGTTCGTTAAAATAAGCCCCGCCCACTTCACCGACCGAAACATCGCGTACAAAATAATGAAAATCGCCACCAGCGTCACGGGCAGCACGATCATCAGGCGGTGCTGCGAGCGCCTCTGACTTTCATATTCGCCCGCCCAATCAATCGTGTATCCCACCGGCAGTTTCACCGCCGCATTCACTTTTTGGATCGCTTCTTCTACGGTGCCGCCCAAATCTCTTCCGCGCACGCTGAATTTAATCGCCACATACCGCGAATCATTCTCGCGATAGATTTCTGACCCTCCGTCAGTAACGCTGCTCTTCGTCAATTGCGCCAATGACACGCGTTCCCCCATCGGCGATAGCAGGCGTATCCGTTCAATCGCCTCTTTCGTGTCCCGGTACTCCGGCAAATAACGCAGCACCAGATCATATCGCTGCTCTCGGATTAGCACCTGACTGAGCGCGTTGCCGCCCACCGCGGTTTGAATCGCATCCTGCACGTCCGACACATTCATTCCGAATCGTGCGGCGGAATCGCGGTCCACTTCAAAATTCAAGTTTGGTTGGCCCAGCACGCGAAATAGCCCCAGATCCTCCACGCCACGGACACCCCGCATCACACTCACAATCGCATCGCCCTTGTCTTCCAGCGTTTTCAGATCATCTCCATAAATCTTTACCGCCAGCGCCCCTTTCACACCGCTGACCGCTTCTTCCAGATTGTCGGAAATCGGTTGCGAGAATCCCCAGAACACGCCCGGTATCTTTTCCAGTTCGCGATCCATCGCGGAAATCAGAAGCTCCTTATTCTGGTGAAACACCGGCCGCCATTTTTCTTTTGGCAAAAGGTCCACGAAGAATTCCATGTCGAAAAACCCCGTCGTATCCGTCCCGTCGTCCGGACGCCCAATTTGATTCTCCACCTGCGGCACTTCGGGAAATGAGCAGAGCAGTTGACGCGCTCTTTGAGCGATGCGCGCGCTTTCGGTTGGGCCCGCACTGGGTGCTAGCGTGCCGCGCACCCAAATTGCGCCTTCATCCAGATGCGGCAGGAATTCCGATCCGATCGCACCGCCAAATCCCAGGTAAATTGCGATTCCAAACAAAATCGCGGCCACGCTCACCATTAGCCAGCGCATGCGGATGCTCCAACGCACCGCCGATTTGTATCGGGCCGTAATGAAAACCAGCACTGGGTTTTTCCACTCTTTCACGCCGTGCCGGAAGAGAATACTTGCCACGGCCGGAGCCACCAGCATGGAGAAAATCAAAGCGCCGAGGAGGGCGAATGCCACCGTCCAGGCCATGGGCTTGAATAATTTTCCTTCCACACTTTGTAAAGTGAATATCGGCAGATACGCCGTAATGATGATTGCGATTGCATAGAAAACCGGTCGTTGCACCTCATGTGCCGCTTCCCGAATGCAATCCATCGTTGTCTTCTGAACATTTTCTCGCCGATTCAAATGCCGGACGATATTCTCGATCATCACTACCGCGCCATCCACCACCATTCCAAAATCAAGCGCGCCCAACGAGAGCAGGTTCGCGGAAATGTGCCGCAAGTCCAGGCAAATGGAGGCAAAAAGCAGCGCAAAAGGAATCGTCATTGACACGATCAGCGCGCCGCGCACATTTCCCAAGAAAATAAAAAGAATAATGACGACCAGGATCATGCCCTCACCCAGGTTTTCCAGCACGGTGTGCGTCGTGTAATGCACCAGATCGTCGCGATCCAGATATGGGACAATTTTCACGCCTGGCGGCAGTATGTGATCGTTCAGCTTTTGCACCGCGGCGTGGATTCCGTCCATCGTTGCCGCGGTATCCGCGCCCTTGCGCATGAAAACAATTCCTTCGACCACATCATTGTCGTCAACCACCACTCCATCCGAACGGTGAATGGCCCTTCCGATTTGTCCCAACCGGATTTTAGGCCCCTGCACAACTTCCGCGATATCGCTCACCCGGATCGCGGCTCCCCTCAGCGTCTTCAGAACGATTTTTTCAATGTCATGAACGCTGGTCACCAACCCCACAGCGCGAACGTTGATTTGCTGCGCTCCTTGCTCGATAAAACTTCCCCCCGCGTTTGCGTTGCTATTCGTTAGCTGTTGTTCAACCTGAGCGAGACTCAATCCGTACGAAATCAGCTTGTCCGGATCGACTTTCACCTGATACTCGCGGGTTATTCCACCGAACGACGAATCGTCCACCACATCCGGAGCGGCCTTGATGTATTTGTTGATTGTCCAGTCCTGGAGCGATTTCAACTCCATCAAGTCGTAATTCGGATTCGTATTCTTTATCGTGTACCAATAAACCGATCCAATCGGACTGAAGTCAGGCCCGATTTGCGCGGTCACATTCGGTGGAAGAGTTACCTGGGCAATGCGCTCCAACACTTTCTGGCGATCCCAATCGTTATCCGAATCATCATCGAAAATCAGATTTACGACTGAGAGCCCTGCGAGCGACGCGGAGCGGACATGCTGAAGATGGGGAATTCCGTTCATCTGAATTTCTGTGGGAATTGTGATTTGCTGTTCCACCTCCTCCGCTGCCCGGCCCGGCCATTGCGTGATGACCTGCACCCACGTGTTCGCAACGTCCGGGTACGCCTCCACCGGAAGTCGTTTGAACGCAATGATCCCCCAAATGAAAAGCGCCAGCGCCACGGCCAGAACGATGAACCGGTTGTTCAGCGCAAAGGCGACGATCGCACGGATCATTACTGTTCCACCCGATTCTGGAATTCCAGCGCATTTGTGACCACCTGCTGCCCTACCGATATTCCGGAGAGCACGATCTGCATTTGTCCGGCTAGCATGTCGCCGGCTCGCACCTCAACACGCCGGAATTTCTTGTCACCTGCGGGAACGTAAACCCAGTCGCGGTCGTGCAAATGCAAGATCGCCGTCGCTGGTATCGCCGTGAAATGTTCCGCTTTTTGTCCGTGAAATATCGCAGTGGCAAACATCCCCGGACGCATCAGTCCCGGATTCTTCACCTCAATCCTTACTTTCGCCGTACGCAAATTCGCATCGAGCGTCGAGCTGATATTGCTCACCGCTCCCGTAAAAGTTTTATCCGGATATGCGTTCAGCCGGATGCTAGCCTTGTCTCCAAGCCGGACGGCCGCAAGATCGTTCTCGTAAACATCGCAAAGTATCCAAACGTATGACAAATCCGAAATCGTAAATGGATTCGGCGAACTCAGCCCCTGTACACCCGCCGCATTTGTAACCTGCTGGTCCGTAATCACTCCGGAAATCGGAGCCGTAATCTCCACAATCCCGGTCACGTGGTTCAAATCCGTGGCGCCCAGCACCCGAAGCCGTTCCGCCGTCGTCTCCAAATCCACTTTCGCCTTCGCCGCCGCATCACCCGCAATTTGCATCTCGTTCTGCGAAATTGCGCCTTTCTCGTATAGCAACTTCGCGCGCTCCTCCTGTGTACGCGCGAGTTGCTCGTCCGCCGTCGCCTTTCGATAATCCGAAAACGCCGACGAAATGTCCGAGCTCTGCACTTTCAATAGCAATTGCCCCTTGTGAACGACGTCTCCCAGCCGCGCATCAATTTCCACCACGCGCCCGGCAGCCAGTGACACCACCGGAACCGCCCGTGAAATATCCGGATTCACCGTGCCAGTGGTTTTCAATTCGGAAGGCGCAACGTGTTCAACCGCCGCGATCAGCGGAAACTGCGCGGCATTTTCCACTGTAAAAGTATTCGCATCCTCCGCCTTTTCAACCTTCAAGGGAGGAGGCGCCCCGGCATCCGATGCGTCAGCGCCGCGCCCACATCCCACGAGCCCAAGCACACTTGCTCCGAAAATAGCGAGCACAGCCGACCCAGCAACTCTCATAAAATACCCTCGCGCAAAGAATTCAACCAAACGCAATTCAACAAAATTCGGTACCCTACCTATCCGTATATACCATACCCCGATAGGGTAGTAAACCAGAACATCTCCCAAGGCCTCGGCCGCGCTTCCCACGCCAAATCAGATCGAACGGGGAAGGTTATCCAAGCAACAAATCCATTTCTGGCCTGATGGTTTCTAGGTTACCGGCAGCGGCGTTGGCGATGGGTTCTTCGGTGTGCCCATTAACGCCCACCTTTTCTTCAAATAGATCGCCGTAAGTACGAGAAATACCAGCGCGAGGCCTACCTGTCCCTCTTTTTGTGCACTAGCAGCCTGATTTCGCACAGCTTCAAAGACCGGACCGCCCACGATGAGTGATATATAGGTGATGTAGAACATCACCACACCAAATTTATGGCGGCGCAATAGTCCGATGCAACTCAAAATGGCAGAAATCCCCAAAACTGCACCGCCCGCCTTCCCATACGGATCGACCGAAGAAAAAGTTATCAATAAAAATGAGAAACCTACCAAGCCAGTCGTAATTGCGGTGTATGTGCCCCAGCGATAGGGCTTGTCACCAAGAGGTTTTGCCTTCACTGATATCCATATCATCAAACCTTGAAATGCCAGAGTGACCCCGATCCACAATGCATATGAGTGAAATGTCATTTCCGACTTGTTCGGCGACAGAAAAGTGAAGGAGCTAACGAATTGAGTGAATTGACGCGGCTCAGTAGTCTCAACAGTATAATCGAGAAGCACGTACAGTCTTATCCCGGTAAGAATGTAACCGTATGCGTATAAGACTGAATCGTTTGGAAGATGGATTTCAATTTTAAACCTTGATGAATCCTTCAAGGGAAAGGCGGACGGTTCGATGTTCGCTTCCCCGACACTCCAGTCCTTCGGCATAGATTCCTGAAATCCGTGAACGAATTTCCTTGTACTCTCTGGGCCCATTTCACCGCTCTTATCCAACACCGTTATCGCGAATCTTCTACCCATAGACATGTCAACCGTAAAGAGTGTCCACTTGCTGCCTTGGTAGTCGGGGAGGTAAGCATATGACCACTCAGAATCTGGATCGGGGGAATCTATTGAAAAATTGAATCCCTCTGGAATCAATTTCCCCTCACGCAACCACTTGGAGGGCACAGGTTGCGCCGTAATCTGCGAAAAGACGGTAAAAGGACAACCGAGAAGAGTGCAAAATACAAGAAGAACCAACATCGCCCGACGTTCGATTGTCTTCCCAATCGTTGGTAGCGCCGGGGACGTAATATTGTCGTTGATTACGGTCGGATGTATATACATGGTGTATTTTTCTAAACCCCTGTGTCGTGTATAAATTCGTACGGACGTCTTCCTTCAACACATACGGGGATA
>DATGHC010000085.1:0-17068 GCA_035308165.1 Candidatus Acidiferrales bacterium | reverse complement strand
AACGCTCGGCTAGAGAAACCGTTCCTGCAGGCTTGAATAAATGCCAATAGCCCCACACATACCAGGCTAGCTTGATGCGCTGCCGCCTGAGTGGGTCTCGAACCAGCGGTTCGACGACCGCATGATAAATGGAATTAGCGCTAGCTTCAAAGACACTCATCAGCCCTTCCCTATTATGAGCGACACTTCTCAGGGGGGTTATAATTAGGGGGACGCGAAACAGCAACTTCAGCCCTTCAGATGACAAGGTTCGAGAATTCTAGTCAGATTCCCGACGCAGTATTAACCCCGAGCACGTGCCAGCCTGAATTATACATCCAATCGGGACACTAACCAACATGTTACGTATAAATTCCCGGCTGGAACGAGAGGGGGTCCTTATCGCCTTCCCCAGGGGACCACCGCCTCAACGAGAGCCTGGATTTGAGGCATTTCGCTTCAGCCGGCTCACCACAGGCCTGAACTTACCGTTTTTCTCAAGCGGGATCCTCTCCAAAATCCGGATTTCAACCTGTGAGTTGGAATTGACCCCATAGCGAACCCGCATTCGCTCGCGGATCTCATCCGCATCTGCTGAGGTGTATTGAGAGGTGGGTACCAGGTTAATCACGAAATGATTGAGGTCTTCCTGCACAAATTGCCCCTCCCTCACGCCGTCCAGATCCTTGAAGAGAAAATCGAAGCGCGTCATTTCACGCCCGTCAGGAAGGATGATGATGTCTTCTTGCCGACCAGAAAGTTCAGCCAGAACGGGGAACAGGGTTCGCCCGCAGGGGCAAGGATCCTTGGACCAGGCCGCGAGGTCGCCCACTCGATAGCGAACGAAGATTTGGTTCACGTTCGCGAATCCAGTGAGTACCATTTCGCCGACTTCTCCGGGCGCCGCCTGTGTCCCATCCGGACGCAAAATCTCCAGGAGCCCAAAATCGGAATGGACATGCATCCGGCCTTTCTCGCATTCGGACGCGAGAGTGCAATTCTCCACGCCGCCATACTCCTGATAAGCGCGCGAGTGGTACACCCGCTCCAGAACTTCGCGCATCTCCGGTGCGAGACGCTCACTGGTGGTGATTATGGCGCGAGGGCTGTTTACTTCGAGATTCGACTCTCCAATCAACTTGGCGAGAAAATAGTTGGCGGAGGCAAATCCAGTCATGGTGACGGGCTTAAACCTGTTGATGGCGGCCACATAATCGTGGAGGTTTTCTCGAAGGATGTGATATGTGGAAAGGTAGAGCTGCTTTTCCCACATATTATATCGCCAGAACGGCGGGCGATGATGCGATGGGGGAACGACAATGCGTCCGGCCAAAACTGCTCGCGGTTCCAGGTAATTGACTCCTGCCCAACGGAACGATCGCGCTGCCCGCACCGCGATGTTGTGCTGATGAACGGAAAAGTCCCAATAGATCCGTAGCGGAGTTCCTGTAGTTCCGCTGGTGTTGAAATATTTCGGCGGATTCTTTGCCGCGGTTTCGGTCAGTAGCGCGGCGGAATTGGCGCGCACCTTTGATTTGTCGAGCAGCGGCAACTTATTCAAATCTTCGAGCGTGAATTTCTCGAGCACGCCCTCGGAAACGCCATTACTCCGAAAGGCTTCCCTATACATGGGCACTTCACGATAGGCCCGTTGAACCTGAGTGCGAAGCTGGTCTTGGAGGTAGCCGCGAAAGCGGTCCTGATCCCAGGATTCCCGTTCTTCGTAGGCCTGCGAGAATCGTTGAAAATCTCCACCCAATCGCCGGCGAGCCCAGTACCACCCAAAGGCGTTGATGCCCACCTTCTGGACCCAAACGGGGCTCGATGCGTAAACGCGATCGGTCAGCTTGCTCATTGCCGAATCCCTTGCCGGATTTTCTTTCTTTTTAAGTTAAGCATAAAGGTACAATCACTCAATCACGCGCGGAATCTTGTTGGGATTATTGGTTTGTGGCCGGTACGCTTTTCCATTGGTTTATGTCTAACCGCGGAAGCAAACAAGCGGCCCGCGCCATTCCATAGAGAAAATAGAGAAGGACCAGCGGCAGGAATATTTCAACCTTCCTTCGCTTCACGGTGGAACGCGCCGCCAAAAGAATCGGGCCCAGCAGAAGAAAGCCTACCGCCCCAAGAATCCATTGCGGGTGGCCGGTAATGATGGAGGCACCGATGCCCGCCACCAAAGTAAAGACAGACAACAGGGCGTATATCGCGAAAAAGATCGCCCTTGCGTTGTAGAGCGACGGCAGATTGTCCACGAACACCTTGAAAACGTGGCGCCCGTGCCAACGCTGCTGCCGGTAAAACCTGCCAATCTTCTGCGGCGTTCCAAGGTGGATCACTTCCAAACACGGATAGGAGCGCAAAGGAATTCCGAGACGCCGGGCGCGCCGGCAGAATTCGTAGTCCTCGTTCGTCTCCAGTTTTTCGTCGAAGCCGCCGATTTGGACAAACGTGCTTTTTCGCAGCAACACATCCCCGGCGGGAACATAGGAGGTGTCTCCGGCGGTGTTGGCGTGTTCATCATCGAACCAGGAGCGCGCTAGCCATGTCGAATCCGGCGGGATTCTGTAGTGTGCGCCGATGACGCCCTCATTTTCATTGGACAAGAACGAACTCGCATCTCGAAGCCAGTCCTGAGGCACCAGACAATCGGCATCGAGGAAAGCCAGGCCTTCGCCTTTCGCTTCTGCGGCCCCCAGATTTCTCAGCGCGGAGATTTTGACATTGGGCCGTTGCAGAACACGAAGATTGAGCCGGTCGGCCCACGACTGGAAAACTTCCAGTGTGCGATCCGTGGATCCGTTGTCAACCAGGATGACTTCGAGTTTTTCCCTGGGATAATTCATCGCCGCCAGTCGCTCCAGGCAGCCCCCGATCATGCGCTCTTCGTTTCGAGCCGGCACGATGACGGAGAACCGAATTTCTGGCTTCGAGTCCATCTGTGAAAGCTTCAACCCTCTCAGATTATCCTTGGCTAAGATTTAGCCCCTGGTGCGTCCGTGATTCTCCGCGACGCTTGCCTGCGCTTCGACATTGCGCTTCCTTCGGGAAGCCCTTTGCTGCGCCGCTTCTGCATACAATTGCAGATAACGTTCGGCCATGCGCCCGGCCGAGAAATTCTCGCGCACGTGCTCTCTGGCATTCTCTCCTACTCTCCGCCGCAGTTCGCCGTCTCGAAGCAAGGGTGTAATCGCCTGTACAATAGCCGCCGAGCTTCCCGGTTCAATCAACGCGCCCTTCGACGCGTCCGGGATCAGGCTGGGAATTGCTCCGACGCTCGTGGCAACCACGGGCAGGCCCGCCGCCATTGCCTCCAGCAATGCCAAGGGCATACCTTCGTTGAATGAGGTCATTATGAAAACGTCGAGAGATGCGTAGACTCCCCCCAAGTCACTCCGCGCTCCAGCAAAAATAACTTTCCCTTCGAGACCGAGCATTCTTGCTTGCTGCTCCAGCACGGCGCGCTCCGGCCCTTCACCTACGATCACAAAGAGGGCCTCTGGGAATTCAGCCGTGAGCTGCTTGGCTGCTTCCAGGAAAATATTCAATCCCTTCTCGGCGGAAAGTCGCGCAACGGTTCCAATCAACAATCGCTTCCCTTTGTTAATCTCGATCGCCAGCGACGGTTGCGCTTTTCGCTCAGGGATGGGAACCCCGTTGGCAATGTAGGCGATCCGGTTTTGCTTTATCCCTGATTTGCGGAGCTTCCCGGCAACGATCTCAGACACGGCCGCAATCCGGTCAAAACGCCGAAGCGCCAATCGATCCAGCACCGCGTAAGTCCGCATCGCCACACTGCGCCCGGGCCAATTGTGGCAGGTTGCAACAAGGCCCGCGGCCATGTTTTCTAACTGCGCCGCATACACGTAAAGATCCGGCTTGTAACCATGCGTGTGAATCAAATCCGTTGCGTTCTTTTTCACCAATGCCCTGATGGCGCGCACCGCTCCCCAGTCCGCCTGTCCCCGGCAAGGAATTAATGCCGTAGCCAGCCCGATCTCCTCGGCTCTTCGGGCCACCTCTATATTGGGATACCGGGAATCCCGGAAAACGCCGACGACGCAGGAATGACCTTGGCGCTGCAACTCAACGGAAAGATTCAGAAGGACGTTCTCTGCACCGTAAAGACCTTGGCTGCCGATGAGTTGAAGGATCCGCATAATCTTGCTCTTACTCTTGATACCAAAGCGTCCCGCTCAGGCTTCACCCTCCATGCCAGAACCTCTGTCGTCCGCCAGCCAGCACCACAGGCGATGATAGGTCTGATCGCCTAGCACGGCGCGGACTGCATCCTTCACATGGCCCTTCGCTCGGAGCATCCGCAAAGACGAAACGTCCGTTGAAAGCCACCGTCCGAGTTGGGGAGTTGTGGTTGTGTTCCGAACCATCAAACGCCCCAATACCGTGATTCCATCGGACTCCGCCGGTTTGCGCCAGAAATCAGAGGTGTAAATACGAGAATATCCGGCAGCTCTTGCCGCGTCCACCACGCGACGGTTCCATCTCCCACCGGGAACAGAGATCCACTCCACAGGGACGCCCAGATGGCTTTCCATTTCTCCCTTCGAGCGCTGCAATTCTTCCCTCAATTCTGAATCCGAGCAATGCGTCAGGAATTTGTGCGACCAGCCATGCGACTGCACGGAATGTCCCGCTTCCACGAGCGAGCGCAATTGCGCCCAGGTCATAGTCTGAGGGCGTTCTTCCACTCTGCCGGCGGTGATAAAAAAAATTGCCGGGATACCGTGCCGCTCAAGTACAGGCCTGGCCACCTGGATATTTGAAACGTGTCCATCGTCGAATGTCACGCTGGCACCCGGAGAAGCATGGCCAAGCTGCCGATTTCGCGTTGAGATCAGGCTCAACTGTTCGTCCAGTTGAGCGCGAGTAACTGCATACAAATAGTTAGACTTGTCGGGCTCAACCTCGTGGTAGGTCAAGATCCATGGCGCGATTTTGTCTATCTTTTCAGCAAATCGCTTTGGGGAATTCGCGGCGTCAGCGGCAGTCCGGGTTTGAGGCTGATCCTGCACCTGTTCACCGTAGCCCAGGAGCCATTGGTCCCACTTCAAGCAGTGGGTTCATTTTCGGGTCAGCGCCGGAGGCAGCCAACAGATCGCGAAATGCCCAGAAGGAATATCGTCCAAGAATGGAACGAAGCCTTCCTGTCATTTTGTTGAGGTTCGTGTAGTGGCGAAATTTGGATTTCAGCTGGCCCTGTATGCGCGGCTGTTCCGGGTCAACCTCCCAGGGGTGTAGGTAAACAATCACTGGGTTCTCGGAGCTGTGCTCGATTTGGCGAAACGCCCAGTGTGTGTAAGCAAGTGGAAAAATGCGTAAATACCCTCCCCCAGCGGCGGGCAAAGTCATTCCTGCAAGCTTCACAGTCGCGGGAGGGAATTCGCGAAGCGTTCGTCCACCACCCAGTTGATGTGTGTAGGGCAACCTTCCGGCTCCGGGCAGACCGTATAGGTCATGCTGAATCGGATAAATGCTGGAATCGTATTGGAAGCCCAATTCTACAAGGACGTCGAGCGCCCACAAGCACGTCCGGGTGATGGACCATGTGGGGGCACGGTACCCCAGAACGGGGATGCCGCCGATCTGCTCAATTCGGTCCTTGGATTTGCGCGTATCCTCTCGAAACTCCTCTTGCGTCAAACTGTAAACGGTCCGGTGCCAATAACTATGGCATGCGGGCTCATGTCCACGGGCGACAATTTCACGCACCAAATTCGGATACCGGTCTGCGACCCATCCCACCAAGAAGAATGTGCCCTTCACCTTGAATTCGTCGAACAGGTCAAGGAGCCGCATCGTGTTTTGCTCCACTCGAGAAGGAAACCCTTCCCAATCCTCCCGTTTCACCCGGTCGGCAAATGCCTCCACCTGAAAATAGTCTTCCACATCCACGGAGAGAATATGCTTTCGGAACGCGGACTTGCTCAGTCCATTAGAGACGGCTGGGAGTGAGTCCTGAATACTCATACGATCGAGGTGGAGCTTCCCTATAAACTCAGTGCTAAACAAAAACCGATCTGCAAGACTTGCTCTTGCAAGAGTACGTTTGCTTTGGCAATCCGTCCAGATGAATCAAATTTCTTGGTTCGACTTCTGCAAGCGCTGCGAGCAAGTGCCTTGTTTGACGCAATCAACCCGCAAGTCACTGGGCTGGTGGGAGTAGCCCAAACAAATAGTCGGTCCGAATCCTCATTATTGGATGTTTAGGAACCCTAGATTCAGCGTCACGGATCGGGGCCAAAAGTTGCTTTTCACTCGCTGGCGGAGACTTGCTGTTTCTGCCGATTCTTCACAGTCCATTTAAGCAGCATCGACAGCCCGACAAGAGACACACCCCAGAGCAACAAGCTCATGGCCTCCACCGCGTGCGTGGCCCTGGCTCTGGCTTCCTCGGGGGAAATGGAAGATGCGCTCAGATTCACGGCCTTTTGTGGATCAGTTCCTAGCGCTGGACCTTGAACAGCTTGATTCTTTCCTGGCACGGGAGCGGCTGCAGAAGTGGGCTCAAAATGCAATATTCCAGCTATTGTCGGCACCATAATGGGGCTGGAAAGCAGGGCGCCTGCTAGAACCAATCGTGCAACTCGGCCTTTGAACATTTCGGGTGGTCTCCAGGGGTTAAGTACAGCTTGTCATTACCCCTTAGAGCGCGTTGGATACCAACCTGGAGTCCACATAGAACATTGAAAACAATGGGTTTATGGGGGTGGATGTACCAAATCGGTGCGAAATTATGAAAACATTTGCACATTAAGACCTCTCGTCTGACACTCCTAATCTTCACGAAGAGAGGCAAGAATCGCTCTTCAGCCCCGGTTATCAAACTCCAGGACGCATTGAAGCAGCAATTCAAGATCGAAAACAAACGGTGGATGGTCGCACCGGCGAAGAATCTGCCGTGTACTCATCCCCGGGGGGTTTATTCCGCCCGCAGCTGCGTAGGAATAGCCGTAGGTTTGGAGTGCCAGCTTTTTACCCGGCTCCGACATGTTGGCAGGCATCCCCCAGGGAAATGAGAAGTAGTCAACCGATTCTCCCAGGTAACCTTCAAGTTCGCTTTTTGAATCCACGATCTCGCTTTTGAGCGCAACCTCGTCGGTCGATCCACAATCAAAATGAGTCCTGGTGTGCGAGCCAAACCCAAATCCTGCGCGGTGGAGCACTACAACTTGCTCCCAACTGAGAGGAGAAAACCCTGATTGCTCGCGGCGTCGGTCGTGGCCAAAACTGGCCTGGCTCTGCATATGCGCCGTGCTTACAAAAAGAAAAACTGGTATTCGATATTCTTCAGTTACTGCTCGCAAGTTGATGTAGTTCTCGGCGTACCCATCATCAAATGTCAACACCACGGTGGGCGCCTTCACGCGCCCTGCCTCGAGCATCTGCATCGCCTCGGGCAGGCTGGCAATGTGGTAATGTCGCCGGAGAAATTCAACCTGCCTCACAAATTCGGAAGTGGGCAATCCAAGGTGATGGGGCCTGTCGGTGATCAGGTGGTGGTAAAGAATGATAACGGGAAAGGACTGCCGGAAGCGGTAATTCCAATTTCTAAAAAACAGGAACGGATATAACAGAATACTTCGCAGTACCAGCTTCCACATGGGTCTGCCGCGAGGTCTGTCGTATGGCGTGAGTTTCTGATCGAGTTCGCGGCGATAAGCCAGCAATAGGTGGTCAGATGGGTTGCGAAAGGTCCGGGCTTCACCCGTCTGTTCTTGAAAGCTACCGGTCCCTTTAACCATGTCGCGGATGGTCTGGATAAGTAGGTCGTTGCCAACCACATCGGCCTTCAATGCCAGGCTTTCCAGCCGGTCGTACGGGTCAATCCTCAACGTCGTCCGCTGCAGAACTGGCCCGCCGTCCAGGTTCGTGGTCACGCCGTGAACTGTGATGCCGATTTCCTTCGCCCCTTCCAGCAATTCC
Organism: Candidatus Acidiferrales bacterium; assembly: GCA_035308165.1. GTDB lineage: Bacteria > Acidobacteriota > Terriglobia > Acidiferrales > UBA7541 > DASTCZ01. The sequence goes on along the minus strand of DATGHC010000085.1, from coordinate 9,142 downwards.
CAAAGACCGGTCGGCCCTCCACCACGATAATCCGGCACTTTTTTCTTGTGAACGTTGATTGAGCCAAGTCTCGGGATCTCATACAGCGCGGGCTTTAGGATTTTTGTTCCGAAAATCACTCCGAGGTCCGGGCGGAACTTGCGCACAAAGGCCAGTGATTCATCCGAGTGCAGATCATTGGTAAGCAAAATCGCGATGCCATTTTTTTTCGCGAAGTCTTGCAAATCATCGAACGACGACGCCAGACGAGGATTCAGATTCCGGGGCGCGGCGTGAAGGAAGCGCAGAATTGCATCTCCGGCGCGCCGGATAGGCCTGAGGAACATCCGCAGGCTTCTGTCGAAGACAAATGCCAGGTAGTAGGGTTCCGAAATTCGGCCCAAGATCCCACGCACGCGCCTTCCAAGAGGCTTTTCACGAAGCGGTTCGTAAACGATGGCAATGCCGGTTACTTCCGGCAATTCCCTGCGGATTCGTTCGACGATGCGAACGAGCTTTGCGGGTGGCTTGCTGGAAAAAATTAAGACTCGAAATTCATTCACCACATGGCCCCGGCACAAGTTTAATTCATGAAAGAAAACCGATACGAATTAGAGCGCAAACTCAGAAAAGATAAGCGAAGCAGTCTTAAATCCCCCTTAATGTCTACAGTGAACCTGGTTCAACGACAGCTCTTTAATCAATCACGTCAGATCTCAATTGGAAATGTGCCGGATTTTCTTGGCTTGCTTCTTGAGGTCTGAATTTCACTCCTCAGGCTTCCAACCGGCGTTTTGGACGGAACTACTTCGCATTTCCCTCAATCGCCGACTGGTTGCGTGCAATCAATTAACGATAACGCACCGCCGCGGAAAATTGTAATTTCAGTTCCCGCCTATTGCTAAAAGTGAACACTCGCGGGTCTCTTTCGATTCTTGGTTTATCTATGTTTGGAAAATTTACAGTTCATGCGCTCCCAGCCTTTCACAGCGAAACGTCCTGCTGTGATCGGCGTCCGCCCGGTACGCCATTTCCGGCAATTCTCCTAAATCTACTAATCAAATTGATTTATCGGCCGCCAGAACTCGCTGCCATTGCCAATATACCTTGCAATCGCTCGTAGAACTTTTCAAAACTGAATTCCTGCCGCGCCCAATCCCTCCCTGCGCTCCCCATTCCTTCCGCCCGCTCCGGATGTTCCAGCAATTCGATCAACGCCGCAGAGACTTCTTGAGGCTTGGTTGGATCAACGAGCATTCCATGCAGTCGGTCATGAATAAATTCCGCGGGCGCCCCAATCATAGGGCCCACTACAGGTTTCCCGTGCGACATCGCCTCCAGAAAAACGATTCCGAATCCTTCCCCGCGCGGCGCTCGAGGATCAAGATCAGTTCGTGCGGGGAGCGCGAACACACTGCACGCTTTGTAGTAATCCTGCAGCGACGCGCCCGATACTGCGCCGGCGAATTTTACCGAATCAGATATTCCCAATTCCTGCGCGCGCGCTTCGAGTCTCGGCCGGTCGTCACCGTCTCCAACAATTATGTACTCTGCATTCTGAATTTTTTGCCGGACCAGGACCCACGCTTCCAGCATCACGTCGTGACCCTTGTATCTCTCTGAGGCCGCTAGTCGCCCCACAGTCAACACGGTTGGGCGAATGTTTTCCGTGCCAGCGTAAATGTCTATCTTCTGTGAGTTATCTGCAATCTGCACCCGTTCAAAGGATGGCGGAAGGATACTGGAATCCTTGCCCACCAAGTTATGGCGAGAAACTGTCGCGTCCAGTGTGAACCGGCTGTTCGCGATCAGCCGCTGCGCTTCCCGTAGCGCGCGCAGTTTCATGGGCGGCAAATTTCCCCACACCTCGATCCCGTGCAAGACGACCCAGTAGGGTTTGTGGAACAGGCTCTTAACTTTCAGGGCTGCTGGAGCCACTCCCAGATGCGTGCAGATGACCAGATCCGGCCGCCACGTAATTGCTCCCCACAGAACTCGCGTAAGGAAGAGCAGCTTCACACTCTTTCGCAAGGCAAGCGACCCATCAGCGCGCGCCTCGGCCTGAGACGCCACCGCAACCAGCCGAACATTCTCCTCGCCCAGGATTTTGGCAAGCGCGGCAACCAGCGTCGCGGTGTATTGTTGGATGCCGCCCGCGGTCCCCATTGGCGGCGCAAGTACCAAAACTTTCATTGCTCTCCAGTCTACCGTTCAATCAAATGGACAAAAACAATGGAGTAAGAATCGCGAAACGGAAAAATTCCACCCTAACAACTATCACTTAGGCCAAAGTAGTGTGAACCCTCGGATAAACGCGAGAGTCTCAGGTAACTGGCTCCCATTATGGGTCTCGGTTTCATCCGCGAGTCCATGCATTCCTCATAAGTTCTTGACTTTCTCCGACTTAGCATTATATACAGACGTTACGGCGGTCAGGGAACAGGGGTGAGAAGTGGTCCTGATTGATGTGGACCATTTGGATTTGCGTGCAGTCTTTTATTGGAATCAGCAACTGCAGCCGGAGCTGATTCCTGCGCACGGGTTTGACCAGGGCAAATCAATCCCTCCGAACATGGAATTTGGCGCGAGTGCGAATTCCGGACTCTTCCCAAAGCGATTGCATTTCAGGATGCAGATTGGTTGTGGCAATAAGTTTCCGGCGAGCGGTTCGCCTGATTTCAACATCATTGTGCATATTGCTGAAAATGAGAATTTGAATTGTTCGGCTTTAACGTGAACACGGCCCCAAGGAGGCCTTCCATGAGAGGCATAACCAGCAAATGTTTGGGCGCGATTGTGGTTGCGCTTTTTCTGACCTGCGTTTGTTCCAGCCAGAACGTCACCGGCACGATTTCCGGGACGGTTCTTGACCCGCAAGGAAACGCGGCCCCGGGTGCCAACGTCACGATAACCAACGCAGACCAGCCCGGATTCGTCCGCACGTCTAAAACCGACGACCATGGCGAGTTTGTCATCGCGCTATTGCCTGTGGGGCGTTACAACGTCTCCGTGGAGGCAACGGGGTTCAAGAAGTCCGAACAAAAGGGGTTCGTCCTGAACGTTGACGATAAGCTGGCTGTCAACTTCAAGCTCGAAGTGGGTGCCGCCACGGAATCCGTGACTGTCCAGGCGGACGCACTGCGAGTTGACACCGAGAGCGCCACTGCAGCAGGCGTGATTTCCGGCACCCAAATTCGTGAGCTTTCACTCAACAGCCGCAATTATGCCGCGCTCGTGCTCTTGGTGCCTGGCGCCTCTGACTCCGGCAACGCCTCCCAATACTTCCCCGGCGCCACGGCCCCCTTCGGGACAAACCTCATGAGTTTCCAGATCAATGGCAACCGCCGCGAGGAAAACAACTGGCAAGTGGATGGCGCCGACAATGTGGATCGCGGCTCCAATCTCACCCTGCTCTCTTTTCCCAGCATTGATGCCATCAGCGAATTCCGCGTGGTTCGTGGCGTATATGACGCCGAATCCGGTCGCTCCGCTGGCGGCCAAATCAACGTGATCACCAAGTCGGGCACCAGTGCCCTTCATGGCGGCCTCTATGAGTTCTTTCGCAACGACGATCTAAATGCAAACAGCTATTTCAATAACCACGCCAACCCCGTTACAACCCGGCCACAACTGCGGTACAACGATTTTGGCGGCATGGTGGGCGGCCCGGTCTATATTCCCAAAGTGTACGAGCATCGCGACAAGACCTATTTCTTCGTCTCTGAGGAGGCTCGCCGCATAGTCACTTATTCAAATCCGAGCTCGAACTTGCCTTACGCAGGTATGACAAACGGGGTGTTCAACCATGTGGTTTGCACTCAGTGGGCCAACAGTGGCGGTGCGCCTGGTCCCTGCACCACATACGGCACAAGCATCCCCTCGGGATCCATCGATCCCGTTGCGGCCGCTTACGTGAAAGACCTTTTCTCAAAGTTCCCTACGCCTAATTCGGCTACAGTTTCAAACCCGTTTAACTCCGTTACAACGCTCAGAAATGTTTTTAACTTCCGCGAAGACATGGTCAAGATCGACCATAACTTTGGCTCTAAAGTGGCTCTTGCCGGGAAGATTCAGAATGACAGCAACCCCACCGTTGAAGGCGGCGGTCTCTTCACCAGCGAGCCGATCAACGGTATCGCCACAACCAACACAAACTCACCCGGGCGTCAGTATAGCATTGTCGGGACGGTCACTCTCAGTCCGAAAATGCTTTTTGACGTGGGCTACCGTTATTCCTATGGCGCGATCATCAGCAATGTGACCGGGCTTGAGAATTTCTCCCAGTCGCCGGACATCAAAACGGTGTTAGGCGCCAGCTTGCCTTTCGCGAATCTCCTGGGTCGCGTGCCTTCTTTATCCCTCACTGGTGGAACAGGAATTTCCGATTTCGGTCCCTATAATGATTACAATACCAACCATACGGTTTACGGAAATTTCACCAAGATTGTCGGCGCCCATACCTTCAAAATGGGCATCATCTACTACCACTACAACAAACACGAGAACCAGCTCTCGGGCAGCAATAATGGATCTTTCTCCTTTGACACTACGCAACAGCCAACATGTGTCCTCAACGCCGCCAAGACTGCAGTCCTGACTTGCACCCAACCTAATGGATCGCAGGGTCCAATTGCGACGGCAGTGTGCACCGCGCCTCCGGGCCCGCAATTTAACGGCAACTGTCCCTTTTCTTTCGAGCAATCATTTGCAAATTTCCTTCTCGGTCAGCTCGCGTCCTTCTCGCAAGCCTCTCTGGACGTCACCGCCAATATTTTTGACAACCAGATGGAGTACTACGCGCAGGACACCTGGCGAGCATTACCAAGACTCACGGTTACATTCGGCATCCGCCACTCGTTTTTCCGCGAGCCCACAGATGCCAGCGGGCCTAATGGCTCCAGCCGGTTGGTCAACTTCGATCCGGCCCTGTATAACCCTGCTCAAGCGCCCTGCATCACCTCGACCGGCAACATTGATGTGAATTTGAAGAACGGTGTTCCCACTGCGAGCGCCTGTAATCCGAATTTCAACTTGCTGAACGGACTTATCTTCGCCAATCCGCCGACCTTCAACGGATTCAAAGGCACGCAGTCACCGTTTGGGAGCAAGGTAGGTTCGGAATTCGATGGCGCCGTCGCACCTCGCATCGGCATCGCCGTCGATCCATTGGGCGATGGAAAGACCGCTGTGCGCGCAGGCTGGGGGCTTTACTATGACAATGGCCTCGAATTCGGAAACCCCGAGTTAAATGTTGGTTTGAGCCAGGGCTTCCTAACCAACCTGAATATCAACTCCAGCACTCTCTCGAATCCGACAGGTGCAACTACCACCGTCGCTACTCAGGCGCCTTTCACAATCCAATCTCGCATGCCGATCAACTACAGGTCTCCCTATTCTCAGCAATGGAGCTTGGACGTCCAGCATCAATTCCCCATGAATTGGATGCTGGATGTGGGCTACTACGGGAACAATGGCATTCACCTTCCTGGCTTCGAGGACCTCAACGAACCCGCTCCGGCAGCCTACTTGGCCTGTACTGCCGCCACGCCATGCTTTGCCGGCCCGGTTTCTTTGCCGGCCAACGCGGTGGCCATATCCGGGCCCATAAATGGGACGACGAACTCAAACAAACTGGCGGTTGTCCGGCCTTATACCGGATACGGGCCCGGACTTTTCTTCGTTGATGCCTTCACTTCCAACTACAACTCGTTGCAGGTTTTGATCCAGAAACGCTTCTCCGGGAATTCGTTGGTTAATTTTGCCTACACCTGGTCGCACGGGCTGACCACCGATCCTGCCGACCGAAGCACGGGTGGCGCTGCTATCCCCCAAGTTGCAGGTGATTTTGCCAGCAATTACGGACCGACCTCTGCCGACCGGCGGCACGTGGTGACCGCCAACTTCGTTTGGGAAATCCCCTGGCTTCGCAGCCAGAAAGGATTCACAGGGCATGTCCTGGGCGGTTGGGAGTTTTCTGGAATTCAGACCTTCCAGACGGGACTTCCTCTTACAGCTGTCTTAGGCAATGGCACATGCTTTGGAACTGGTGTTGCCTGCAATGATCCAACAGGCTCGGGCTGCCTGCTTGGCGCATCACCTTTGGGCTGCCGACCGAATCTAGTGGGCAATCCTGACGCGGGCGGTCTCCACAGTCTCTCCACAACCTGGTTCAACGCAGCTGGATTGGCCGCGCCGCCCGCAACCCAGACGACGGAAACAACGGAGCGTCCCGGCGCCATCCGCGCCCCGGGCTTCTGGAATACCGACCTCTCGCTATTTAAGAACATCAGGTTCACCGAGCGGTTGACCGGTCAGTTGCGCTGGGAGACTTTCAATACTTTCAACCACACCAACCCCATCTGCTGCGGCTCATTGAACATGACATCTTCGGCCTTCAATACAGTGACCTCGACCCGCGATCCTCGCATTATGCAGGTTGCGATGAAATTCAATTTTTAGTCGCGAAATTCAACCAGAACCAAAAGCGCCGGTGGAGCAATCCACCGGCGCTTTTTTTCGCACGCTTCCGCGTGATTGGAGGGCCGGCTACTCGGCCGGCGAGAATTGAACCGCAAGATCCCGTACTTTGCGCAGATCTAATTTGCCAGTGCCCAGATAGGGAAATTGCTCTACAGCGAAGAACTGGTTTGGCCGCGGCACCCAGAGATTGGGCAGGCCCGACTGGCCGAGTTTTTCCTGACACTCCTTTAGCTCGGCCTCCGGCAATTTGTGCAGGACCACCAGCCGTTCGCCTTTCTTAGGGTCGGGAACGCCGGTCACCACGAAAGTTTGTTCCACCTTGCCCGAGATTTCCTGCAACTTTTCTTCCACCTTTATGTGGGGAACCATTTCGCCGCCAATCTTGCTGAAGCGCGCCAGCCGGTCGGTGATCGCCAGGAAACCATCCTCGTCAAGGGAGGCGATGTCCCCGGTAACATACCAACCATCCTCTAAAACTTCGGCGGTCTTCTCCGGCCGACCTAGATAGCCCATCATCACGTTGGGCCCGTGGACCAGCAGAAGCCCCGGCTGAAGCGGAGCGACAGCGGCCATCGTATCGGGATCCACAATCCGTACGGCAATTCCCGGCAGCGGATGCCCGATGCGTCCGCGCTTGGAGCCAACCTGTCGGAATCCGGGCGCGCGAAAATCGCGTGTATTCACACTGACCACCGGCGAACATTCCGTGCATCCGTAGCCCTCCAGCGGCCGTATTCCGAATTGATCTTCAAAAGCAAGCGCCACACGTTCGGGCAGTTTCTCTGCGCCCACCAGCACAAATTGCAGGCTGCCAAAATCCTCGGGCTTGCACCGGCGCATGTAGGCTTGAAGAAACGTCGGCGTCGCCAGAAGAAAGGTGAGGCGATAGTCGCGGACGCGTTCACTGATGGCCACCAGATCGAGCGGGCTGGGATGATACACGACGCCAACTCCGATCACCGCGGGCATGCAGAGCGTCACCGTGAACCCAAACGAATGAAAAAATGGGAGCACACCCAGCAGGCGGTCATCGCGGCCGAGCATAAAGGTCTGTGCAATCTGCTGAATGTTGGACATGATGTTGTAGTGCGAGAGCATCACGCCTTTGGGATCACCCGTGCTGCCACTCGAAAAAATAACCGTGGCCAGATCATCCAGTTTTTGCGGCGTTTGATTTCCGAGCATCTTTTCAAGCAATGATGCAGGCAAAAACCAGGCCAACAGGAAGGCGGCGAGCTTTTCGGTAAAGCCGGGTGTGACGGCGATATCCTCGAGCAGCAGAATCTTACCGGGAACTGTAAGAGGGAGGCGTTCCAGGAAAGCCTTGGAGGTAACCACGGTTTGGAGCTCACACTGCCGCGCGCAAGATTCCAGGATTTCGTTCGACGCCGTGTAGTTCAAATTGACTGGCACTCTTCCTGAAAGCATCGCCGCGAAATTCACCATCGCGCCCGCAGCCGAGGGTGGCAACAGAATGCCAACCATGCGCTGCCCCATCCAATGCTTGCGCAGCCTCCGAGCCAAAAAAATGGTGCTGCTCAGCGCAGTGCCGAATCTCAGCCGCTTTACCCGCATATCCGCCATTGCAAATCGCCGCGGGTGCCACCGGGCCGTGGAAATAAATGCCCTGTGCAGCGTGGCCATGTGCTTCTTGCGATTGCGATATGCCGCCACTTGCAGATCCTGCACCGCCTCACGGACTTCAAACGCCGTGGAGGTTGGCGCCATGGGCTTACCGTAGCTCACGGTCACGGGATAGGGAACTCGCCGCGGAAATTTCCAGAGGAATCGTCCGCGCTCAAAACTAAAGATGCTCCCCCATACGCCATCCAGATTCACCGGCACGATGGGTGCATCCACTCCCTTCATGATTCGCTCAAACCCGCGGTGGAAAGGAAGCATCTGCCCGATGCGCGTTATCTGCCCTTCCGCAAAAATGCAAACCACTTCGCCATCTTGAATCGCCTGAGTCGCGGCCCGCAGCGAGCGGATCATTTCTCTTGGCCGAAGCTGAGAGGAGATGGGTATGCATCGCAGGATTTTCGCAAACGGAAGGATTAGCGGATGCTCGTAAATATCCTTGAACATGATGAAGCGAATGGCGCGGTCCGTGGAGGCAATCAGAAAACAAGCGTCCACGAACGACATGTGGTTGCAAACAAAAAGCGCGCCGCCGCGTTCGGGGATGTTGTCGCGGCCTTCGATCTTGATGCGGTAAAGCGAGTGCGTCAGGAGCCACAGCACCAGCCGCAGGAGAGAATCCGGCAGCAGGTACATCACATAAACCGTTGCGCCCCCGGTCAGCCCTGCGGCAATCAAGAAAACTTTCTGTGGGTTTGGATGACCCAGGAACATCATCGCTAAATTCGCGAAGGGCTGACAAGCCACGCCAACGAAAGAAAGCAGGTTTGCAGCGGCGATGATTCCGCCCTTGCGGTCGGGAGCCGGCCGCTGTTGGATGAGAGCGTTGATGGGCACCGCAAAAAACCCGGCGAAAAAACCCATCATTCCCAAGAAGAATGCAACCACACTATATCCCAGGTGCGAACGGGAAAGGATCAGGCAAGCAATCGTGATGCCCAACGAGCCGAGCGGGACCAACCCGTACTCGATCTTTCCTCCGGAGAGATAGCCTGCGGCGAAGCTGCCCACGCCTATCCCAAGCGATAGCGCCACCAGAAGC
>DATGHC010000084.1:0-19306 GCA_035308165.1 Candidatus Acidiferrales bacterium | reverse complement strand
GCGCACTCTCTGTATCGCGAAAGCATAAAAATTTTTCAGGAACTGGAACATAAACGCGGAATTGCCCGCCTGCTGGAGTGTTTCGCGTGCTCAGCGGCGGCACAACTCGAAGCAGAGCGTTCGTTGCGGCTGGCAGGCGCGGCGGCAGCACTGCGCCAACGCATTGGTGCTCCGCTCACGCCCGCAGAACAGGCCAAGCTGGAATCCGCTTTGGAACCGGCACGGCAGGCGCTGACCAACACAGCAGGCGCGACGGCCTGGTTAGAAGGTTGGGCTATGCCGGTCGAGAAAACTATTGAGGATGTGATGATGCCACATTCTGAGGCACGCTCGGTTGCGGCCAGTGGCCCAGACGAACCGGCCACATGATTGGTGTCCCATGGCATTGGCCGGCAGCGCCCGGCGCATTCAACCAACGATCATTCCGCGGTTGTCGGGTCAATCATTCTGCGGACTGCGGAGACGCGATTCGCGGGGAAGCCTCCCCTTCGCGCGTGTTCCCTGACCGTCGCCTCGTCCGGAGCGAGGTAGACGCAGTAAACCTTGTCGCCGGTTACGTAGCTGTGGAGCCATTGGATCTCGGGACCCATTGCCTTCAGAACGCCCATCGACTTTTGGGAGATTTCTCGCAATTGGGCGTCGGATAGTTTCCCGGCTCCCTCTATTTCGCGTTCGATGACGAATTTGGGCATAGGCAGACCCCCGTTGCGCTTATATGCTAACAAGCAAATAGATTGGCTTCAAGACCGCTTCGTTGATGCTTCGCCGGTCAGCGGGAAATGGCCGATAATGAAAGAATGAGGTCGCTATGGATCTTCGATCGCTTCAGAAGCCGCTGAAAGAGCAATACCGCAATGACCCAAATGCTTCTCAGATCACTCTGCGGGCAAAGGGTGGACAGACGGGTATTCCGATTACGTGTTCGGTCGATATCGGACGCGCCGTCTACAATGCCGAGGCCCACAAAGGAGTAGGAGGCGGTGGTACCGGCGCCTGTTCCGGTGACCTCTTGCTTGGAGCGCTGGCAGCTTGCGCGCAGATCACCTGTCAGATGGTCGCTGAGGCTATGGGCATACCAACCGAACGTATTGAGGCCACCGTGGAGGGAGACTTGGATCTTCGAGGAACCCTTGGCATATCAAGAGATGTGCCCGTGGGCTTTGAAAGTCTTCGCCTCCATTTTGACGTTGCTGCACCTAAGGCCACGCCGGAGCAACTGCGCGGATTGCGAGAGAAAACAGAACAGTATTGCGTCGTGATGCAAACCTTAATGCGACCGCCGAGGATCCAATCCGAGTGGATTGGTCAGGATTGAACACCCCGCCGCGATGAGTCTTCACACTCGGCGAACAATGGTTGAGCCGACTCGGTGCCCTGGCCAGATTTGAACCTGCGGTTCGCTGCGGCTAATCAACAGACGGTCAGAAGGCGGCCAAGGTAAAGAAGATCAATTGAGTTGACTCCCCGGGCTAGGTGCGAACTAGCATCCCTTGGTTAACACGGGATTGGTCTAGCATTTAATTAACGGAGCTGCGCGAACCGAGAGTCAGTGTTGGGTGATTGCTACAGCCACAGCACTGGGAGCTAGCTTGATATCCTGGTGCAAGAGTTGCGGTCCAACCCCGATTGCGACCTTGCAGTACTGCTGTTGGTTGACGCGCATGGTGAAGATCCCAAACGGAATATTTCGGAATGCGTAGCGGCCGTTTGCATCGCTGATGGTTCGCAAGTTCAGTTCGGCGATCTCGACTATCGCGCCGGCGAGGACTACATATTCCCCTCTCACGGGGTCGTAGACCTGGACGGAACCAGACAAAGCCCTGATCGCCGGCAACTTGAACGTAAACTTCTTTAAATCACCCTCCCCCACCACAACGGTCACAGGATGGAGATCTTCAAGCGCATAGCCATCGGGCACCGTTTCTGCGTTCACACTGATCGTGTAAATGCCCGGCTGTGCCACCGGGACAAAAAGTTTTCCGGCTTGGTCGGTAACGAGATTCAATTCGCCCTGAGGTCCTTTAACCAGAATTCCAATTTCCGGAAGACCGACTTCGGCATCACTCAGGGCATATCCAACCATTTCCGCCGCGGGATAAATTATGCCGAAGTTCACAATCGAATCTACCTCTGTGCTCACCTTTGAAGGTGACGAGTAATAAAAACTTCGCGAACAGTTGAGTGCGATCTCGACATTGTGGACCCCCCGCCGCACCTTTAGAAATTGATAGTGGCCGAGGGTGTCGGACGTTGTTTTGCGGTCCCCATCCAGCATTATTTCCACGCCGCGCACCGGCGTAGTTCGCGGCCCTTCCTGGAGCCGCACGGTTCCGGAGATGTTTCCGGTGGTTGCGTGAAGGCGGAGAAACGGACTGTCCCCCATCTGATGGCGCAGCCCGATTTCCCAGAGGGGAGTCACTTTGCGGGCCGGCGAGGCGGCCTCGAATATGGTAAACGAGGTAACCAATTCCGTGGAGCTGGTGATGCCACGTCTGTAGCGGACCGTCTGCAAGAAAACTGAATTCTTCTGCGTGAGGAACTGGTTCAGATTATAACTGGTCTCCGCTTCCAGCGCCTGGCGTCCCGACCGCCAACTCAGGTTTAATCCGCCGTGCCAGTTGCGCGGGACGAGTTGCAGGGTCGCGCCGGGAGCGATACCCAGGCTGTTCAGGAATGCCCGGTCGTTGAGAAGCGCTGCAAGTTGCTCGACGCTTGTTGTTGTGCCAAGCCCCAGGCGCGCTAACTCCACATTCAAGTTTGGAAATGCCGAGAACACGGAGTCGATACCCAGGGCCTGAGTGTCCAAGCCAACATTGGCAAACGCTTGCAAATGCCCTCCACTCCAATGCAGGGATCCGCCGAATGCCTGCCCGGGTGAGAAAGCCTTCGTTGTCCGCGAGCTTTCGTACTTCGCGCTTATCCCGAATCGCGGCCGGTCATATGAAATAGTGAATGGGAGGGCGATTCGGTGAATGTCAGGAAACAGAGCGTGCTGGTCGGCAAAATTGGATGCCGAGATGCCTGTAGAAAATGAAATCCCCTTGAAAAGCTTATACAGGAGGCTCCCGGCCCCGACTTCGATAGTCTGGGAGCCGGGATGACTGAAAGTGTGGGTGGCGGAACCATAGAAATCAGAAATAAAATGGGTTCCCCAGGTGTGGTCCCAGTGGGCTTCGCTCTGAAGACCATTCAAGCCATCTATGTCTGAGGCCGCATAGTGTCTTGGCCTGTAACGCGCAACAACTTGAAACTGGTCGGTATCAGTGTTGTGCTCAAAGCTCCCCGCCCCGCCGATTCCATTGCTCAGCCCCGCTTCTGCCGAAAACGCAGTCCCGTGCGGCGAACGCTTTCTGAAAAAAATCGTCCCGACACCCTGGGCCGCGTGACTGTCCATGGCGAAGGAATCGCGTTGAATATAGTAGCCCGTCGCGCCCATCTGAAAATCCCCGCCCAGGGAGTGTGTATATGTTGCTCCGGAAATCAACTGTTTATGGGCGGGCAGGAACAATGATTGAAATCCGGCGACCGATGTGTAGCCGGCATGGATGGTGATACCTCCGGCGCTAAGGTGTATCCCGCGAACCATGGTCGCGCTGACAGAAATTGGGGAGCTATCCACATTCTCGTCCAACAGCGTAAGTTTCCAACGATCGCCCACGATCCTCAGATAACTGAATGGGAACCACGTTGAGCTGACACCCGGCAAATTTCCGGACGGCAAGGTCGCGTTTGAAAAATGCAATTGCATTCTGCTGGTGCGATAGTCAAAGACGTCACTGATCTCCAGCGGATTGGAAGAAACTCTGGTCTCGTAATACCCTTTGGACTCCGCATTGGAATTCAGACCGTTCCACATTCCCTCGGGCAAAATCGGCGGCGCTTGACTTACTGACACTTGAATGCTGCTGGTACTGAAGTCGGTGTGCACCAGGACCACCACAGCGTGACCCGGCGCTCGTCCCCAAATGCGCAGGGCATCCTCGGTTACTTGCGCCTCCGCAATAAGTGGATCCAGTGAATATGCCGCGCTCACTTGATGGACAGCGACCAGGACCTGGGTCAATTCGCGGATTCTCACCGTTTCTCCGGGAGGGGTCACAACAGAAGCGCCGATGGCTTGGGCGGATTCTCCATCGCGCGTGCTGAATCCTGAGCTGGATTTTTCACCGCCGTGAGAGAAAGGCGAATCGGCAACGGAGGAACTCTCCTTGGGAGTTTTCGACTGCGGAGCCGGGCCCGCATCGTTTGGCTGCGATGATATTCCTTTTGCGGTTGCGCCAATTGCTGGTGCAGATTTCACTGGCTCTTCGGCGGTCACCTCCTTTTGTGCTTGCTTGTTGGCCGTCTCGAGACTCTTTAAGACGCATTTCACCAGGATTGTCTGTTTCCCCCAGCCTTTTTCCAGGATAACAACCTCAGTTTCTCCAACACCAACTCCGGTTATTGTCGCGGTATCCTCGGTAACGGATACACGGACAATGGATGGATCCCTTGAGAAACCCGAAAACGCGCCGGAAAAAGTGAGGGTTTTCTTCTGGCCGCGCTCAATTGTTAGGGATTCCGATTGCGCGCGCAGGGACGGCACCAGGGCGAACGCCAATGCACATAAGACAAATTGGAAGAATACTTTCACTCAACTTGAAATTCCACACTGTTGGTTTGGACTCCGCCTTCGTATTGGATGGACAGCATGGCTCGATATTTCCCCGCCCGGAGAGTGTGTGGATACTCCACTTTGCAGTCGAAACTTTCTCCCGGAAGCAGGCGATTGGGTTGGATTGCTACGCGGCCGATTAGCTCTCCGGAACTTCTCAAAATGGCCAGCGTACCTTTGGGCACCACCGGCTCCTGCCCCACATTTTCGAGTCGCTCGGAGACCTGGAGATTGGCGTAATCGGTCTGTGGGCTGATGGTCGGAGCGCCGGCACGAATTTCAGTTTTTGTGGATAAGTTGTAGGTGATCAGCGTTCCTAATGACCCGGTGATCATGAACGATCCCGTACCCGGGAGCGCGGTCCGCCCATGAAATATTGCGACCACCGCCCGAACTTTGGGCTCCGCAGGAATTGTGAAGGTGACCTCCACTTTGCCGGCCTCGCCGGGATTCAGTACGATGGCCCGCGGAACGAACACAGCGGAACGGGCGATTCCGCCTTCCGTCTCGCCGGCAGGGACGAAGACTCTCTTGCCGTCTCTCGTGACAACGTCGAGCGCCTCCAAAACAAATCCAAATCTCGTGCCTGTCAGATTGGTCATGGTTAGGATGTGCGTGCTGCTTGCGCCGGGCTGTGCTTTGACCTGGACCACCCCGGGAGAGAGCGCCAGAGACGCGGCAATCGGTCGTATTTGCGATGGGGACTGGACTTCCAAATTCCTGGAAGTTCTTGCTGCGCAGCAAAAAACGCATGCCAGGAGAATGATTGATATGGCCGGCGCCTTTAATTGCATGGAAGTCCGTCAATTGGAAGTTACTATGAATTCAATAGTGTTAGCGAAAGTCCCGGCTGCCTCGGAAAAAGGCACGGTCAATGCGAAATTGACCGGTGTAGTGCCATAGGCTCCCGAACTTGTTATGGTAGTCGCAGTGGTTGAAAGCGTTTTTGAATTGATCTTCCAGGTATTTATTACGTCCGTCGTCAGCAACTGGGCCGTAAGCGTGTAACTCGGGCTCAGAATGCCGAGGAATGTCACTTGAAGATCAACAATCGTGTTCAACGTAAAGCTTGTGGCATTCAAGTTTTTTGTGACACCGGTGGGAACCGTGCCGCCATATGCCTGAACCGTACCTAAACTCATTACTGCCGCGGTTGTCCCGCTTCCCGTCAGTGCGATTCCGCTCGGATCGGTGACTAGGTTGATTCCTATGATCCCGATGCCTTGGGCGGCGCACTTCCCTCCCCCTGATAAGAGCAAAACAATCAAGAACAGCCTTGCACCACGCATTGTTTCTTCCTCCCCAGAACGTGAATGGACAGTGGTCGTCCCTTCCGATGTCTCCGACTAATTGGCGGTAGCGGTGAAAGTGATGGTATTGCTGATGGTGCTGGCAGCAGCCGAAAATGGGATCGTGAGCTTGAATGTGTAAGACGTGCTTCCGTAAGTGCCTACCGAAGTCAGCGTAGCCGGCGTCGTGGTTATAGCTGTTGCTCCAATGTCCCAGGAATTGGTGGCGTCCGTGGATTGCAGCGTCGCCGTCAGTGTGTAGTTGCTGCTGGTTTGGTTGGCGACTTGCACGACCACATCAAATGGCGTCGTCAAGGACCAATTGGTGGTTCCGTTCAGCGTCTTGGTCACATTTGCCGGAACCACTCCGCCATAAGCCTGCACAGCGCCAAATGAAATTGTTGCGGCGGATGTTCCTGTGCCGCCCAGGAGTATTCCGGAACCGTCAGTCACGAAAGTTAGGCTGACCGAGGCAGAAACAGTGGCGCTGACGGCAACAGTTCCTGTTGCTACTGTTGCGTGGGCCGGCTGTACTCCAAAACTGACGGCAATGGCAAGCAAAGCCAATGTGATGAGTTTGTGTCTGACATTCATTTATTCTCCTTGCGGGACTACTGATCATCTGAACTGTCGGAGTCGAAGTCGAAAACCAGTCCATGACACTGTCCGAAAAAAATCAGGCGACCATCCCTTTAGTAGCACGTTTGAGTCCAACAAATTGATTGATAAATCGTGTAACTACCGTGTTGGCAGGAAGTTCCGGACGGGAGCACGACTCGAATATTCTCGATGTAAACCCAAAGGGGGAATAAAGGCTGAGACCGTTTCAAATCGAACTATCGATGAATCTCCGATTGCATCCGGATGCGCCCGGGAAATACAACGACCGAGCCAACTGCCATCCCAATATCATTCAAGAGGTAAGTTGAAAAGTGGATTGCATCACTTGAATCAACGCCGCGCAGAATGAAGAGTTGGCTCCCCGGGCTTGATGCAAACTAGCAATTCGCCGTGACGAATTAACAGTCGAATGCTTGACCGTTTCGTGTCGGGTCCGATGGGCGGGGTCTTATCCCTTGTCTCCAGTGCCCGATTTGTATTTTACCGCCCGGCAACGTGCTAGAATCCCGCCGACTGCTCCCCCAGCCGAATGGTCGGTCAAACCATCTCGCATTACAAAATCATCGACAAGCTCGGTGCCGGTGGCATGGGCGTGGTGTACAAGGCGCTCGACCTGAAGTTGGAGCGCACCGTCGCCTTGAAATTCCTGCACACGGACACCGCTGTCAGCGACCGTGACAAGGAAAGACTGCTCCGCGAGGCACGCGCCGCCTCGGCCCTCGACCACCCCAATATCGGCGTCATTTACGGACTCGAAGAGAGTGACGATCGCCAGCTCTATATTGTGATGGGCTATTACGAGGGAGAAACCCTGGCGCGGAGGCTGGCCCGCGGCCGGATTTCGGTCCATGAATCGCTCGACCTGGCCGTACAGATTGCTCGCGGACTTTCCGCCGCACACGCCCGCAACATCATTCACCGCGACATCAAACCATCGAACATCATTCTCACCGCCGACAATGTGGCGAAGATAGTTGATTTCGGCCTCGCCCGCGTCATTGCCTCGCCGAGTATGACCCAAAGCGGTGAAATCTCCGGAACCGTTACCTATATGTCTCCGGAACAGACCCTCGGCAAACCGGTGGATCAGCGGACCGACGTGTGGGCCTTGGGCATAGTCATGGCGGAAATGCTCGCAGGTCAGAACCCATTTGCGCGAGACACTCCGTCATCCGTGATTTTCGCCATTTTGAATCAACCACCGGTTTTGGCGGGCGCGATTCCTGCAGAAGTGCAATCCATCATCTACCGCGCTCTTTCCAAGGATCCCGACACCCGGTATCCTTCGTGCAAAGAATTGCTCTCAGACTTGCAAGCCCTGCCCAGTTTCGCGGGACTTGCTGTGGACGGCGCCGCGCCCACGGTTTCCACCCTGACAAAGGACCTTGAAAAGTATGTCAAGCAAGCTTCGACTCCCAGTTGGGGCACTGACGCGTCCCGAAAGCCGGTCAAGCGTTGGCGGTTGGCTGTCGGCGCGGTTTTCGTTCTTCTTGTCGGTAGCCTGTTTTTGAATTCCTCCATCCGCGACAGGATCACAGGGGCGCTCCTTTCCAGCAATGAGAGACACATCGCCGTCCTCCCTTTCGACAACATCGGAAACAACCCAGCCAATGAGATCCTCGCACAGGGTCTGATGGATAGTTTGACCAGTCGTTTATCGAACCTCGAAGTAGGCAAGCAATCGTTATGGGTTGTTCCCGCAAGCGTCGTTCGGGGCAGGAAAGTGGATGATCCGTCGGCGGCCCTACGCGAGCTGGATGCAACGCTTGTTGTCAAAGGCAGCATCGAGAGGGATGGTCAGAATGTCCGTCTGACCGTCAATCTCATCAACACAAAGACACTCCGCCAGATTGGTTCAGCGGAGTTAGAAGACCGCGCCGGCGATTTTGCCTCCTTGCAAGACGAAGCAGTTTCGAAGCTGGCGCACCTGATGGGCATCACCGTCACGCCGGAAATGCTCAAGGCCACCGGAGGCAACGTCAATCCAGCTGCCTACGAGTCATACCTGAAGGCCCTCGGCTACCTGCAGCGCTACGACAAGCCCGGCAATCTCGACTTGGCGATCGCTGCGCTCAACGACGCCGTGAAGGCCGACCCACAATTCGCAGTGGCCTATGCCGAGCTCGCCGACGCCTACCGCATGAGGTATGGCTTGGATCCGAGTCCCAAGTGGGTCGAAGAAGCCGTCGCCAACGCCAGCCGGGCGGCTGAAATTGACAGCCACATCCCTGCGGTTTATGTCACTCTGGCGCGCACTCACGCCTTGCAGTCTAAATATGATCTTGCGCTCCAGGAGTTTCAGCAGGCTCTTCAGCTCGACCCGCACAGCGCCGATGCTCTTGAAGGGTTGGCCGGGACGTACGAGCGAATGGGCCGGTTCGCCGAGGCGGAATCTACGTTCAAGAAATCCGTAAACCTGCGCCCCGATTTTTGGGGTGGATACAACTCGCTGGGCCGTTTTTACACCCGTCGCGGAAAATATGCGGATGCCATAGCGCAATTCCAGCGTGTCATCGAACTGACGCCTGACAATTCCCCGGCCTACCTCAATCTGGCAGCGGTGTATCTTGACATGGGCGACCCCAAAGAGATTTCCTCGGCGGAACAGGCCCTGAAGAAATCTATCGAACTGAGCCCCAGCTATCCGGCGTATGCGAACCTCGGCCTTCTCTATTACAACGAAAAACGTTTTGAGGATTCAGCTGCCGCGACGGAAAAAGCCCTGACCTTTAACGACAAGGATTTTCACGTTTGGTCAAATCTGCTGGCGACTTACGAGTGGTTGAAGAAAGACGACAAAGCCGCTGTGGCCCTCGAGCGCGAGCAGAAGCTCGTTGAGGACGCTGTCAAGGACCAGCCGCAAGACGCTACGGCCCAGTCGGAATTGGCGGGCTTGTATGCGAAGCAAAAAATGCGCGAGAAGGCGCTGATCCGAATTCAAACGGCACTGGCGATTTCGCCCGACGATCCAAGAGTCCTGATGAACGTAGCCGACGCCTACGAAGTCCTCGGCGACCGTCAGAGTGCGCTGCGCAACGTTGAAAAAGCCCTCCAGAAGGGATATCCACTCGAAGATTTGAAATCGGATCCCGACCAACAAGCTCTTTTGCAGGACCCGAAATTTCGGCCCAGTGGAAAATAGTCAAACTCAAAAAAAGGAGAAACACCAATGGCAGAACCAGGAAAAGCACGCGTCACTGACTCACCTCGACTGAACGTCAACATCAATGCCAATTACGATCCCAACGTCAGCCACGGTGACGTCGACAATGGCGGCGAAGTCTATTTCAATTGCGCTGCCACTGGAGGCGCTCTGATTTACACTTCTCCCACAAGCGCCTTCGACGGCGAAACCAACGGCTACCTCACTCTCGTGCATGGTAATAACGGTCCCTTCACGCCCAACGGGGATGATTTCAATATCGATTACTGCTGTTGCGCCGTGGGGTCCAATTGCTCCCCGCAAGGTGTAAAGGAAGGCGGCGGGTACTCCATTCAGGTCGGCAACCCGCCAGAGGGTGGCAAGGAAAAGAAGTAGCAAAATGCTGAGCGTCGGACAGGCATTTCGCGCGGGGCCTCACCACTTGATCGAAATGCCTGTCTCTTCATCCGAAACTATTTACAGTTGATCCGATCGAAATTGGCGCCATGGAATGAATCCAATGGTGAATGAAAAATGGCTCCCTGGGCTAGATTCGAACTAGCAACCCTTCGGTTAACAGCCGAATGCTCTACCGTTGAGCTACCAGGGAGCAGTGGAATGAAGAAAAAACATCCGGCCAATTGAAGCTCGGTCAGTTTATCGGAGCCGCCGGGGGGTGTCAACGCAACCGCCGCTCGCACGGTTTTGACTTCGTTACCTGGATGATTCGCGCCGATTCATCCGCAGCCCGCCGCCCACAAAGCCGTTTGACAGCCAAATCTAAAAAGGATTCAATCTCTGTTAGATGCCCCCATAGGGCCACGGCCGGGGAGGGCCGGACCGATGCGAAGAATTCTCACTCTAATTGGCGTTACTTTTCTGACCTGTGGAGTAGCCGCGGCGCTGCCCGGACAGCCGGCTCCTGCGCCCAAATCCGTGACCGTCAATCTTCAGAATGCTCAGGGCCAAAGCGTTGGAACCGCAACTATTTCGGCGGCCGATACCGGCGTGCAAATCAAATTGGACGTTAAGAATCTGCCCCCGGGCGAACATGCGCTCCACATCCACCAAACTGCGGTGTGCACGGCCCCCGATTTCAAGTCCGCCGGTGGGCACTTCAATCCCGATGGCAAGCAACATGGCTCGCAGAATCCGGCTGGCCCGCATGCAGGTGACGTCGCGAACTTTACCGTGGGCGCCGACGGCACGGCGAAAGTTTCTCTGACGGATTCCATGGTGACGATGGGATCTGACAACCATTCCATCTTCAGCAACGGCGGCACCGCGATCGTGATCCACGCGAAGGCCGACGACATGAAGACCGATCCGACTGGAAACGCCGGCGACCGGATTGCCTGCGGTGAAATCACTCCTGGAAAGCTAATCGACGTGGTACCACCTGTGAAGCATAAGTAAAATTAGCGGACCAAATATCGCAGAATATTGGGATATTTCAGACAGACCTTACTGCACTCGCTGAAGCCCGGCCTCGGTGCCAATCAGCGAGTCGAAGATGGCCAGGACGTGGCGCCTGTATTCGACGACCTTCGCAAGAACGTCGCGCAACTGCGGCTCGCGCTCCGCTTCGCGGTGCCACTTGACCAGGACTTCGGGTGGGACGGCAATATCGCGGCGAAGCTTTTCCGGATCGTGACCGCGCATAAATAGCCCATAGAAAAACGCCGCTTCGCGTTGCGGATACTCGAAATCGCGCGCGCTTTCCTGATTGGTCTGCACGACCACTTCGCTCGGTTTGGTTTCGATCGTCTGCATGGCAATGTTCATGGACAGAGAAAAAGCAGTTTACTCCAAACTTTGAACCCGTCAATAGGAACAATGGTACTGGGGTTTGAAGCAGATACCTCAAGCGGGGTTGCGCGCCGTTCGTACAAACGCGCGAAGAGCGGAAACGTTTGGGCCGTAGGCGCCAATGCGGGCGGCGTCCACGGGCAGGCCGAATTGCTCGGCCTGGTCAATGTTGATGCCGGCGTCATCGAGTTCGGAGAGGCTGAAGCCCACGGCGGGCGTGATGCGGTTGCTATCAGCCGCATAGACAGGCCGGGGCGGCCGACGGCGATTCCACGGGCGCCGGGAAATCTCAAAGAACTGTTGCCAGTCTCGTTTGCCCCACATAGGTTTTCTCCCGCCTCTTTACCGGGAGGTCGTTCAATTACTCTGATGCGGCCAGTACCGTTTCGGTCGCTTGGCCCTTCCGGGCAGCCTCGCCCGGGCGGCTTGCGCACAGCCTCAGGAGTACACGTATACGTGAGAAGCCCGAGGGCGTCCAACACTATCCGTGGCCCGTATTTCAAAGATGTTACTGGGGGGATGCAATCCTGCAGCGGTCAGTTTGCAGAACCCAGAAGTGTATTTTGTAGCGGCCACATCTTAAGTCGGCCGCGCTCCTTCTCTTGGTCGTCATTCCGAACGAGCTGGGCGAGGAGGAATCTCGAAGTAGACTTTAGGACCGCATTTCGTTTCTTCCAGCCTTCAAGCAGTCACAAGCAACTTCGAGATTTCTCGTCGCAGACTCCTCGAAATGATGACGTTGGCAGTGCCGCGACCGCTGATTCGGCATGATCTGCCGGGCATCCGTTCTTTGCACTGACGGGGTACCCCCCTCCCCCATCGATTCGTTAAGAATATCAATCTAAAGGGCTTACGGGCATCAATCGTCCAATGAATGTCATTCTAAAGGACTTATAAACCCTGTGTACTGATATTCTTACGGGCTACTTCCGAGGCCCTCAATTCCCGAGGCCGACATGGAGGGCAACATCCACTCTTACGAGGAGGAAATGAATTGGTCGTTCAATTCTGCCGGTCAGAGTAGCGCTGTTAGTATATGTTAGTCAACTATTAGATAGGTACAGATACAAAATAGTTGGTGGAAAAGCTGTGGAAAGGGATTCGAATGCAGGGATAACAGCTCCTTTGATGACGGCTGGGGACGTTTAAGAATCCTACGCGACGATCTTTCTTGGCGTAACGCTGGAATTGTCGGGTGGCCTTAGGATGAGGGAATTCTCAATCCTCAACTCCGCCTCACTGCTATACTTGGGCTTCCAGGGAAATTCAGAGAGGGTCTTCTACCGGTGGCGAAGCAGCACATTGTGGTTCACTTTCACGAGCTGTGGCTGAAGGGCGGCAACCGCCGCTTCTTCCTGGGCCGGCTGATCACGGCTCTGCGCCAGTCGCTGGAAGACGTGGGACTGGCGCGGCTGCATTGTCCCGGTGACCGAATCCTGGTGGAGCTGGCGCCCGGCGCGCCGGTTGAGCCGGCGATGGCGCGGCTTTCGCGTGTGCTGGGCGTGGCTCACTTTGCGCTGGCGCATGAAATGGATCGCGACGACAACGACCGCGAACTGAAAGCGATTTGCGACGCGGCGTGGGAAGAGGTCGCGCCGGAAACGTTCCGCACATTCGCGGTGCGGGCCAAGCGGAGCGACAAATCGTTTCCGTTGTCCAGCGCGCAAATTGAGACGATTGTCGGGCGCCATCTATTGAACAAACTGCGCGAAGCGGGACGCGAAATCCGTGTGGACCTGAACGCACCGGACCTGACCTGCCGCGTGGAAATGATGAAAGATTCCGCCCTGGTTTATGCGCGCAAGATTTCCGGCGCGGGAGGAATGCCCGCCAACACCGCCGGGCGGCTGATGTGCCTGCTCTCCGGCGGATTCGATTCGGCCGTCGCGGCTTACAAAATGATGCGCAGAGGCGCGCACGTTTCCTTCGTGCATTTCTGGGGAGGCGGCGCCGATCCGGGGGAATCGTCGGTTCATGTGGCGCGCGAACTGGTGCGAAAACTGGTGCCCTACCAATTCACCGCGAAACTTTACCTGGTGCCGTTTGAGCCACTGCAGCGCGAAATTGTGGACAAGGGTCCCGCGAGCTTCCGCATTTTGCTCTACCGGCGATTGATGCTGCGCATTGCCGAACAGCTTGCGTTGCGAACCCACTCCCTGGGCCTGGTTACCGGCGACAGCGTGGGACAGGTGGCGTCACAAACGCTGCACAACATGGCGGCGGTGGGCGCCGCGGCGCGGATGGAAGTCTATCGGCCGCTGGCCGGCGACGACAAACAGGAAATCATCGAGCTGGCGCGGAAAATCGGCACGCACGATATTTCCGCCGAGCCGTTCCACGATTGCTGCCCGATGTTTCTTCCGCGCAATCCCGCGCTGCACGCCACGGCCGCCGAGCTGGATGAATGTGAAGCGGCGATGAACATGGAAGAGATGGTGCACCGCGGCGTTGACTCCGCCGCGCTCGAGCGCTTTCGATTCGCTTCCGGCCGCGTCGAACTGGTTGAGTCCGTCCGCTCAACCACAGCCTAGCTCTACAATTGCCTACAGATGGCGAAGGCGAGTAATCCTTCATTCTGAAACGCCGGTAATCCAAGCGCTTAGGTTTCATGGTACAATCCTTCAGTGCCGACAGTGCTCCGATTTGACGGGCTTCGGGTCGTCATCTATCCGAATGATCATCGACCGGCGCACGTTCACGTCATTGGGCGAGGCCGGGAAGCGGTTTTCAATTTGAACTGCCTTAGAGGCCCGGTAATTCTCAGGGAGAATTATGGGTTCTCTGGGAGGGAATTGGTTCGCATGGTTGCCGTT
This sequence comes from Candidatus Acidiferrales bacterium, assembly GCA_035308165.1. Classification (GTDB taxonomy): domain Bacteria; phylum Acidobacteriota; class Terriglobia; order Acidiferrales; family UBA7541; genus DASTCZ01. The sequence continues at coordinate 4,978 of DATGHC010000084.1, read as the reverse complement.
CTAATGGAACATAGAGACCATTTGTGTCATGTATGGGAGGAAATCCATGGGATTGCGTAATAGTTTTTCAGCAGCGAATCGGCGGGGAAAGAGTTTGCAATCGGAGATCCCCAGAGCCGTTTCCGCAAATTACGACCGCAAGAGCGGGCGAGTGGTGATCCATCTCAGCTCAAAACTGATTGTCAGTTTCGCGCCAAGAGACGCGCAAGGCTTGGAACATGCCAGACCTTCGCAACTGAAGGAGATACAAATAAGTCCGTCAGGGTTCGGAATTCATTTTCCGAAATTGGACGCCGACCTATACGTGCCGGCCTTGCTGGAGGGCTTTCTTGGCTCAAGAAAATGGATGGCGTCCAGGCTTGGCCGCGCCGGGGGGCAATCCAGGAGCGGGGCCAAAAGAGCTGCCTCCAGATCCAATGGGCGGCTCGGTGGAAGGCCAAAGAAATTAGCCCTGCGTTGATTGCCGCGAGAAAATTCAGATCCTCCCTGCGGTCTTCAGGTTCAATGATAGGATTCGCAGATTCTCGCCCGGAATTGTGTTCCGGGCTCGGCGAGGTTTCATGCGCGGATTGATGATGGATTTTCCGCTGACGCTCCCCACGATTCTGGAGCGCGCCAGAAGCGAATACAGCCGCGTTGAAATGGTGTGGCGGCTGCCGGACAAGTCTGTCAGCCGGTACAAATTTGGCGATTTTTACCGGCGTGCCCGGGCGCTGGCTGAAGCGCTTACGCTCGCGGGAATGAAGAAGAGCGATCGCGTGGCCACGCTGATGTGGAACCACGAAGCGCACATGGAAGCGTATTTCGGAGTGCCGGTGGCGGGCGGAGTGCTCCATCCGTTGAATCTTCGGCTGCATCCTTCGGAACTGGCCTTCATTGCCAATCATGCGGAAGATCGCTTCCTGATTGTCGACGACGTTCTGCTGGCGTGTTTGGAAAGTTTTCGGCGGGAGGTGAATTTCGAGCGCGTTTTTGTTGTGCCTTACTGCGGAAACCCGGTTCCCGCGGGTTACGAGAACTACGAGGATTTGCTGGCCACGGCGACGGGGAAATTCACTTATCCACCGATAGATGAGAACGACGCCGCGGCGATCTGCTTCACCTCCGGCACCACGGGGCGACCTAAGGGAGTGGTGTACTCGCATCGCTCCAACGTGCTGCACACGTTTGCAACGGCGCTGAAAGATACTTTCGGAATTGGACATCAGGATACGGTGCTGGCCGTCGCTCCCATGTTTCATGCGAATGCCTGGGGATTGCCCTATGCGGCAGTTATGTCGGGGGCCAAGCTTGTGTTTCCGGGTCCGCATATGGACGCGGCCAGCTTGCTCCAGCTGATGATGGAAGAGGGAGTGACCATCGCGTGCGGAGTGCCGACCGTCTGGCTTGGTGTGTACGATGAGCTGGAGCGAAATCCGGGCAAATGGAAATTGCCACGCATGGTGACCGCTCCCTGCGGAGGGTCGGCGCCGCCGGAATCACTGATCCGCGGTCTGGATCGTCACCGGATTCATTTGGTTCACCTGTGGGGGATGACGGAGACTTCTCCGCTGGCGACCACAGGGGGAGTGCGCGCGCATATGCAGGATTGGCCGGAGGAAAAAAAATATTCGGTGCGCTCACGGCAGGGATGGGCCGCGCCGTTTATCGAGCTGCGCGTGACGCGGGACGGCAAGGAAGCGCCGCGCGATGCGACCACGCCCGGCGACCTGGAGGTGCGCGGACCGTGGGTCGCGGCCAGCTATTTGAATGCGCCGGAAGAGCAGCATCGCTGGACGCCCGACGGATGGTTCCGCACCGGTGACGTGGCGACCATGGATGATGACGGTTTCATTCGCCTGGTGGACCGCAGCAAGGACTTGATCAAGTCCGGCGGCGAGTGGATCAGCTCGCTCGATCTGGAAAACGCGCTGATGGGGCATCCCGCCGTGAAAGAAGCGGCCGTGATCGGCGTGCCGCATCCGAAGTGGCAGGAGCGCCCGCTGGCCGTGGTCGCGCTGAATGAAGGAGCGAAAGCGGAGGCTGCGGAATTGCGCGAATTTCTGAGCGAGAAATTCGCGAAGTGGCAATTGCCGGATGGGTTTGTGTTCGCAAAAGAAATTCCGCGCGCGTCCGTGGGAAAATTCCGCAAGACCGCATTGCGCGAACAATTTGTGGATTGGAAATGGGAGAGCTGAATTGAGTGCGATTTGAGTAGCGCGGGCTTCAGCCGGCGGGGGTTTGTCCCTGCCCAGAAAAGTGTAAAGGATGTCCTGAGACCGCTATGCAAGGGGTGTCCTGAGACTTGACACTGAAGCCCGCTCTACTTAGCGGTGTTCTTCGGCCTTGGCGCGCGCAAGCTCCGCTGGCCGCGGCGCGTCCAGAGCCTGCTCAATCGTTTCGAGCGAGCGGCCTTTGGTTTCCATCCCAATGAAAATATAGGCGAGGCCGGCGAGCGCGAACCATGCCGCCAGGTACAAGAACGAGGGCAGCAACGCTTCGACTGACGCTTTCGGGGTGATGATGTTCGAGGAGCCCACGATCAGCGCAAGCCCCGCCGGGCCGATCACTTTTCCTAGCCCGCCGAATCCGTACGCCGAGCCCATGCCGGTGGTTCGCAGCGCCACAGGCCACACTTCGGCTGAATATGGGCCGACGATGGCAAAGCCGCCATCGGCGAAAGCATTGTTTACGATCAATAGGAGCCAGAACACGGATACGGTTCCGAAAAAAGCGCTATGGTAGTGGGCGGCCGCGACCATCAGGATCGCCGCGCCAAAACTGGCGATGGCGCCGGACGCCCTCCGGCCAATCGCGTCCGACAGATAGGACAGTCCAACGCGCCCGAAAAGGCCGGCGAAATTGACCCAAATCAGCATGCCGGAGGCTCCCGCAGGCGTGACGCCCAATAGTTGTACGAGCAAGGTTGGAGCCCAAAGCGTAAGCCCGTAATAGCCCGTCTGTGCCCCTAGATTCGTGATCCAGGAGACCACCAGGCTCCTTGGGTACCGGAAGATGTCCGAGAGCCGGGACATGGGCTGCTTTTGCCCTTCTGGCGCGCCCTCGACCGCCGGGAGGGCTGCTGGGTCTATTTCCAGGGCCCAGGCCAGCGATTTCCTTGCTTCTTCCCTCCGGCCCATCTGGATCAGCCAGCGCGGCGATTCCGGCACCCAGGCGCGGATCATGAGCGTCAGAAGCCCGGGAACCATCCCAACTGCAAAAAGACCTCGCCAGCCTATGTATGGGGTGGCATACCTACCTAGCGCGGAGCCTAGGAGGACGCCGATGGGAACGGCTGCGGTAACCAGGCCGCCGACCATGCCGCGCTTTGAAGCCGGGACGAACTCCTGCACCAGTGGAAGGTCCACGCAGTAAAGGCCCCCCACGCCGAACCCGATGAGAAAACGAAAAAAGGAAAGAAATACCCACGCGTTGTCGGGCGTAAACGTCAGGATGCCGGTGGCGAGCGAAAAATTGATCACCGTCATGAGAAAAACCTTGCGGCGACCGATTTTGTCAGCGAGCCAGCCGTAAAACACCGCGCCGAACATCGCGCCAAAGCCCGAGGACAACAGAATGACGGCGGACTCGCCAAAGGTGAGTTTCCACGGGCCGGCAATGAAGGCCACCACGTAGCCGATCAGGAAGTAATCGAAGAACTCGAGCATGTCGCCCAGAACCGCGGCGGTAATGATTCGGCGCTGATTGCCCGTCAGCGTTGTCTGCTGCTCGAGGTATTGGAGCATGGTGGGGTTTGTTCCGGCGGATCATACACCACGGCCGAGGAAGAAGCACGAGTAGGACGGGCTTCAGCCTGTCTGGTTTGCCTGTGGAGCTAGCGAAAATCAAGACCAGACAGGCTGAAGCGTGTCCCACTAAAATCCCGGTCGCAATGCAGGGCATTTAGATTTTACATAGTCAATCGCCAGCCGCTTCGCTATGATTCGCAAGGATGCGGCTTAAGTTCGAGGGGCGGCGAAACAACGCCATATGCATCTCACGCCACGAGAAATTGAAAAACTTATGATCGCGACGGCTGCCGAACTTGCGCGCAGGCGGCGGGCGCGCGGAGTGCGGCTGAATTACCCCGAGGCGGTGGCACTCATTACCGCGGACATCCTCGAAGGAATCCGCGACGGGCGCTCGGTCTCCGATCTCATGGAATATGGCGCGACGATTTTGAAGCGGGATGAGGTCATGGAAGGCGTGCCGGAAATGGTGGACGAAGTTCAGGTGGAAGGAACGTTTCCCGACGGCACGAAATTGGTGACGGTGCATCATCCCATTCGTTAGGCGAAATAAACATGGTCCTAATTTGGAGGCTGAAGAGAAATTGCTGCAGCGTTTCTAGGAGGTCGGGACTTCTGTCCTGACGTTCGGGCTCACATGAACAAGGGCTTTAGCCCCTGAAGCTTCAGGGCCTAAAGGCCGCTATTCATCTGCTCTTGTCTGTCCGACCTGAAGGTCGGACCTCCACTACGCGCTTTCACGTTTTTCAAATTAGGGCGACAGTCAAATACATTGGAAGGGGCAGAATGATTCCCGGAGAGTACAAACTGACGGAAGGCGATGTGATCGCCAATGAAGGCCGCCGCGAAATTCAATTGGAAGTCGCCAACACCGGAGATCGACCCATTCAGGTTGGCTCCCATTTCCATTTCTTTGAAGTGAATCGCGCGCTGCGCTTTGACCGCGCGGACGCTTTTGGCATGAGGTTGAATATTCCGGCTGGCACCGCGGTGCGCTTCGAGCCCGGCGACACGAAGAAAATTGCTTTGGTGGAAATCGGCGGCTCGAAACACGTCTACGGCCTCAACGCTCTGACGAACGGGCTCGCGGACGAATCGACAAAGCCGGGCGCGCTGAAACGCGCAGTCGAACAGGGTTTTTGATGGGGTTCTGAAAGGTTTCCTTCATGAGTCTAAAAATTCCGCGGCGGCAATATGCGGACCTCTATGGCCCGACCACCGGCGACCGCGTGCGCCTGGCCGATACGGAA
>DATGHC010000083.1:0-23627 GCA_035308165.1 Candidatus Acidiferrales bacterium | reverse complement strand
GGAGTTCGAGGCCAGGCCCAAGGCGCCGGCGGAAACTCGAATGCGCGGCCCCACGTGGTGCGACTGGTCATCAACGATCAGATCGAGCCGATACTTGCAGAATATATCGTGGGCGGCATTGATCAAGCAGCGGCATCCAAGGCGAGTCTGTTGCTGATCACGATGGATACACCGGGTGGGCTGAGCGATTCCATGACCGAGATAATCCAACACATCTTGCGGTCGCCGGTGCCGGTGGCGATTTACGTGGAGCCCTCCGGAGCGCGTGCCGCGTCGGCGGGATTCTTCATATTGCTGTCTGCAGATGTTGCGGCTATGGCTCCGGGGACGCATACGGGAGCCGCTTCTCCACTGTTGGAAATTGGCGGGTATCCCGTAAATATTGACGAGACGTTGAAGAAGAAAATCCTGAACGATGCCACTGCATTTCTGAGGAGCTACACGGAGACACGGGGTCGCAACCCGGCGCTGGCTGAAACCGCGGTAACCGAGGGAAAAGCCTTCACGGAAAAAGAGGCGCTGGACGGGAAGCTGGTTGACCTGATTGCGAATTCGGAAGATGACCTGCTGCGGCAACTGGATGGGCGAACCATTCGCCGGTTCGACGGTAGCAGTTTAACGCTGCATCTTTCGGGTGCTGAAATTGAAACTCTGGGGATGTCCGCGCGGCAGCAATTTCTTTCGCGCATCGTCCAGCCGGACATTTTCTTCGTGCTGTTGATTGTGGGTGTGTTGGGGCTTTACGCGGAGTTCACGCATCCAGGCATGATCGCGCCGGGAGTGGTCGGCGGGATCTGCATGTTGCTGGCGCTGTATGCCATGCACATCCTGCCGGTGAATATCACGGGGCTATTGCTGGTGCTTTTGGCGCTTACCCTGTTCATCTTGGAGGCGAAGTTTACAAGCCATGGAGTGCTGGCGGCGGGCGGGATTTTCTCCATGCTGCTGGGTGCTTGGATGGTGATCAGTTCGCCGCTGACCGCCGGCGGCGTGAGTCTGAGCGTGTCACTTGCGGTGACGCTGCCGTTTGCGATGATTACAGTCTTTCTGATGCGGCTGGTGTTGAAATCGCGAGCCTGGAAACAGTCTACGGGAAGGGAGCAGCTGATCGGGTCGGAAGGCGAAGCGACGCAAGCATTTCAGCCCGGGGACGCTCCCAAAGAAATGGTCCGCGTGCATGGGGAGCTGTGGCGCGCAGCGTCCACGCAGCCGATTGCCGCTGGCGCGCGGGTACGCGTAGTGGGCGTGGACGGGCTGACGCTGACCGTGGAGCCCGCGGGAAGCCATTCGCGGACTGCGGCATAATCAAATTTGGGCCCATGGACCCTGTGGAGTGGAGATTGGTGCAAGAAGCAAAAGGGGGAAGTGATGGCGGAAGCATTGCAGATATTCTGGCTAATTGTGGCTCTGGTGTTCCTCATCTGGATTTGGAATTCTCTTTACATTATCAAGGAGTGGGAGCGCGGTGTGGTCCTGCGTCTGGGGCGAATGATCCCCGAGGCCAAGGGCGCCGGGCTGCGGATCGTGTTCTGGCCTATCGAGACTCTCTATAAGATTCCGCTGAGGCTGGAGACGCTGGACGTGCCGCCCCAGGACATTATTACGCGGGACAACGTGTCGGTTAAAGTGAACGCAGTGTGTTACTTCCGCGTAGTGGACGCAAATCTAGCGCTTTCCCAGGTGCAGAATTACCTTTATGCTACTTCCCAGCTGGCCCAGACGACTCTACGCAGCCTGGTCGGGCAATTCGAGCTTGACGAGATACTGAGCGAGCGCGAAAAAGTAAATAGCAGGTTACAACTCATCCTTGACCAGGACACCGAGCCCTGGGGTATCAAGGTAACTAAGGTTGAAGTAAAGCAGGTAGATATCCCGGAAAACATGCAGCGCGCCATCGCGAAACAAGCGGAGGCAGAGCGCGAGCGCCGGGCCAAGATTATTCACGCGAGCGGAGAATTTGAGGCCTCCGCAAAGCTGGCGGAAGCCGCCGGGGTGCTCCAAAAGGAGCCTGTGGCGATACAATTGAGATATTTGCAGACGCTCACGGAAATTGGAGTGGAGAAAAATACAACGATCATATTCCCGCTGCCCATAGATGTTCTGGGCGCTTGGATGAAATCGTTTGGAGGGCCGCAGGGCAAGTAAACCATGGCCAGGGGATCCGGCAGGAACGTAAGCGGCGATGTGGTGTTGGAAAGCCGGCACTTAATGGGCTTGTTTGTGCTGATGGTGGTGATATTCGGCGTGGTGTTCGTTTTGGGTTACGAGCTTGGGAGAAACCAAAACTCGAGCAAGGTGCGCGCGGCCGATGTGCAGTCCGGGGACCTCGATTCACCCAAGCCATTACCAAACGCGGATGCGTTGGACCCCAACTCGCCCAGGACGCCTTCCAATTCGGGCGACGGATTTAACAATCCAGGAACGTCGAAACAGCCTCTGACGCCAAACACGAAACCGGGGAAAGAGTCGGTGAATCCGGGGAAGACAAATAATCCGCCGACTGGGACGACGCCAACCAAGACAACGCCTTCACCTGTTGTGACCCCTCCAGCGGGGACAACTCCACCGAGAACACAGCCGGCCCCAAAGACCATTACGCCGCCTAAGCCGGCACCTCCTCCGGCTAAGAATCCGACTCCACCAGCGCGAAACAATGGAAGCACGAAACCGCAAGCCCCGTCGCTGAATGCGCCCCTGATACCTCGCGGGGCTTACCTGATTCAGGTAGCCGCGCTGACGAAGGAATCTGACGCGCTGGAGATGGCCGAGGCACTGCAACAGAGGAAATTCCCGGCGTTCGTGGTCCCCGCCGGCGCAGACAAGTTTTTTCACGTGCAGGTCGGGCCATATGCCGATCAGAAGGCCGCGGAAACCGCGCGGAAGGCGCTCGAAAGCGCAGGATTTAAGACTTTGATCAAGCACTGATGTCCGGCTCCCGGAACCCCTCTCAATCCGATGAGAAATCACTTGCGTTAGGCAGGCCGATGCGTCTTGCGCTGGCATGCGGCTCAGGGCTGTTGCTGGTCACCGCTTTTCCTTCATTCCATTTTCATTACGCTGCCTGGTTTTCATTGACCATTTTGATGGCCGCAAGCGCGGGAGCGCGGCCACGATTTGCGGCGCTCTGCGGATTCCTGCACGGAGTGGCATTTTTCTTCCCGACGCTGAGCTGGTTGTACCTGACCTTTCGGATTCACGGGGGCGTGACGCCGGTGATGTCGGTGGTGGCATTGGGGGCCATCGTGGTGCCCGCGTCGCTCTTCCCGATGGCCTTTGCCTGGTGCTTCGCATGGATGCTTCGGCGGAGCTTGGCGCTTGCGTGCGCCGCCGCGCCGTTCTTGTGGGTGGTGCAGGAATTCGGGCGAAGGAGCGTGCCGCAAATCGGGTTTCCTTGGAATTTGCTTGGTTATGCGGGGGCGCACAGTTTGGTGCTGGCCCAATTGGCAGCGCTGGGTGGCGTTTGGCTACTCAGTTTCCTGGTGACGGCATTCAATGCGCTTTTATTTTGGGCCTTGATGGAACTGCGAGCGGGGAAGCGAAAGCCGCTACTGATCGCCGCGGGAAGTGCGGCCGCGCTGCTCTTGGTTGCCGAGATTGGGGAACGCTTGGTACCGGTGACGCCTCCGGATCATGTGGCCCGGTTGGTGCAGGCGAATTTTCCAGAGCCGGACTCATTTCCACCTGACTGGCTGGATACCCATTCCGGTGAACTGGACCAACTTGAAAGGATGAGTCTGGCTCCGGGGGCGGACGGAAGTCCGTCACAATTGTTGATCTGGTCAGAAGTACCAGCGCCGTTTTCCATGCAGGAGCCGAAGTTTGCGGCTCGAGCGCAGCGGATAGGAAAAGGCGTGCGCGATGGGTTTCTGGTGGGAGTGATTGACTGGAAGGTGACGCCGGGCGCGGGCTGGCACGTTTACAACGGTGCGGTGCTGCTGGACCCTTCGGGGCGCCAGACGTTTCTGTATGATAAAATTCACCTCGTCCCGTTTTCTGAGTTCGTCCCGTGGAGCAGCTGGTTCACCTTCGTAAAAAACATCACGCTGGACCTGGGGAATTTTACGCCGGGGACCGAGTACACCGTGGGAATTTTGCCGGATGGGCGGCGATTTGGAGTATTCATCTGTTACGAGGCAATTTTCCCTGATGGTGTGAGGCAGTTCGTCACCAACGGGGCAGAAGTGTTGGTGAATATTTCCAATGACGGCTGGTTTGGGCGCTCGGCGGGTCCTGAACAACATCTGGATATGGCCCGGCTGCGAGCGGTGGAGAACCGGCGTTGGCTGGTGCGCTGTACGAATAACGGATATACGGCGGTAGTGGATCCCTATGGGCGAGTGAAGTATTTGTTGCCAGTCGACGTACGCGCGTTAACGGAAGCGCAATACGGATACCGGAACGACCTGTCGCTCTATGACCGGTGGGGGGATTGGGTGCCCTGGGCAAGCGTTTTCTCGGGGCTGGGATTGATGACCTGGGCAGCATTCCTGAAGAGAGCGCAAAACTGAAAGTGGAGATAGATGGCCGGCGAACACATTGAAGACTTGGTGCAGCGCTACGGTGAACTTAAAACCCGCATATCCCTTGTGCGGAGCTATCTTTGACGTTGCCAAGGACCGCGCACGCCTCGTTGAACTCGACAACCTAGCCAGCGAACCGGAATTCTGGAACGACCAGGAACGCGCTCAGAAGGTCATGAAAGAGCGCAAAGGGCTTGAAGTGCGTGTGCAGGCGGAAGAAAAGCTCAAGAGATTGGGCGACGACCTGGAAACCTATCTCGATCTTGCCAAAGAGGAAACCAATGCCGCTCAGCGGCAGAGCATGCTCGCCGAAACTGCGCGCGAACTGGACTCCGCTGCGAAATTTATCGGGGAACTGGAGACCGCTACGTTGCTCTCCGGTGAAAACGACGCGCTCAACGCAATCCTTACCGTGAAGTCGGGGGCCGGCGGAACGGAATCGCAGGACTGGACGGCGATGCTGCTGCGGATGTATTTGCGATGGGCGGAGCGGCACGGGTTCGTGGCCACGGTGATGGACTCGATGCCCGGCGAAGAAGCGGGGATCAAGTCGGCGACGGTGCGTGTGGAAGGGGAGAACGCGTACGGTTTGCTCACCACGGAGAGTGGAGTGCATCGTTTGGTACGCATATCTCCGTTCGATCAGGCGGCGCGGCGACACACCTCCTTCGCGTCCGTGTTCGTGATTCCTGAGATTGACGACCGCATTGAGATTGACATTAAGCCGGAAGAGATCCGCATCGATACTTTCCGCTCCGGCGGCGCGGGCGGACAGAATGTGAATAAGGTGGAAACGGCCATCCGGATTACGCACATCCCCACGGGGATTGTTGTGCAATGCCAGAATGAACGGAGCCAGCATAAGAACCGGGAACTGGCCATGAAGTTTCTGCGGTCGAAACTGTACGATGCCGAAGTACAGAAACGGCAAGAAGAAACTCGCAAGCTGGATGAATCGAAGATGCAAATCAGTTTTGGCAGCCAGATCCGGTCGTATGTGCTGCAACCCTACCAGATGGTGAAAGATCATAGGACCAAGTTTTCGGTGAGCGATCCGGCTCGTGTGCTGGATGGTGACCTGGATTCGTTCATCATGTCCTACTTATTGTTCCGCAAGACGGGCAGGTTGGTATCTGAGGACAAGGAAGAACAGGAAGTGGTCTAGAGCACGTGTGGAAAATTATTTCCACAATTTGGGGAGAAGCGCGAGTGTCGAGGTGTCGCAGGGGCCATTCAGCGGGCAAATCTCGCAGCTTGATGCGTTCCTAACACATTTGGCTTCAATACGTTGACACGTTTCAGAGGGCGTGTTACGGTTTTTTTGCTGGTCGTTTCGGGCTTACCCTGCATTCGGTACAGGAATTGCACTTTAACTTGGGTGGAGGAGACTGTTTTGACACAGGATAATCGCAGATATCTGTTCACGTCGGAGTCAGTAACCGAGGGGCATCCCGACAAAATTGCAGACCAGGTTTCCGACGCCGTGCTGGATGCCGTGCTGGCGCAGGACCCCATGGGGCGCGTGGCCTGCGAAACGCTGGTGACCACGGGTTTGGTTATGGTGGCAGGCGAAATTACCACCACTGCGCTAGTGGATTATTCCGACCTCGCCCGGCAAGTGATTCGCGACGTGGGATACGATCGTGCGAAGTACGGGTTTGATTCAGAAACCTGCGCGGTAATCTCCTCAATCAAGCGGCAATCACCGGACATCGCCATGGGTGTGGATACCGGAGGCGCTGGCGACCAGGGATTGATGTTTGGCTATGCTTGCGATGAAACGGACGAATTAATGCCGCTGCCGATAATGCTCGCGCACAAGCTGGCGCGGAGGCTGGCAGAAGTACGGAAATCAGGGAAGGTGAGTTTCCTGCGGCCTGACGGGAAGTCGCAAGTAACCGTCGAATACGAAGGCGTGCGGCCTGTGAGAGTGGATTGCGTGGTGGTGTCCACGCAGCACAGCCACAAGGTTTCAAACGATGAATTGCACGCGGTGGTTAAGAAAGAAGTGATTGAGCATGTGGTGCCGAAATCGCTGATGGATAAGAACACCAAGATGCACATCAATCCCACGGGGCGGTTTGTGGTGGGCGGCCCGATGGGCGATGCCGGGCTGACCGGGCGGAAGATTATCGTGGATACATACGGCGGCTACAGCCGACACGGTGGCGGCGCGCTTTCAGGCAAGGATCCAACCAAGGTTGATCGCTCGGCGTGCTACATGGCGCGTTACGTCGCCAAGAATGTGGTTGCGGCGGGAATCGCCAAGCGTGTGGAAGTACAGCTTGCGTATGCCATCGGAGTTGCCGAACCCGTATCCGTGATGGCCGATACATTTGGAACGGGAATTGTTCCCGACGAGCAGATTACCGACTTAATCCGCGCGAACTTTAAGCTGAACCCGCGCGGGATCATCGAAACACTCAACCTGCGGCATCCGATTTACCGCGCCACTGCCGCCTATGGCCATTTCGGGCGCAGTGAGCCCGGATTCACCTGGGAAGTCACCGACCGCGCAGAGGCCCTGCGCCGCGATGCAGGCTTGTCGGAAGCAAGGGCTGAAAAGGTCGTCGCACGTCGCTAGTTGGAAGAAATTCAAAAAAATTGTGGGATCTGATCGCTCCCCAAAATTCAATTCAGGAGCATGAGCTTGACTACTTCTACGCAAAAAGTGAATGGAGATGTACGGGATTTATCGCTCGCCGAAGCAGGGAAGCGCAGGATTGAGTGGGCGAACCAGCAAATGCCGGTGCTGCAATTGATTCGCAAGCGGTTCATAAAGGAACAGCCGCTGAAGGGTACTCGTATTTCGGCGTGCCTGCACGTGACCAGCGAGACAGCAAACCTTGCGATTACTCTGCGCGATGGTGGCGCTGATGTGGTGCTGTGCGGGTCGAATCCACTTTCTACACAGGATGAAGTGGCGGCGTCGCTGGTGCGCGATTACGGTATTTCGACTTACGCGATTAAGGGCGAAGACAACGCCACATATTATGCGCACATAAGCGCGGCGCTGGACCACCAGCCGCAGGTCACCATGGACGATGGAGCGGACCTGGTCACTCAGCTGCTGACCAAGCGCACGGATTTAGTGCAACACGTTATCGGCGGCACGGAAGAGACGACCACAGGCGTGATTCGCCTGCGCGCTATGGCCAAGGACGGCACACTGAAGTATCCCGTGATCGCGGTGAACGATGCGCAGACCAAACATTTCTTTGACAATCGCTACGGCACCGGCCAATCCACGCTGGATGGAATCATCCGCGCGACGAATCTGCTGTTGGCGGGACTGAAGCTGGTGATCGCCGGCTACGGCTGGTGCGGGCGCGGCGTGGCCATGCGTGCCAAGGGAATGGGAGCGGACGTAATCGTCACGGAAATAGATCCCACGCGCGCGATTGAGGCGGTGATGGACGGGTTCCGCGTAATGACCATGACCGAGGCCGCGAAAATTGGGGACATCTTTGTGACCGTGACCGGGAACAAGAGCGTGCTTGCCTCCGAGCATTTTGAAAAGATGAAAGATGGGGCAGTGCTATGCAACTCCGGGCACTTCAATGTGGAGATTGATATTCCGGCGCTGGAGAAGATGGCCAGTGCAAAGAAGCCCGCGCGGGCGTTTGTTGAGGAATTTGCCATGCGCGATGGCCGGAAAATTTATTTGCTTGGCGACGGACGGCTGATTAATTTGGCTGCCGCGGAAGGGCATCCGGCGTCCGTGATGGACATGAGCTTTGCCAACCAGGCGCTTTCAGTCGAATACATGCTCAAGAATGCGAAAAATCTGGAAAAGAAAGTGTATCCGGTGCCGGAAAATATTGATAAGCACATCGCCAAACTCAAGCTCGAATCAATGGGCGTGCAGATTGACAAGTTGACGCCGGAGCAGGAACACTATCTGGCGTCGTGGTCGGAAGGAACGTAATCAGATTCAGGTGAATATCGCGGCGGTTCGACGGAACCGCCGCTAGCTTTAAGCTTCCATAGAGTCAGGCATCGCAAGAAATGGGGGACGATGCAAGACTGGGCTGACTGGGCGCTGGATACAGCGAAATCGCGCGGGGCCACCTACGCTGACGTGCGCGTGATGGATATCCGCCACCGCAACCTTTCCACAAAAAATGGACAAGTAGGGAATCTGAGCGAGAGTCAATCGTTGGGTCTGGGAGTGCGCGCGCTTGCCTCGGGGTCGTGGGGATTTGCGGCCACGGACAGGTTGACGCGCGAGGGGATTTCGGCTTGCGCAGCGGAAGCCGTGTCGATCGCCAGGGCCTCGGCGCTGGCCAAGCTCCACGACGTGGTGATGGTCCCCGAACAGGCATACATCGATACCTGGCAGAACCCCTATGTGAAAGATCCGTTCCGCATTTCCATGGAGAGGCAGCTCGATCATTTGTTGGCGGCCGACGCGGAAATGCGGAAGGTGAAGGGCGTGACTCTGGCGGAAACATCCATGGCGTTTTGCCGCATCGAGCAGCTGTTTGCCTCGTCGATTGGGTCGCGCATCCACCAGACTAAGGTGCAATCGGGTGCCGGGATTGTGGCCACCAGTTTCGCGGGGACAGAAATTCAGAAGCGGTCGTATCCCAATAGTTTTGGCGGGCAGCACATGCTGGCGGGGTACGAGCTGGTGGAATCGCTCGACCTAGTCGGCAACGCGCAGCGCGTGGGGGAAGAAGCGGTCGCGCTCCACAGCGCGATTCAATGTCCAGAAGGCACCAAGACAATCATCCTGGACAGCTCGCAACTTGGCTTGCAGATTCACGAATCCATCGGACATCCGATCGAGCTCGACCGTGTGCTGGGAATGGAAGCGAACTTCGCGGGCATGAGTTTCTTGACGCTCGAGAAACTGAACACGCTGAAATATGGATCGGACATTGTGAATGTGGTGGCCGATGCGCGGCTGGCGCATGGGCCGGGTCTGGGCACATTCGGCTACGACGACGAAGGCGTTCCGGCGCAGTGCACGGACATTATTAAGAACGGGTTGTTCACCGGGTATTTGTCGAACCGCGAGACCGCTGTTTCGATTGGGCTGAAGCGCAGCGGCGGCACCATGCGGACCGAAAGCTGGAACCGCTTGCCGATTATTCGCATGACCAACATCAGCATTCATCCCGGCAAATGGAAATACGATGATTTGATCGCCGACACGGACGACGCGATTTATATGGAGACGAATCGTTCTTGGTCGATTGACGACCGTCGCTACCATTTCCAGTTTTCGACTGAAGTTGGCTGGGAAATTAAGGGCGGGAAGAAGGGCCGCATGATCAAGCACCCGAGCTATAGCGGAATCACCACTGAATTCTGGAATAGTTGCGATGCGATTTGCTCGCGGGACCACTGGACGCTCTGGGGAACGCCCAATTGCGGGAAAGGCCAGCCCATGCAAACGATGGGGACCGGCCACGGGGCGGCCCCAGCAAGATTCCGCAAAGTGAAAGTCGGGGTGGCGTTCGCGAAATAAACCAATGTCATGAGCCCCGCTAAGAAAACACGAAAAGCGTCCGCCAAAAGTGGTAAGGCGAAAACTGGAAGCGCGCGCGACGGATTGCTGACGCAATCCGAACTGCGGCGTATCGCGGAACGCGTCTTCAAGTTGAGCGACGCGGATGAAACCGAGGTGATGATCGACGCCACGTCGGACGCGCTGACGCGATTCGCCAATAACACCATTCATCAGAACGTGGCGGAACAAGGGCTGACGATTTCGGTGCGCACGGTGTTTGATGGCCGCACGGCACGCGCGACCACCAATCGCACCGATGACGAGTCGCTGGCGCGCGTGGTGGCTGCTTCGGCGACGATTGCGAAAAGCCAGGCCAAGATTCCGCACATGCTGCCGATGCCGGGGCCGCAAAAAATTCAACGCGTAGCACGATTTTTCGATTCGACGGCGAACTTCACGGCACAGGACAGAGCGAAAGCCGTTGCGCGTGTGTGTGCAGCCTCTACAAAGCGCAAACAGACGGTGGCCGGCATTTTCACTACGGGCGCGATGCAATCCGCACTGGTCAATAGCAAAGGTTTGTTTTTGTCACATGAGCAAACGCGCGCGGAATTTTCCGTCACGGTGCTCGACCCCGATTCCTCCGGATGGCAGAAGGCAAATTCGCCGGACGTTACCAAGATATTTCCCGATGCGCTGGCCGATCGCGCGGCGGAGAAATCGCAGGCATCGCGCAAGCCGACGGAGGCTCCGCCGGGTCACTATGCGGTGATTTTGGAGCCGGCCGCGGTGCTCGATCTGGTCGGCTTCTTGTTTTACGATTTCGCCGGAACCGCGGTGCTGGACCAGCGCTCCTGCTTCAACAATCGTATGGGCAAGCAGGTGATGGGTCCGAACATCACCATTTGGGATGATGTGTACCACCCCCTGCAGACCGGCGCGCCTTTCGATGGCGAAGGCCTTCCGCGTCAAAAAGTTTTGCTGGTGGATCGCGGAACGCCGCGCAATCTAGTTTATGCGCGCGCAACTGCCAAGCAAATGCCGAGCGAATTCAAAGCCAGGGCAACTGGCCACGGGTTTCCGCTGCCGAATGAATACGGCGAAGCGCCCATGAATCTGGTTTTCGAGGGCGGAAAAGCTTCCCTCGATGAAATGATTGCCTCCACTCCGCGCGGGATTCTGGTGACCAGGCTGTGGTACATCCGCGAAGTGGATCCCTACGAAAAGATTCTGACGGGCATGACGCGCGACGGAACTTTCCTGATTGAGGGCGGAAAGCTCGCGGGCGGGATCCGCAATTTCCGGTTCAATCAGAGCGTGATCGAGATGCTCTCAAACGTTGAGGCCATGGGTCCGTCTGTTCGTGCGGCTGGCGAAGAATCATTTGAGATGGTCGTGCCCGCGATGAAGGTCAACAACTTTCACTTCAGCGAAGTCACAAAGTTCTAACTGGCCGTGAAGTCCTCCGCATTCGCCGCAATTTAGGCTAGAATCCCGCCTGAAATTCTTGCAGTTCGCATTCCGATTGGGGGAATCCGCCATGTTCAACCGCGTCGCCGCGACATTTCTGCGAATCACTTTGCTGGCTGTTTTCGGTGCCGTCGCATGTCAGGCGCAGGGCAAGGCCGAGGACTATCAGCGCGCCACGAATTACATCCAGGCCAACGCCGCGAAACTTGAAAAACTGGGTGATGTGGCCCCGCACTGGATTAACGAAACCAGCCGCTTTTGGTATCGCCTGCAATCCTTTGGTAAGAAGCAATTTGTGGTGGTCGATCCCTCGCAGTCCGCGAAGAGTCCGGCATTCGATCACGAAAAACTGGCTGCGGCACTGAACAAAGCTGCGCGGCGCACCTTTGAGGGGAGCAATCTTCCGTTCGACACATTTGATTTCAGCTTGGATGGAAAGTCCATCACCTTTGACGCAGACCAGGCGAAATGGTTGTGCGCCATCCCTGAGTATGTCTGCCACCGCGAGACCACTCCGGACGCTAATGAAGTGCGCTCGCCCAATGGCAGGTGGTCCGCGTTTGTGCGCGGTTACAACCTATGGCTGCGCGACACTTCCACGGGTCAGGAGATTCAGCTCACGCGAGACGGTGAAAAGAATTGGGACTACGCCACGCCGCTTCCGTCTTTGGCCACGATGGTGCGGCAGCAAACGCAAGAGCCAAAGGAAACTCCCGGCGTGCAGTGGGCCCCGGATTCGTCGAAGCTCGTGACCTACAGGCTCGACTCGCGCAATGCCGGGCGGTTCAACAGCCTGCAGTTTGTGCCGCCGGATCAGTTGCGCCCGAAAGCGTATTCCTACGCGTATCCCTTGCCAGGAGAGGCGCTGCCCACCTCGCAACTCATCGTGTTTGACCCCTTGTCCGGAAAGCGCGTGGACGTTCAGGGCCAGCCACTGAGCGTTTATTACTACGGTGGCGGGGCGCGAGTAACCTGGTTTAAGGACAGTAAGAGGTTTTACTACCTGTGGGTCGAGCGGGGATACAAAGCCGGCGGCATAAAAGAGGTGGACGCGGAAACCGGCCAGGAGCGCGCGTTGATGCTCGAACGCGCTGAACCACATGTGGACACCTACAACGCGGATTATTCCGTGATTGGAGAAGGGAGCGAAGTCCTCTGGGGTTCGGATCGCGACGGTTGGATGCACATCTATCTTTACAATGGAAAGACCGGGCACATGGCCAGCCAAGTTACCAAAGGCGAATGGGCGGTGAGCGGCATCGTGCACGTGGATGAAGCGGCGCGACAGATTTATTTTGCCGCCAACGGCCGCGAGGCGGGAGAGGATCCTTACTTTACACATCTTTACCGTGTGAACTTCGATGGTTCGGGGCTGCAGTTGTTGACGCCCGAAAGCGCCAATCACAACATCTCTTTTTCTCCCGACGGAAAATACTTCGTCGAAAACATCTCCAAGATCGATTTGCCCACGAAATCTGTCCTGCGCCGCGCGCCCGATGGAAATATGGTGATGCCCCTCGAAGAGTCGGACGTAAGCGGACTCACCAAGTTGGGCTGGAAATTCCCCGAGCCATTCAGGGGGAAAGCCGCGGATAGCACCACAGACATCTTTGGCGCGATCTGGCGGCCGTCGAATTTCGATGCGTCAAAGAAATATCCGGTCATCGAATACACCTATACAGGCCCGCACTCGCATTTTGTGCCCAAGGCATTCAATCAGGCGCTGGGCACGCAGCAGTCCATGGCCGAACTTGGCTTCATTGTGGTGATGATGGACGGGCGCGGCACCACCGGGCGTTCGCGCGATTTCCATAATTTTTCGTACCGCAACCTCGGTGGCGCGTTTGAAGACCATGTCGCGCTGATCAAACAGATGGCCGCGAAGTATCCGTATATGGACCTGACCCGCGTGGGGATTTACGGGACTTCGGCCGGCGGTTATGGATCCGCGCATGCCATGCTGGCGTACCCGGAGTTTTACAAAGTCTGCGTTTCCACTTCCGGCGATCACGATCCACGGCTCGATAAGGCTGTGTGGAACGAAGCGTTTCAAGGATATCCCGTGGACGAAAGTTACGTGAACGATTCCAACGTCACGCAAGCGGCGAAGTTGCAGGGGCACCTGCTTCTCGAACATGGCGACATTGATGACAACGTGAATCCCGTGGAGACCATGCGCTTCGCCGACGCATTGATGAAGGCCAACAAGGATTTCGACATGCTATTCGTGCCCAACATGGCGCATGGAGAGGGGACCAATCTTTATCTGGTGCGTCGGCGTTGGGATTATTTCGTGAAGTATCTGTTAGGCGTGACCCCGCCCAAAGATTTTGTGATTCCGCCGCTTCCCGCCTCCGGCGGTGGACGGGGAATGTAACATGTGTTGAATTGTTCGGCGGGCGAAGCGGCGGCCCGTGAGAGTCACAGGGGACAATGGAGCCGGCGCCGCGCCCGCGTCCCGTATCCTCAACAGGGAAGACTCTAGGCGAATAAAAAGCGAATGTCAAGCATTGACTTTCGCTATTTATTCGCCTATGTTGCTTTCAGCCCCAGTGCCCCCGGCAAGGACCTTTGCCCATCGCCATGGCTTTTCATTCCATCCCGGCAGCCGGCATTACCCCGTCAGCGGTGAAAGCCTGGGAGCTGCCCGGAAGCGGGCTGACGGTTTTCCACGGGCATCCGCAAACACCGCGGCTGTTCCACTATTTTCTTCCGCGACTGATCGCGCAGGGCAAGCAGGTGCTCTGCCTGGACGGCGCCAACCGGTTTGATCCGTTGCTGATTGCGCGGTTCGCGCGTCGCGCCGGGAAAGAGTCGTCGGTCTTCAACCAGCGCATTCGCGTGGCGCGCGCGTTCACTTGTTTCCAGTTGACCGAGCTGCTGGTGCGCGTGCCGCGCCTGCTGCGAAGTTTTCCCGCACAGGTGGTGGCTGTCACGGCGCTGCCGGATGTGTACTTCGATGAAGATGTCCGCGAGCGGGAAGCGGCGGCGTCATTCCAGCAGGCGCTGGAAGCTCTGAAAATGGTGACGCGGCTGCGCGTGCCGGTGGCCGTGTTTTCGGACGCGTCCTCCTTCCACACGCCGCGACAAGCATTTTTTCATCAGTTAGTGAAGAGCGCGGACCAGGTGTGGAGCTTCGCGGAGCAGGAAAGCGGCAAGCTCACGCTGCTCGAAGAGAAAGCATTGCAGCCGCGCCGCGCATTGCCGGGCTACATCAAACAGTGAAGCGTGCATTGATTCGCCATGGGCCGAACAATTCCCACATTCCGGCAGTTGATTGAAGAGGCCACGCAGCGGTGGTCGAAATTCCGCCGCGCGCTGCGGCGCGAGGACCAAGTCCACTTCGACCATTTGTTTCACCGCGTGCGCTGCTATACGCAAGCGGCCACCTATCAGTGCAACGACGATCCGATGCAATCCATCCTGCTTTCCATCGCGCTCGAACAGGAAAAGCGATTGGACGCGCTGGAACGGGCGCTTTTTCAGAAAGACAAGGTCCAGAAAGAAAAATTCCAGAAAGAGAAACTCGATGCGACTTCAGGGATGGATCTTCGACCTTTACCCCAGCGCGCAGGGGATGAAGCTGTGGCTGATGGAGCCGAACCAGAAGCGCCACCTGCTGATTGACCGCTTCACGCCGGGTTTTTACGTTTCGGGCTCGAGCGGGGGGTTAAAGCGGATTCAGGAAGCGCTGGCCAGCAAGAGTTATGCGGTCACCTGCGGCCTGACGGAGCGCACCGACATCTGGGAACGGGAAGCGCGCACAGTTTTGGAAGTGTTCGTACAACATCCCAACGAATATTCTTCCTGGGCGCGCTGGGTACATCGCTTCGATTCCACTTTGCGTCTTTACAACAGCGATCTGATGCTGGCCTCGGTCTATTGCTGGCAGCGCAATGTGTTTCCGTTTGCCAGAGTGGAAGTGGAAGTGGATGGCCAGGGCGGTGTGCGGGCAATTGAATGCCGTGACAACGAATGGGAACTGGATTACGAATTGCCGCCGCTTGAAATCATGCGCGTCCGGCTGGGCGGGCTTTCGCGGATTGACCCCGCGCACGGCCGCCAAACCGCGCTGGAAGTGGAAGTGGGCGGCAGGGAATACGAGTTGGACGAATCGAACGAGCCCGCCGCGGTCTCCTTCGAGCATCTTCTGAAGCAGCATGACCCGGACCTAATTCTCTCCGATTGGGGCGATGCGACCATCCTGCCGAAGCTGCAGGAGCAGGCGGCGCATCTGCACATCACGTTGCCGCTCAACCGCGATCCCGGCGCGCAAGTGCAGCAGAGCAAGGCGCGAAGCTTCATGAGCTACGGGCGCATCCTGTTCAAGAACAGCGCCACCACTCTGTTTGGCCGCTTGCACGTGGACACGCAGAATTCTTTCATCGCCGATAAGTGCGATCTTTCCGGATTGTGGGAACTGGCGCGCGTCACCAAGTTGCCGGTGCAGTATGCGTCGCGCACCACCACCGGTACGGGAATTTCCTACATGCAAATGGAGCTGGCGCACCGCGACGGCGTGCTGATCCCCGAACAGAAAGCCGAGCCGGAAGATCCGAAGTCGCCGGACCAATTGTTGCTCGCGGATCGCGGCGGGCTCGTCTTCACCCCCAAGCTGGGGTTTTTCACCAATGTCGCCGAGCTGGATTTCGTCAGCGAATACCCCAGCATCATGGCCAAGTTCAATATTTCACCGGAGACGGTCAATTGTCCGTGCTGTCCCGATGCGCCCACCGTGCCGGAGCTTGGCTACCGCGTGTGCCAGAAGCGGCGGGGAATCACCAGCAGAGTGGTGGAGCGGCTGATCACCAAGCGCAGGGCGCTGAAGGAGCGGCTGCGCGCCGCGTCCGCCGAGGAGACACCACATTACAAATTGCAGCGCGATTCGCTGAAATGGCTTCTGGTTTGCTGCTTCGGCTACACAGGATACAAGAACGCGCGCTTCGGAAAAATCGAGGCGCATGAGGCGATTAACGCCGTGGCCCGCGAAACCCTGCTGGTGGCCAAGGAAATGGCGGAAAGCAGAGGCTACGAAGTGTTGCACGCGCTGGTGGATTCGCTTTACGTTCAGAAACACGGAGCAGTGCGCGAAGACTATGCTCAATTGGCGCGGGACATTGAGGAAACAACCAAACTCCCTTTGGCCATCGAAGCGATTTACCGCTACGTCGTTTTCCTGCCCTCCACGCGCTTTGAAGATATTCCCGTGCCCAACCGGTTCTTCGCGGTCAGTGTGGATGGAGAATTAAAAGTGCGCGGCCTGGAATCGCGCCGCCACGACACGCCGCCGATGATTGTCCGCATGCAAAAGCAGGTGCTGGCCATCCTGGCGGAAGCGCATGACTACGACAGCTACCGGAAAAAACTTATCGAAGCGCGGGAAACGCTTCGCGGCTACGAGGAGCGTCTGGAAAGCGGCGACGTGGCCATTGAGGATCTGGTGGTCAGCAAGCGGCTCACGCGCGCCCCGCGCGACTATCAAAAAGCAAATCTCACTGCGGTTGTGGCGCAGCAACTTTACAGCGGAGGCGTGAAGCTGCGTCCCGGCCAAACCGTGCAATACGTGATTACCGATACCAATGCCAGCGTGCCCAATGACCGCGTGAAAGCATTCGCGCTGTGGAATGGCTGGTATGGCTACGACCGGGAAAAATATAAAGCCATGTTGCGCGAAGCCTTCGAGCCATTCACCAAACCCTGCAGCGAGCAATTGTTCCTCAAAAACGCTGATCTGCCTTTTCTTTCCGATCCCTCTTCCTCCCGGACGTAAAACCGGCAGGGGAATTTCCTCCATAAACATCCACAGCTATCTTCACGATCATGGTGTAGCGAGCGGTTTGTAAATCAGGCCAATGACGATGCAGGTGATCGTCCACTGGAAGAAGTAAGCCGCAGCCTGTCCCAGAGCGAGTTTCAGCCCGATGTTCAGGTTCACATAGTTGTGCAGCACAAATGCGCAAACCACGAAAATGCCAATCAGAATGCCGAAGCGCGCGCCTTCCGCAGCGCCCGATCCACCCTGATGGTTCATCGCAAAAATTATGGCGGCAACCAGGATGGCCATGAAAGTCGCGGCCATTCCAATGGGCATAACTTTCATCATCTCTTCCTTGGGCCGGAAAACGGCCGGGTACTTGTGTCCTTCATTAATAAGAGCCGGCACCATCCAAAACACCAGAAACCCAAACGCAAAATACCCGACTGTGCCGCCAAGCGCCGCCAGCCCGAGACTTAAGTAATTCATTTGCGCTCCTTTGCAAATTTCGTATTCACTTCTTCACGGACGTGATCGTGGGAAGAGTGACGCTGCATACTTCAGCACTGGCTGCATTTCGGCCGGCAGCACGTCTCCCGCGTAAATTTGGAGATAATTCACATGCCGCCCGGCTTTGTTCAGCGCCATCCCTTTATCGATCGATTTTCTCAAAGCCAGGGGAGGGTCGCCCGCAGCGCCCATCACCTGGCTCGGACCGGCGCCTTGGGAGCCGCCACGCATCTCGAAGCCGGTAATAATTCGTCCGCTATAACTGTTGATGAAGTCGGTGCCGTCAAAAGCTTCGACCTGCGCGTGGCCGGCGTGGAGGTCGTTCGATTGAATCGCCAGCCGGCGTCCGAGCACCTTGACTGCCCGTTCGACGACGTCTTGCTTTGCGCTCAAACGCGCAGGACGGCCGGATTTCCCCCGCTCAAGAATCGGGAGACCCGGGGCCGCCAGAGAAACACACTGATTGGGAAAGGTATCGGCATAGACGCGAAGAGTCCTTTCCCACGCGCCTAAATACTTAGCGGGCGTATAACCGTCACTGAGCCACTTCTTGACGGCCGGCGGAGAGTCGCTGGGCAACGTCATCTCTTCGGAGACCGACGTCGGCCCGCCCGCCGCAATCATTCTAAAAGCTGGCGACTTTCCATACCTCTCGCTCAGTTGCTTCAAGAATGCGAACCACCGGTCGAGGTACACGGGATCCCAAGGCATGGGAAGCGCCGTGACCGTGCCATGCCCGGGCCCGTACATGATCGCGAACTGATCCGTCTTTGCGCCTACCAGGGCCCAGGCCGGGGAGAAGAATCCCGGGAAGATGTCCAGCTGCACCCACTTGTGTGATGATTCCGCCGCGGCCATAATCCCGTCGAGCTTCGACCAATCCGGCTGTCCTTGCACCGGCTCGAGGTCGCGCCAATTCATCTGGATCGAGATGCCGCTCATGTACGGATTGTTCAGCGCTTCAATATCCCGGGATGGATCCTTCCTGGGTCCGCTGGGAATCACGACCGCCAGTCCGCTTGGTGTTAAGTCATTGGATGACGCGCAACGCGGCGTCTCGGCCTTGGCCTGAGCAAGGGCCGGCAGCGCGGGCAGTGACGAAAGGCACGCTCCAGCCAACACTGCGGCGGCACATCGAAGCAATCCGCTCTGCGTCCGATGCCGCAGTACGGCGACGATCCCGCAAGGAGCTGGAAAAGACCGGCAACTTTTCATGTGCGTATCCATTCCTGGAATGTACGATTCGGGTCTTCGGACTCGCGCATGGTACACGCTTCTCCCGCTCTCGACACAGCGAATTTTCCAACGCTCAGTAAAAGGCTTGTAGGAAGAGGCGGAAAAAGATTGGGTAGGAAATACAGGGAAAATTTGCTGGATAAATTGGCAGAATCACAAGGAATTCGCAAGGGCGGGAGAGAAGGAGAGAGGCGCCCGGCAAACTCACAAGCGCCTCCTCTACTGCGTCAACGTAAACCGTACCTCACTGGATCACCTCCTTCTCGGCAAGAACGCCGATGTCGACAAGAGATGTCGAATGGGCCAAGTATATCGCGTGATCGGAAAGATGTCGAAGCAAGCGTTTCCTTAACTTTCGACCTTGGGGGGCCCCTGCCCCCACCATCGCTTTGATATGAATATCAAAACAAAGGAGTTATGGGCACGCATCGTCCAATGAATATCATTCTAAAGGACTTAGCGAAGAGACGGTGGCTAGTGGCTAGTGGCTGGCGGCTACGTCTTTTAAGTGCCGCGGGGCTCCAGCAAATCATTTTTCTAGGGCCACGGAGCCGCAGCAAATCGCGCTCCGGTGGCCGCACCCGCAGTGGCGGGTGTAAATCCCCCGTCGGCCCGCTCACTCTATGTGAGCGGCCGCGCCGGGCGCGATCGGGTTCGGGATGACGGCATTAACGAGAACTATCCCAAACGTGCTGGTCTTGAAGATTCTTGAGGCTCTCTGTCTTGCAGGGTCACTCCAGACTACAGCCCATGTTTCCATTTCAGATACTTAATGTCAATAGAAACTTTCGGGAATCTCTTGTGGGAGGGCATTCGAATAGCAATCAAATCCCGCACCCCTGGCGTGCCGCCGAAGATGGGCCGCCCGCCAAGGGGCAGATCGCTGATATCATTCAATTCCCATTCTTGTATTTATTTCTTCAGTTTGTTCCAAAGCTGAATTATCCAACCTCTTCGGTTTAACAACTCTCCCGCAACTCGTTCATTTCGCTATGACACTCACCGAGCCGATTTGGTTCAGGTTGTGCATTTAGGATCGCGTCCCCTTCTCCCTAAGAAACCAAATTCAAGATGCGCTCCATAAGAGCGCGAGGAAAGACGCATGGGGAGATGGCTATTGTGTGGATTGGGAACGCTGGTGTTAGTAGTCTCCACTCCAGCGCAGGACTCCGGCGCCAACCCCCAACTCCAATGGAAGCCGCGGTCCCCGATATCCTTTGCGCCTCTCAAGCGGACAGTTCGGCTCGCGGGCCGCACCGCGCTCAACATGGTGACCTGCCGCGACAAGGAGATTTGCGCGGAGCAGTGGAGCATGTTTTTGGCCGGCGGGATGGACGCGCACTCCACGGATTTGTACCTGAAGTATTGCCCGACCTGTCTGGAAGAAAATCCGATATTTGGAAAGCGCCCGAGTTCGGCGCGGACGTGGGGAACCATCATGGGATTCAACTTGGTGATGGCCATGCAGTCGCAAGGATTCCACGAGCTGGCCCGCAAGCATGACAACTGGGCGGTGGGCCGCGTGCTCCCGTCGTTGGGGTCTGCGGCCTACGTCGGCATAGAAATTGATGCCACAACGTTCAACTATGGCGTGGCAAGCCGATTCAAGAAATGCGCGGCAACAGTGGGGTGCTTTTACAAATGAAGAGAATGGTGGTCATCCTGGGGACCTTGGAGTACAGAATCCCCATGTTCGCCCGGCTCCGGGGGCGAATATGGGCCACCCACTGTCAGAATCAAATTCAGAAGCGAAATGAAGGTGCGGGCACCCGCCGCCCTTGCTCCGTAAGGGCCGCCCTATTCTCACTCACAGAAAATATTCTGGCACACGACCTGGCCGAGCGTGCGTGATAAACTCCGCGAATTAGTAGCGGGAATTTGCTCCCGTCCCACTTTTGGAGATGCCATGATGCAAAGTCCGACTCACGACATTCAATCTTTTGCTGCCCGTATCGAAAGACTCGAAAAACAAAACCGCAGAATCAAGGCGTTTTGCTTGGCTTTGGTATTGCTGCCAATGCTGGCGATGGTCGCATGCCAATCACGCTCGAGCAATGTGGCAGAAGCTCAGAGAATTGTGCTTCGGGACAAGAACGGAAAAACAAGAATCGAAATCGCAACGTCGTATGAATTTGACCCGAACGGCAACCCTGTTATTCGTTTGTTCGACGATAACGGAAAAGAAAGGACAGTTATTGGCGCTGGTGTGCTTTCCGTTTCTGGCGAAAAGCGGACGGAACTCGTCCTGCTTGACGATCATCTGCAATTTACCGATACAGATGGGCGGGTTACGGCCAATCTTGGGTCCAATGTCGGCGGTAGCGGTGGTCGTTTGTGGCTCTTCGGAAGCGATTCGACTACTAGTATTCTTCTGAACGCAGACACACCAGCCGTCGCAATTGCTGACGCGAGTGGTTTCGAGGCCGACCTTGGTAGCAATCAGTTGGTAAGCAATCGAACAGGAGCACAGAGCAAGACCTCTGCGGCTTCATTAGTTTTGTCAGGCAAAGATGGCAAAGTCCTTTGGTCCGCACCGCACTAACAGCCGCGCCAGAAATATCAATTGGCACCTCGGAGGTTCCTAAATGATTACTGAAATGGAAGGCCTTGCAAAGCGGGTAGAGTGCCTCGAACGCCAAAATCGTTTACTAAAACGTGCCGTGGTGGCTGTTCTTTCGCTCGCAGTAGTTTCTGGTCTTTGGGCGCAGCCGCGAGCTGCGCGAACCATTGAAGCTGAGAGGTTTATACTGCGCGACAGCGTAGGCCGGGCGCGAATCACAATTGGAACGCCAAAAACCTCAGGTGCAGCCATTGAAATGCCAGCGGATGAACCTTCGATATGGATTTCTGATACAAATGGTTTTGACCGAGTAATAGTAAATACTGAGGGTTTGAGATTGGCCAACGATGCCACGCGGCCCGCAGCCAGTCTGACATTCGAAAAGGGCATGGGTGGGAGAATTCGTCTGTACAGCAATGATGGAAGACTTGTCTACGATGCACCCAAATAAGACAGATACGTTGGCTCGACTTTAGAACTGGTAGTGTTTGGCAGAGGTTGTATAGACTTGTCGCCTATTTCACCCTATTGAGACTGCCTAAAAAGGGAAATGCGCGAACATGTTTGGGATGCGCCCTCGTCAACTGCTTTCTTGATGTCGCTGTCAGACCACGTTCCCACAACCATTTGAGATTTGTCCCATAGGATAGTGAGCCGCCCGATCATGGTGACCTTTCCCTCTGTACGCGCATAGTCAAATCGAAGCTCATAGTCTGCCGTGCCGCGGTTCTTTGTAACGAAGACTCCATTGCAGTCATTCTGGTGGGAAAAATACATGTTCGCTTCGTGAAGAACTACAGGCTCCATGTCCCACTGGGTCGCCTTATCCATGTTGTGAGCCTCCACGAAAACTGTCCAATCCCTGTTAGGATTTTCGGTCGCTAGAATGTGCTCGGATGTGCTGTCTTTGCCGTCACTCGACGCGCGTGGGGAAGGCTTGCTACAGGACGCGAGAAGCATCAACGGAATGAGGCACGCCAGGCGATTCATTTTGGCCGTTTGGGTCACACGAACTCCGTTCAGTATGCATTGGCTTGACGTACGATCTAAGGAAAGGCCTATCTACGATGACGCTTCCTTCTAGGATTGCTTCGATGTCGCAAAGCCAAATTCCTAGAATATCTGTGAATCTGGCGGTCGATCCAATCAGGTGGCACGCGAAGATACATCAATCTTTCCTTGATCGTACCCGCCGGTATCCCCCTCTCCAGGTACCGCCTAATCAGGGAGCGCGCCTCAGGAGGATCGATCCGCGGCCCATCTGAACTGTCGCTTGATTCCATTTTTCTCTGGACGCGCCTCAATTCCTCTTGTAATTGGAGAACTTGTTTCCCAAGTGGGGATTCGGCCTGCGCCAACTCTCCCTTCTTTGCATCTAGGAAAGCCGGGGGTACTGCGAGAGTCGGGGCTTCCAACACTTCCTGAAGCGCCTGTTCGATTTTGGCACCAAGAATTTCACTCCATTCCGGATCCTGGACATCGTATTCGATTACTCGGAGGTGCCGAAGATCGAAAGGTACGTCGTCGATGGATCTAGTAATTAGCACAACGGGCTTGCCAGCAGCATGAGCCAGGCCCAACTCATAGAAGACGTTTGCGTTCTTGCCAGTGACATCAGCGAGCATAACTTTGGAATTTTTGATGTAACCCCAAATGTCATGGACAATTGCGCTTGGCCGATAAATATCGTCAGCTCTCTGTGGCAGGAGACCAACTCGCTCAACGGAGGGTTTGTAAACCTCTTCATAGTATCTGTCATTCCACCCACCAAAGGGGGAAATTACAAAGCAGCATCTCTTCGAAGATCTGCGCTTCTTGCGCTTAGCACCCTTCCTCGTATTGACTTTCACGGGGCGCTCACTCTTTTTCGTCGTCGCCATAGAAGTTCCTAGCAGGTTTCAAGTGCACCTTAAGATAACATCTAGTCAAAGCAAATGGAAATGGAGGACGGACGCGTGGCCCATGTTCGGCTCGTACGTGTTCAGTCTCATGACATCCTTTACAAAGTGTCCCGGGACATCCTTTACACTTCCGCGCGTGCACAGCACGCGCGGGGGTGGCGGCAGCGATGACTTGGAAAACGATGGATGTACACGAGCAGCGGGTTCGGTTTGTGGT
>DATGHC010000082.1:0-20994 GCA_035308165.1 Candidatus Acidiferrales bacterium | reverse complement strand
GGTGCAGGTAGTAAGGCACTTGCGTGGACGAATAAACGGTCATCCGGTTATCGGGTTCCCAGATGGCCAGCGTTGAGTGCGGCTCCATCGCCGCATGGTTGATTTCGCCGGCGTAGTAACGCTGCTCGCGCACAAAATCCGACGATGCGAACGCTGCGTTGGGCACGCCGAATTCGTGGTGATACTCCTTCTCAATGTTGTTTGGTTTGGTGTCGTGGATCCAACCGCTTTCCGCCTTCATGGATTCCAGCGGATCGAAGAACGCCGGCAGTGGCTCGTAATCCACCTCAATCAACCGCAACGCTTCCTCGGCAATCTCCGGAGTAGTCGCGGCGACTGCGGCGACGTTGTCCCCGATGTAACGCACCTTATCCACCACCAGCGCGCATTCATCGTGCCCGATGGGAAGCACTCCGTAGGGAGTCGACGCGTCCTTTCCGGTGATAACCGCCTTCACGCCCGGCAGCCCTTCTGCTTTATCCGTACGAATCGCAAGGATTCGCGCATGCGCGTGTGGCGAATGTAGAATGCGCCCGTGCAGCATCCCGGCGACACTCAGGTCAGCCGCATATTTCCCTCGCCCGGTAACTTTTCCGGGCGCATCAGCCAGGGGGATGGCTTTGCCGATAATCGAGCCGGTGTTTGGCGTGGTTGTCACGGCCGGCTCCCGACATTTGCGGCCTGCTCCGCCCGGATTTCCTTGCCGCGTTCAATCGCGTATTTCACCGCTTCATAGATCTGCATGTACCCCGTGCAACGGCACATGTTCGAGGAGAGCGCCAGGCGAATTTCTTCGTGCGATGGATCAGGATTTCGGTCCAGGAGCGCCTTGGCGGAAATCAAAAATCCGGGCGAGCAGAAACCGCACTGCGATCCGCCCTTTTCCGCCCAGCCCGACTGCACGGGATCAAGAGCGCCAGGCGGCGCGATTCCCTCCACCGTCGTGATTTCGGCTTCCTGGTAGCAAGAGGCAATCGCCACGCAGCTCAATATCGGCACGCCATCCACGAGTACGGCGCAAGCCCCGCAACTGGAGTCATCGCAGCCGCGCTTGGTGCCGGTTAGGCTCAGCTCCTCGCGCAGCACATCCAGCAACAGCTCATGCGACGGCACAGCCAGTTCGCGCTGTTCGCCATTCACACGCAGCTGGATCATTTCCTTTGTCAAATCATTTCACCAATTTCTTCAAAGCTTCTTCATCATAGCCGAGAACCATCTGCCCGCCGCGAATCACCACCGGCCGCCGAATCAGATTCGGCTCCCCAGCCATCATCCGGATGGCTTCCGCGCGCGACGGAGGGCGCTCAGCCATGTTGCGCTCGCGATAAAGCTCGTTCCGTGTATTCAAGAACAATCTGTAATCGCGATTGCCAATCAGCTTATCCAACTCTTCGACGGTCAACCTGTCTTTGCCGAGATCCCGCAACTCAAGTTCCGCTCCCTCTTCCAGCAAGAGACCTCTTGCTTTGCGGCACGACGTTCAAGTCGGTTTCTGGTAAAAACTTATTTTTTCTTTTGTCTTGGCCATATTTCCTTCTGGATGCCAGGGTCCCTCAATCAGTATCTGGCCACCCGCGGATCGATTTCCGTAGACCAGCGCTCGATACCGCCCGCCAGCGATCGCGCTCCGTCCACGCCCTGCGATCGCAGCCACGTTGCGGCGTTCAAGCTGCGCATCCCGTGATGGCAGTAGATAACCACCTCATCCGCCTGTTGGAACAGTTCCATATTCGCGGGCAGAGTGTTGAGTGGCACAAGTTTTGCGCCCTCGATCGCTCCGATCTGATGTTCCCAGGGCTCGCGCACATCAATCACCAAAAGGCCCGCGCCCTGATCCAGCTTCTCTTTTAGCTCTTTCGGCCCAATCTCAATATCGCTCACCGTCATCTCCCAAAATTATTCCCTCAAAATCCGAAATCCGCTGCCGCGGAGTAAGCATGTGCATGTACTCCAAGCGGCGCCGTACGTGATGAAGTCAACTGACCCAGGTAAGCCTGGCGATCCCTCACGCCGGTCACCCAACGCGCGAGCCATTCCTGAAAGCCTTCCGCTGTCCGGCTTTGCACGTGATATTCGCTGAAAAACGCGTGGTCGCGTCCATAATATCCCTGCACCGGTGAAGGGTGCGCGCCCCATGGCTCGTGCACCACCGCCGCAACCATGAATCCCGGTATCAGCGTGCGATTCGAATCGGAGGCAATCACATCTGGCTCAACGATCTCCTCTGCCACAACGATTACACACTTCGATGCGCGCGCCGCATCCACAGCCACTCCCAGATTGCCCCATAAATGTGTGTTCCCATGGCGATCGGCGCGCTGCGCGTGGATCACCGCGACGTCCGGTTTGAGCGCCTTCACAGCAACTAGTTTCTCATTACTGACCGGCGATCCAAACTCCCGTAAATTCTCATTTTTCTCCAGCAGGTCTGTGCCCAGCGTGGAAAAAGTTGGCAAAAACGGCACTCCCAGCGCCCCCGCATGCAGCGCCAATGCCATCGTCATATTCGAGTAGTCCAATATCTCCACCGCACGCGGTTGCGAATGGTCCACTGCCCGGCCAAAATTGTGCCCCAATCCCGCCGATACATTCCCCACCCACGCCGCCATCACTCGTGCCACACAGCCGGCGCCAATCATTTGGTCGAACAATATGTCGGAGATGGGCCCCATCAGAGTCAAATCGCGCCGCCCCTGCCGAATCATTTCGTGTCCGGCCGCAAACGGAATCATCTGCTCGAGTTGGGCGCCCATCAGCACGCTTGCCCCCGACGGGACAAATTCCTCAATCGCTCGCGCCATCGAAACAAGTTTTGATGATTTTGCCATCTATATTTTGCAAACCGTGCGCCTTAACGCCCTCGCCAGCTCGGCGGACGCTTTTCCATAAATGCGCGAATCCCCTCGCGAGCGTCTTCCGTCTTCATCAGTTGATTCAAATAGACCTGCTCAATTTTTCCAAGATCACCCTCAAAATTTTCGCGCAGGCGCCGCCGCAGCGCCCGGCCCGTCAATTTGACTACCGCCGGACTAAGTGCGCGCATCCCCGCGAGGAACTCGCGCACCGCCTTGTCTAACCCCGCGTCAGGCACCACATGCGACACCAGCCCCAACGCCATCGCCTCGGACGAGGAAATGGACCGCCCGGACAAAATCATTTCCGTCGCCACTCTCCGGCCCACAAGCTCCGGCAGCGTGATCATCGCCACTGGTGGAAAACATCCCAGTTTGATCTCCGGCAAACCGAATTGCGCCGATTCCGTGGCAAACACGAAATCGCAAAAGCTGGCCAGCTCCATTCCGCCGCCCAAACAATGACCGTGCACGGCGGCGATAATCAAGCAATCGGCTCGAGCCAGCTGGCGAAATACATGATGGAAGGCAGCCAGCATGGAGCCAACGCGATCCGGCAAGTGGTCGGCCACTTCGGCTCCCGCTGAAAACCCCGATGGTCCGGCACCGTTGAAGATCAGGTAATCGCACGCGCCGCCCGGCGGGTCCAATAATCGCCCCAGCGCGCGAGAGAGCGACTTCATCATGGTGATGTCCATGATGTTGAGTGGCGGCCGGTCCAGCGTCATCCACACATTCCGTCCCTCCGTGTGGACGTGTATGGTTTCGCGGCCCGGAGTTTCGGCGGCGGGAGTTTGGTTAAGGCTGTCCGTCATGTCCGCTCATTGCTCAACGATATTTCGTGATTCAAATTCATGGTCATCCGTTATCTCGTCCAGAATCCTTGGGGATCCATTTCACGCATCGCGGCCAGCTCCCCTTTGGACGGCGGTTGCGTTTCCGCCACTCCCTCCGCCACTCGCAACTCCCAACCCGTGTTCTCACGCAATTCTTCCAATTTCACGCCGGGATGGACCGACGCCAGGTATGCCTCGCCCTCCGGTCCGAATCGCAACACACCTAGCGTGGTAATCACCGCCGCGGGCCCCGATCGCGCGGGCAATCCCTGCTCCCGCCGCCAATCCGCGCCTGCCCCATTCCCCGGCGAGGTAATGTATGAAACTCGTTCCACCAACCGTCGCCTCGTGTGCTCCAGAAGCACGACGGTCCGCTGAGCCAGACAGGCGATGTCGCTAGCTCCTCCGGAACCAGGCAGGCGGACTGGACGGCCTTCGCGCTGCCCCCAGGTGGTATTCAAGTTTCCAAAGCGATCGACTTCTGCCGCGCCCAGAAAGCCAACGTGAACCCGCCCCTGCTGCAAAATCCCCATCACGTCCAGCATGGTTCCCGCGAGCGTCGCGCCGGCCAGGTTTGGCGGATCCCCCATGGTATAAAGCAACTCACGCGCGGGCGATTCGCGGATGACTCCATTTTCAAACAGTCCAATCGCGGTTGGCGCGTGGTTTCGCTTGGCCACTGCAAAGGCCAGCAACGGAAGCCGCATCCCCACGAAAACGATTTCCGCGTCGCGGATTTCCCGGGCTGCCGCCGCCACCATTAACTCACCAGCGGAATATTCTTGAGCGGCCATGGGCCTCGCGGTGGCGGTCCTCATTTATTCCGGGGGAACTTGCAACTCCGACGGTGCTCCAAGATTCAGCTCGTCATCAATCCATCCACCGCGCGCTACTCATCTTCAGCGGTGGGTCGCGAGCCGCTTTGCGATTCGTCGCCCATTTTCTCCAGGAATCGCGCCAACTGGCGGAAGTACCGCAGCTTCACGCCGCTGCCTGCCGTGTGTTGCCCGCTACTCGAAGGCAAAACAAAAACGTGCGCCCCGTATATCTTGTCTTTCTGCAACCCCAGCACGCAGGGCCTCTGCGCAAATTTCTCAAAAACATTTTTCCCGTTGAAGGCCACCACGCGGGGAATAAACTGCTCGAGTTTTTGCGCCAGCACCACCCGGCCTTCCGCAAATTCCTCGCGCGCTATCTCATCTTCCCCTCGCGTTGGGCGCTTCACGATGTCCGTCAGCCCCACGCCGAACTCGATGAGCCGCCGGTCTTCCTTGTGCGTCATCTCTTCAGGCACGATCCCGGATTCATACAGCAGCGACCAGAACTTGTTGCCGCGCCCCGCGTAATAATGTCCCACCCGCGCGGACTGTTCCCCCGGATTGCATCCCACAATCACCAAGCGCATCCCGCGCCGCAAATAATCAGGCAGAGTCCGCATCTTTCCTTTCTCGATCTACGATAGGTTTATCCAGACGCTCTTCAATTGGGTGTAGCTCTCCAGAGCGGCGGCTCCCAGCTCCCGTCCATATCCGCTCTTTTTATACCCGCCAAACGAAGCCGCGGGGTCGTAATTATTGTAAGTGTTTACCCAGACGGTACCGGCCTGCAGCCGGCGTGCCACGCGATGCGCCTTGGCAATATCGCGCGTCCAAACCGCCGCGGCAAGCCCGTAGGGATTGTCGTTTGCCTGGCGCACAACATCATCCACATCATCAAACGCAATCGTCGCCAGCACCGGCCCAAAGATTTCCTCGCGCGCGATGGTCATGTCGTTATTTACGCCGTCAAACACCGTCGGCTGAACGAAGCAGCCTTTGCCATTGCCCACCGCGGCACGCGCTCCTCCGGCCACCATCTTGGCCCCTTCTGATTTTCCTTTCTCAATGTAGCCCAGCACCGTGTTCATCTGCTGCTCGCTTACCAGCGAACCAAACCGCGTCTTTGGGTCCATCGGATCGCCGGGCTGCATCTTTTTCACACGGTCGATCAATTTTTCCATAAAGGCGTCTTTAATCTTTCGCTCCACAAATAGCCGCGAGCCTGCGGCGCAAACTTCGCCCTTGCCGTAAAAAATACCAATCGTTGCCCCACGGACCGCGGCTTCAAGATCCGCATCCGCAAAAACAATGTTGGGCGACTTCCCGCCAAGTTCGAGCGTGACCCGCTTCAACGTTT
The DNA here is from genome assembly GCA_035308165.1 of Candidatus Acidiferrales bacterium. Taxonomy (GTDB): domain Bacteria; phylum Acidobacteriota; class Terriglobia; order Acidiferrales; family UBA7541; genus DASTCZ01. The sequence continues at coordinate 15,131 of DATGHC010000082.1, read as the reverse complement.
CCGCGGAACCGCGTGCTATTTCCTGTCCGATGGCCGTCGATCCGGTAAACGCAACCTTGTCCACGTCAGGGTGCATCACCAGCGCTCGCCCCAGTTTGCTTCCAGGCCCCGTCAAAATGTTCAGCGCTCCATCGGGCAATCCAGCTTCCTGGCAGATTTCACCCAGCCGCAGCGCCGATAGCGAAGTCAGTTGTGCCGGCTTCAGCACAACCGTATTTCCCGCCGCAAGCGCGGGTGCAATTTTCCAAGACGCCAGTAGCAACGGAAAATTCCAGGGAGTGATGGCCGCCACAACTCCCAACGGTTCGCGCAAAGTGTAATTCAGGAAAGGCCCGCGCACCGGCACGGTCTCGCCCATAATCTTCGTCGCCCATCCGGCATAGTAGCGAAAGACTTCCGCCACCATGGGCATGTCCACCTGGCGGGACTCAAATATGGGCTTACCATTGTCGAGTGTCTCGAGTGTTCCCAGTTCCTCGTTGTATTTGTCCACCAGGTCGCCGATTTTCCAGAGAATCTTCGCGCGGTCCGCGGCGCTCATCTCCGCCCAGGGCCCGCTCGTGTAAGCGCGGCGCGCTGCATCCACCGCTGCCGCGGCGTCGCGCTCATCCGCTTCGGCCAGCGAGGCCAGCGTTTCTCCCGTCGCGGGATTGGTGGTGGCAAACGATTTCCCCGAAGCGGAGTCCACCCACTTTCCGCCAATGAAAAGCTTTCCCGGTTTAACCACGATTTGCGGAGCGCTAGCCATGTTTTCCTCGAAAAAACTGCCGATTCACTTCAACCTTTTACACGAACGCCTTATAAGGGGCAGAAGCTTCCGGTCTGGCATTCAACCCGGCCATCCATGGACTTTCGCCCCTGAAGCGTTCTTGAATCCGATTTCGAGTCATTTGCCATTCAACTCTTACTTCCCCTTGAATTGCGGCGGCCGCTTTTCGATATACGCCGCCAAACCCTCTTTGGCGTCTTCGCTGGTAAATAGTTGCTGCTGCAGTTCGCGCTCGAGTCCCAGCGAATCCCCAAAACTCATTTCCGACCCGGTCGCCACCGCGCGCTTGATGCGTCCCACCGCCAGCGAAGCTTTATTCGGCGGGCAGAATTGCCGCGCGTACCCGAGCACATCCTCCCAAAATGTCTCGCGCTTAAATAAATGATTCACCAATCCCATCTCCAGCGCCTCATCAAATCCAAACGTGCGCCCTGTAGCCATCAGCTCCAGCGCGCGCCCGCGCCCAAGCAACCGCGAAAGCCGCTGCGTCCCTCCCGTCCCCGGCAGGACACCGAGACTTACTTCTGGAAGGCCAATCTTTCCGCCTTCTTGCCGCCCAATGCGAATGTCGCACGCCAGCGCCACTTCCAATCCCCCGCCCACGGTGTGGCCGTTGAGCGCCGCGATCACCAGTTTGGGTGTCTGCTCCAGGCGGCTCAACGTTTCGTTCGCGTGCAGACAAAAATAATATTTGAACTCGGGGGTCACCGACGTCAGCATCGAAATGCTCGCCCCCGCGCAAAAAAACTTTTCCCCCGCGCCGCGCAACACGATTACGTGGACGCCTTCGTCCATCCGCGAGCTCAGAATCGCCTCATCCAACTGGCGCATCATTTCATAGCTGTATGTGTTCGCCGGAGGATCATCCATCTCCACGATGCCCAGCCCGCCTTCAACGCGGTAATGGATCAGTTCCTTCTGCCCCGCCGCCATGGTCATCGCCATTCTGGTTTACCGTCCAGGGTTATCGTTTCCCCCGAGAATCTGATTTTCAGGAGTCGTGGTACGAGTCCACACATCAACCCATCAGGCCACAAGTTATACCTCAAAGATACCACGCGGGCGCGCGTGTCAACACGCCTTCGCAGGTGATGCTCGCCAAAGCGCACAGCCAAATTGTGAAATTGTCTTGCATCCTCAAAGGCGGTTGGAGCGTCCAATTTGGCAGTAATATCACAGAATAGGTTCGAGTGGCGACGATGCCGTGTTTAGCGAACAATCCATCGAGTATGCTAGGCTCTATATGTTGCGCTTCGGCACGTTTCCCGCGTGTCGGTAGGACGCCCCAATTGAGCTCTGCTGAACGCAAACCGCTCGCTTCCACCATCGTTCGAGACGATGAAGCCGCCCTGGTTGCCGCTGCCAAAACCGGCGATAACCGCGCCTTCGATGAATTGGTCACCCGTTACGAGCGCAAAATCTTCCGCCTGGCCATGAACATCACTCAGAATCAAGCCGAGGCTGAGGACGCTATGCAGGACGCCTTTCTCAAGGCCTTTCAGCACCTTGGGGATTTCCAGGGTGGCTCGCGGTTTTACACCTGGCTGGTCCGCATCGCTGTCAATGAATCCCTGATGCGCCTGCGCAAGCGCCGCCCCAATCAGATTTCCATCGATGAAAATGTGGAGACTGAAGAAGCGAGCATGCCGCGCCAGATCGAAGACTGGGGACCTTCTCCGGAAAAGCGCTTCGCGCAGGTCGAAATGGAAGGGATTCTGACCAAAGTGATTGAGCAACTTGAACCGCTCTACCGCGCCGTATTCGTTATGCGCGACGTCTCTGAACTTTCCACCGAAGAAACAGCAGAAGCGCTGGGCATTTCCATTCCCGCGGTCAAGTCCCGCTTGTTACGCGCTCGCCTGAAGCTGCGCGATTTGCTGCAACCTTATTTTCAGGGGAGCCAACCAAATTGAACTGTAAAGGCCTTATCCAAGAATTGACCGATTATCTGGACGAAGCGCTTGATCCCCTCTCCCGGGCCGAACTGGAGCAGCACCTGGGCAAATGTAAGAAATGCCGGATTGTTGTGGACACCACTCGCAAGACCATCGATATTTTCTGCAACGCCGAGCCGGCACCTCTTCCCGTGGATGTTCGCACCCGCCTTCACGAAGCCCTGGCCAAGCGCCTACACCGCCGCGCCAATTAATTTCGCCCTCCACCGACCCCTGCCGTCTCCGTGCCCCCTCTGCGTTTTCGGCGTCTCTGCGGTATCAGTTCCTCTCTTATCTTTTCTTTTCCTTTCTCTTGTGTTTCCGTCCTAGTCTTCCTGCCCCTCCCACAGAGGGATCTTCTTCCCGATCCCCCTCGCAACCGCCAATTCCACCACTCGCGCACCAACCGCCACATCCCAAATCGCAATCCCGCTCGACTTGAACAACGTGATCTCTTCCGCCCCTTCGCGCCCGGGAATCTTGTTGCTTATAATTTCCGCTAGCTCATGCACGGAATTCCACCGCGCCGCATCACCCGCAAACGCTTGAATCAGATCCCCGGCTTCCATTTTCGCCTGCTCGATAAAGTCCACCGCAATTCGCGAAGCCCGCGCAACGACCGCATCATCCAACTCCCTCTTCTGCGGAAAATTTGCCCCGACGGCATTGATGTGCGTCCCGGGCGCTAGCCACGCGCCTTCGACCACCGCCCGATTCGCTGTGGTTGCTGTGACCACAATGTCCGCGCCGCGCACGGCCTCCTCAGCTGACCGCGCTGGCTCCACAGATACACCGATGCTCTCGCTCATTTCCGCCGCGAACCTCGCCCGCCGCTCGGCATCGCGACCGTACACCCGCACCTTGGCAAGTTTTCTCACCGCGGCCACACCTTCCACTTGGCCGGCCGCCTGATGCCCGGTTCCAATAATCCCAACCGTCCGCGCGTCCGCGCGCGCCATGTACCGGGTCGCCACTCCACTTGCCGCCCCGGTGCGCATCAGTCCCAGATAGTCCGCCTCAATCAGCGCTATCAGTTCTCCCGTCGTGGAACGGTAGAGCGGCACCAGAAATCGCAATGCCCCTCGCACGCTCGTATACAACTTCATCCCCACCAGCCCCGCCGAAACATCCGCCCCCGCCATGTAATGCAGAAAACCTTTGTCGGGCAGCTCCAGGCGATGACGCGGATGCACAATCGCCAGCCCGGCAGCTTGTCGCCGCATGACTTCTTCCACGGCGGCAACCGCCTCCGGCATGGTCAGAAGTTCACGTACATCGCTTTCGCTCAAGAGGAGAGTCATGGCATCAATTCACGCTCAAAGTGTCAATTTGCTTTGGGATTGGAAGCGCGCTTCGCAGGTGTGGTCCCCTTCGCAGGCGGTGTTTCGCGCACACGACGCACCGATGTCTGGTGCATCTCATAAACGCGGTCAGCCCGCAGTCCCGGTCCCTCGATGTTGCTGAACCGAAACTCGGGGTCGCCCGTCGACGCTTGCTTGTCCAGCCGGATGGGAAGATATCCGCACAAATCACTTTCGACAAACGCAGTTTCGTACCGCTGGCGTTTGGCGCCCCAGGTGTAAACGCGAAGCAGGCTGAAATCGCATTCCTGGCCTTCGGCGCCATGCGCCCCCGCCACCAGAAATTCCGGCTTCTGACCGGAAGGAGTTGCAACCCGATTCAGCACAAACCACGCGACAGGCCTCATGCCCGCAGACGTTGCGTAATCACGTACCGTGTCAGGAAGTTCGAGATCAATAAATCGTCCCAGAACCCAGCCTGCGAGTGGCGGAATTGCCGGACCCGGCGATTCGCTTGTCTGCTTCTGGGATGCGCCATTGCCGGTTACCAGAAATGCCTGATTCGCGCTCTGAGAATCTCCGGATTCTCCTGTTGCCCCGCCAGTGCGGGTCCCTGGAGAGGCTCCGGGCGTTGAAACGAATAGCCAATCCTCGCGCTTTGGCGATTCATTTTTGTCCGCTGCAGCTGCTGGAGTTGTTTGCGGCGCCTCGGCTACTTTCCTGCCCAGCACTGCTAAGGACACGCCTCCCGGAAGCTGATAGATCCGGGTGGCCTCCCGCCCGGGCTCGAGCCGGACATTGGTGAACACTTTTGTGCGCCCCAAAGCCTGCACCGGCATCGTGTGCGCTTCCGCGATGTGCCTAGCCTCGAGGTCCCACGAGGGCCGGTCCAGAAGGGCGTGGCCATCCATCCATCCCACCACGCCGCTGACTGTGCGTACCTGAGTTTGGCCTCCAATGCGCCGCAAAACTTCAACCGGGTAACCCCAATGCACTTCGCCAATGGACTGGCGCACCTGCGCTGTCGTCGCGTAAAGCGTGAGCGTTGGCTCGCCAACATAAGCCATACCCAGTGGGCGCGGCTTCGCGCGCATTCTCCAATAAACTCCCACAATCAGCAGGAGGATCAGCGTCCCAACAACCCATTTCCGCATAATTGTCTTGGTATTCCCGCCCCGCAAGCCCTGACTTTGGCGTGCTAACTTGCGCCCCTGATTATTCTACACCACGCAGTGGGCACTCCCCCCGCTCGCTGAAGCCCTTTAAGAAGAATCAATATTTAAGTATGTTTTCACATTTTCAGGCCTCCCTCGGTCGCCCCCTCCCGGGGAAGCGCGAATCATTTCGCGTTTTCTCTTGCCAAAAACCCCCGTGATCCGCACGCTGTTTCCGCAGAATTCTGAGTGCGCGAGGGAATCAAAGCCCGCGGAATTCTCCATTGTGGTACAACGTTCTCTCGGCTGGCCCCGGACGAACTCTCTGCTAAAATGCTGCACGCGCTGAAAACCGAGTGAGGCTGAAACCATGAAGTGCGTCATTGCAACTGCTTTGCTATTTGCTGTAGCGATTCCCTCTGCTGCGCAAGCGCCCGATCCCGCGCTGGTGGCTGAAATCCACAAAATCAAGGCGATTGATAACCATTCCCATCCGCCGCGCCTGGTGGCGCCGGGCGAAACCGACAACGAATTCGACGCCCTGCCCTGCGACCCGCTGGAACCGACGGCTCCCAACACCATGACGCGCCCGGAAAATCCCGTATACCTTGCCGCATGGAAATCCCTGTGGGGATATCCATATGACGACCGCAGTCCCGCGCACATCCAGGAGCTGCTCGCCACCAAGCAGCGCATCCGCAAGGAACAGGGTGACCATTATTCGGCGTGGGTGCTCGACAAACTGGGAATCGAGACCGAACTCGCAAACCGCATCGCTCTGGGCCGCGGCCTGACGCCACCGCGATTCCGCTGGGTGGCATTCGATGACGCCCTGATGCTTCCTCTTAATGGCGCAGCACTGGCCAACGAAAATCCCGATAGAAAAGTTTTTTACGCCCACGAAAAAACATTGCTCGACCGCTATTTGAAGGAATTAAAAGTTGCCGCGCTTCCCGCGACCTTCAGCGACTACCTGATCGGTGTTGTGACCGCCGAACTCGAGCAACAAAAACAAAAGGGCGCGGTAGCCATCAAGTTTGAAGCTGCCTATCTGCGTTCACTCGATTTTGAGCCTGAGAGTGAACGCGGGCCCGATGCCATCGAGCGGCGCGAAGCCGAAACCATTTACGCCAAGTACTCGCATGGTGGAGTTCCCTCGCGCGGGGAATATCTGCATCTGCAAAATTATTTGTTCCGCTACATCGCATCGGAAGCAGGACGCCTGGGTCTTCCCGTCCACATTCACACCGGCTTCGGCTGCGGAGGATATTTCCAGCTGAGCGGCGCAAACCCTTTGCTGTTGGAATCCGTGTTCAATGACCCGCGCTTGCGAAAAACCACTTTCGTGCTGCTGCATGGCGGGGCAGGTCCATTCCCGCGCAACATCGCGCCTCTTCTGATGAAACCAAATGTTTACACCGATCTCTCCGAACATACCTGGATGGAATCTCCGCGTCGCCTGTCTGAAGTCCTGCGCGAATGGCTGGAGTGGTATCCGGAAAAAGTCTTGTTCGGCACCGACCTCTATCCCGGCGCCGCCGAAATTGATTGGGAAGAAATCGGCTGGCAAACCAGCGAAGCCGGCCGAACAGCCCTAGCCATGGCTCTGACCAACATGATGGCCGACGGCGAAATCTCCCGCGACCGGGCTCTGGAAATCGCGCGGATGGTACTCCGCGAAAACGCCCTGAAACTTTACGGATGGGAAGACATGCATTAAAGTGCATGTCCGGCATTCAAAACTGCAGTAAATTGCATATTTTCTGAAGACCATTTTGGGAAGGGGATTGCGTGAATTTTCTCGATAAGCTGCGGCCCATCACACTCCTTATCCTACGCTGCACTCTCGGATTGATTTTCCTATTTCACGGCTACCCGAAGATTGCCCACGGAATCGGTGGCAGCGTCAAATACATCTCCAGTCTCGGACTTCCTTCCCCTACGATTCTGACCTACATCCTCGTAGCGCTCGAGCTTGGCGGCGGGGTGCTCCTCATCCTCGGCCTCGCCACTCGACCCGTCGCTTTGCTGTTCGTGATTGAAATGTGCGTCGCGTTGTGGAAAGTCCATCTCGTGAACGGAATCATGGACGTCCACGAATACGAGTTCCCTCTTCTGGTAGGCGCCGCTGCGTTGGCGCTGGCGAGCCTTGGTGCGGGCAGCATTTCTCTCGACTACTCGTTCTTCGGCGGCAGTCCAAAGCCCAAATCGCGGCCAAAACCATAGGTCGAAGCCGCCGCGAGCTTCACTATTTCCCGATATGGACTGCTCGATTGCACTAGTTTGCAGCGGGTGTACCCCCTCCCCCATCGTTCTTGTATGAATATCAAAACAAAGGAGTTATGAGCCATCATCGTCCAATGAATATCATTCTAAAGGACTTATGATCTCCCCTCGCGTAACTGCGCATTCTAAAGAACCTAAGACTTTTATTGCATTCCAATCAAAAACGAAGCTTACAACGCGGATCCTCGAGGCTCTCTTTCTTGCGGGGTTAATCCAAATTACGGCTCATGTTACCAAATCAAGTAAGTGTCGTCAATAGAATATTTCGGCATGATCATAATGAATGATCTGCCCTTTCTGGTTAGCTTCCGAGCCCACAGCTAATTTTCCGATGGTCTCTCGACATGATCGATCACAAAGATCTCAACGGGACCCTTTTGCGACTCGAGTTTCAGCCCGAGTTGCTCTTGAATCGCCGTAAAAATTGAAGGGCCGGAAGAATCCGGTGATAGAGTGTTGTCAGCCCCTTGCTGGGCGCTTGCCGCAGACTGGCTTTCGGGCGTCCACTGCAATTTGAAATCATAGTTGCCAACGAGACCGGTCTTATCGACAATGGTGCGACCCAAATGTTGCAGTGACAATAGGTATACCAACGTCTTGATGGGCAGCCCTTGACCTGTTAGCTTTCCCCTTCCCCCCTCCATCATGCCCGCGCTTCCCCGGCCATCAGGACCTTTGATTCCGTTGGGGTAGGTGTCTCCGGGTTTTGCCTCCTGCATTTTCGGACCGTTCTTTGCGATGACCAGTGCAAAGACCGGAATTTCTTTGATTTCGCGGTGGACGGTCAACCCGAAGCGATCCGACAAAAGCGCCTGAAGCATGTGCTGCCGCGCGAGAGCGCGCTCTTGTGGACCTAATTTGATAAGCGCATCAGCTACGGAACTATCCATTTTAGCTTCGATATCGTACTTTTCAGAATTTAGCCAGCTCGGCCCTCCTGAGAGCTGAAAGTCCTGAACTCCGAACGCCATTAGAATTAACATCTGAGGCGTGTAATTCGTTATGTGCAATCCGTCTGGCGTTGCGCTAATCGCGACCATAGGGTTGTCAGATTTGTTCGGTTTGATCGATGCGACCTCGTATATGTATTCGGCCGCAACCGCGGCCGTGCCCTGGGTCTGCGACCGGCCCCGGCTTGGCGTCGCGTGCGCCAACCCAGACACAACCGGCACAGCAATGGCCGCGAATCCAGCCGCGCTTAGCAATAGCCTTTTGCTGAAATCCAACTTGCGCCGGGCATTCTCGGTCATGATGCGGACAATCCGCGTCTTCAGATCCGCGCCCGTAACTCCTGACACGCAGGCCAGCGGGGAGCCCACACAGAATTCGCAGACCTTCAAAATACTTTCCGCATAAAGTTCGCGTTCGCACCCCAATTGCAAGACTTCTTCATCGCACGCGAGTTCCCGTTCCTCTGCCAGCCGTGCTCCTAGCCACCAAACCAACGGGTGAAACCAGAAGACGGCCTTCACCAACATGTGCAAGGCAGCAGAAAGGTTGTCGCGTTGCCGCAAGTGGCAAAGTTCGTGAGCGATGATGGCTTCCACGTGTTCACTATCAAGCCGCTTGGAAATTCCGTGCGGCCACACCAGGGCGGGGCGGAAGATTCCAAAAACCGCCGGTTCTAAAGAGTCACGCGACAGGAAGATCTCGACTTTTTTGCGAATACCTGCAACTCGCTCCAACCGTCGTAGAGTTTCCGCTTCGCGGCCTTGGCGCAACGGCACGGCCACGCGCAATACTCCGGACATTCGCCGCCAGCGAGCGCACCATACAAAAAGGAGCGCCACGAATCCGCAGAACCACGCTGTCGCAAGCACTGCCGGAAGCAGTTTCATCACATTCAAGGAGGCGGAACCTGTCGAAGGAGTGGCGTAGGAAATCGCGGGCACCTCAAACGGCTGGCCAGCCTGCTCCATCGCATAATAGAACCCGTCTGTCGCCCTCGCCGATGGGTGCGACCATCCAATGTAACTTCCGATCCCGACCAGCAGCGAAAACGGAATCAGGAATTTCAATGACGCCGCCAGCCAAAGCCAATAGCGAGTTCGCGCGTGGTTCTTTCGCAGGGCTATTGTCAACAATCCCGCAACGACGGCGAAGAGTGTTGATTGCCAAAGGTGGTTGCCCAGACCCGGTGCTATGGCTGTCCACATCTCGGACAAATATTTCGCGATCATTTTGATTTGCCCTTTCTCGCAAGCGCGCGAAGCGCTTTCTCAGCGCTCTTCACATCCGCAAGAGTTAACTTGCCGGATTCGATCAATCGCGACATCACGGGTTCCGTGTACCCGCCGAATAGAGCCAGCAGGTCGTCGATCAACCTTCGTTGTGCATCAGTCCGCGAGACGTTGGCTTCAAAAACGTGAAAGTTCCCGATCTTTTTGACTCGGCGAACGGCATTCTTTGCTTCCAACCGATACACCGTAGTCTGAATGGTCGTGTAGGCTGGTCTGTCTTTTTCGGGAAAAGATTCCTGTATCTCGCGGATAGAGGAATTGCCGCGCGTCCACAGCACTTCCATGATTTGAAGTTCGTGCCTGGTCAATTTGGGTTCGGCCATACCATCTCCTACGCGCAGTTGTACATCTACTACAGTGAGTTTAGTGTGTCAAGTGAAAAAGTGATAGCAAATATCAACTACTGCCACACTGAAGGGATGGCGCTACACAAGAAAGTCGCGACTCGCCCTGAAGGCGGCCTCCCCCGTGGATAGCGGGACGCAAATGGCGCCTATGAGAAACGACCTTTCCTTCGGGAACTTTTTGACCCAATCATTCGTTCCTAAAATTGATGCCGGGCTTCGATTCGGTGAACTGGGTAGAGAATCCAGTTTCACAACGGGCCGTGCGAACTAGGATTGCGAGGGTAATATGAACACTCTGCTTCAAGATCTACGCTTCGGGCTTCGCACTTTGGCCAAAGCGCCCGGTTTCACGGCCATCGCCATACTCACGCTGGCGCTGGGCATCGGCGCAAACAGCGCCCTCTTTTCGGTTGTGAATGGAGTGCTCCTGAATCCGCTTCCCTACCCCGAGCCGGACCAGTTGACCGCGGTGTATGCAACCACCAATACTTTCGGTCATAGCTCCATCGCCTATCTGAATTTTCTGGACTGGCAGAAACAGAACGGCTCCTTTTCTGCATTCGCAGCCTACCGCAATCAAGACTATTTCCTCATTGGATCCGGAGATGGCGAGCAGTTGCGCGGATGGCAGATTTCCGCGGATTTCTTCAAGGTGCTGGCCGTGAATCCAATTCTCGGCCGGACGATCCGGCCTGAAGAAGACGTGGTCGGCGGAACGCCCGTGGCGATGATTAGCGCCGGCCTGTGGCAGCGAAAATTCGGGTCGTCGCCAGACATCATCGGCAAATCAATCACACTGAACGGCACCGACTACGAGATTGTCGGCGTGGTCCCCGCGAGTTTTAATCTCTACACGCGACCCAGAGATATTTATGTTCCGATCGGGCAGTGGAACGATCCCACCTTTCGAGACCGCAGGATAAGTTTTGGAACCCAATCCATCGGCAGACTCAAGCCGGGCGTGGCCATCCAGCAGGCCCAAGCGGACATGGACCGCATCGCCAAGAATCTCGCCGCAACCTATCCCGAAGCCAACATGGGTTCGGGCATTGCTTTGATCCCGTTCAAAAAAGATATGGTGGGCAACATCGAGCCGTTCCTGCTTGTGCTTTTGGGAGCGGTTGGATTTGTTCTCTTGATTGCTTGTGCCAACGTTGCAAACCTGTTGCTGGCCCGCTCGACGGGTCGCACGCGCGAATTCGCGATCCGCGCCGCGCTGGGCGCTAGCCGGGCTCGCGTCATCCGGCAGTTGCTAACGGAAAGTGTCATCCTGGCAGTTGTCGGTGGCGGTCTGGGCCTTGCAATTGCGTACTGGGGCACAAAGGCCGTATTGCAAACGCTTCCGCAGGCGCTGCCTCGCTCGCGCGAGATTGGCCTGGATTCGCACGTGCTGCTGTTTAACCTTGGTATCTCCCTGCTGGTGGGCGCTATCTTTGGCCTGGCCCCTGCCTTGAAGCTGTCCCGCACCGGAGTGCAGGAAACACTGAAGGAGGGCGGCCGAGGCGCAAGCGGAACGCGTCATCGGACGCAAAGCATTTTTGTCGTCATTGAAATGGCCATGGCGCTCATTCTGCTTGCGGGAGCGGGCCTGATGATCCGCAGTCTCGGAGCACTCTGGAACGTGAATCCGGGATTTGACCCGCACAATGTCCTGACTTTTGACATGACTTTTCCGAGGGGCAGAGTAAAGAGCGCCGAAAGTATTCGCTCCTTGCTTCGCGAGGTGCACTCCGCATTGTGTGCGGTGCCCGGTGTGCAATTTGCATCGGTGCAGGGCGGCTCGCTGCCGATGGAGGGAGATTCCGAGCTGCCGTTCTGGCTGGAAGGTCATCCGAAGCCGGCCACCCAAAAGGACATGGAAATTGCTCTGTTTTATCTGGTCGAGCCGGATTACCTGAAAGCCATGGGGACTCCCTTGCTTCGCGGGCGATTCCTGACCGAACAGGACACGGAACATTCACCGCCTGTCGTTGTAGTGGACCAGGATTTTGCCAACAAGTTTTTCCCCAATCAAGATCCGATCGGCAAGCGCATCAATTTGGCGCTACTGGATACACAACCGGAAATCGTCGGCGTTACCGGGCACGTGAAACACTGGGGATTGGATTCCGATGCGAAAGCCCCCATACAGGCGCAAATGTATCTTCCGGCCATGCAACTTCCCGACCAGATTATGCTGTTGATCGCCAACGGCGCCGGATTGGTGGCGCGCACCAACGGAGCCAATGGCGACGTGAGCGCGGCGATCCGCCAAACGATGCAGCACATGAGCCAAGAACAAGTGGTCTACAACGTCTCTTCCATGGAATCCATCGTTTCGGATTCGCTTGCCGCGCGGCGATTTTCGATGTTTCTTCTTGCAGTCTTCGCCGCACTGGCCCTGGTGCTGGCCAGCGTCGGGATCTATGGCGTAGTTTCCTACATGGTTGGCCAGCGAACCCACGAAATCGGTATCCGCATGGCGCTGGGCGCGCAACAACTCGATGTGTTGAAAATCGTGCTGGGTCAAGGAGCGCTGATGGCGTTGGCCGGAGTTGGAGCCGGACTCATCGGCGCGATTGTGTTGACCAGATTGATGACCAAAATGCTGTTCAACGTGAGTCCGACCGACCCGATAACTCTCGTTGGCGTGTCTTTGCTCCTGACAATCGTGGCGCTGGTGGCTTGTTATGCGCCGGCGAGACGCGCGATGCGAACCGATCCAATTATCGCGCTGCGGTATGAGTAGAAACGAATTCCGAAGTTAGTAAAAGCAGTTAGGAAAAGTAGTCAGGAAAAATTGAACAATCTATCCGCGACTTCCCGCGATCCATACCTTGGGGCGGGAAGTCGCGAATAGAGAATACTTAGTGTGCTTGCGTTTGCGGTGCGGCAGATTGAACCTGCTGTTGGGTTGGCACGTACATCGGTAATTCGGCCTTCGGTATGACGATCCAGGCCACAAAATAGGCTACGAAAGCCGGTACCAGGGGCACGGGGAAAATTACCAGAAGAACCCACACTAGCCGCACAATCGTCGGGTCCAAGTCCCAATATTCAGCCAGCCCGCCACAAACACCCGCGATCTTGCAATCTCGGATGGAGCGCGTCAGGCGACGCGGCTCACGGGGATACTGAGGCGCGGCCATCACCTGGCGCGCGCCGCAAAGGTAACAAAAGTTCGATTCATTCGCTATTTCCCGCCGGCAGTTTCCGCAGACCATCCCACACCTCCGTGTCGCTTATTGGGCCCCAGGCGAAGCAAAATGCTGCCGCAGGCGCCCTTACCTAGCGTCATTCTACTCTCAGGTACGGTCAACGAGCCTGAAAAGTTCCCTATTAAACTGGGGCTTCCGAGTGGGGATCAGGTAGGAGATGTCCGTCCAATCAGGCTTTGACCTTGTGTTATGCTTCGGCGGCTTCGCACCGTGATAATGCCAGTCGCGGTAGAGGCAAGCAGCGGAGGGCAAATAATGGACCTCTCAAGGCGCCGTTTGCTCGGGGGATTGTGTTCGCTGCCCATGTTGGCATCGCGCGTCAGTTGGAGTCTGGCGCCAGACGAGCGTGGCCACACCTCCCTTCCCGACAAGGCCAGCTTCCCTTTCGACGGCGTGTACCTGGATGCGGCTTATACCCATCCGATGAGCCTCGCGACGCGCAGCAGCTACGTTGAATACCTGAAGCATCGCGTCGTGGACGATTCGCGCATCGGCCCAGGGAACAATGGCCGAGATTCTGCCGTGCACCTGTACGCCAAGCTGATAAACGCTGATCCCACGGAAATCGCAGTTGTCCCCAGCACAATGGAAGGTGAAAATTTGATTGCCGCGTCCTTGGGCTTGAACCAAGCGGCAGGAGTCGTCACCGACGCCTTGCATTACGATGCCTCGCTCGTTCTCTATGGCGAACTCGCCAAGCGAGGAATACCGCTCAAAGTCGTAGCTCCGCGGGGTGGAGGCATCGATCTTGCTGACGTGGAGGCGGCCATTGGCAAGGATACGCGGCTGGTTGCCGTCTCGCTCGTATCGGCGACTACTGGATTCCAGTACGACCTGAAGGCCTTGGCCGATTTAGCCCATTCCAAGGGTGCGTTCCTTTACGCGGATATCATTCAGGCCGCTGGCGCCATACCTGTGGACGTGAAGGCCACGGGCGTCGATTTCTGTTCATGTGGGTGTTACAAGTGGCTCATGGGCGATTTTGGCACCGCCTTTTTGTACGTGCGGCCGGATCGCCTCAACGATCTGAAGCGCGTCCAGGTTGGCTGGCGCCAGGTACGCCGCCAGACCACGCATGTCTTTCCGTTTGACGCGCCGGGGTCAGCCTTGGGCGAATGGACTCTAGGCTCGGAGACTGCCGCCATGTTTGAAGTCAGCACACCGGCCTGGGGAAGCTTGGCCTGCGTTGCCGAGTCGCTGGCTTATATCGAGTCCGTTGGCATTGAGGCCATCGTTCGCCACCGCAAGCCTCTCATAGACCACCTACGCCAGGAATTGCCGAAGCGGGGCTTTGAACCTCTGACGCCAGCCGAATCTGCCGGGCCAATGCAGGTGTTCTCCTATCGAGGCGCCGCTGCTCGCTTCGGAAAAACCCTACGCGACGCAAATATTCAGATATCAACTTATGCTAATCGTATTCGCATTTCCCCATCGGTGTACAACGACATGGAGGACATTGAAAAATTGCTGCGCGTCCTGTCGGCTTAGCGGTCCTTGCTGCGTCCCTTGCCGCGCGAGAAATTCTGGTCGTCCGTCAGTTCCAGGATTATCAACCGTCCACAAGTTGGCTGGTTCGGCAAATCCCTCCGCATGAGTCGTTGACCCTGGGGCAAGCGTCGCCGATTCTGATTTGCAGACCGTGCGACGGGCGACCAGAGTAGAATCCACTTATTCGCGACTGAGAGGAGATATCCCTCGAGATGCCCGCTTTCGTTGATCTGGCGACAATCTGGCAGGACTTTCGATTCGGCCTCCGGGCATTGCGCAAATCCCCCGCTTTCACTACGGTCGCCGTCCTCACCCTCGCCCTGGGCATTGGGGGAACCTCGGCTGTTTTCACGCTTGTGCAGCAGGTGATGCTGCGGTCTCTGCCCGTCTCCCAGCCCGATCAACTTTGGCGCGT
>DATGHC010000081.1:0-17926 GCA_035308165.1 Candidatus Acidiferrales bacterium | reverse complement strand
TGGAGGAGCATAATTGGGCTCCTTTTCTATGGCCATTTCGAAATAGCGAATTGCGCTGTCGTATCCCTCTTTCGAAGAGCGTTCCCAGAAACTGTAACGGCCTCTCAGATAATACTCGAACGCCTGCGAATCAAAGATGTTTGGGTTGGTGATCGGTACCTCCCTCCCGGTCAGTTTTGCTCGAATTTGGGAGGCAATAGCCTGAGCCACACGGCTCTGAAGAGTAAGAGCATCGCTCAATTCACCCTGGAACTCGTCAGCCCAAAGATGCTGGTCCGATGCCGTGCGGATAAGCTGTGCAGTAATCCGCACGTTATGGTTCGAGCGGGCGACGGTACCTTCCACAACAGCATCCACGTTCAGCTCCCGCCCGATTTCCGCCACAGGCTTGTGGGCACGTTTGTATTGCATGATCGAGCTGCGGGATATCACCCGTACCGCGTCCAGCTTGGCCAGGTTGGTGATCAGTTCGTCGGTCATCCCGTCGGCAAAGTACTCCTGCTCTGGATCAGCAGAGAGGTTTTCCAGAGGGAGTACAGCGATGGAGTGAATCTCGAGACCGGAGGTTATTGCTTTTCTGTGCCGCGCGATCAGGTAGCCGCCGCCTGAAAGCAATGTAATCAGCAAAATCAACAGCGCCGCAACCCACCTCGACCGATGTGCAACGTGCACGTGCGCCACCAAAGGATTGGAGGTGGATGCAGTCCCGTCCGAATTGATTCGTTGCTGAGTGATGCCGCCTGTCTTCTGGACTTCCGGTGGATCAATCCGTGGCGGTGAATGTTTGCTGACAGGAAAAATAAAGCGGTAGCCCAAGCGCGGGAGAGTTTCCACAAAACGGGGGTTTTCAGCGGAATCGCCCAGTGCTATGCGAACTCGCTTGATCGCTGTGTTCAAGCCTAATTCGAAGTCGACGAAAGTGTTTGCAGGCCAGATCTGGCGCTGAAATTCTTCACGTGTGACCAGGTCGCCGGGTTTCTCCAGTAGAAGTTGTAGAACGCGAAATGGTTGGCCTTGAAGTTTTATCCTCAGCCCATGCTTGCGCAGCTCGCGGCTTCGCAGATCTACTTCGAAGACGCCAAAACTGACAACGCGCAGCTCTGAGGCGCTTTCCATCCCGACTGGACACTCTCACGCAAGTGTCGAAAAGTCTATCACAAGAACGAATTCGCGCGACCGGGTGCCGCCACTCGAGTCGTTAACTCTTGTCCTATCTTGTGTTTGGGTCGCCCGAAACATTTCACCCGCTGTCTATTGCAACCTGAGCGAATCTGCAAAATTGTGCGCATCGCAATCGCGCTACTCCATATGAGATGCGGCTGGATTTAATGGTCATCAGGAACGAATAAGCTGAGCGAAGGAAACTGATGAAACGACCGGCGATACTGGGAGTTGCAGCACTCTTGTGTCTTGTAGGATGCGGAGGCGGCATGGGCTCGAGCGTCATCAACGAGCCTAATCCCATTCCAGCGGTCACTTCTGTATCGCCGAACACTGTCATGGCCGGTGGCACAGCTTTCACGCTGACGGTCAATGGGACGAATTTCGTTGCAGCTTCGGTCGTTAGCTTCGGGGGAACGGTGGCCGTGACCACATTCATCAACTCCATTCAACTGACTGCTGCGATACCTGCTGGGGCTATAGCCTCTGCCGGCACGGCGATGGTGACTGTAACTAACCCCGCGCCGGGTGGCGGCACATCGAATGGCTTGAACTTCACGATTGCACCCGTCACCAACAATCCCAGCCCTACGGTTACCACGATCTCGCCAAACACTGCCAATGCTGGGGGCGTAGCTTTCACGCTGACGGTCAATGGGACGAATTTCGTTCCAGCTTCGATTATCAGCTTCGGGGGAACGGCTGCCACCACCACATTCGTCAGCTCCACCCAACTGACTGGAACAATCCCAGCCGCAGCCATAGCCTCAGCCGGCACGGCGACCGTGACTGTGACCAATCCCGTGCCGGGAGGGGGCACGTCGAATTCGGTGAACTTCACGATTGCCCCCGCGTCCCCCAATCCTATCCCCACAATCGCTACCCTGGACCCAGGCTGCGCCCCGCCCAATGGACCGGCCTTCAGTCTGTTGGTGAGTGGCTCAGGTCTTGTGCCCAGCTCGGTCGTACAGTGGAATGGGAGCGCTCTGCCAACAACATTTAATGGCCTGGTCAACGGGTTTCTTTCGATCCAAGCCCAAGTACCAGTAAGCGACCTTGTCGTGGCCGGGGCACCCGTCGTGGCCACCGTCACAGTCTTCAACCCTCCACCCGGCGGGGGGACCTCGAGCGCCTCAAACTTCACGATAACTGCAGGGGGAGTGGGTCCGCAGTCAATCGCTGTGGACCGTATGGGAAAGTTCGCCTATGTGGCGAATGAGGGTTGTCCTGACGCCTTCCTCGGCACCGTGTCCATGTACACCATCGATGCCACCACCGGAACCCTAACGCCCATAGGGACGCCCGTGACGTCAAATGATGAAGGTGGCCAGTCCGCGAGCATAGATCCCCTTAGCAGGTTTGCCTATGTGGCGAATTGGGGCGAGGGTGATACTGTCGGTAGCGTCTCCTCCTATACAATCAACGCGACGACCGGTGCTTTAACGTTTACAGGAACGACACAGGCTCCATGTGCCCCGCCTCCGAGTCCGGGTTCTTGCGCTCCCTGGTCGATTGCTGTGGATCCATCAGGCAAATTCGTTTATGCGGCGAATGAGGGTGGGCTTGCTCCAACCAGCGTATCCATTTTTATAATCGATCCCACGACCGGGGCTTTGACATCAATTGGGGTGATCGCCGTGGGAGGCCGTGCCGAAGCGGTGAGTGTGGATCCCACGGGCAAATTCGTATATGCAGCGACCGTGGGAGTCCCTCCTGATTTTCCTGGCAACGTGTCCGAGTACGCCATCGACGCCAGCAGCGGACTCTTGACTTCGATAGGTACGATCCCTGCAGGAACGAACTCTACCTCCGTTGCTGAGGATCCTGCGGGGAAGTTCGCCTACGTGACGAACTCCGGGTCGAACGACGTGTCGATGTACAACATCAACACGACAACTGGAGCCCTAACCTCTATCGGTCAGGTCAGCGCAGGAATAATGCCTTCGTTTTTGGCCGTGGATCCAACTGGCAAGTTCGCCTATGTGGCGAATTCCGGTTCGAACGATGTCTCGATGTACACCATCGACGCGAACATGGGGACTTTAACGCCTATCGGGACCATAGCCACCGGATCGTCCCCCACATCGATCGCAATCCATCCATCCGGGAAATTTGTTTATGTCACGAATTGGGGCGCGAGCAGCGTTTCCATGTACAGCATCAATGCCACCACAGGAGCCTTAACGTTGATAGGGACGGTAGGCACGTGAGCGGGCGGTCCAAGATCACCGATTGAGGATCATCCTCGAAGTTGTTCAACACGACGCATTCCCCGAGTACTCCTGCGATTCCCGGCGTAAGACGGGCAAAATCTCCGAAGTAACAAAGCGGAACGCATCTCCGGTTTAGGCGACATCTCAAGTCGGACCGAGGCTCGGTCATTGGACGCAATTGGTCTTGCCTCTGCGAATGACATTTGTCACCATCAACTCGGTTTCATCAATGCCTGGCAAATCGTCGTGAGCATCTGAAAGGAGGCCACTGATGCATGCCGCCGTGCTCCATGCTCTCGGCAAACCGCCGCGCTTTGAGGAATTTCCCGATCCAACTCCCGGCGAGGGTGAGGTGCTAATAAAAGTCTCCGCGGCTGCGCTGAAGCCTGTGGACAAACAGATGGCGGCCGGAACGCACTATGCCAGCCCGCGCGAGTTTCCTGTCGTATGCGGAATGGATGGGGTGGGGCGGCTCGAAGACGGCACGCGAGTGTTCTTCGGCGGAGCGCGGCGGCCCTACGGCGCCATGGCCGAGCGCAGTGTGGTTCGGGGAGTGCAGTGTTTTTCGATCCCTGAAGAACTGGACGATGTCACAGCGGCGGCCATTCCCAATCCCGGTGTGTCGGCCTGGCTGTCTCTCAAGCACAGCGCTAAGCTGGCCGCCGGCGAAACGGTCCTGATCCTCGGCGCCACAGGAGTCGCGGGCAAACTGGCGGTACAGATCGCCAAGATCTTGGGCGCGGGACGCGTCGTTGCGGCAGGGCGCAACGAAAAGGCGTTGAGCGCACTTCGTGAGATTGGCGCCGACTCGACGATTCGCCTAGACAGTCCCGATGAAGAACTGATCGCAGCCTTCCGCCGCGAGACCGGCGAAAAGCGTTTCGATGTGATCATCGACTATCTATGGGGCGGCCCGACCGAAGCTCTGCTGAAAGCCATCGCTGGAAAGGAATTTGCGATGGGTGAGTCGGAAACTAGACTGGTGGAAGTGGGCGAGAGCGCTGGATCTACAATCACTCTGCCCGCGGCAGTCCTGCGAAGCACGGCGCTGACGATTCTAGGAACCGGAGGCATGCCGTCTTGGGACATACTCACCGACGCGTTCCAACAAGTGACGAACAGCGCAGCCCGCGGCAGATTGCGCATCGAGACAGAGCGCGTTCCGCTCGCCCAGATCGAGAATGCCTGGGAACGCGACGCACACGGCCATAGGCTGGTCGCAATCCCATAATCTGACAAAAGTGCCGGCCGCGGAGGCGAGAGGCTGCATGCATCTAATTCGATTGTTGGCGACTTCCTGCTCTTGCCCGGGGGGTGGGCCTGCGTCGTAAAGGCTGTTGGATCGCTTTGTTTGTGCTGCGCGATGCAAGGAAGCAAAAACTGTAAAACTCCATCGACCCTCCTGCGTTCAACTTCGGGCGGGCCTTGCTAATGCCAGGGCCACGGCTCACTCGCGATCGAGCGCTAGTGCGCAGCCTGAGCGGGAATGGGAGCGGGCGTACCATCCGACCAGCGGCGTACCGGAATCAAGAAGACGGTCAGGCGCTCCTCCCGATTTTGAAAGGTGATAATCGGTGATCCGGGAAGATCCGCGCCCCACACTTTGGAATCGGTTTCGGGAGTGAAAAACATTAGATGCGGAAGCCACGGTCCGCCAGCTTGGTCGCCCAAATAACCCTGCTTCGAGAGCATGTAGGACATCGCGCCTGGCTCCGGTGCCGGCAGCTCCTTCTTGTCGATGGCCGCGGCGACAGCCTCAAACATCTGTGCTTTCGTCCGTCCGGCGATGACCAGCTCGGTCTTTTTGATCGTGCGCGGAAGGTAGGACCGCACCGCAGGAGGATTGAGGCAGAGAGGACCGCGCAATTTGGGATTCCAAAAGTCCGGAGCGTTGATTCCGGCAGTCCACGACCGTTCAACCAGGCATACGAAACCGTTCTTCCCCGGAACGGCAGTTTCATAGCCCGCTTTGCCCAGAACCAGAACTTCGGCCTCGGCGGAGATAGAGTCCGGCGCAGCGCTGCGCGCCAGTTTGATCTCTTCGTTGCGATCCGGCATCAGGTATTGTTCGAGCGGAGCCATGGCCGGATAGGCTGTCTTCGCATCTTGAGCTTGCACGGGCCAGGCCACGGCGAACATGGCCACCAGTGCGATGCTGTGGATTGCGCTTGCCCCGAATCTAGTTCGCGTCATAGGTCTCTCCTAGTTCGTAAGAGATGGACAGCGTTCCGGGGTGCAGGGATGTAAGATTGATATCAACGTATCACGCGTGGTGGCCGCTTGGCAAGATACGATGTTATCCATATGATTGTTTTGTGGGTGCTTCTTTGAACCCATCCTTGAAAACAACGCAGCTGGTCCGCGATTCCTGTCTCTGTCTGCACGTACAGCGAGCGGCACGAGCACTGGCGCGACGGTTCGACGATGCTCTGCGCCCCATCGGCCTAACCCACGGCCAATTTTCGCTGATGATGTCTCTAAACCGTCCGAAACCGGCGGGCATGAGTGCGGTGGCAACGCTCTTGGCCATGGACCGCACCACGTTGACGGCCGCGCTCAAGCCTTTGCGGCGACGCGGCCTGGTCAAGGTCGCACCCGACCCAGCCGACAGTCGCGGCCGTCTGATGACACTGACTGCAAGAGGACGAACTTTGCTGATCCGCGCGGTTCCCGTCTGGCGCAAAACTCATGCCAAGATCGAGGCGCTTCTGGACGATGGCGAGTCCACCCGGCTGCGGAAGAATTTGCGAGTGCTCTCTTGATCCATTTTTTTGAAGTGCGGCGGCAAGCCGCCGGACTCCAGAAACGGAGTTGAAGGAGGCAAAGAACGAGGTTCTGGGCGGATGATCGCCAAATCGGAAGAAATTCGCTGACTTCCAGATGGCCCGTCGCCCGGGAACAATCATCACGAGCCGCTTGGTGTAGAATCCGCTTCATCGGTTCAAGTCCAAAGGGTTGAAACATATCGCTTCTGGACCTTTCCTATGATCGGCCGAACACTCGCACACTACCGGATCAATGCCGCAATCGGCGCGGGCGGAATGGGCGAGGTATACCGCGCCACAGACACAAAGCTGAGCCGCGAAATTGCGCTAAAGATCCTGCCGCCGGACATGGCGCGCGATCCAGACCGCCTGGCCCGCTTCCAGCGTGAAGCTCGCACCGTCGCCGCCCTCAACCACCCCAACATCGTTACAATCTACTCGGTGGAAGAAGCAGAGGGAGTTCACTTCCTCACCATGGAGCTTGTCGAGGGTCGCTCGCTAAAGGACTGCATTAAGGAGGGGGGAATGCCCGTCGAGCAAATCGTGGAGATTGCTCGAGCGCTGGGCGAGGCGCTTGCGGCGGCGCATGAAAGGGGCATCATGCATCGCGATTTGAAGCCCGCCAATGTGATGGTGACTGAGGACGGGCGTGTCAAAGCGCTGGACTTCGGGATTGCAAAGGAAATCCAACTCGAAGGCGACGGCGTTACGCTGATTGCGGCGGATAGCACTCAAGCGGGCGTGGTGATGGGGACGCCCGCCTACATGTCACCAGAGCAGATCACTGGCCGCATGCTTGACCACCGCACGGACATTTTCTCCCTGGGCGTCATGCTGCACGAAATGGCAACCGGCCAGCGGCCTTTCGTAGGTCGGTCTCCAGCTGAGCTGATCTCGGCGGTCCTGAATGACACCCCCCCGCTCGTAACGGACGTGTGTTCGGATTTGCCCAGTGATCTGGCGCGCATCATCCGGCGCTGCCTGGAGAAGGATCCGCGCCACCGGCTGCAGACGGCGCGGGACGTGGGCAATGAGTTTCGCGATCTGGCAAAATGCCTGTCGCGGAAGGAAGGTACGTCCAGCTCAACACCGCGTTCGACGACTTCGTACGACTCGGGCGCGGCCCGCACCGACGAGGGCTTCTGGGTTGCAGTACTGCCGTTCAAGCACAAAGGGGCGAATGCAGGACTCGACGCATTGGCCGAAGGAATCACCGAAGAAATCATCACGGGACTGTCGCGATTCTCGTACCTGCGCGTGATCGCAAGGAACTCGACAGCGAGATTCGCCAGTGAGTCGGGCGATGTGCGGACCATCGGCAAGGAGCTTGGAGCGCGTTATTTGATGGAAGGGAGCTTGCGCCAGGCGGGTTCGCGGCTGCGAATTGGGGTACAGCTCGTCGATGCCGTCTCCGGCGCTCATCTGTGGGCGGAAACCTACGAGCGTTCCTTCTCGCCCGACACACTTTTCGAACTTCAGGACGACATTGTGCCGCGCGTCGTGTCCACTGTTGCCGACATGCAAGGTGTCTTGCCACGAAACATGACCGAAGCACTCCGCAACCACGATCCCGATAAACTCACCCCTTACGAGGCTCTGCTGCGCAGTCTTGGTCACCACCAGCGACTCACAGCAGCGGAGCACGCGGTTGCGAGGACTGTCTTGGAGCGCGCCGTGCAGCAGCCACCAGATCGTGGCGACTGTTGGGCTATGCTCTCATGGCTGTACCGCGAAGAGTATACGCATGGCTTTAATCCTCGGCCCGATCCTCTAGGGCGTGCGTTAACCGCAGCTCGCCGCGCCGTCGATGCAGCCCCGACCAACCATCTAGCTCATGCCGCTTTGGCCGCGGCCTTGTTCTTCCACCATCAATTGGGCGCTTTTCGTGCTGCGGCGGAGCGCTCCCTCGCCCTCAACTCGATGGATGGACTCACCGGCGCTTATCTCGGATTCCAAATCGCCTACAGCGGCGACTGGGAAAGGGGTTGTGCTCTGGCGGAACGCGCCACTCAGCTCAATCCCAATTCTCCGGGCTGGTACTGGTTTCCGCTCATCTTGAATGCGTACCGCCAGGGGGACTACCGGCGGGCGCGTGACCTAGTTCAGAAAGTCAACATGCCCGGTTTCTGACGCACACAGTTCATGCTCGCGGTCTGCAACGGTCAACTCGGCGAGTTGGAAACAGCGCGAAATGCAGTTCGCGAGTTGCTGAGGATCAGGCCGGACTTCCTGGTGGCCTGGCGTGAAGAACTGTGCAAGTGGTGGGATGTCGAACTGGTCGAACACCTGATTGATGGGCTGCGCAAGGCGGGACTGGAGATTTCCGGCAGCGTTCGTGAGACTCGCCCAAGTAAACCTGCGGCTCCGTGAAGCACCAAAATGAGTGAACCCCTCTCCCGGCCACGGCTTCGGGAGGTTTGTCAGCTACTCGGAAACTGACGCACTACCGGTATTTCATGAGAGAGTGAGCGGAAGCGGGCGCTCCGGTCATCCGGAGCGCCCGCGAAAATACGACAGCGGTGAAATAATCTTTAGATCGAGGCCTTTGGAACGGAGGCGACCGGCGTACGCGTGTAAGCAGGTTTGTCGAGATCCGAATGGCCGGCGTTTTCCGCGGCCTTATCAATCTCAATGGACCCTTTAAAGTACGCGCCGTCTTCGATCATGATGCGCGCGGTGGTCAGATCACCGACGACCGAGCCGTCTTTCTTGATTTCAATGCGATCGCGGGCGCGGAGGTTTCCCTTCACGCTGCCATAGACGACCACTTCACGTGCGACCACATCAGCGCTGACCTTGGCGGTCGAGCCGACCGTGAGTTTCCGGTCTTCGAGCTGGATCAGGCCCTCGACGCTGCCATCGACCAGCAGGTCTTCGTGCCCGGTAATTTCACCCTTCACGTGCAGGCTGGCGCCCAGTCGCGCAGTGCCGCCGCTGGAAGAATGTGTTCCCACTGGACGTAGTGCGTCGGTGCTCATTGGTGTTGCCTCCTTGATGATTGCCGGAGCAGGTTTCGGCGGCATCGCGACCTTCGGTTCCGGAACCGAGGGCGAAGCTGGTTGGTCAGGCTTCTTTCCCCACATAGCCATAAGTCCTCCCAGGACCAGTACCTGCCGCCGCACGGGCCGACATGGCTGGACCGGGGTGCAAAGCACTGTATTACTTTGTATTGAGCTGGGGCAATACCTAAGCGGGCTAAGGGTGTCGGGAATGATACTACGAAAATGGCTTGGCGGGTAACAAATCGGGACCGGCGGGGGCGGACGGTTGTGCGCCCGGAGATCACTCCGCGAAACGCACCCTAGCAGATCATTCGGGAACTGCGGGACTGCGCCCATACAATGGCGACGGATTGTGTGAGCCGCTTTCGGCGACCGGAATCTCAATATTTCCGGAGGACTCCGATTACGCGGCCCTGGACCTTCACGTCAGAAGCTGGGACGATAATTGGGTTCATCTCGCTGTTGGCGGGCTGAAGGCGAATCTTGCCTCCAGGCTCGCGATAGAAACGCTTCAAGGTGGCGTCGGTGCCGCCGACCAGAGCGACCACAATTTCGCCGGGATTGGCGACCTGGGTTTGCTCGACGACGATGTAGTCACCGTCGAGGATGTGATCGTCCCGCATGGAGCTACCTTTCACCTGAAGGACATAGCTGTTGCCGCTGCGGACGAACTCGCCGAGAGAAAGAGTCTCACTTTCTTCGATGGCTTCGAGGGGACGCCCGGCGGCAATGCGGCCCATCATGGGAATTTCGACGGATTGACGATCGGCAACCTGCTCGCGAACGGGCTTGGGAAGGTGCTGCACTTCAATGGAGCGGCTCTGGTTGTAACCCCGGCGGATGTAGCCCTTCTTCTCAAGAGTAGTGATGTGCTTGTGGACGGTTGCCAGTGAGTGCAGTTTCAAATGTTTGGCGATTTCCTCAAAGCTGGGCGAATAGCCGTGCTTGTTCAGGAAGCTGACCAGCAGGTCGAGCACTTCCTTTTGCCGTTTGGTAAGGGCCATCTCGTCATTGCCTCGCAAAAACTACGTTGCCACAACCAAGAAACAAGGAGAATTCTAGGCGAAGTAAAAGCGAAAGTCAACCTTTGGCGGGTCAGGTTGCATGAGCGAACGTGATTGCGCGGACAACCTCGATTCATTTAACAGAGACGACGGGGCAGTTAAAAGCTAATCTTGCTATAGCCTCGATGCTTCCCGTCAACCTAGCTAGGAAAATGCTTGCTCTCTCTCTGATAATGGTAGGAGTTGCAGCCTCTGCCGTATCCGTTGGCTCCGAGTGGAATCAACATGATGCACTCAAGGAGCGAGTCCCAATTTTTTCAGAGTATCAGATAAAAAATCAGTACAGGGCGTTGAGTGCAAATCCAAGAATAACAGGTCATTGGCGCAAGTTCAGAACTCGAATTCGGGAGGGAGCGGCCAATCCTCCAAACTTCGCAGGTGCCTTTAGGATTGTAAAATGGGGATGCGGCTCGGATTGCATTATGTTCGCGCTAATTGATCTGAGGGATGGGTCTATCTATGACCCACCCTTTGATAGTCTCTGGTTAGATGCTTATGCCGTATATGGTTGGTACGGCAAGGGCCTGGTATTTCGGCCGGACAGTAGCCTGCTTATAGTAGATGGATGCCCTACGGAAAAGTGCGCGACATACTACTACGAATGGACTGGGACTTCATTCAAATTGGTCTACACGAAAACGAAACATCCTAAAGACTGAAACAGTTACTGCACCAAATCACACATTCCATTATTGAGCACCCAATTAATCTTCCTGCGCCTTTGAAGGCGAAGCAATTTGAGGAATCGCAAATTACATTTTCTCGAGAGTAGGTACGAGGACCATTCGCCCGAGGAGGCCGCCGCGGCGCATGGAGTCGAGAATTTCGTTGATTTGAGCGAGGGGTCGAGATTCCACTTTGCAATGGAGTTTGCCCGCGGCGGCCAGCGCGAGAGTGTCGCGGACATCCTGACGTGTGCCGACTACGCTGGTGAGGATGCGCGCTTCGTTGCGCGCGAGTTTTACGGCGTCGAAGGTCAGCAGCTCGTAGGGGAGTCCGACGATCATCACCGCGCCTCCCGCGCGCGGAACCGTGAAGGCTGCGTCGTAGGCGGATTTCGCCGGAGTGGCAACTAGTGCGAGGTGAACTCCACCGGATGCGCGAAGCTCCGCGGCTGCATCCTTCTTCACGGAGTTGAGCGTTTGCTGGGCGCCGGATTCGCGAGCGAGCGCAAGTTTAGCGTCATCCACATCTACGGCTACGACTTCAGCGCCCATGGCGCGGGCGACTTGAACGGCAAGATGTCCGAGGCCGCCAATGCCGAAGATGGCGACGCGCTGGCCGGGCTTAACTTCCGCATTGCGGAGAGCGCGATAGACGGTAACGCCCGCGCAGAAAAGCGGCGCGGCCTCCACAGATGAAAGCGATTCTGGAATCGAGATGACGTGAGAGGCTTTGGCGACCATGAACTCAGCGTAGCCGCCATTCACGGTGACGCCCGTGATCGCACGATTCTGACAAATGTTTTCGCGGCCCTCCAGGCAATTGCTGCACGTGCCGCAGCTCCAGAAAACCCAAGGGACGCCGACACGGGTGTCGCGGAGATTAGCGGAAACTCCTGCGCCCACCTCCATTACGCGGCCGACGATTTCATGTCCGGGGATTAGAGGGCGACGGATGAGCTTGGCGAATGCGGGCCAGTCTCCGCTGACTAGATGCAAATCAGAGTGGCAAACACCGCAAGCTTCAATTTGGAGGAGGACTTCGCCATCTCCCGCAACCGGAATGGGCACATCTTCAAGGGAAAGCGGTTGGCCAAATTCGTGGAGGATTGCTGCGCGCAAGGAGCGGCTCCCTAGTCCCGGTGAAGCGCGCATTATAGGCGCGTGGGCGTTGTGAGCCAAGTGACTGCAGTCACAGATTTTGGTCAATGCAATGAGGTTGACTTACGGGAACGCAACGCGGCGGCGCGTTTGGCCGTCTATGATTGTGATATGATTTAGGTTCGCGCTCGGGTTTCAGGCTTGCACGACGGAAGTCCGCCCAGCCAAGTCCCGGCCAGGCAGCAAACCAAGACCCAAGACCAAAGAAGCACTGCGAAGCATGCGGTGGAAATTGATCCTAGACGCCGGGCTGCGAGTGTCACTTAAGCTCAGGCAAGCAGGGGACTTATGGCAACCACAATAGAAACTCCGAGGCAGATTAAGAAGGAAGTTCTGGATAAGGCCGTCATCCGCTTTTGCGGCGATTCCGGCGATGGCATGCAGATCACCGGGAACCAGTTTACGAATACCGTGGCGCTTTATGGAAACGACCTGGCCACATTTCCCGACTATCCGGCCGAAATCCGGGCGCCTGCGGGGACGCTGCCCGGGGTGAGCGGATTCCAGGTGCAGTTCTCGTCCGGGGACGTCTATACCCCCGGAGACAGCGTGGATGCGCTGGTGGCAATGAATCCTGCGGCGCTGAAGATGAATCTTGCCGATCTGAAGCCGAACGGAATCCTGATCGTTAACAAGGACGACTTTGGAGAGACGGATTTGCGCAAAGCGCAGGCCACCTCCAATCCGCTGGAAGATCACTCTTTGGATGCCTACCGGCTATTTGCGGTGGAGCTTACCCGGCTGACGCGCGTGGCGCTGCAGGAATTGGGTCTGGACGCGAAGAGCATGGACCGCTGCAAGAATTTCTTCGCGCTGGGGATGTGCTTCTGGCTTTACAACCGGCCCATGGATTCCACCGTCCGGTGGCTGGATGACAAATTCAGTAAGAAGCCGCTGCTAGCGGAAGCAAACAAGCGCGCCATGAAGGCGGGGTATTCCTTCTGCGAAGCGACCGAAGCCTTTCAGATTTCTTATGAGATTCCCCCCGCGCACCTTTCTCCCGGCACATATCGCAATTTGAGCGGGAACCAGGCGCTGGCGTTGGGATTTGTGGCGGCGTCTCAAAAATCGGGGCTGCCGCTTTTTCAGGGCTCCTATCCAATTACACCGGCGTCGGATATTTTGCACGAGCTTTCCATGTACAAAGATTTTGGCGTGACCACATTCCAGGCGGAAGACGAAATTGCAGCGATTACTTCGGCGATCGGCGCCTCCTATGCCGGCGCGCTGGCCATCACGACCACATCGGGTCCGGGCATGGCGCTGAAGACAGAGGCCATGGGGTTGGCGATTGCGGTCGAATTACCGCTGGTGATTGTTGACGTGCAGCGCGGCGGGCCTTCCACTGGATTGCCGACCAAGACGGAGCAGGCGGATTTGCTGCAAGCGCTCTACGGGCGCAATTCTGAGGCGCCCATTCCGGTGCTTGCGGCGGCGACTCCAGGCGATTGTTTCTGGATGGCGATGGAGGCCAGCCGAATCGCCGTGAAATATATGGTGCCTGTGATTCTTCTTACGGACGGGTATCTGGCAAACGGCGCGGAGCCGTGGCGAATTCCGAAGCTCAATGAACTCCCGGAGATTCCCGTCAAGTTCGTGACAGATCCAACAAATTTTCACCCTTATAGCCGCAACCCGGCGACGCTCGCGCGTCCCTGGGCGATTCCCGGGACACCGGGGTTGGAGCACCGGTTGGGGGGGCTTGAAAAGCAGGATGTCACAGGAAACATCAATTATGAGCCGCTCAATCACGAGCACATGGTCCGGCTGCGCGCCGCCAAGGTTGAGGCGATCGTGCAGGACATTCCAGACATCGTTCCTGTGGGTGATCCTGAGGGCGATTTGCTGATTGTGGCTTGGGGCTCGACTTACGGGGCGATCACCGCGGGCGTCAATGCTCAGCGGGCGCTTGGGAAGCGCATCGGGCATGTACACCTGCGGAACTTGAATCCATTCCCGCGCAACTTGGGTGAAGTGATGCAGCGCTATCGCCACGTGCTGGTGCCGGAAATGAATATGGGCCAGCTCGTTCTGGTGCTGCGGTCCAAGTATTTGGTTGATGCGCAGGGGTTCAACAAAATTCAGGGCCGCCCGTTCAAGCAAGCGGAAATTGAAGGAAAGATCGAAGAGATACTGGATTAATCGCGATTGGGGCCACGGGCCTGTTAAGGAGAGTTGATTATGGCAACGACAACACTTCCTCCGCTGACGAAAAAGGATTTTCAAACCGATCAGGAAGTCCGGTGGTGCCCGGGCTGCGGCGACTATGCCATTCTGTCCGCGGTGCAGTCGGTGTTTCCCGAGCTGGGGATTCCGCGTGAGAAATTTGTCGTGATTTCCGGGATCGGATGCTCGAGCCGCTTTCCGTACTACATGAACACATTCGGCTTTCACACGATTCATGGCCGTGCGCCGGCGGTTGCGACCGGACTGAAACTGATACGTCCGGACCTGGAAGTCTGGGTGGCGACTGGAGACGGAGACGCGTTGAGCATCGGCGGAAATCATACGATTCACATGCTTCGCCGGAACGTTGGTCTGAAGGTGCTGTTGTTCAACAACAGAATTTATGGCTTGACCAAGGGACAATATTCGCCGACTTCGGAAATTGGGAAGAAGACGAAATCCACTCCCTATGGCACGGCGGACCGTCCATTCAATCCGGTTTCTTTGGCAATCGGATCGGAAGCGACGTATGTAGCGCGGACCGTGGATGTGTTCATGCAGCACATGAAGGACACCCTGAAATCCGCAGCCGCGCACAAAGGCGCCGCTTTCATTGAAATTCTCCAGAACTGCAACATTTTCAATGATGGCGCGTGGCACGACCTGACGGAAAAGGAAGTCCGCAGCGAACACGTGGTGCAGCTCGAACACGGCAAGCCGCTAATCTTCGGCAAGAATCGCGACAAGGGCATCAAAATGGACGGGCTGGAGCTGGAAGTCGTCCAATTGGGAAATGGCGTCACGGAGAAAGACCTGCTGATCCATGACGAACATCATCCGCGGGCTTCTTACGCTTTTGTGCTTGCACACATGGAACATCGTCCGGGCTTCCCGACTCCCATTGGAGTTCTGCGCAACTGGGGCGATGTGCCGCGCTACGAAGATGTGGTAACGACGCAGATCAAGGACGTGATCGCCAAGAAGGGCGCGGGGGATTTGGCAAAGTTGCTGCTCGCGGGAGATACCTGGGAAGTGAAGGCATAAACACAGTTGACGAGCTATTCAGAAGCATGAGCGGCGGAGACCTTGGCCTCCGCCGTTTTACTTTTCGACATGTAATCAATATAGAGTATCCTTCCGCGTACATTCTTACGGGAGGAGGCCTATGTGCGCATCTCAATCTCCGCATGGAGGGAATAATTCACCGCCGGTGGCTGGGCTCGCTTTTCGCGTGGTGATTGTTCTTTTCGTGTTGTCCCTCATTTTTCCGACCGGCATTAATTCCTTTTTAGGCGCGCAAAAGGTTCGCAAGTATCCAAATTCAGATAAGGGATTTCAGGATTTCATCGAAGATGTGTTGGATGCAGCCAGGAAAAACGATCAAGCGAGTCTGCTCGAATTTACAAGCACAATGGTACTGCCCGATTCAGAAAAGTGGTTCGATGGGCTCTTCGGGGGTGATTTCGGACCAAGTTACGCGAGAAAGTATTCAGGAATCAGCGACAAAATTAGGGGAGATTTGGCAAGTTCGCTGTTAGGGCTCGCACAGTCGGGATATGACCATTTGGAAGTTTCTCGCTTAAACGGACTATGCGATAAAGGATCCACGCAGGAAGAATACGCCATCTTATTAGCCCGGCAGCGACACGAACCACTCGGCGTTGTGCGGTTTAATTATAAAAAGGAAACTCGGTCGCTTCGCTACTTTGCATACTCCGATGGAGCATTCCGTTATCTAGGAAACATTGGTTTGCCCGAGCATTCTGGCCCCCCCAAGGATCAAATTTTGACTGCGAAGAATGGTACGCCAACTCGCATTCAGATTGATGGGGAAGTGCAAATGGCGAGAAGCGTTAAGAGAGTTCATCCTGTATACCCCGTGGAAGCTCGGCAAGCGCATATCCATGGAACTGTCGTTTTGAAAACAATAATTTCGACGGATGGAAGGGTTTCGAGTGTGGCCGTGGTCAGCGGCCCGTGCCAGTTGACGGAAGCCGCATATAATGCAGTAATTCAATGGACATTCAAACCCACTCTTGTGAAATCCAAGGATGGGAGTGAGGACATTCCTGTCGAAGTGGAATGCGTATTTGAGATTAATTTCAATATGTCATCGGGTTAGAGAGGACGATTCAACGAATTGGGAGTAAGGCAAAACTTAAAAATGAGAACGGCAGAGTCGAACTCCGCCGTTTTGTTTCACATCGCCCACCACCCCGATTTAGGTCTACTGCCCGCTCCGTCCGCGGCCGGACGCGGGGCCTCCGCCTTCAAGTGAAATCGGGGGCAGATTTGCTTTTTGAAGTTGCGCGTTGGCTGCCGCGAGTTCCGTCGCCTTGGCAGCATTCCACTTTGTGATAGCGGCGGCGGCCAATTTCTGAGCATTGGCGAACGCAGTCATCACTTGAAGGCTTGGCGCAGCGTCAATCCCTTCCACCGCGCCTGATATCTGGCCGAGTTCTCCGGCGACGAACATCAAGCTGGAGACATCATTGGTTGGGCCCGAAACACCGCTGGAATCAGGGCTGGCGGTGGGAGTGACCCCGCCAATCTCCGCAGCTCTCGCGTCGAGAGCGTTCAGAGTTGCGAGCAGGCCAGAATCGGCTGACGCTTGCTTGAGCACATTGGCGATCTGGCTGCGGACGGCCGCGACTTCTCCTCGCGCCCTGGCAACTTCGGCCGATTTCGCCGCCACTTGCTGTGCAACATCAAACTGCTGCTGCAATTCAACAAGAGATGTTTTTACTCGTGGATCCATTTTAACCGTGAGCGGCTGTGTGTAGCCCTTTCCGTCGGCGGTCAGCTTCACTTGGTAATTCCCCGGCAGAGCCCAACTCGCGCCACCACCTCCGCCGCGGCCTCCACCACCTGCGCCGGGCGCGGCTGCGTAGTGAAGGTCCCAAACCCAGCGATGCATGCCCGCGGCCGCGGAAAGAGTTTCCGGAGGGCGATTCCAGTAAGCGGGGATATTGGGCGCGCCTCCGCGGCCTCCTCCACCGCCACCGCGGCGGCCACCGCCGGCTCCGGTATCAGCGCTGGAATAGGTCCGAACAGTCTTTCCGGACTTGTCCAAGATTTCCAGCGTCACCGGGCCCGAGGCGGCAGATGTCAGGTAGTAATCAAGGATCGCGCCCGTCGGCGGATTATCCGTTTCGGCCGAGCCGTACGGGAGCGGTGTGCCTCCGCTGCCGCCGGTGCGCATGCGAACGGCGGGCACGGGTTTGAAGAGCATAGTGTCCGGCGCGGCAGTCATCGCAGCGATCTGGCGAAGCGACGAGATGTTGTCGATAATCCAGAATCCACGGCCGTGCGTGGCGACGATGAGGTCATCGCCATGGATGGCAAAATCGCGCGCGGAGCTGCGCGGCAGATTCAGCTGGAGAGGCTGCCAGCCCTCGCCATCGTTGAACGAGACATAAACTCCGAGTTCTGTTCCGGCGAAAAGCAGGCCTTTGCGAATGGGATCTTCCTTCACGGAATTGACGTAGCTCCCATCCGGAATTCCGCTGGCGATGAGCTTCCAAGTCTTGCCGCCATCGCGCGTGCGATAAATGTAGGGCTTGTAATCTTCAAGGCGATGGCGATCTGCGGAGGCGTACGCAGTGGCGACATCGGAGTGGGAAGCTTCGATGAGAGAGACTTTGCTCCACGCGGTGAGTTCCGGCGGAGTTACATTCTTCCAAGTTTTGCCGCTGTCGTGCGTCACGTGGATCAGGCCGTCGTCGGTCCCAA
>DATGHC010000080.1:0-150301 GCA_035308165.1 Candidatus Acidiferrales bacterium | reverse complement strand
CCGCGAAATTGCGCCCGCAGGAAATTGCGCTAGACTAACGCGTCATGCCCGCTTCGCGCCAGTTGCGATTGCTCCCCGCGCTTGGTTTATGGCTGGCGGTAACGCTGGCTACGGCTTTCTATGCGAATGGGCTGGGCTACGGCGGACGAGAGCTGGCCGCTACATTGGCGGCGTTCGCGTTGCTCTTGGCTGGCGAGTTGCTTCCGTCTGCGGCGGGGGTCACAGAGAGCGTGCAACGATTTCTTGCCGCGCCGATTGCCTGGCTGCTCGCGGTTCCGATTCTGGGTGCGTACGCGATTTATGCCGTGGGGACAGGCAACTCCACTTCCTGGCATTGGATGATCGTCGCGGCGTACGTCCTGGTCCCTTTGGCACTGCTTTCGCTGCGAGAGGGTTCCGCGCCAGCCTGGAATGATTACCTGGCGCTCATCGCAATCCCGATCCCGGTGAAGCGCTTGTGGCTGAGTGGCCTGTGGCCCTATCCGGATGGCCACGCGGCGCATTTGATGACCGTCCTGCTGGGAATGAATGTGGCCGTCGCGGGGTTTCTGTTTATCCGCGGGCTCGATGGCATCGGATATTCCCTGAGTTGGTCAACCAAACAAACTTTTCATGTTGTGGCCGGAATTGTATTCGTGGCCATTGTGGACATTCCAGCAGGGCTTGCACTTCACTTTTTGCACTGGGCTCCCGGACATGCGGGATGGAGATCGTTTCCGGTGACGACCATAGGGATTTTCTTCTTCACCGCCTGGCCGGAGGAGTTCGTATTTCGCGGGTTGCTTCAAAATTTGCTTTCGCGTTCATTGAAAAATGAGAAATGGGCATGGATGGCGGCCTCGGTGATTTTCGGGCTTTCACATATTACCAACGGCGGCTTTCCGAATTGGCGGTACGTGCTTTTGGCTACTTTTGCGGGGATTTGCTACGGATGGACCTGGCGCAGGAGCGGGACGATATTTGCTTCAGCGATTGTGCACACAGTGGTGGATGTCATCTGGCACTTCCTCTTCGCTTGAAAAGGAAGCCCCGCTTTAGAGCCCACCTATTTGACGACGCCGCTCAATGGGCTTGAGGCGGTGGCGTAAAGTTTCTTGGGGATGCGGCCCGCGAGAAACGCCTTGCGCCCCGCATCCACCGCAGAGCGCATGGCTTCAGCCATGAGCACCGCGTCCTGCGCTTCGGCAATGGCCGTATTCATCAGGACGCCGTCGGCGCCCAGCTCCATGGCCACCGTCGAATCAGACGCGGTACCTACACCCGCGTCAATGATCAGTGGCACTTCCGTGACACGCTCGCGCAGGATGCGCAGGTTCGCCGCATTTTGAATTCCCATACCGGATCCGATGGGCGCACCCAGCGGCATCACCGCCGCGGCGCCGGCGTCAACTAATCGCCGCGCGACAATCAAATCGTCGCTGGTGTAGGGCAACACGGTAAACCCTTCCTTGGCCAGGATTTCCGTGGCGCGCAAGAGTTCGGCGGTGTCGGGGAACAATGTCTGCTGGTCGCCGATGACTTCCAGCTTTACCCAGTCGGAAAGTCCAACCTCGCGCGCCAGGCGTGACGTACGGATGGCTTCATCGCCGGAATAGCATCCGGCGGTGTTTGGCAGGAGGAAATATTTTTTGCGGTCCAGATAATCGAGCAGTGATTCCTTGGTCTTGTCCGTCAAGTTCACGCGCCGCACAGCGACGGTGACCATTTCCGCGCCTGAAGCCTCAATCGCCCGCGCCATTTCCGCGAAGCTGCGGTACTTCCCAGTCCCAACAATAAGCCGTGAATGAAACGCGCGGCCTGCAATCACTAATTCATCGGCCATGAAATTCTCCCGGAGGGATTCTACTGCTACGCGGCTGCGCGGCCAAATTCCGTGAATTTGAAGCAGTGCAGCATTTTGAATTTAGGCTGATGGTGGCCGGCCATCTCAAACATTGGTCACACTTAGCACATTGCCGTCCGGATCCATGAACCAAGCAACCTGCACCGCGGTCCCCGGGACGGTGAATATGCCCAGTTCGTCCTGATTGAAGCCCTTGTAAAGATTGAAGGCCACGCCCTTTTCTCGCAGGGCCATTACAGTTGACGACACATCGGGAACTTTGAAGCCAAGGATGGTGTGCTGATGCGGCGTGAAATCGGCGACCGTTGAGACACGCAGGGCAATTCCGCCAATATCAAATACAGCGGCAAATTTGTCTTCGGAGGTCATGCGGAGCCCGAGCGCATCGCGGTAAAAGTCCGCGGCTTGCGCGCGGTCCCGCGTGCAAATGACGATTACAGGCTTTGCGGCCTCAAGTATTCCCATTTGATATCTCCTCTCTGTTGTGAGGCGCGGAAGGCATTCAATCCGCGGAGGAAGGATGAGTTATGGGGCGAGGCTCTTCCACATCGGCGTAGAGTTGCTCGATTTTGTCTGCGTAGAGTTTGTCGATCACGCGGCGCTTGAGCTTTAAAGTGTAGGTGAGTTCGCCGTTCTCGAAGCTGAAATCCTGATCAAGTATGGCGAAACGCTTGATGGTTTCATATCCAGCGAGAGGCTCGTTGACCTTGGCCACTTCCCTGCTGATCAATTGGCGCACCCACGGATCGCGCGCCAATTCGGGGGCTGAAGTAAATTGGCGGCCCTCTTCCGCGGCCTTCGAGGATACCCGGGCAAAGTTCGGGACGATCAATGCGACAACAAATTTCCGCCTGTCCCCGATTATAGCGGCACCCTGAATGTACGGGCTCATCTTCAGTGAGTTCTCGATAGGCTGTGGGGCGACAAATTTTCCACCCGCCGTTTTCAGCAGATCCTTCTTGCGGTCGGTGATGATCAGGAATCCATCGGAGTCCAGCAGCCCGATGTCCCCGGTTGCGAGCCAGCCATCCGGTGAAATGGTTTTCGCGGTTTCGTCGGGGCGCTGGTAATAACCCTGCATCACGTTGGGCCCGCGCGTGAGGATTTCGCCGTCCTTGGCGATGCGGACTTCGACATTGGGGATGGGGCGCCCTACGGTGCCGACTTTATTTGCGTAGCGGTTATTGACGGCAATTACGGGTGAAGTTTCGGTCAGGCCGTAGCCCTGATAAATGTGCAAATCCACAGCCCAGAAGAATTCTGCAAGCTCTTTGGCCAGAGGCGCTCCGCCGGAAATGAATTCGTGCATCCGGCCGCCCACACCGGCGCGGATTTTTGAAAAGACCAGCTTGTCCGCGAGCCTCCACTTCATTCTTAGAGTTGTGGAGGCAGCCTGGCCATAGGCGCGCCAGGGCACCGATTCGTTGGCCACGCTCAACGCCCAATCAAATATCTTGCGCTTCAAACCATGCTCGCGATGGCCCTTCTCAATGATGTTTGCGTAGAGCTTTTCAAACACTCGCGGGACGGCACCGGCGAGGGTGGGCTTCACTTCCAGCAGCGCCTGTGGAAGTTTTTCCATGGCGTCCACGTAGGCGAGCGTGGCTCCGCAAAACATGAATACGTAGGCCGTAGTCCGTTCGTAAATGTGTGCCAGCGGCAAGAACTCAAGCTCGACATCCTCCGAGCGGTAATCATCGGCGCGGATCGAATCCGTCACGTTTGAGGAGATATTCGAGTGCGAGAGCATGACGCCCTTAGGCTCGCCCGTGGTGCCTGAGGTGTAGATAATTGTCGCCAATGAATCAGCGGAAATATCGCCCACGCGCATGCGATAGGTGGCGATGTCCGAATCGTTGGCCGAGCCAATGAGCGTTTCATATCGCAAAGCATCCGACCCGTAATCGGTTTCCGCATCAGCCACGATAATGTGCCGGACCGATTTCAACTGGTCGCGGCAGGCCATCAGTTTTTCGGCCTGCTCACCCCCGGCCACGAAAACGGCAAGAGCACCGGAGTGGTTCAGGATATAAATCATCCGCTCCGTGGACTCGCGAAAGTAAATAGGGACATCAACGGCGCCCAGGCCAAGGATGGCGAAATCGGCGATGTGCCATTCAGGGCGATTGGCCGCGAAAAGACCGACACGATCGCCGGGTTTCACGCCCAGCTCGGCCAACGAGCGAGAAAGACCGCCCACTCGGCGGAGCATTTCATGAGCGCTGATCGCCTCCCAGCCGTTGGGGCCGCGGAAAAGCTGCGCGCGTGGCTGGTTGTAGCGTTCAACGGTATCGAGGAGGCGGCGCGGGAGAGATGCGTAGGGCATGGAAGGTTCAAGGTTAGCTTGACGGAAGCGGAAACTCAACCACTGCAATGGGAGGTCAAAGGGGCTGGCGGGAAGGCGGCGCTACAAAAGCAAAATCGCGATAAGATGTCACGTGAGGCAGTGGCCATGACATTGACAAAGACTCAAAGCGATATTGGATATCAGCCCGTGCGTGCCCCGCGCGGGACCCAGATTACCTGCAAGGGCTGGCAGCAAGAAGCAGCGCTGCGGATGCTGATGAACAATCTGGACCCGCAAGTGGCCGAGCGGCCGGATGATTTGGTGGTATATGGCGGCACTGGAAAGGCGGCACGCAACTGGGATTGTTTTCGCGCGATCGTCGAATCGCTGCGCGCGCTCGAGAATGACGAAACATTGATCGTTCAGTCGGGAAAACCTGTCGGCGTTTTTCGGACGCATCCCTACGCGCCACGCGTTTTGATTGCCAATGCCAATCTGGTGGGCCACTGGGATGACTGGAAACATTTCGAGGAGCTGGACCGCGCCGGCCTGATGATGTATGGGCAAATGACCGCGGGAAGCTGGATTTACATCGGCACGCAGGGAATTTTGCAGGGGACTTACGAAACATTCGCCGCCGCGGCGCGCAAACATTTTGGCGGTGACCTTGCCGGCAAGCTTGTTGTCACCGGCGGCATGGGCGGCATGGGGGGAGCGCAGCCCCTCGCGGCCACACTGAACGGCGGCGCATTTCTTGGAGTTGAGGTAGATCCCGAACGCATCAAACGGCGCCTGCGCAGCGGGTATTGCGATGCGATGGTGAATGACCTCGATGAGGCGCTGCGCATCCTGAAGAATGCGGTGCGCAAGCGCGAGCCCGCGTCGGTGGGGTTGGTGGGAAATTGCGCCGACGTGATTCCTGAACTGGCCAAGCGCGGCGTTGTGCCCGACCTGCTCACCGACCAGACCTCCGCGCACGATCCGCTGAATGGATATATCCCTCAAGGGCTGACTACGGAGCAAGCTACCGAACTCCGCAAGCGCAATCCGGAGGAATATCGCGACCGCTCGCTCGATTCCATCGCGGCCCATGTTCGCGGGATGCTTGATTTGCAAAAGCTTGGCTCAGTGACGTTCGACTACGGCAACAACATCCGCACCTTCGCTTTTGAGCGCGGCGTCGCCGACGCCTACGATTTTCCTGGTTTTGTCCCCGAATATATCCGTCCGCTTTTCTGTGAGGGGCGCGGCCCATTTCGTTGGGCTGCCCTTTCCGGAGAGCCATCGGATATTCATAGGACCGACCAACTGGTCCTGGATATGTTTCCGCACGACGAAATCCTGAGTCGCTGGATTCCTCTGGCCCAGAAACGAGTGAAGTTTCAGGGGCTGCCCGCGCGCATCTGTTGGCTGGGCTATGGTGAACGCGACAAATTTGGTTTGGCGCTCAACGACCTAGTCGCGAAAGGCGAGTTGAAGGCTCCTATCGTAATGGGCCGCGACCATCTGGATTGTGGCTCGGTAGCCTCGCCCTATCGTGAAACAGAGAAAATGCGCGATGGCTCAGACGCTGTGGCAGATTGGGCGCTGCTCAATGCCCTGCTGAACACCGCCAGCGGCGCGTCATGGGTTTCCATCCACAATGGCGGCGGCGTAGGCATCGGCTACTCGCAGCACGCCGGGCAAGTCACCGTCGCAGATGGCACAAAAGTAATGGCCGCTCGCATCGAGCGAGTGCTGACCAACGACCCGGGCATCGGCGTCGCGCGCCATGCGGACGCGGGCTATCCCGAGGCGATCAGCTTCGCGAAACGAAAGAACGTCAGGATTCCGATGCCCAACAAGGAGCGAGAATGATCGCTGTTACAGGGGCTACGGGTCACACGGGAAAAGTTGTAGCGGAGACTCTGCTGGCTGGCGGTGAAAAAGTCCGCGTCATCGGCCGCAATGCCGACAAATTGCAGCCGTTCGTCGCCAAAGGTGCTGAGGCATTTGTAGGCAACGTATTGGACACAGACGCTATGACCCGCGCATTCCAGGGTGTGGACGCGGCCTACGTCATGATCCCACCGGACCTGAAGCAACCGAAGATGCGCGCCTACATGTCAGACGTATCAGAGTCGCTCGCCAATGCGCTGGAAAAGGCTTTGGTGAAATATGCGGTCTCTCTGAGCAGCGTGGGAGCGAATCTTGCCGAGGGCGCAGGCCCTGTGAGCGGCCTCCACAACTTCGAGCAGCGTCTGAATCGCGCGATCGGTCTGAACGTATTGCACCTGCGCCCAGGGTCCTTCATGGAAAACTCTTTGCTTTGCGTGCAGGTTTACAAGACGATGGGGTTTTTCGCCGCATTGGTGAGGGGCGATCTTCCTGCCCCACAGATCGCTTCGCGTGACATCGGTGCACGTGCGGCGGCGGAGTTGCGCGCCCGCGAATTCGGCGGTCAGCAAATCAAGGAGCTTCTCGGCCAGCGTGATCTTTCAATGAATGAGGCCGCGAGAATCTTCGGAGAGGCAATAGGCAAGCCAGGGCTTGGATATACACAGGCCCCTGCGATGATGGCGAAACCCGCGTTAATGCAGGGCGGCCTTTCGGCGGACACAGCAGACCAGATGATTGAGATGTCCAAAGCAATTAATGAAGGGCGAATGGTACCGCTCGAAAAGCGCAATGAGAGCAACACGACCGCTACTACGTTTGAGAGTTTTACAGCGGAAGTATTGGTGCCTGCCTATAAGGGACAGTCCGCTTCAGCTTAATCAAACATAAGTATTCGACCGCAGAGGCGCTCGGATCGGTGCGGAATTCCGCGGGAGAAAACAGTTTCAACGCAAGCCTCATTCTCTCCAGTGACAGATTATCGTCTGATCCCGCTAATGAGTGATAATGGACCCGCCTTGGGAAATGAAATTTTCATCACCGGATGCGCTCAATTGCTGACTTTGCGCGGAAGTGTGCCGCGCCGCGGGCGCGCGATGAATCGCATAGAAATAATTCGCGATGGCGCCCTTCTGGTTGCGGATGGACGTATCCTCGCGGTGGGCCCGCGGCGTGACGTTGCCAGGCACAAAGTTGCCCGGGGGGCGCGCAAAGTCGAGTTGGGCGGCAAAGTTGTCCTTCCCGGGTTTGTGGATTCGCACACGCATCTGGTGTTCCCCAGCAGCCGTGCCGATGAACATGTTCGCCGCTGCGCGGGTGAGACCTATGAGGAAATCGCTCGAGCGGGCGGAGGAATCCTTTCTTCCGTGCGCGGATTGCGAGCCACAAAACCCGCGCAACTGGAATCGCGCGCCCTGCAATCGTTGCGGCGATTCGCCGAGCACGGAACGACCACTGTGGAGGCCAAGAGCGGATATGGATTGGATACCGCGTCGGAATTGAAGACACTCCGCCTTCACCGCAAATTGGCCAAGGAGCAGCCTCTCGACATCGTTTCAACATTCATGGGCGCGCACGTGGTTCCTCCTGAATACCGGAAGCGGCGCGCAGGCGCCGATGCCTACGTCAAGTTCCTGGCGGAACATTTGATTCCACAGGTGGCCGGCGAAGGGCTGGCGGAATTCTGCGACGTCTTCTGCGATCGCGGGGCATTCACCGTTAAGCAGGCACGGGCGGTGCTTACCGCAGGCCGGGTATGCGGCCTGGTGCCACGAATTCACGCCGAGCAGTTGGCGCACACCGGCGCGGCGCGGCTCGCCGTCGAACTGCGCGCCGCGAGCGCGGATCACCTGGAGTATGTGAACGCCTCTGAAATCCGCGCCCTGGCAAGCTCCGACGTGGTTGCCACTCTGCTGCCGGGCTGCGGAGCGCATCTTGGCCATACCCATCACGCCCCAGCGCGGCGACTGATTGAGGCGGGCGCAATCGTCGCGCTGGCCACAGACTACAATCCCGGCACCAGCCCGACACTGAGCATGTCCATGGTGCTCTCGTTGGCGACGAGCCAGCTCCGGATGACGCCGGCGGAGGCGATTACTGCCTCGACCATAAACGCCGCCTATTCCCTCGGGCGGCAGGATGGCATCGGGAGCCTGGAAGTTGGCAAGTTAGCTGATTTGTCAGTGTTCGATGTGGCTGATTACCGCGAAATCCCGTACTATTTTGGGGTGAATCTGTGTGTGCTGACGATAAAGCGCGGCAAGGTGATCTATTCGCGCGCTGGCGTCAACAAAATCTGAAGCTCAACTTGGGTGACTATTTTAAATGCGAAAAATAGTCGAGTGCGTGCCGAACTTTTCTGAGGGGCGTGACGTCTCTAAAATAGAGGCCATCATTGCCGCCATGCGCGAAATCCGCGGCGTTGTCATCCTCGACCGCGAGTCGGACTCCGATCACAACCGGTGCGTAGTGACTCTCGCGGGCGAGCCGGAAATAGTTGCCGAAGCCGTACTTCGCGGCGTCGGAAAAGCATGTGAAGTGATTGATCTGACAAAACATTCCGGCGCGCACCCCCGGATCGGCGCGACGGACGTGGTGCCCTTCGTCCCCATCGAGGGAGTTGAAATCG
Source organism: Candidatus Acidiferrales bacterium (assembly GCA_035308165.1). Lineage (GTDB taxonomy): Bacteria > Acidobacteriota > Terriglobia > Acidiferrales > UBA7541 > DASTCZ01. The sequence goes on along the minus strand of DATGHC010000080.1, from coordinate 141,667 downwards.
AAGATTGTGTGGCTCTGGCTCGGCGCGTGGGCGGCGAGATTTGGGATCGCTTTGGAATTCCAGTCTATTTTTACGAGGCCGCGGCTCAGCGGCCCGACCGCACCAACCTTGAGAATATCCGCAAGGGGCAATTTGAAGGCCTGCGCGACGAAATCCACACCGACCCCAACCGTGTTCCCGATATCGGCGAACTCAAAGTGCATCCGACGGCAGGCGCGACCGCGGTCGGGGCGCGAAATTTCCTCATCGCCTACAACATCAACCTGAACACAGCAGACGTGAAAGTGGCCAACCGGATTGCCAAGGCCATTCGGCATTCCAGTGGGGGCCTGCGCAATGTGAAAGCCATGGGCGTGGACTTGCACTCGCGGGGAATGGCGCAGGTCTCGATCAACCTGACGGACTTCGAACAAACGCCCATGCACCGGGTGTTCGAATTGGTGAAGCGCGAAGCGGAACGGTATGGCTGCCGGATCATCGAAAGTGAAATCGTTGGTCTAGTGCCAAAGAAGGCGCTGGAGATCACCGCCGACTTCTACCTGCAACTCGAGGGTTTCAAATCGGAAATGATATTTGAGAATCGCCTGGCGGCTGCCCTGGGAGGCGTTCCGCTGGGAGTATCTGACCGGGGCAGAATAGCTTCCTTGGCCACCCCCCTCCTGGATGCGGTTGCGGCCGCAACACCAACGCCCGGAGGAGGCTCCGTGGCCGCTTTGGCGGGCGCGCTGGCCGCTGCGTTGGGGGAAATGGTCGCTGGGCTTGCGCGGAAGAAAAAATCGCATGAGAAGTACGCGGAAGGGCTGACGGCGGCAGTCCAGGAATTGGATAAGGCTGTGCGCGCATTGGCAGGGGACATGGACCGGGACGCGGCAGCCTACGACGCTGTATTGACCGCGTTCCACATGCCCAAGAGTACGCCGAAAGAAGAAGACCAACGGACAATAGCCATTGAACGAGCCCTTCGTGGCGCGGCAGAAGTCCCCATGGATGTGGCCGAGACTTCGTTGTTCCTTTACACTTTGCTGGGGCAACTGGAAGCCATCACTCCCGCGTCTATGAAATCAGATCTGCAAGTCGGGCGGATGATGGCTGCGGCTGCGGCCCACGGAGCTCTGGCAAACGTGGAGATAAATCTGGATTCGATTGGGGATCAAGATTATGTCGGCTCGATGAGGGCGCGATTGAAGGCTGTGCAGACGAGCCTGATTCCGAAGCAGGAGACGCTCGAGGATGTGGACGCTTTTAGTGAGGGGTGAGTTATGAAGGCGGCAACTTTCCGTAAAATGGGATTATTTTTGGCGCTCGCAGTGACCGCAACACTTTTGGCCCCCGGCCTTCGCGCAGGGTCGCTCAGTACGGACGTCATCAACATGTTCCCAAGCAATGTGGGCGAATTTGCTTATGCGGACTTGCGCCAAGCGCGTCAGTTCCCCTGGTTTGCCCAACTCAAAGAGCAAATGCTTCCACCAAAATTCCGCCAATTTGAACAGTTCTTGAGCGCGGCGGGAATGGATCCCAACACGCAAGTGGAAGAGCTCACCTGGGCGCTGGTGCCTACGACGATGAGCGCTGGCGGCACGACCACTGCGGTGCCCACGGCCGACCAGATCGTAGGTGTCGCGCTGGGACAGTTCCAGCCGGCGGCTGTCGCGGCATATTTCAAGAATCAGAAATCGGGCAAAGTGGATTATCGCGGTTCCACTCTTTACGCTTTTGGCGGCGGGACGGGTTCCGGCGATTTGTACTTCCTGATGATTGACGCAAACACGGCTGCGTTTGGGGAGCGAAGTCTGTTGGAGGGTTTATTGGAAGTGCGCTTTGGCGCAAAGGAAAGCGTCCTGCACAACAACACCATGTACCCGCTGATTAACCAAGCTAACGGCAAGGGGATCGTGTGGGCAGTGCTAAATCCAGCTTATACCCGGCTGGCCATGCAACAACTCGTACCTCAGGCAGCCGAGTTCCAGCAGGCCGCGCCGCTTCTGGCGAAGATCCAGTCGCTCACCATCAGCGTACAATCCACCAGCGGAATTGAAGCGGATTTCAACGCAAATTGTTCAACCGCGGATGACGCCAACAACATGGCGGCGCTGCTTCAGGCGGGCATCATGCTTGGAAAGTACCAGGCCACCAGCCAAAATAACTCAGCGCTGGCGCAGATGTTTGACGGGGCACGCGTGTCGCCCAACGGAAATGCGCTTTCCGTGAGCATGACCCTCACCAATGCGCAGGTGGTCTCTCTGATACAAAGCAAAACGTTTTCAATGTAATTGGGGGATTTGCTGCGCGCCGGGAGTTACCGCTTCCTTCGGGGCGCGGCGGCATTTTTTACAAGAATCAACCGGATAGTCCCGCTCTCCGACTCGCGTGAAACGCGGTCCAGCCTGTCACGCAACGCGTGCTGAATTTTCTCCGCTCGTTCCGCCTTGGCGGCAGCCCCGCGAAAGATAAGTACGGCTTCAACACTCCCGGCGGCGGATTCGAGTGACATCGCTATGGAAGCGTTGGCATGCGGTAGCTGAAGAAACGCCTCGTTGCAGGCGTCTTCGATGGCTGCCACAAAACTGGCACGGGTGGAGTCATCCATGCCCGCCGTATCGGCGAAATGATTCACCGCTCCAGCTACGCCCGCCAGCAAACGGGGGTCGCGAGAGAGGGTAAGCTCCATTTTGCCAGTTTCAATCTTTTGCACCGCTCACCACGCTGATTTCGCAGGCCTCGCGGCAATCCGGGCAGTAGAATTGCCCGTCCATGCACAGCCGGATGGCATGTTGCCCTTTGCAGATGCAACAATAGCGGTCACACTTACATTCATGCTCAATCTGATCGCAGACCACACAAACCACTCGCACTGCGGTGCCGCCTCCTAATTCACTTTATACGACCCGTCCGTTGGCGACAAGCCGCAAGTTGATCGCGCCCCGCTGGACTTTAAACCAGTGGCGCTTTGCGTAATTGCTTGGAACTAAAAGTATCCGGCTGCCTTGACCCGCCGGGACAAGGCTGCTATAAACTTCCCTTTGCTTATCTATACGAATCTCGCCTGCAGGATCTCCTGAGGGTATTCGAAAGTGGAGGAAGAATGTCGGTAAACGGATGGGTCTGGTTCATCATGGCCGTCAGCGTCGCCTCGCTGGGCATGGCCTGGATTTTTACCCGCGAGGTGCTGGGCGCGGACACCGGCACGAAGGCGATGCAGGATATCGCATTAGCCATCAAGGAGGGCGCCGAAGCCTTCCTGAAACGGCAGTACACCACGATCTACGCGCTGAGCATCTTGCTGGCGGTTCTGATCTTCGGATTTTATTTTGCAACCAAGGGAAGCACCCTGGCCTGGAAAATGGTGATTTCATTCTTTGCCGGCGCGGTCTGTTCCGGAATCGCCGGCTTTTCGGGGATGTTCGTGTCCATTCGCGCCAACCTGCGCGCGGCGAGCGCCGCTCGCACCAGCTTGAACCGCGCCATGCAATTGGCGCTGCGCGGCGGCGCGGTTACCGGATTAAGCGTGGTTGCGCTTTCGTTGCTGGGCGTCGGACTGATCTTCCTGGCCTTCGGCGGCATGAGTAATCCGAAGGAGGTTCCCTACCAGATCGTTGGATTTGGATTCGGGGCCAGCTTCGTGGCCCTGTTTGCGCAGCTTGGCGGCGGAATATATACCAAGGCCGCTGACGTGGGCGCCGACCTGGTCGGCAAGGTCGAAGCGGGCATTCCCGAAGACGATCCCCGCAACCCCGCAGTGATTGCTGATCTGGTCGGCGACAACGTCGGCGACTGCGCGGGGCGCGGCGCAGACCTGTTTGAATCCACAGCGGCTGAAAACATTGGCGCGATGATTCTGGGTGTGGCGCTATTCGGCCATTTCGGCTTGTACGGAATCTTCTTCCCACTGGTGGCTCGGGCGTTCGGTCTGCTGGCCTCGATTGTGGGCATCTGGACCGTTCGGCTGAAAAACGAAGAGGAAGACCCCATGGCCGCGCTCAATCGCGGATACATGATTACTTCGTTGTTGGCCATCGCCGGATTTTATGCTGCCGTTTATTTTCTGCTGAACAATAACCTGTGGTTCTTCGCCGCAGGCGTCATTGGAGTGATCAACAGCTTCGTGTTTGTTTGGATTACGCAGTACTACACGGAATATCGTTACCGTCCCGTCCAGAGCATCGCGAATGCCAGCGTCACCGGCTCGGCGACAAACATCATCACCGGTCTGGCGGTCGGCATGGAATGTACGGCCATGCCGGTTATCGCTATTTCCATCGCGATCCTGGCTTCCTACTATTGCGGCATTCATGCGCTTCCAGGCGTGCGCGGCGCGGGATTGTTCGGCACCGCCATCGCCACCATGGGCATGCTTTCCACGGCCGCCTACATTCTGGCCATGGATACATTCGGCCCCATCACCGATAACGCCGGCGGAATCATTGAAATGTCCGGTGCGCCCGAAGAAGTGCGCAAGCGCACCGACCGGTTGGACTCGGTGGGCAACACCACCAAGGCTTTGACCAAGGGTTATGCCATCGGGTCGGCGGCTCTGGCCGCGTTCCTGCTTTTCTCAGCTTACCTCGACCAGATTACTGAGCTTATGCAGAAAAAAACCGGGAACATGAATTATGTATTTGAACATGTGGACCTGAGCAAACCGCTGGTCTTCATCGCCGCTCTCATTGGCGCAGCGCTCGTATTCCTTTTCAGCGCGCTGGCCATCAAAGCGGTCGGCAAGGCTGCCTACTCGGTGATCGAAGAAGTTCGCCGCCAATTCCGTGAGAACCCCGGGATCATGGCGGGGACCTCCAAACCGGATTACGGGCAGTGCGTGGACATCGTCACCAAGGGTGCGCTGAAGGCGATGGTCGCCCCCGGATTACTTGCCGTAGTCGTGCCTGTCGCGGTGGGATTCATCTTTAAATTTTTCGCCACCGCCGAAGACCCCACTATCGGCGCGGAGTCCGTCGCCGCGGTGTTGATGGTTGGGACCATCGCCGGAATTTTGATGGCCACCTTTATGAACAACGGCGGGGGCGCGTGGGATAACGCCAAAAAATTTATTGAAACGGGACAACTGGGCGGGAAGAAATCTGATGCGCACAAAGCAGCCGTGGTGGGCGATACCGTCGGGGATCCCTTCAAGGATACGGCCGGGCCGTCACTTCACGTGCTCATCAAACTGCTTTGTACGGTAACATTCGTTATGGCCCCGCTGTTCCTGTAGGTTTGGCCGAGCACCGCTCGGGCGGCCTGTGGAGTGATCCGATCCGGGCGCCAGAGGTATTTTCGTTGAACCCGAATGCCGCCAAAAAACCCGAGCCCCCGGCCAAGAAGCCGGAGTTTGAGCGCTCGCTCGCGCGCCTCGAGGAAATTGTCCGCAAGCTGGAGAACACTAACCTTTCCCTCGATGAGGCCATGAAGTTTTTTGAAGAGGGCGTGACTCTTTCCCGCGATTGCCAGAAGCAGCTCGAGCAGGCGGAAGGCCGCGTGGAGATCCTGATGAAGAAGGCCGGCGGAGAATTGGCGCCCGAGCCTTTTGAGCCCGGCACCGACGAGGAGATTTGAGTGGCTTCCGGCGCATCCGGCGCGCAGACCACTTCCCGCTTCACCATGACGGCTCCCGATTTTTTCGAAGACAACCATCGTAAGATTGAAGCTGCGCTTGAGCGGCTTCTCCCCCCTTCCGAAGCGCAGCCGCCCACCATTCATCAGGCCATGCGTTACAGCGTGTTTGCCGGTGGCAAGCGCCTCCGCCCCATGTTGTGCCTGGAAGCCTCGCGCATTTTTTCCGCGGACGTGAGCGCTGCGCTTGACGCGGGCTGCGCGCTCGAATTCATTCACACCTATTCGTTGATTCACGATGATCTGCCGGCGCTCGATAACGACGATTTGCGCCGGGGCAAGCCCACTTGCCACAAAAAGTTCAACGAAGCGACCGCCATTCTTGCGGGAGACGCATTGCTCACGCTGGCCTTCGAGACGCTTTCCAAACTCAATCTCGATCCTGCGCGCTGCGTCCATGTGATTCGGGAAGTTGCCGGCGCCGCAGGCACCCGCGACGGCATGGTCGGCGGGCAGGTCGCGGACATCGAAGCTGAACGCAAGCCCGTCACCGCTGAAATGCTTTCCTACATCCATCGCTCGAAGACTGCTGCGCTTATCCGCGGTTCGGTTGTGGCCGGAGCAATCTGCGGCGGCGCCAACCAGGAAGACGTCGAGCGGCTGCGCCGATTCGGCGACAACATCGGCTGGGCCTTCCAGGTGGTGGACGATATTCTAGATGTCGAGGAATCTTCCGCCGCTCTTGGCAAGACCGCAGGCAAGGATCAAGCGCAGCAGAAGGCCACCTATCCGGCGTTATTCGGTCTGCCGAAATCGCATGAATTCGCCAAGGAATTGGCTAATCGTGCGCTCGGCGAACTCCATCCCTACGGTGACCGCGCCGCGCGCCTTTGTGAATTGGCCGAATTCCTGGTCCTTCGCCGCGCCTGAGCCTTCGCTCGCGCATCCAGCTTCCGCCGTTTGCCCAATGACACCCAAACCTCAAAAATCCAAGGTTATCAAACAGCGACTCGACCTCATTCTGGTCGAGCGTGGCCTGGCTGAATCCCGCCAAAAAGCCCAGGCTATGCTCTTGGCGGGGGAAGTCCGCGTAAACGGTCAGCGCAACGAAAAACCAGGTGAGCGATTCCCCACCGATGCATCCATTGAAATCGCGGGCGGGCAACAGCGTTACGTCGGCCGTGGTGGATTCAAACTCGAAGGCGCACTCCATGATTTTGGTGTGGACCCCGCGGGGAAAATCTGTCTCGACGTTGGTTCATCTACCGGCGGTTTCACCGATTGCCTTCTTCAGCGCGGAGCCGCACACGTTTTTGCCGTGGACGTCACCCCGGATCAAATGGCCTGGCGCCTTCAACAGGACCCTCGCGTAAGGCGCATCCAGCGCAACGCGCGCGAGCTTGCGCCCGCGGACCTTATCTTATCCATGCCCGCAAAACTGCCCGCACCACAACTCATCACCATCGACCTCGCCTTCATATCCGTGACAAAAGTCTTGCCCGCGGTCGTAACCGCCGCCGCTCCCGCCGCGGAATTTCTAATTCTCATCAAGCCGCAATTCGAACTCGATCGCCATGACATCGGCAAAGGCGGGATCGTCCGCGACCCGCAGCTCCACGCACGCGCCATTGAGCGGATCCGCGAAGCGGCCCTCGCCGCTGGCCTGATAGTCCTTGGAGTTCAGCCCAGCCATCTGCCCGGCGCAGAAGGCAACCAAGAATTCTTCCTTCACGCCCGCCGCGCATGATCGCTCCGCACCGGCTTTAATTATTTCTGCTAGAGTACAATTCGCATGGCTATGTACCGAACTGTCGGCATTATCTCGCGCCCGCGCCAGGAGGACGTCGCCGCCGTCGTCCCAAACCTTATCGCTTGGCTCGAGTCTCGCGGCCTGTCCGTCCTCTGCGATAAGGAAACAGGAATATGTCTCCCGGCCGCCGGAAGAGAACGCTCTCGAGAAGAGCTCGCGGCAACTGCCGACCTTCTGATAGTGCTGGGTGGTGATGGCACCTTGCTCGCGGTAGCGCGTTCTCTGGGGGAACACGATGTCCCCATTCTTCCGGTCAACCTGGGTGGTCTGGGATTCCTCACCAGTGTGAAGCTCGATGAGCTTTACCCCATCCTAGAAGAGGCTCTGCAGGGCCGGAGCCGGCTAAGCGAGCGCACGCTGCTCGAGGCAGAAGTCATTCGCGACGGCGCCACGGCCGCAACTCATCGCGCCCTCAATGACGCGGTGCTGAATAAGGGCGCCCTTTCCCGCATCATTGATCTGGACCTGTTCGTGAATGGCGATTTCGTCTCCACTTTTAAGGCGGACGGCCTCATTATCTCCACACCCACGGGTTCAACCGCATACTCGCTGGCTGCGGGCGGCCCCATCGTTTATCCCAAAGTGGACGCCTTCATCGTTACGCCTATCTGCCCGCACACTCTGACGAATCGCCCCCTGGTCATCCCGGATTCTTCCCGCATTGAGATCACCTTCCGCTCCGCCGACGAGCCTGTCTATCTCACGATTGATGGTCAGATTGGCGTCAAGCTCCAGCGCGCCGACCATATTTCCGTCTCCAAGGCCCCGCATTCTTTGCATCTGGTGCGTCCCGCGCGCCACACCTATTTCGAGGTGCTCCGGAACAAGCTCAAGTGGGGCGAGCGCTAGCCCCTCTCTTTCCCCAATTTCCGCGCAACCTCTATGCCCCGAGCCTGCCCTGAGCGGAGCCGAATGGGTGCCTCCGCGGTAAGGACTTTGCGTTTTTCTTTGCCTTTGCCCATGCCTTCGCCTTTCGATTCTTCTCTTCCCCCAATAATTCCCATTTTTCTTGCTAACCTTTTGTGGTATGTAGGCGTCCTACTTACATCTAAGGAGCTAATCTACATACCACCCATGACGCCCTCACGAGAGCCATACCGAAATCGCATAGAAATCCTTCAGGGCACCCTGGATATGCTCATCCTCCAGATTCTCCAATGGGGCCCCAGCCATGGCTACGCCTTGAGCAAGGCCATCCGTACCAATTCGGGCGAAAGATTCAAGGCGGATACCGGCTCACTTTACCCTGCCCTGCACCGCCTGGAGCGCAAAGGCTGGATTGCCGCCGAATGGAAGGACTCCGAACTCGGCCCGCGCCTGCGCGTTTATCGCCTTACTAAATCCGGTCGCAAGCAGCTGGTCTCCGAGCGCTCGCGCTGGGCGCAATTCACCACCGCCATCGCTGGAATCATGAATCCTGCAAAGCGAGGGAACGAATCATGAGATTCCGGTTCTGGGGACGAACGAGGCGGGACAATGAACTCCAGGAGGAGATCCAGGGCCACCTCACGCTCGCCGAGCGCGAACAAATGCAATCAGGGCAATCGCGCAAGCAGGCCCATCTCGCCGCACGGCGCGAACTTGGCAACGTATCTATGGTCCGTGAAGTCACTCGCGATATGTGGGGCTGGCGCTGGATTGAAAACTTCCTCCAGGACGTCCGCTACGGCCTGCGAATGCTCCGCAAGAATCTCGGATTTACCGCTGTCGCCGTGCTCACACTGGCCCTCGGCATCGGCGCCAACACGGCCATCTTCAGTTTGGTCGATACCGTGATGCTGAAAATGCTGCCGGTGCAAAAGCCTGAAGAGCTGATGGTGCTCGCCATCACCGATCCCAAAGCGACCGGCGAACCTAATGCGGAGTTAACCAATCCCATCTGGGAACAAATTCGTGATCAGCAGGACGTTTTCTCCGGGGTCTTCGCGTGGTCGCAGGCCCGATTTGATCTGGCGCAAGGCGGGGAATCGCATCTCGTGAAAGGATTAGAAGTCAGCGGAGATTATTTCAACACGCTCGGCGTACATCCTGCCGCGGGGCGTCTGTTCGTCAGCAGTGACGACAAGCGAGGGTGCTCCGGATCTGCGGTTCTTGGCTTTGGTTTCTGGCAGGAGCATTACGGCGGCGCGCAAAACGCCGTCGGCAGCGTGCTCAGTTTGTCCGGCCATCCATTTGAAGTGATTGGCGTTGCCGCTCCGGGATTCTACGGCGTCGACGTCGGAACAAGATTCGATGTGGCCATTCCGATTTGCGCGGAAGCGATCATCCGCGGCAGCAGTTCAGCTCTGTATGTTCGGGCAGCGTGGTGGATTAGCGTGATGGGCCGTCTTAAACCTGGAGTCAGTCCGGAACAGGTTTCCGCGCGCCTTCAGGTGATCTCGCCGCAGATTTTTGCCGCCACAGTTCCCCAAAATTGGAGGATCGAATCACAAAAGAACTTTTTAAACGGCATCCTCGTGGCGTCTTCAGCAGGCAAGGGTCTATCCGATGTTCGCCGGGCCTACGATCAGCCGCTCCGAATGTTGATGGCCGTTGTCGGACTCGTGCTTCTGATTGCTTGCGCGAATATCGCCAGCTTGATGCTCGCGCGCGCCGCTACGCGCCAAAAGGAAATCTCAGTTCGCCTGGCCATCGGAGCCTCGCGCGCCCGTTTAGTTCGCCAGTTGCTCACCGAATGTGTACTTCTTTCATCGGCCGGAGCAGCGCTGGGCATTCTCTTCGCGCGTTGGGGATCAACAATTCTAGTCCGATTTATTTCCTCAACGCGAAATCCGGTCTTCCTGCAATTCTCGGTGGATGGCCGCATCCTCGGATTCACTGCAGCAATCGCAGTCCTGACCGGCATTTTATTTGGAATATTGCCCGCGCTTCGGTCCACTAAAGTTTCCCTTTCATCCGCGATGAAAGGTGGTCAGCAGGATGAAGCGCCCGGACGGGCTCATTTTCGTCCGGGCCGCTGGATTGTGGCCGGGCAGGTGGCGTTGTCGCTCGTCTTGGTGATTGTTGCCGGACTTTTCCTGCGTAGCTTTAACAATTTGTTGACGCTCGACACGGGGTTCGACCGCAGCAACGTGATGATGATTGCCGCGGACGCGCACAATACTGTTCTTTCTCCGGAAGCGCGCGAAACGCTGTGGAATCAGGCCATTCAGCGTTTACAAAATCTTCCCGGGGCAACTTCGGCGAGTGAATCGGTTATCACTCCGATTAGCGGCTTCGGCTGGAACAGTTATTTCCATCGGCAAACCGGGGTCAGTCCTTCCGGCAGAAATGCTCTGGCAAATATCAATGCGGTTTCGTCCGGGTACTTCGCGACCTTACGTTCGCCGGTTCTTGCAGGACGAACTTTCAACGTTGGCGATGCCCCCGGCGCGCCGCTTGTCGGCGTCATAAATGAAACTATGGCTCATCGTTTCTTTGGCAAGGCGGATCCAATCGGACAGTATGTTTATATTGAGGAGATATCCGGCAAAGCCGGACCACTGATTCAAATTATCGGAATCGTGAAGGACGCAAAATATCGGACTCTCCGCGAAACGACGCCGGCCACGATCTTCCTCCCTGTTGCGCAGTTGGCCGCCCAAGGTGCTCAGAGCATGTCGGAGCAGCCTTCGTTCGAGATACGCACGGCCGCACCGCCTGCAACGATTGTAAAATCCGCCACGGAAGTTTTCGCGTCGCTGAACGGATCGATCTCGCTCGGCTTTCGGACATTGGAAGAACAGGTGAATGATTCCCTTCGGCAGGACCAACTGCTGGCCTCTCTTTCCAGCTTCTTTGGCGGACTCGCGCTCATGCTGGCAGTGATCGGTTTATATGGCGTGCTGGCGTATATGGTCACGCAGCGCCGCAAAGAAATTGGCATCCGCATTGCGCTCGGGGCGGAAAAGGGATCGATCCTGCGCCTCATCATGAGCGAAGTCTCTATTCTGTTGGCTGCGGGCGTGGCAGCCGGAGTCGGAATCGCCCTGTGGGCTACTCACTACTTGCAGAAAATGCTGTTTAACCTCGACGCACGCGATGCGAAGACCATTCTCATGGCCGTCGCCGTACTAACTTCTGTCGCCCTGTTGGCAGGCTATCTGCCGGCTCGCCGCGCCGCGCGCATGGACCCCAACGCAATTCTTCGGGATGAATAGGGGAGGCGAACATGCGATTGATGTTCTGGAAGCACAAGCACCGCGACCAGCAGCTTGACGAGGAAATTCAATCTCATCTCACTCTTGTCGCCCGAGAGGAAATGGAATCCGGCCGGTCTCCCAGGGAGGCCCAATTGGCCGCGCGTCGAGAATTCGGCAACGAAACCATCGTCCGCGAAGTCACTCGAGATATGTGGGGCTGGCGGTGGATTGAGAACTTCCTCCAGGACGTCCGCTACGGTCTGCGCATGCTCCGCAAGAATCCCGGATTTACCGCTGTCGCCGTCCTCACACTGGCCCTGGGCATCAGCGCCAACACGGCCATCTTCAGTTTGGTCGATACCGTCATGCTGAAAGTGTTGCCGGTCCAAAATCCCGAAGAGTTGGTCCAACTCGCCACCATTCAACCGCAATCGGACGGCGAGCCCAATCCCTACTACACCAATCCTCTTTGGGAGCAAATCCGCGATAGCCAGGACATATTCTCCAGCGATTTTGCCTGGTCAGATTGGACACTGAACCTGGCGCAAGGTGGCGCGGCCCAAAACGTCAATGCGAGCTATGTAAGCGGAAACTACTTCAACTCTTTGGGCGTGAATCCGGCAGCCGGGCGATTGCTCACGGCCAGTGACGACTACAGGGGCTGCCCCGGCACGGCGGTTTTGAGCTACGGCTTCTGGCAAGAACACTACGGCGGAGGGCCAAACGCCGTTGGCAGCATGCTTTCCTTAAATGCTCATCCCTTCCAGGTGGTTGGCGTAACCTCACCAGGGTTTTTTGGAGTGGATGTCGGCCATAAGTTCGACGTGGCGATACCCATTTGCTCGGAAGCCATCATCCATGGAAAGAACACGATGTTGGCCATGCGTTCTTCCTGGTGGATTGAGATTATGGGCCGGCCCAAAGCAGGAATCAGCCGGGAACAATTGAACGCCCGGCTCCGGGTACTCTCGCCCGGAATCTTCGCCGCGACCGTTCCGCCTAATTGGAAACCGGACATGCAGCAGAAATACCTGAAGAGAATTCTCAATGCCTCTCCCTCCGCGACCGGAATTTCGAACCTGCGCCGCACTTACACTCAGCCGCTCCGGATGCTGATGGTTGTCGTCGGCCTCGTCCTTTTGATCGCCTGTGCCAACATCGCCAGCCTGATGCTGGCCCGTTCGGCGGCGCGGCGCAAGGAAATCGCAGTCCGCCTTGCCATGGGCGCCTCGCGATTCCGCCTAATTCGCCAGCTTCTTACGGAATGTATTCTTCTCTCCTGCGCGGGCGCAGTGCTCGGCGTGCTATTTGCCCGCTGGGGGTGCGCGGTTCTAGTACGCCTGATTTCGACAACCCGCAATCCCATTTTCCTGCAATTGACACTGGACAGCCGGGTCCTCGCCTTCACCGCAGGAGTCGCCATTCTAACTGGATTACTTTTCGGCATCCTCCCTGCTTTCCGATCCACTCATGTATCCCTGGCCTCGGCCATGAAAGGCAGTCAGGCGGAAGAATCGGAGTCGCATTCCCACTCGCGCCCGGGCCGTTGGATCGTGGCCTCGCAAGTTGCGCTCTCCTTGGTGCTCATGATCGTTGCAGGGCTGTTCCTGCGCAGCTTCACGAACCTTCTCACTCTGGATGCCGGGTTTGACCGCAGCAATGTCCTCCTCGTGAATTCAAATTTTCACAACGCAAATATTCCGCCGGTCCAGTTCGATGCAATGGAGCGGCAAATCCTGGACCGGCTCAAGGCTCTCCCGGGCGTCATTTCCGTCAGCCAATCTGTGCTTACGCCCTTGAGCAGGAATCAATGGGATAACTATCTCTTCGTTGATGGCGGTGGTGGCCCCACAGGCGATGATGCGGATGCCTATTTGAACTACGTTTCTCCCGGCTATTTCACCACCCTCCGTTCACCCATCCTGGCCGGCCGCGATTTCAACGCCGGCGATACGGCCGGTGCGCCATTCGTCGGCATCGTGAATGAAACCTTGGCACGAAAGTTTTTTCCTCATACGGATCCCATCGGGAGATACGTTCATCTGGAACCTGAGCAGGGGAAACCACCCGACCCCATACGGATTGTCGGCATCCTGAAAGACGCCAAATACAATTCGCTTCGAGACGAAACCCCTCCCACTGCTTACTTTCCGTTTGCCCAGCTGAATGCTTTAACTTATGGGGTTATTGACAACCCTGTATTCGAAGTCCGCACCACGTCGCCGCCGGCCACGCTCGCCCACGCAGCCGAGCAAGCCATCACTGGCCTGAACAAGGCAATCGATCTGAATTTCGGCACCCTCCAGCAGCAAGTGGATGACTCGCTTCGCCAGGAGCAATTGCTGGCCACCCTTTCCGGGTTTTTCGGCGGCCTGGCGCTGTTTCTGGCCATGATTGGTTTGTACGGCGTGCTGGCTTACATGGTCACCCAGCGGCGGAAGGAAATTGGGATTCGAATGGCGCTCGGCGCGGGCTCCAGCGCCATCCTGCGCCTTATCCTGCGCGACGTCGCAATCCTGCTGGCGGCGGGTATCGCCGCCGGCCTTGGACTTTCGTTGTGGGCTACGCGGCTGGTTCAGACCATGCTGTTCGAACTCAGCGCGCGTGATACAGGCACAATTACACTGGCTATCGCATTGCTTGCGGTCGTCGCGCTGGTTGCCGGATATCTTCCGGCGCGCCGCGCCTCCCGCATGGACCCCAACGCCATCCTCCACGACGAATAGCTTCTTGTACCCCGCCCTGCTTCGTGGGGAGATGGAGATGGCCCTTGGGGCCTTTTCCTACTCCCCACGCATTATGTCCCCTACGCTTTCCCTCTTCCGGATCACGCGTACGCGCTTCCCATCCACCAACACTTCCACCGGCCGGGGACGCGAATTGTAATTCGAGGTCATCGTGCTGCCGTACGCCCCCGCGCCCCACAGGGCCAGGACGTCACCGGGGACAACCTCTCCCAACGGCCACGAGTCCAGAAACACGTCCCCGGTCTCGCAGACCGGCCCAACAATTGCCACGTTTCGCATTTTCTTTCCGTGATGGTCTTCGGCGACAGCCGTGATCGGATGGATGGCTCCGTAGAGCGCAGGCCGTATGAAATCATTCATCGCCGCATCTGTGACCACGAAGATCTTCCCGCCCGTTTTTTTCTTGTAAAGCACACACATTAGCAGGACACCTGCTTGCGCAACGATCGATCGCCCCGGCTCAATTAGCAAATGACAACCCAGTCCGCGCGTCTGGCTCGCGAGTGTCCGTGCATACGCGGCGAAAATCGGCGGCCTCTCTGTTGTGTAGCGCACCCCCAGCCCCCCACCCATGTCCAGATAGCGCAGCCGCACGCCGTGCGCGTCAAGATCACGCACGTACGACGCAAGTTTATCGAGCGCCTGCCGGTAAGGCGTGAGGCTCAGCACCTGCGACCCAACATGCGAGCCAATCCCCTGCCAGTCAATCCATTTCGATTTCCGGTGAGTCAGATATAGTTTCCGCGCTTGCTCCCAGTCCACCCCAAACTTATGGTGCTTGCGCCCGGTTGCGATGTGCGGGTGAGCTCCCGCGGCAACATCCGGATTCACGCGAATGGAGGCAGCGGCGCGCCGCCCGATTCGTGAGGCTTCGCTCAACAATATTTCCAGTTCTGCCGGGGATTCCACGTTGAATAGCAGAATGCCCGCGCGCAATCCCTCTACAATCTCTTCGCGGCTTTTCCCTACGCCTGAGAAAACCACTCGCTTTGGATCCACTCCCACCCGCCGCAATCTTTCCAGCTCGCCGCCAGAAACAATATCGAAGCTGCTGCCCATTCGCGCCAATATGCGCAGAATCGTCAGATTTGAATTCGCCTTCACTGCATAGCAAATCGTGTGTGGAGTTGATCCCAGCGCATTGGTCAGAGCGCGATCCAGCCCGAGATAAGCACCTTCCAACGCTGCACGGCTGTACACATAGGCCGGCGTCCCCACTTTTTCCGCGATTTTCTCAAGCGATACGCCCTCGCAGAACACAATTCCACGCCTGCGTTTGAAAAATGGAGTGAAAGTGACGGGGTCCAGCGCGCGTCTCATGACGCTGTGGATTTTACTTCACTTTGCGGATTCTCTTTGACCTTGAGGACCACAAGTGTGCGGTCGTCGGCGAGCGGTGCATTCGCCGTGAACTCATCCACCTCTGCCAAAAGCCTGTCCGCCAACTGATCTGCGGTAAGCTCATGATTTGCGGCAATCGCGGCGCACAGCCGTTCGCTCCCAAAGAAATTACCGTCATGACTGGCGCTCTCGCTAAATCCGTCGGAGTAGAAGGTCAGAATGTCTCCGGCCACCAGCGTATAGCCCACTTCGTCGTAGGCCACGTCGTCATACATTCCCAGTGGAAATCCAACCAAGTTAAGTCTTTCGCAACGGCCATCTTTCCATAGCAACGGCTGAGTCTGTCCTGCATTGGCCACACGCAGTTTCTGGCGGCCCTTTTGCCACGTCGCGAAGCACATGGTCATGTAGCGGCCTTCGATTTGCCGTTCACAAAGCAAGTGGTTCAATTGTTTGAGCAACTCCGCGGGCTGGAGTTTTAGCGCAGCGATGCTGCGCAATATTCCCGTGGCCACAGCGCCGTAGAGGGCCGCAGCCGACCCCTTGCCACTGACATCGCCCAGGACGATTCCCAGTTGCTGTGGTCCATAACGCAGGAAATCGTAAAGGTCCCCGCACACCTCGCGAGCCGAGCGGATTCGCGCGGCAATATCCAGCCCGAAGTCTTCCACCGGCACGGGACGCAGCAGCGCGCCCTGCATCCGTTGAGCCGCATGAAGCTCGCGTTCCATGCGCGCCTCGTCGCGAGCCACACGCTCGTAAAGCCGGGCATTTTCCAACGATACCGCCAATTGAGAAGCCAGGATCGAGAGCACCTGCACATGCTCTTCGTTGAAATAATCAAGCTCCGGACTCTCCAGATCCAGCACTCCCACCACACGGTTCTTGTGGATCAGCGGCAGCGCCAGTTCCGATCGAGTCTCCGGATTGATCATCAAATAGCGCGGGTCCGCCGTCGTATCGGGCACGCGCACCGGCTGACGAAGTGCCGCCGCGGCACCCACAATTCCCTCGGTCGCCGTTACGCGCATTTTTCCCACCACCGTTTGCCCATACTTCACGTCCAGCCGGTGACGGAACATCTTCGTCTGTTCGTCATAAATCAAGATGCTCAAGATCTGATAATCAATCACGCGCTTGATCAGCTCCGCGGCCCGCGTCAGCAACTTTTCCAAATCGAGGATTGAGCTGGTCTCCCGCGCAATTTCATTTAGCACCAGCAGCGTCTCGGCCTGGCTCTTGGCCCGTTGAAAGAGCTGCGCGTTCTCAATGGCGATCGCCAGCCGGCTGGCCAGCAGAGTCAAAATATTCTGCTGGTCCTTCGTAAAGTAATTGAGTTGGGTGCTTTGAATATCCAGAACCCCGATGGCCTTGCCCTTGTACATCAGGGGAACGGCAAGCTCCGAACGGACTGTGTCAATCGCGTTAATGTAGCGCGAGTCCTTCGCTACGTCGCCCACCAGCACTGCTTCACCCGTATGCGCCGCAGTCCCCGTAATTCCCTGCCCAATGGGAATCCTCCAGTTCTCAACTATCTCTTTTGAATATCCGATCGCAAACCGGTGGAACAACCGCCCGGACTCCTCATCCACTAACATCACGCTGAAAATTTCGTAGTCAATCAGCCGCTTGACGAGCTCCGCCGTCTTCTCGAGGACTTTGTCCAAGTCGAGGGACGAGTTTATTTCCTGGCCGATTTCCGCCAGCGTCCCGAGAACGGGCTCGGGAACATCAATTTGAGTTTTTGCGGCCACTGGATCCATGTCTGGAATTTCGCGCTGAGGCAATTCTTACTTGCTCGCGCACACCAAGTCAGTCACTCCATTATAGCAGGCGCGCGCATTTGCCCGTAAAAACCTGGTGAACCTGTGGAAAAACGAACTTTTCCCAATTCTGGGGTGAGTTGCGTTACGAACTATTCGGAGTGAGGAATTGAGTAGAACTCGTTCACTGTCTCGAGCACAACCGGCCACAGTTGGGGCAGCGCCGTGCGCACCGGATCCATACGTTTCAGGACGTCAGCTCTTGACAGGTTGTAGATCCGCCAAGTCCCGCCGCCGGTGGCGCGGTTCTGTAAGAATGGTTGAATCCGATCCACGGCATGCGCGAATTTTGCTTCCGGCGTTTCGTGTCTCTCGAACTCTTCCCAAAGACCGCGCAACTCGCTGCCAATTTCTTTGGGCAACAAACCAAATATCCGCTCCGCAGCGCGCAGCTCCCGGTCTTCCTTGGTGGCATTCCCCGACTTGTCGAACGCAAATGTATCGCCGGCGTCAATCTCCACCACATCATGAACGGTCAGCATGCGCAAAACTTTTTCCAGATCCACGGGCGTGGCTGCATATTCCTCGAGAACCATCGCCGCCAGCGTCAAGTGCCATGAATGTTCTGCGGAGTTTTCCCTTCGAGCGCCGTCCGTGAGCAGCGTCCGCCGCAATATATTTTTGAGTTTGTCGGCCTCCACCAGGAAGGCGAGCTGTTGTTGAAGACGATCCATCCCCATTTTCCAAGTCGTGCTTAATAAGTTGACGCCTTGCCTGGCGCCGCGGCCCGGCCATCCCCGATCGCGCCACTCCGCGCCTGCTCAATAATCTTCACGCTCGCGCTGGCTCCAATCCGCGTCGCTCCCGCGCTGACCATTTTCTTCAAATCATCCAGGGTCCGTATTCCGCCCGACGCCTTTATCCCCATCTCCTCGCCTACCACCGCTCGCATCAAGGCCACATCTTCTGCCGTGGCCCCACCCGATGCAAATCCCGTTGACGTTTTCACAAAATCGGCCCCGGCATTTTTGGCAGCCACGCTCGCCCGCACTTTCTCTTCATTAGTGAGCAGCGAGGTCTCCAGAATCACTTTGCAAATCGCGCCGTTACGATGGCAGGCCTCCACTACCCCGCGTATGTCCTGCTCCACTACTTCATCTTGCCGGGACTTGAGCGCACCGATGTTCTCCACCATGTCAATTTCCTGCGCGCCCAGCTTTATGGCCTGTTCCGCCTCAAATATCTTCACCTGGGGCAGAGTTGCCCCCAGCGGGAATCCCACTACGGTGCAGACGCTTACCTTCGTCCCGCGCAAACACTCCGCCGCCTGAGCCACATTCCACGGATTCACGCACACGGACGCAAATCCAAATTTCGCGGCCTCCTGACACAACTTGCGAATCTCGTCACGCGTGGCGTCGGGTTTCAGCAGGGTGTGATCAATCAGCGCCGCGACACCTTCTTCAGCGGGTTTCACATCCGGCCCGGCTGAAATGCGGTCCGCGCCTGCGTCAATCACCTTGCGCGTTTTGCGCGCGCACTTCTCCACGCATTGCTGGTCGCATCCGGGACAAACCACGTCATCCAGATCGAGCCCCGCCAGATTCACCGTGCCCGAGGCGCCCAGATATCCCAGAACTTCTTCGGTAATGGCGCGGACGAGTTGATCGAGTTCTGGTGAGTCCTTAGTCATTACAATTCCCTAAGAAGCCGCTCCCGGCTTCTTGCCTGCGGAGTACTTGGCCTCAATCGCGCGGATCTTTTCCACGCGCCGTGCATGGCGACCGCCACCGAAGGGTGTCTCCAGCCACACGGCCAGAATTTCACGCGCGACTTCCAGAGGGATTAGTTTGGCGCCCACCGTCAAAATGTTGGCGTCGTTGTGCTCGCGACTATTGCGCGCGGTTGCGCGATCATAGCACAGGGCCGCGCGCGCTCCGGGCACCTTGTTCGCCGCGATCGCGCTCCCGATTCCAGCGCTATCCAGCACCACGCCTCGCCAGGCGCGCCCGCTGGCCACCGCCTCCGCGGCAGCCGCTGCAAAATCAGGATAGTCCACGGCCTCCGTATTTTTCGTCCCCAAATCCTGTACCGCGTAGCCCCAATCCTTCAGATATTCCTCCAATTTCTCCTTCATCTCATAGCCGCCGTGATCCGCAGCGATCGCCACAATCTTTCTTCCCTGCGAATCCATACCAGCGCCCGCTGCCGCCTTTGGGACTATCGTCGCGCCCGGGATCGGATTTCCTTTGGTGTCTTCGACGATGCGGAATGAAATTCCGCGACGCGCCGCCTCATCGCGCGCCAGAGGAGTGATCAGCGCGTCGGCCGCGATACCGATTTCGCCGCCCACCGCGATCCTGTCCAGATCCGAAGCTGTTACAACCGGCCTCATCTCCCGGCTATGCTCCCTGCACCGGCGGCAAGGAGAGCACGCACACATCTTTCAAATTTCGATACCGCTCCGCGTAATCTAACCCATAGCCGACCACAAATTCATTTGGTATCTCAAATCCCACGTAGTCCGCCTTGACATCCTTCAGCATCCGCCGCTCCGGCTTATCGAGCAACGCCGCAATGCGCAAACCCTTCGGTTTCCGTTGACGCAGCACGCGGCAAATGTAGCCGAGCGTCAACCCGGTATCCAAAATATCTTCCACCAAGATCACATTCAGCCCTTCGATGCTGGTATCCAAATCCTTAACCAGCTTCACCTCGCCTGACGTGCGAGTCCCTTTCCCGTAGCTCGATACCGCCATGAAGTCCAGTGAAACCTCGGTGGTAATCTCGCGGCTCAAATCTGATAGAAAGATCGCCGCGCCTTTTAGCACTCCGATAAGGTGCACGCGCTGGCCCTTAAAATCGCGGGAAATCTGTCTTCCCATCTGGCCGACTCGCTTCCGGATGGCCTCGCGTTTCACCAGCACACGCAGGTTCTCATTGTCTTTCGCGCTCATTTCTTCCCTCTCACTGGAAAAACTCAGTGCCTCACGAGAACAAGTATCACGATGGGCCTAGACATTACACGCATGACGTGCAACCCGGCAAGGAAACTGAATTTTCACCGCATTTCTTCGCGTGTGTCGCTGTTTGCAAACGCGCTTCGCCAGTGATTCGCGCCACTTTCATCAAACCGGGCGAATTTGTTCATCCGACGTTAACAAAATCCGCATACCCTTCCGCTGTTTTGGCGAGTTTCCTGTGTTGGAAAGGTTTGCCGGAGGCGAGACCGGCGTGGCCCTGCACGCAAATGGATTTCCACCGCTGTCCGCTTGACATAATTTCCGGCTGTCTCTAGAGTGTCGCACATCAGTGTGGGGTGCAGTTGGGGTGATGTTCGCACCTTCGAAATCGCAGGTTTTGGAGTGACGCGCTAGGCCCGCGCAGAGATTTCCGGCATTGGGGGATAGGCTTGGGAGTATCGCCTTCGATTCGCAAGAGCGATTTAATCCATG
The DNA here is from genome assembly GCA_035308165.1 of Candidatus Acidiferrales bacterium. Classification (GTDB taxonomy): domain Bacteria; phylum Acidobacteriota; class Terriglobia; order Acidiferrales; family UBA7541; genus DASTCZ01. Next base: position 120,883 of record DATGHC010000080.1, on the reverse strand, counting down.
AGTCATTCGGCATCATGTGCGAAGTGTGCGCTCATCGCCGTTCGTCCAATCAAGTTCAAGAAGCGCCCGGCAAGTGGAGATTCCACTGGCGCAACCCAGGAGGTAGTGAAATGTCGTCAAGCTTTGGCAAATTTGTAGTCCGAGTTCTTGCTGTGTGCACTTTTTTGATGGTTTTGGGCCTGTCCATTCACGCCCAGTCCACGCTATTTGGCGCCATCGGCGGCGCGGTCCTCGACCAGCAGGATAAAGCGATTCCCGGTGCGACTGTTACGGTCCGGAATCTCGGGACCAATGCCTCGACCAAACCTGAAAAAACTGATTCGAACGGAAGGTACCGGGTCACAAACCTGGCGCCGGGATCATATGAGGTCACGATATCTGCTCCCAATTTTGCCGATTACAAACAAACAGAAGTGATCGTTGAAATTGGCCTAACCACGGCAATAGATGTAAAGATGGGACTGGCCGGGCAGACAGAAAAGGTTGCCGTCTCAGGGGAAGCTCCCGTCATCAATACGGAGCAGAATACTTTTAGTGCCAACGTTAACAAACTCTCCATCGACAATTTACCCCTGAACATTCGCCGCTGGTCGGTATTTGCTCTGGGAACCCCGAGCGCTGTCGCCGATGGTACCTTCGGCGATGTCAGCTTCCGCGGCATCAGCGGGCTCTTGAACAACAACACGGTGGATGGTGGCGACAACAATCAGGCCTATTTTGCTGAAGAAAAGGGCCGCACGCGTATCGCTTATTCCACCAGCGCCAACGCCATACAGGAATTTCAGGTGAATGACGCTAACTATTCCGCGGAATATGGCCGGGCTGCGGGCGGAGTCGTAAACGCCGTTACCAAGAGCGGAACGAACACGATTCATGGGTCCGTATACGAATATATGCGGGATAATTCTTGGGCCGCGTTCAATCCCTTTGCAACCGCCGCAACCCAAACCTCGCCCGGAGTTTTTCAAATACTCCCAATTAAGCCGAGTGATGTTCGCCATCAATTCGGCGGGGACGCGGGTGGATACGTCTTCAAGAATAAGCTGTTCTGGTATTTCAATTTCGACGAGCAACACAGGGTTTTCCCCGGCGTAGCCATTCCCACGAATCCGACCTTCTTCTTTTCATCCATTCCAGTGGCCGCGCCTGCCGGGGGATGTACCTTGTCCCAACTTAAGCCCGGCTCGTCGACCAGTACGACCGCGATCGAGGGGAACGTTCTTTATTGCCGGATGATCGCTGCCAATCCCGCTCTTACACTTGGTCAGATGCAAACCAACGTCAATGGAGCGTTGAATTTTCTCGACAGCCTGACAGGCACAACCGCCCGGAATGGCGTCCAGACAATCTTTTTCCCAAAGGTCGACTGGAAACCTACCGATAACAACACCGTCACGCTTTCCTACAACCGTCTTCGTTGGCGCTCCCCATTTGGAATCCAGACAAGTGCGGTTGTTTCTCGCGGAATAGACAGCTGGGGCGATGATTTTGTGAAAGGGGAATCCGCTCAGGCGCGGTGGAGCTCGGTGATCGGCACTTCGATGACAAACGAAGCCCGCTTCCTGTTTAGCCGCGACTTCGAATTTGAATTCACGGATCCGCCGGCTCCCGGCGAGCCTGTCAGCGCCTCGACTGGTTTGTCCCCTCAAATTGATATTGGCGGATCATCAATCTTTAATTTTGGGGCTCCCGATTTTCTGCAGCGCGCAGCGCTTCCTGACGAGCACCGTTACCAATTCGCGGACACCTTCGGATGGAACCACGGAAAGCATTTCATAAAATTTGGCTTCGACATAAACTATGTCACCGACCGTATCAGCAACCTCTTCCAATCGCTTGGTGAATATAATTATCTGAACCGGGATGATTTTATTTCAGATTACATGGGGAAGGTGGACAGCCTGGGGGGCGGCACGATCTGTTCCACTCAGCTTGCATCCGGGAACTCGCCAATTCCTTGCTATAGCGGGAATAGCCCTTTCCAACAGGGCTTTGGACCCCTTGGGCTTACGTTTAATACCTGGGACCTTGGGTTTTTCGCCCAGGACGATTATCACATCACTCGCCGTTTGACTCTGACCCTTGGCCTGCGATGGGAGAAAGAAATCTTTCCCACTCCCGTTGCTCCTAATCCTGCGATATCGCAGACAGGGACTTTCCCGAGCGACAACAAAGACTTTGGACCTCGCGTCGGCTTTGCTTGGGACGTATTGGGGGATGGCAAAACGGTCGTCCGAGGCGGGTTTGGCCTATATTACGGTCGAATCATCAACGGAAATATCTTCAACGCGCTCGAGGATACTGGACTGTCTTCGGCTCAGCTTTCCACAACCGTCTTCCCCGTGAATTCCGCGACTGGGATCGCGACTCCAGGGGTACCCCTATATCCGAACATTTTGGCCGGCGCAACTCCTGCCGCCAGTAAGAATGTTGTGTTCTTCGCACCAGACGCGAGATTGCCACAGATCGATCAATTTGACCTGACGGTTGAACACGAGATTTCCGCGAATACTGCCGTTTCCATCTCGTATATCGGCAGCATTGGCAGGTTCTTGCCGTTGGCGCAGGATACCAACTTCAATACTCCGGTCAACGCGACTTTCACAATCGCAGGACAGCCTGTAATAAATTTCTTGCCAGGACCAGCGCTTCCCGCCGCGGGAGCAACGTTTACAATTCCCGTTTATATCGGACCGCGGCCGAATCCGAGTTTCAACCAGATGACCCAGATTTCAACTGTGGTTCGGTCTTACTACCATGCTGCCGCGCTCCAGTTTAATCGCCGATTGGTCCATGGTCTTCAAGTCCAGGCGGGCTACACATTTTCCAAGGCTCTGGACGATGACCAAGTCTCGTCTGCGACTTTGTCGGGCAATACTCCTTTGAGCCCCGCTAACATCAAGGGGGATTACTCTCCATCGAACTTCGACATTCGACACAAATTTGGAGTGTCCGCCATCTGGCAGCCGGAGAATTTCGCCAAGAGCGATAACAGGGGGGCAAGGTATCTCCTCTCGGGTTGGACGATTTCACCGATTATCAGTGCGTCTACTGGGGGCCCATTAAGTGCAGCGGTCAGCGGAAGCCTGCCGAGCGCACCTGGAAGCTTTACCACTGGTCCAACTAGTGGCGGCGTAATCGGGATTTCGGGATCCAGCCGCGTGCCTTTTTTCGGCCGGAACAGCTTCCGTATGCCGGCATATTTTGACACTGACTTTCGGCTGGCAAGGGACTTCCACATTGGCGAGCGCTTTGTGCTCCAAGGTTCAGTCGACTTCTTCAACCTCTTCAACAACGTGAACATTACCTCAGTGGGAAGCACGTTGTTCACTTCGATAAGCGGCACGGCGTCCAACCCTGTGCTCAATTATCCTGCGACGTCCACCTTTTCTCTGAATAGCAACGGCAACAACGGAACTTTCGCTCCTACTCCGCGTCAGATCCAGTTTGGGGCGCGCTTCTCTTTCTAGCGCTTCGTTCCGGCACCCGCCGCAACACTTCACACAAACTCCCCGGTCCCGCAATCGCGGGATTGGGGAGTTTTGTTTTGGAAGCCGATCTGCCTGCAATAACCTCAAATCACCAACTACGTCCGCCACATTTTCACGTCCCACGCGTCTTACTTATCATCAGGGTGTGCCCGCGGCCCGGTTCCATCCACCAGGGCTCTAAGGGCGTTGAATGGAGGCTTTCCATGGGAATCTTCTGGCAGGACATGCGTTACGCCGTCCGCATGTTGGCAAAGAACCGCGGATTTACGATCGCGGCCGTAATTTGTCTGACGCTCGGCATTGGCGCAACCACCGGCATTTTTAGTGTGGTTAATGCCGTCCTGCTTCGTCCGCTTCCGTATTCGCACCCCGAGCAGCTCATCCGCGTTTACACCGAATTCCCAAACTTCCCCAACGGCGGTCTGCGCCGTTTCTGGGCTTCGCCCCCGGAATTCCTCGATCTTCAGCGTGACGCCCACTCTTTTTCCTCATTCGAGGCCTGGACCACCGGTGGCGCCAATATCGCCGGAAACGTCACTCCAACACGGGTCACGGCCGCTTTTATTAGCGGTGGCCTCCTGGATTCCGTCGGTGTTTCTCCGGTTATGGGCCGCCTGATTTCCCCCGCCGACGATATCCCCGGCGCAAATCGTGTGATGGATATTTCCTATGGCACTTGGCAAAGCGTATTCGGCAGCGATCCAAATATTGTCGGCAAGGAAACCTACCTCAACGGCCGCAAAGCCAGCATTGTCGGCGTCATGCCCAACGGGTTTGAATTCCCCCCGGGCGAAGCAATCCCTGCTCAGATTTGGATCACACTTCAAATCGATCCCGCGCATCCTGGAGGACGCGGCTCGCACTATCTATATCTGCTTGGCCGATTGAAACCTGGTGTAACGGCGACCATGGCACAAGGTGAACTCGCCTCACTGGTCGAGGCCTATGGGGCCAAGCAAGCGCCCAAGACGCACGCATTCAACCCCAAGAACCACACCATTGTGAGTTTCCCTCTGCAGGCCGAGGTTGTCTCCAGCGTACGGCCTGCTCTCCTTATGCTATTGGGCGCGGTCGCCTTCGTCCTGCTCATCGCCTGCGTAAACGTGGCCAATCTCTTGCTGGCGCGTGCCGAAGCTCGTCGCCGCGAAATCGCTATCCGCAGTGCGTTGGGAGCGGGGACAGCCCGTCTGGCACGCCAGTTCGCGACTGAGGGCGTCCTGCTCTCGCTGGTCGGCGCCATTCTCGGCCTGGGCCTTGCTTCAGGAGGGCTGCGCCTGATTCAGCTTACCAATGCGGGAGGCTTGCCGCGTGCCGCTGAAATCGCCATGGATTGGCGCGTACTTCTTTTCACATTGTGCACCTCGGTTGTCACCGGAGTTCTATTCGGTCTCGCTCCTTTTCTGCCGCTTCTCTTCTCGCATCTCTCAGAATCATTGAAAGACACCGCAGGCGGCGCAACCAGCGGCTCCGGAGCGCAACTCTTCCGCCGAATTCTTGTAGCGGGCGAACTCGGCCTTGCCCTGGTGCTTTTGATCGGTTGCGGACTCATGCTCCGTGCCTTCTGGAAGCTTCAGGAAGTCCACACCGGCTTCGACGGGCGAAACGTCATTTCTATGTCCATTGCGCTGCCCGGCGCTTCCTATTCAAAACCTGAGCAAATTGACAGCCTCTGGACTCGCTTCGAAGAGCGCCTGCACCAGATCCCCGGTGTCGAATCCGCCGCCATCGCCTATGGTCTGGCGCCTGCACGCCCTCCGGATATGAATGACACTGATATCGAAGGACTGGTGACCAAACCAGGCGGTCCCATAAAGAATGTGGATTACTACCAAATGGTCAGCAAAGACTATTTCGCAGCCATGCGCATACGTTTGATTGCCGGCCGTTTTTTTGATGACCGCGACGCGAAAGGCGCCCCTGATGTTGTCATCATCAACCAGACCATGGCGCGTACCTTCTGGCCCGGCGAAGACGCCATCGGCCACCGCATTCGTCCCGGATTCCAGGATCCCTGGTGCACCATCGTCGGAATCGTGGACGACGTGAAGAACGCCGGACTTGACCGCCCCGCCGGAACTGAACTCTATTTGCCTCTCCATCAGACTCAAGCTCAATCAAGTGGCGTTTCAGACATGTACATTATTCTTCGCGGACAGGGAGATCCACGCTTGTTTACAAGCGTTGTCCGTCGGGATCTGAACGAACTTGACTCGTCCCTTCCAATTTCCAATATTCGCCTCATGGAGGACGTATTAAGCGCCGCCCAGTCTCGCCCGCGATTCCTGACCCTGCTCTTGGGGCTGTTCTCCGGAGTCGCTCTGGCCATCGCCACAGTCGGCATCTATGGCGTGATTTCTTATTCAGTACAGCGGCGTTCCAAGGAATTCGGACTGCGCATGGCATTGGGCGCTCAGCCGGTGGATGTCCTGCGATTAGTGATAAAGCAGGGAGCGGGCTTGGCTTTGCTTGGGGTTGGTGCGGGGCTTATCGCTGCATTCGCCCTTACGCGTTTGATGACCACATTGCTCTTCGGCGTCACACCCACCGATCCGCTCACCTTCGTGATTGTCTCGCTCCTGCTCACGGTCGTGGCTCTCGCCGCTTGTTATGTTCCAGCGCGTCGAGCCACAAAAGTGGACCCAATCCAGATCCTGCGCTATGAGTAGGCAAGTTGCGGGAACCTGCCACACCGATTATTTTGTCGTTGATGTGGGTGGCGTGAACGTAAGCCGCAGGATGCTGGCCGCCGCCGAAAAGCGCACCGCGCCCGATTTGTCATCCAGCAGAGGAACCATCTTGCTCGCAAGGGATGGGTCATTACGTAATCCCATGGCTTTCAAGGCAGTGGCCCTCACAATCCATTCTTTGTCTTCTGAGGCCGCCTCCAACGCTTGCAAACTCTCCGGATCGGGGTCGTTCACAAGCGCCATTGCCGCCGACGCTCGCACCGGAGCAGGATTGTTCATATGTAAGGCATTCCAAGCAGCCACACCATAGCCGCCAAACGGCGCAAACGTAATTCCCTGCTCCACAACCAGCGTAATCAATTTGTTGTGGTCCCTTAGCGTGCTCATCGCTTCTTGAGGAAGAGATTCCCCGGTTTTTCTCCTCCCGGTCAGTACTTCGTAGTAAGCGGCATATCCCTCGTCATTTTTCATGGCCACTAGCGCAGCGGCGGCAGCCAGCCCCACCGTTAAATCGTGATCTCCCAGCGCCTTTTGAAGATCCGGGATCGATGACTTGGAGCGCATTTCGCCCAATCCATTCGCGGCCGCGACGCGGACGGCGGGAATCTTGTCCTCCAAGGCTGCTTCCATCAGTTTCACCGCGCGGGGCTCCTGCCTCATCGTCCCCATGGCTTGCACGGCCTGCGCGCGTTGCTTGTATTCCTTGCTTTCGGCGCCCTCTTGAAGCATCTTCCAGGCCCTCTCCCGCAGAGTAGGGGTGGCGGGGCCTTTCGGCGGCAGTGCCACACGCGGATCAGACGTCGCGGACTGCGCCAGCAACACAAGAATCAAGGCAACTGCGCATCGACATGTGCGCCCAGGATTAAATAACCACATCGGCCCCCTCCTTTGAATTCAAATGTCTCCCGTGGGTTTAAATCCGGCTCAACCATTCTAAAAGCGAAGCCGAACGGTTTCCACGGGACGCGGCAGGCAATTTCACCTGCCCACCCACCTTGGCATTTCTCGTCCCATCATCATCGCCTCTGCCGCCCAGCGTCCCAGATAAACAGAGAGCGCCACGCCATGCCCGCTGAATCCGCCAATCACAATCACGCGCGGACTATTTATGTGTCTCTCAAACACCGGCCGCCACCCGTCAGCGAACAGATTTGGCCCGCCCCACCGGTGAGTGAACTGCACCTCTCCCAACTCGGAATGCAACCCGCGCACCCGCTTTTCCAGTAACGCGACTAACCTTGCCGCCTCGCCACGCCCAACATCTACTTCTGCCAACTCGCGCCAATCCTCTAGATGGATCAGCCCACTCCCAAAAACAACACCATTTGTTTTTAGCAATCGTCCCCACAAATACGGGAGATCAATCGTGTAAAACGGCTTGCGTGACGTCAAGCCAAGTGTTTCCAAGGTTGCATCCGGCAACGGCTTCGTTGCCACCGCCAGCGTGAATTTCGGCTCCCCCCGTCCGGCAATTCCGCTTAGGTCCAACGATTGCGCGTTTGTGGCAACAATCGCGTGCCCGGCGACAAGTTCCTTCCTGCCCACTTTCAATCGCAGCGGATCTCCAAACTGAATTCCATCCAGGGGCGAATTCTCAATAATCATTGCACCAGCGCTCTCGGCCGTGCGCGCCAACCCGCTCAGCATCTTCCGCGGATCAATGGTTCCTCCGGCAACTTCACGCGCCACTTCCAGCACTCCTGAGTCCTGCCAGGAAATCGGCGATCCCGCAATTCCGCCGTGGTGACCCAATTCCCAGACTCCGGAAAGCGTGAGGTCGCAATCCACCGCCAAATCCTTCAACGTCTCGCGAAATCCGCTTAGAACATCGCCGAGCCCTGGCAGATCTCCCGCCGCTGTTTCTCCCAGGGCGATTCCACCCGTATGTCCGCTCGAGCCCGCGCCAATTCTTTCGGCTTCAAGGACCACCACACTTTTTCTCGGGTCCAGACGCCTCACCCAGGCCGCAGCGGCCAATCCCGTGAACCCTCCTCCAACCACTGCACAATCCACTCTGTCCGGGAGCACGCAAGGAGACGGACGAGAGTCCATGCTCCAGGGAGTGCTACCCCACCTCTTCTTTTCTGGCGATTCTGCCAATTTCCCTCCGGCAAGAAACGGATCCGGTCCATTTTAGCGCGCCGCCATATTCCCGCATTATTTTTCCTCTGCCTAAATCCAATCCCCTTCCTCTGTCGTACTTGAGGTGTAGGTCCAATCTCAACAAAGGACACAAAATGAAAACACGATTTCTTTTTCCGCTGTTGGCAATGCTGGTGCTGGGCGTTTCCATCGTTTCCGCCCAGAAGGATCCCATGGTTGGTGGCGCCGCAATGTTCCCCACCAAAGACATCATCGACAACGCCGTTAATTCCGCTGACCACACAACACTTGTGGCCGCGGTGAAGGCCGCGGGGCTTGTTGACACACTCAAGAGCGCGGGCCCGTTCACCGTTTTCGCTCCCACGAATGAGGCCTTCGCGAAACTCCCTGCGGGCACAGTGGACAATCTCCTGAAGCCCGAAAACAAGGAAATGCTAACGAAAATCCTTACCTACCATGTTGTCGCGGGCAAGCTCAGCACCGGCGACATCATGAAGCTCATCAAGACGGGAAACGGGAAGGCGGAATTGAAGACCGTGAGCGGCGGCTCGCTCTGGGCCATGTCGCATGACGGAAAGATCGTGCTGCATGATGAAAAGGGCGGGATGTCCACCATCACTATTGCAAACGTCTTCCAGTCAAACGGAGTCATTCAGGTGGTTGACTCCGTCCTTCTTCCCAACTAGCTCACCTTCAAATCTAGTTCCCCTCCACGTTTCGTGGTCAGGGAAAAAAGCAGAGTCCCCTCGCCCAAACCATCCAGGGCGGGGGGATTCGCTTTTGCAATTACGGATTGTACTTCTTCAACCAATCCGCGATTTCCTTAAACACGTCGCGCCGCTGCTCAATCAGCGAGGGAAAATGCGGGGATCCAGGATAGGTCACCATGCGCACGGTTTTCCCGCGCTCGGCCAGTAACATGAAGAATTCTCGCCCTTGAAATGTAGGCACGCGAATATCCGCCTCGCCATGCAGAATCAGCAACGGCGTGGTCACCTTGTCAGCGTGCATCACGGCGGAGAATCGCAGCATGGGATTAGGGTCTTCTTCCTGCATGCGCGCGTCATAATCCGTTTGCCAGACATCGCTGGTTGGAATAAAGCTCAGCCAATCTGTAATTCCAGCGCCTTCAATCGCCGCACGATACCTTCCGGTTTGCGTCACGGTCCACGAGGTCATGAACCCGCCGGCACTCCATCCGAAAATCGCCAGCCGGTTAGGATCGGCCCATCCCTGGGCAATCGCAAAGTCTGTGGCACTGTCCACATCGCTATACGCGCGATCGCCGAAGTGCTGGTAGATCGCATCCAGGAATTCGGAACCATATCCAGTGGAGCCGCGATACTCCGGCTGTAACACAACATAGCCCAGTCCCGCAATTTCACGCGATGAATTGTCGAATTCGAGTTGGTCGTTCGACTCCGGCCCTCCGTGCGGCAACACCAAAAACGGATATTTCTTCCCCGGAACATACCCGGCAGGAAGCGTCAAAATTCCCTCGAGCTTGGTTCCATCCTTCGCCGTCCAATGCACGGTCCGCACTTCTCCAAGATTCACGGCGGCCAGCGCATCGTCGCCTTCGTTCGTGATTCGCTTCAGTACACCATTCAGGTTCACCGCCACATTCGTCGTATGGGTCGGGTCCCCTACTGTGAATACAGGCGCATTCGGCGATGAGGAGAACATCGGGTACACCACCGAATCAACAACCCCGCCCGGCCAGCGGAAGACTGCATCGAGTTGCCCATCCCGGAGGGTATGCGCCTCCGTTAGCACGCCTCGATGGGCATCAACCCAAACCGTCCCGCGAGGATCTGATTTGACGCTCACCCCCGATCCCTCGAGATTGGGCGTGCGGTCCACTGGTGCTCCGCCAGACGCGGATACTGTCCAAACGTGGTCAGGAGTCAGCACTGATGTCGAAGTGCCGGCAAACACCAACTCTTTGCCTCCATTTGCCCATGCAATCCCGGACGTTGAGTTAGCAATGTCGGCCACCCTGTGCGCACCGGATGCGCCGCACACATCCAAGTAAGAATGGATAATGTGATTTCCAATCTTGGGTGTTTGCGACGCAACCGCAATCTGCGAACTATCCGGCGACCAGGAAATCTCGCCGATATCCTTTAGGTCCGCACACCACCATCCGGCTCCCGCGCCATTCGCATCCATCACATAAAGGCTGGTGTGATCGTTCTTCACCACGTTGTGCACGCCGGCAAGCGGATCCTTTTCGTCCGGATCGGCCAGCACTGCGAATCGCGCTCCATCGGGCGAAATCTGTGCAAAGCGAATTCCGCTCGGGAGTGACAAAATAACGGTGGGCTTTCCATCCGCCAGCGGGACAATCGCCAGTTGACCAGCCTTCCCCACCTGATAGCTTCCGTACAGGGAGGCCCCGTCTTTCATAAATCCGATAGGATTGAATCCTTCTGGAAGACTCAGCTTCCGTGAATTCTCTCCCGTCACATCTATCATCCGCCACTCACTTTTCTGGCGTCCCTGATTTTCAAAATAGCGCACCACGTACAGAATCGTCTTCCCATCAGGCGACACGGCCACTGCCTGGGCGCTACGCAGAGCAGCATAATCGTCAAATCCAAATGGATGCTTGTCCGCACTTTCCAAGCGTGCAGAACTTGTGACGATAACGCCACTAATCAGTGTCACTGCCAGAAACCATTTGTAGGATTTCATCGTCATCACTTTTCCTCGAGGATCATTTTCCTCTACAACACGGGGTAAAGTACGAATCCGTTGGCCAAAATATCACAATCGTAGGGAGTAGAAATATACAAAGAGCAAATCAAAGGATTGATGAAGGATCTGATTGCTAGGGGCGGTGGGGGTCGAACCCACCACCAACAGCTTAGAAGACCAAGACCGCACCCGAAAGGTCTCCCAAACCTGTTGCACTGGACTCACTGGATCCCAAGTGAATAAACATCCGTCTGTTCGGGGCTGCAGAATTGGGGTGGAGAACCATCTGGCGTCAGGCCGCTCGAAAGGCCGTAGGCGACCGTGATTTGGAAAGGCATGTCCTATATTTTTTCAAGCTTTCCTTCCCCTCCATGCATTCGGAAGAATGCCGGAGCATTGCTCGCAAATATATTGAATTACAGGAATTGTGAGTCCGCGGACCATACGGGATAGTCCGCTTTCACCTCGGACAACACAATTTGCGTTCCTCATAATCCCAGAAGGATATAGTTTCCAATAACTTAGCTCGCCACATAGGTGCCACAATGCGCCATTTGACCCTCGATATGCTCATAGACGACCCTTACGCTCGAAGCTTCTGCAACCCACGTCCCTGCTAAATGTTTGGGTGGCGAAATCTCGGTGAGTTGCCGTGTATATAGGACCTGAAAGCCTGCGATGCTCGTTGATTTCTTCACCGAATAGCCGATGCCTCATCAACGATCCATCACGCTTGTTCGATGGCCCTCTCGAAAATTCCCCGGAGGCCACAATTGAAACCTGATTGGATCCTTTCAGCCCGTGGTGCCTTCGCACCGCAAATGGTTGAACGGGTCACACAATTTGAAGGCAATACTTTGAAGATTTATTACACGCATTCAACCTGGAATCCTTAAGCGATCACAAGAATGGAATCGGATTTCACAATCCAGATCTCTTCGACCGAGGAATATGACTACAGCAAACAACACTCAAGTGGGAACACACCGCTTTGGAGGCCGTACATGAAGAGTATTTTGATAAGTGGAATACCAATCTTCATCGTGATGGCGATGCCGTCCGCGGTGAGGGCTCAATCACGAACAAATATCGTCTCAGATGTGGAAGCTGCGCCCTCAAGCTCAAGGTCGGTCACGGTGATTCCAACCGTTTCCCTTGCGAATCCCGGCTTCTCGAACGAGCGCTGCCGGGTCACCAATGATGCTTTCAGCGGCATCAACAATCTTTCCTATCAGTTCGACATGACCGGCGCGGATCAAGGCATCTCCGTGGACGATCCAATCCATCGTGTCACCTGGGTGTTTTTCGGGGATTCGGGTGCCGCCGATGGCGATGCCTGGTATGGCTCGCACGGGGCCAACACGCAGGGTTTCCTCAATGGCAGAAACTACGGCAATCCGATGGGTTTGTGTGGTTCGCTGCAGCTCGTCACTCAACCCGGTTTGGTCTCGGGAAACATCGACCCTTCCAATGGACAGCACCAAAAGGTCTACGCGCCGGATCTCCTGACCGCTCCACCTGGCGACTTAATCGCGAATTATCTTTTTCATTCTCCCATGCCGCCTCTGACGCTTCCTGACAATGCAACTGTCCTTCCGGAATATTCACCTTTGATTTCCGGCATCTCCGGAACGAACGAGAGCATGTCCGGCGCGCTCGCCTTCAATGGGAATATCTACTTGTTTTATTTTGGCAGCCCCGGCCGGGCCATCAACTCAGACTGCACCATTGGGCTTCCGAAAGGATCCGTCTCGTTCCTCACCGAGTGGAAGAATCCATTGGGTGGAAACGAGGCGGACCCTTGGAAGATCGCGTCTGACTATTCGTCATTGAGGCCCACGGATTACAACATTCTCTCCAGAGTTGACTACAACTTGGATAACTTCACTTATAACGGATGCCTCTATTCCGATGGAAGTTCCGCGTGCACTCCTCCCTGGCCGACAGGCGCGGCGGCTCCGCACAACTGTTCGGTCGCCAATCCGCCCACGGGTTTCACCCCGCCTACCGCGCCAGGCGACTGGAGTAGTTCTTCCCCCTTCGCAGGCCCACTTGGAGGAAATTTTATTTGGATTGACCCAGTGGTTGGCAACGACGGCTATATCTACCTTTTTGGCACTGGCACTTTTCGGGCAAGCTTACTCTATCTAGCTCGTTTGCCGCTTTCATATCACGGGCAGGATTTTCCGAATTTTGTAAGTCGATATTTTAGCGACACCCCCGGCCTCGAATTCTACAACTCAAATACCGGCAATTGGGCTCTCAATGATCCGTCGAATGCCACGCCGTTGGTCTTTGACGATGATAAAACCCCCGACTTCGGTCAGATTTCCGTTCGTTACTTTGAAGGCATCGGCGTCTGGCTGCTCATGTACACACACGCAACCGGCGGCGGAAATGGCGCGGAAGTTATTGCACGCTGGTCGCCCTCACCGACGGGAAAGTGGTCGGACATGATGATTGCGCTTGATCTGACTTCCACCACGTCCGCGGGTCAACAAAACCGAGCTCTCTACGGTTGCAGTCACAACTCCTGCATGGATGCCCCGCCGACTGAACAGCAAGCGCCATTCACAGATTTTTCGGCAGCTGATGTATACGCGCCGGATATGCTTCCATACCTCACAAATATAACGCCCAGCTTCGGCGCAAACGGCTTCCCGACGGGTCTCAATTTCACCGTTTCTTATTTGCTCTCGAGCTTCAAACCTTACAACTCAGTTTTGTTTGATGTGAACATGAGAATCCAATATCAGTTCCATGAAACAGATTGGCCTTGAAGATAATTTGGGTTTAAGCACGGAATTGAATTGCGATCAAATCATTCATTTCCAACGGAGAAAAGGAGGACGCCCAATGAGATCAATTTGGAAACCAGCTATAGTAATTGCATTAAGCACATCTGCGGTTCTTGCGCAAAGCTCTCAGGACGTTCCTCAAAAAGACAGCAGCGCCCCCCGGCGCTCAATCGTTTCCTTTTCCATCTGTGCGATTGGCAACTCCGGCCCGCAGGGTACCTGTCCAACGGGCAGCTTTGACACCTTTAGACGCGTTCTCGCTCCCGACGGCGTAACTACGATTGACGACTACGCCGGCTTGGGCACGCTTTCCGATGAACACGCAACAGTATTTTCTCCCGGCACAATACCGGGCCACGCAAACAATTATCTCTTCTTCGTTGCAACGAGAACAAACTTGAATCCGCTTGCAAGCGGATTGACGGTTTTCACCGGCGGCCCTGGCCCCGATGCGCAAGGCCAGTGGACTTTTGATTTCGCGTCGGACTTCGGTCTCTATCTGCCCGGTAACCCGGCTGGCTCGACAAATGGCCAGGTGTTTCTAGCCGCAATGGCACACGACCTTTGCCCGACCGTCGGCAATGCAAAGTTTCAAGATCAAACTTTTGACCTCAATTACGCCGACCCCGGAACAATTTTCATTGACCCGACATCTTGGGGTCTCCCCGGACGTGGAAATATGCTCATGATTTACGAGGGAACCAGCCGCTGCGTCGGTCTGGCAGGTGGCACGAGCAGCAGCAACTTTTACTCTACGATCGGCGTCGCCACCTCGTTTGATTTTGGCCATACTTGGCCCACCTATCGCCGAAATTTTGTCGCGCTGCCTAACTTGAACCAAACCAATGGGCCTGAAGCGCCTCTGGGAGCGCTTGGCGATTTAGTTTGCTTCGGCAACGATTGCCATGAAAGGCCTCCATTCAATTTCGGGCGTTACGCAGTCCAGAACACTCCGGTCACACTTGGCGAGGCCATTGCTGATACTGCAGGTACACCCGGTGGCTTGCAAAAGAACATGGGCAACAGCGAGCCTTCGGCGTTTGTTGACGACGTGAGCTTCGGTCCGGATCGCTACGTTTACTCGGTGACGGGATATGCGCCGGGGACGCCGGGGCTGGGCGCTCCCTATTCGAATCCACAATTGCAATCAGGAATCGTAAGCGATCTGGTGGTTTCTCGAGCCAAGCTCAATGGCGGTATCGCGCCGCTCCAGTTCATGAACTGGTACAACGGATCATTCAGTGAGACACAAATCCTTCCGTCGGGAGTCACCTGCAATACGTGGAAGCACTGCCGAACGATGTCAAACAAGGGGCTCGGCAATTTCGGTGGTGGTCTCCAGAGCCCGATTCTGCCTTTCCTTGATACCAAAGATGCCTACATGTCCTGCCAGGACATAAATAACCAGTCCCGCGTGATGGGCTCGATCAGCTACGTCGAATATACACAGCAGTATTTGCTGCTTTTCGTTTGTATCTCGCATTTGGATCCGACCGCGCCGACGAAACAGGCAGCCTTGGGCGCTGCCTGGTTCTATTCCACCCTGGATGCCACCGGCGACGGCCTTTCCGATCAATCGCAGTGGAGCCAGCCACAAATTATCACCGGCTCCTGGAATGTATTCCCCGCGCAAATCAACCCATTGAATCCGGGGTGCGCTCTAGACAACAAAGGCTGGTATCCAACCATCATGTCGCTCGGCGCAAAACCCGGACATCTTTCCTCCACCGGATTTATTTTTTACATGGAAGGCTGCACCGATGGCGAAACTTTTGGCGGACGAAAATATGAATCGCGCGCTTTCACAATAACCACAAACTGATGGAATTGATCAGGCCGGCGGCTGGTCCCCACACCTCTGGAAAACTGATCGATTGAAAATGGAGAACCTCAATGACTTCACGACAAGCTTGCAGTGCTTTGGTGACTTGTTTTCTGACGCTGAGTGCTCTTGCCCTGATTGCCCTTCGACTGCCTGAGAGGGCCCTCGCGCGGCCAAAATCCTCGAACTCGCGGGCTGGCGGCCACTCCGGCCCAAACTACCCAATGATCAAGTCGATCTCGGTTTCAACACCTGATGACACTCTCTCTTATCCCAGCACTCTGGTTGATATACCCGACGAGCACACGACATTCATCCCGCTCTCGGCCCTGCACGATTTTCAGCCAGTGCCCGGCCCATTCTGGAAGAAGTACCTAGTGTTCGCTTCGAGCAAAATAAGAGGAGGCAATGGCGGAGCGGTTGTACTCGAAACCACAGACTTAACGAATTTCGATTTTGCGGCTGACCTCGGGTACAACGATCAAGTAATGAATCCTCCTGTTCAATTCACTACTTGCGATACGACATACAACACTGAGTTTGACGAGAATTATTCCGCTCCCGGGACCGTCCTGCAAAATCCTGCCGGGCCTCCCGGAGACCTTCTAATGTTCTATGAGGCGGAAAACCACTGCCCCGGCGGAGTCTGGCAGCAGCCTTACTACGCCACGATTGGACTTGCGCGCTCATCCGATTACGGGATGACTTGGCCGAGTCCAATTAATAGCGAATTCGGCGGACCGGGCCGTCATCC
The DNA here is from genome assembly GCA_035308165.1 of Candidatus Acidiferrales bacterium. Taxonomy (GTDB): domain Bacteria; phylum Acidobacteriota; class Terriglobia; order Acidiferrales; family UBA7541; genus DASTCZ01. The sequence continues at coordinate 104,528 of DATGHC010000080.1, read as the reverse complement.
TGTTATCAAGGGGCCTAATCCGGAACCGGCGTCCGAGCCCAACCCAGCAGCAATGGGAGACGCGCTTCCCGCCGCTTTCGCAGACAGAAACCATGGGGACGAGAATTACATTTATGTCGTTTACGATTACGCCGTAGGTCCTAATAACGGCAAGAGTGATGGATTGGTCCGCATTTCGCGCGCCAAGGTTGACGATGATCATTATCCCTTTCGCGAGGGTGGCAATCATCGTCTCTCCTTCACGAAATGGTACAACGGCGCATTCAACCAGCTCGGCATTGGCGGCCAGGATAGCGGTCCAGTACCATTGGGGGCATGCCCGGGAAGACAGACCATGGCCTCGATCAGTTACAACGATGATCTCGGCTTGTATCTATTCTTTTTTGTCTGCAACTCCTCCACCGAAGATGGCTATGCTTCCTGGTTTTATTCCACGGCAACGAGTCTTGATCTTCAGGACTGGAGTACGCCTGAGTTGATACAGAATTCTCGCTTGAAAATACTGAAGCCCTGTCCTTCAACCGGAGACGGAACTCAATTTGACGGATTCTATCCGTCATTCATGTCGCCCGGAGCGCCTGCGGGTCACATCCGGCTGACCGGCAAGGTTTTCTTCCTGAACGGGTGCGACACTGGTTTGCCGCGCGCTTTTGCGTCACGAACTTTTACTATCACCACTGAACCGTAGAAGACACTTACGCTTAGACTAGCGAAAAGAGATTTATCGAAGCACTTGTGGTTGCCCTCGCTACTGCTATTGACTTGAAGGGTTTTTCGCTGCAGATATATCGTCAACTCGTCGGCGGGATAAATAAACGTTGCACGCATATGGAACCCCATCGGTAAAGGGGAGTCGAACCCTCGTCCGAAAGCCGCTACGGCCGGAAGCCTAAATGCTTGGGTCAGTTCAGCATGAGGCGCCATGCAGCTGATTCTCGCCAATTCAACAATCCATCCTTCAAAGAATGGAGGGCCCGCCCTCCTGGTCCCGAACCTGGAGCCAGGGCTTATTGAAGTTTTTGGATTCTAGTGGATTCCGTATGATGGTGTTGAAACGTTTGCGACCTGATTGTCGAGCTCCGTTGAACTTTGTTGATGCGAGGGGATCTCTCGTCTACAGAATTACATAAACGAACGACGGCGCGCAATTCGCAGTCGCCATGCATTCCTGCCACTGACTGCCCTCACCTTCAAGGAAAATAGAGGTCGAGAGCGTAGATGTCAGAATTCCTGTGAATGAGAGTTGCCAGCGGCTCATTCTTAGGCGTAAGGCCCGTCATCGTGTAGCTGAGCACGTCGGACCGCTGAATTTGGCGCGTCGAAGTGATCTGTTCCACCATTCGATCGCTGATGCGAACTCGAAAGAGGGGCTGCCCTTCGCCTTCTTCGGGGTGCTGGTAATAAACGTACCTCGAGTCGGAGGACCAGCGCATTCCCCATCCGTATGGGGTCCCGTCAGACAATTCGGACCACTTCTGCTGGGCGAGATCCAAGAGCATCAATTTGTGATTTATGGTGTCGACCGCGGCTGCATACCTGCCGTCAGGTGAAATATGAGGGCTCTCAAAATTCAGCGAACCCGTAATAACGCTGGTTGCCTTTGTGTTTAAATCCAGTTGATAGATGGAATATTGCTGGCTCTGGCTTCCACTGTTTGGACGGCGCAAAAAAAGAATAAACCTCCCGTCGGGAGAACAGCTCGGCTCAGTGTCGGAAGCGTCACTCGGCGCAAGCATTTGCAGAGTTCCTCCGGCGTATGGCACCGAATACAAGTGCGATGCCTCCCCGGGAAGACTGGCGCCGAAAACAATGGTCTTACCATCTGCCGACCAGGATGAGTGATATGCCGCCATCGGAGGAAATGTCAGCTGGAGTTTTTCCGTGCCGTCCGCCCGGCTTCGCCACAAAGTGCCATCGAGTTCATTTCGATATGAAACCCATTGTCCATCGCGAGAAAAACTCAGAAGCCGCACGGGGATGCCCGCGAGATACGGGACAAATAATTTCTGGACGCCATCGTAGCGAACCAGTTCGCGCCGCTCCTGATAGCTGACAAAGAAAATCTTTTTCCCGTCCGGGCTAAATCGCGGCTCACTGATGCGGTCAGGGGTGGCATACAGCTGTACCGGGGCGGCGGCATTCCTATGAAACCAGCTCTTCCTTTCGCTGATCGCCCAGAACTCTTCGACTCCATCTCGCGCGGAACGGAATACGAAATACCTGCCGTCTGGCGTCCATTCGCCGTGAGACTCACCTTCACCCCACTGCGGTGCAAACTTCTTCCAGCCAAGTGGAACCGGACGTAGATCGCGGCCATCGGCGGTCGATTCCCACAGCGAAGTACCCCCAGAGTTTATGTCCTGCGATGTGAATCGAAGACGGCTGCCGTCCGGTGACAAACGGACGGAAAGAATAAGTCCTGATGCGGTGACCAGTTTGCGAGGGGCTCCGCTTCCATCGGACATCTCATAAATCTGCGTGCCATAGCCATAGAAAATGCCGCGCCCGTCGGACGACCAGGCCGAGCCCTCGGAGGCCAGCACATCGCTCAGCCGCCGGGCCGAGCCCCCGGAAGTAGATACCTCCCAGAGGGGATTGTAAAAATCCGTGCCTTGGGTCCCGAGCAGAAGTCTGGATTTTCCAGGATCAATATCAAAGACCTGTACACTGGGAACGGTGGTCGAGATTAACGTAGGTTCACCGCCTTCAACTGGCACCTCCGCCAAAGCGTCGGTTCCTCCAATTCTTTCCGCGAAGTAAAGGCGAGTGCCATCGCTGACTACGCGGCTGTAAGGCACAATGCGACCGGTGTGTGTGATCTGACGAACACGCAGAACTGTGAGCACCGGTTGCGGCGAATAAATCATGACGGCAGCAGCCACCAGAAGCACGATGACCACTATCGCTGCTCCGAACAATACCCGGCTGAGGCTCATCGACCAGTGCGGCTTGGGGGTTGGCAGGGCCTCCCTGTCATCTCCACCGTCCATCGGCGACTGGATCTCGGCGACGACCGCCCCGCGTTCTTCTCCCTCGGGTACGGTCCGAACCGTTGCGACGAATCTGTAGCCCCGGCCGGGCACGGTTACGATGTACCGGTTTTCGCTCTCCGTCTGCCCCAGAATTTTCCGCAGAACGAAGATATTCTGCGTGAGGTTGGATTCTTCAACGAAGGTGTCCTGCCATACCGCCTTCATCAGGTCCTCTTTAAGGACGAGTTTGTCGTTGTTTTGGACCAGGACCAGAAGGATATCGAAAGCCTTGGGCTGAACGGGCAATGGTTGGCCCTCGCGCAACAGGAGGCGCTGGCGGGCATCCAGGCGAAAAGGGCCGAATTCAAATAAGTCTTTTCCTTTATTCACCATAGCCAGCCCTGAGAAATCCTGAGAATTTCTTGATGCACCTTTGAGGACATCCAGGCAACACCTCAGTCAAAGTGCCGTAATCCGCGGGGACGTGGTGGAGCTCAGTCTACCATCGAGCCTCCGAGCCGGGAAGAGATCACGATGCAGGCGCGAGTAAGGAGTCAGTGATGCCAAACAGCGATTGGAGGAGGTGAATAGTGCAACGTACATCGAAAAGACCGAAGAATAGTTTCCGCACCGTGCACATCCTGAGTCTTGTGATCGCCGCTCACTTGCTGCCCGTGTACTCTCCGGCTGCTTTTGCACAAACGATTTTGCCCAACTCATCCTCACCGGCGTGCGCCGCAATCCCAAAGGCAACCTATCTGGATACCCCGTTGACATACCCGATGACTTCGGACCGGTATGCAGTGCAATATAAGTTGGGGCAAGGAGACTGGACCGATGCCCAAGTTTACATCAGCTATTACGGTGGGACCACTTCGTCGCCGTCCGTCAATTATCAGACCGGATACACAGCACTCGAAACATCAATGTCGTTTGTGAGCATTCCCGCGAGCGCGAGTACGCTGGTTCAGCTCCGCGTGACCAAGAAGGGCGGTTCGGGTTTTCAGCCGAGCGACCACGTGTATGTGCGGCCGAGCGCGAAGGGGATTCCCGTTTTGCTGGCGAGTGACGGCACTGCCCAACTTTCCACTCGGACAGCGTCGAATTTTAACGGCGATCAATTTCTCTTGTGGTGGAGCAACGGCTCTACCAGCGCCGCCACGGGAGGGCTAGCCATTTTTCTCGATCCGCCATACCCAGCGCCGACAGGCGCCAACGTAATGACAGTGTCGGGTGCTATGTCTCCAGATCTCGATCCCGCACCCGGGACTGATACGGTGGTCTTTGATGGCGGTGTCACAATCGGGACGGGAGCAAATGCACTCCTTATACCCCCGGCCATTCGTAACCTTTATTTTTCACCCGGCTCCTGGGTGCAAGGAAAGCTCCGTTTCCAGCAGAGTGGCGGAAACCTGAGAACGATTTACGGTCCGGGAGTGCTGGACGTGAGCCGGTTTGAGTACGATCTTCGGGTTTGCCACGGCGGGAGCGGTTTTGCGGATCAGGGCTACCACGCGATCACCTATGAAGCGGCCGGCACCAATGAGGTTCCCGACACGTTCTTCTTGGACGGGATTGTTATTTCCGATCACAATCACGCCACCACGGATCCCCTAATCGACAGCACCGTCAACAATGTGAAGTCCATGGGTTGGAACGCCGTCAATGGCGGAATCGTGCTCGGGTCGAATACCAATGTGTCCAACGTTTTCATTCGCGCCGGCGACGATTCCCTGATGGTGTGGGGTTCCTACGTCAACATAACCAACGCCACCGTTTGGCAAAACTACAACGGCGGGGTCGTCAACCTGGGCTGGCTCGACAATTCACCGGGCGAAAATTGCCAAATCAACGGTCTCTTCGTTGTGAAGACGGACTGGCTAACTCCCACGGATCCCACTTTTAGTATGACCGGCCCGGACTTTAGCCTGAACAACCAGAACAACGCGGTCATCGCCTCCATGATGGTCCCTGGCACCACGTTCGGCATGTCTCAACCATCGCTAATTAAGAACATCTTCGTGGAAGATCGTCCACAGGTGCTGCTCAGCCTGAAGATTCTCCCTCCGGATTGCGATTTGATTTCATTTGAGGGGGCGGGCTGTCCTGTCCCGATAAACTTGATGCTAAAGAGTGTGCTGAATCTAAACATCGAGAATCTTTTCACGCCGCCTTCCATTGAAGAGAACTCGATCGGATTTGAAACTCTAATCAATTACCCGAATGCCGGTCCGGTTCTTCCCTACGTATACACACTCATGGGCTGCATGAAAATAAACCTGACCAACGTATTCGTCACGGGCAAAGTGGTGAAGCAAGGTGACGACGTAACCGTCAACTACAAATTCGATCCGGCTGCATTCCTTTCGGTTCTTGCTGGAAGCTTCCCGAAGTAAGTCCTGGATTCGCGTGCTACCGGGCCACTCGCGGCGAAAAGGAATGGAGGCAAGAACCCATGCTGTTCGACCAATGGAGCGTCGGAAATACATCGATGATTTTGAGGAAACTTAGTTTCGCAGTTTTGTTGCTGCTTCTGGTAGTGTGCCCTTCAGTCGCCACCGCACAGTGTATGGCCGCAACGGATGCCGCTGATCTGGCGGCAATCTATCCGGGCACGCCGCAGAACCCCAATCCGCCTTCAACTTACCCGCTAACTTCGGACCGATATGCAGTCCAATACAGGGTTGACGGCGGAAATTGGACCGATTCCCGCGTTTACATCAGCATTTATGGCGGAACGACCGCATCCCCGTTTCAACCCTCTACGAAATACGCCGCCTACCCAAATACTTCGATGTCGTTCGTCAGCATTCCGGCTCACCCGAACGCCAATGTCCAACTCCGCGTGACAAAGCGATGGGACGGCTCCTTTCTGGCCAGCGATCATGTCTATGTCAGGCCAGCGGCCAAGGGAATTCCTTCTGTTTTGATGCCCGATGGCACGGTGGAAATCTTCAGGAGGACCGCTCCGAATTTTGCGGGAGAGCAATTCATCCTGTGGTGGGGCCGATCCGCCACGGAGGGAGGCGCCATCCAAGGTTTGGTCTTCTTCCTAAACCCCGAATACGGCGCGCCGACCGGCAACGTAAAACTTATCAACTCGACTGCCGATCTCGTGGACGTTTCTACTTATGACACTTTGGATTTCGAGAGCCCCATTGCATTCGATAAAGGGACAGATGTGGAAGGGGCTGGAGCACAGGTGTACCAGGTGCCGGTCAACATCAACACCATTTTCCTGGGGCCAAAAGCCTGGGTGCAGGGGAAGTTTCGGTTCGAGCAAAGCAACGCGAGCCACGTTAGGCGAATTTACGGTCCCGGCGTGCTGGATGGCAGCCTCTTCAATTACGCCTACCGGCAGTGCCGTTTGTTCGACGATCACCGGGCTGACGGCCTTGAGTCGATCTCTGTGGACGGCACGCCCGAATATCCAGACCACCTCGTTCTAGATGGGATTATTGAGTGGGACAACGACTTCAGCGCCCTGGCCATACTTTCAGCCGGGATCGTGAACAACGTGAAAATCCTCGGCTGGAACGGCAACAATGACGCATTCCGGATGGGAGCGGGAACCACCGCATCCAATGTTTTTGTCCGCGCCGGTGACGATTCTCTGGAATTGTGGGGCCCGTCCGTCACTGTCACGAATGCCACCGTCTGGCAGAACGCCTCTGGCGGTGTAGTGAACCTGGGCTGGCTCAATATTTATCCGGGAGATTTTGATTTGGTTGACGGCTTATACGTTGTAAGAACTGATTGGCCGGACCCCACACCCGATCCCAGTTGGAAGGCGGATGAAAAAGACCTCCTGGCGCACCAGGACAACGGCGTCATTGTTTCCTTGATGGTCCCCGGCACAATTTTCGGTCACGTGCAGCCCCCCATTTACCGAAACATCTTCGTGGATGAAGCTCCACGTGTCTTGTTCAGCCTGAAGATCCTCCCGCCTGACTGCGACCTGGCCGGGCTCAAGGTGTCGGGGGGGTGCCCGGCTATCGACTTGACCCTTCCGAGCGAAGTGAATCTCAAGATCGAAAACTTATTCACACCCCAGTCCATCATTCAAAGCTCAATCGGATTCCAGATTCTTCCTGCTGGCTTCACTTACGATTTCCCAGCCGGCAATAAAATCAAGGTTCCTGCTGATTTCACTTTGACTGGCAAGATGAACATCAATATGACCAATGTATTCCTGATGCAGCCAAATGGATCTTGGGCGCCCCTGACGAGCAATGACGCGAACTCGGTGGGAAATATAAGAACGAACGGCGAGAACGTGAACATAGATTACAATCTGAATCTGGCCGCCCTGCTCTCGCTATTCACGACAAAGCTGCCCTAGCAAATCAGGCAGGAAGAAACGAAGAAATCCTGCAAGGCCGCAACGTTACTTCGTCTCCTTATTCTTTTTTTCAGTCGGCTATATGCCATAAAACGCCAGTGGGATCCGAAAGGTAAAGCACTCGAAATCCCCAAGGTTGCAAAGCGGGCGGCTTTGCCATGTGCGGACCGTACTTCTCGTTCAGCCCGATACGTTCGATATGGTTCCACCAGACATCCGCGTCTTCTACCGTCAAACTCATCATGAAGTTTCCGGCATGTTCCTTCACGTAGAAATTGCCTTGGAGCAGGAAGCGAAATGAGCCAATCTGAAGCTGTGCAATTTCGTCATTCCCCCACACGAGAGTGAATCCGAGGTCAGAGTAAAACCGCTTCGAGAGATCGAAATCTCTTGCTGGTACAAATGCGTTCAGGTCAATTACTCGGCTATGCTCCATCGGTTTCCCCTCGTCCATAACTCCTCATACCAAGCGGACTTCCACTTCCATTGAAGGACTCCGGTGGACTGAATTTTAGCACGGCGATGATTTCGGATTGGTGGGCCGGTCTTCTCGGAGCCGAATTGAGAGGAAGGCATGCCGACGCACAAGTCTGGGGCGAGCTGGTCTGTAAAGATTCTGAGTTTTATTGTAAATTCCTCCTGATATGAAGCTTGCTAAGCTGAAAGAAAATAAGTCAACCATTTGCTTTAGCGCTAGGTTGGTTCGGTCCAAGGAAAACGAAAAGAGGGACTCGTGGATCCTGACTCTGCCCAGGAACGCGAGTGTGAAGCTTCCTTCACGAGGCGTGACAATGGTGGAAGGAGCGATCAACGCCTTCCCTTTTCGAGCCGCTCTCGAACCAAACGGCAAGGGAAGTCACTGGTTTAGGGTTAACAAGACCATGCGCAATGCCGCGGGTGCTGATGCTATAGACGCTGTAACTGTGGAGATTACGCGCGCTGGAGAAGAACCTGAGGTCAGAGTGCCAATAGATCTACGCAATGCCCTTGCAGCCGCCCCCCTGGCGCAGGCGGGGTGGGAGGACATCACACCAATGGCGCGCCGGGACTGGATTTTCTCGATATGCTCAGCCAAGCAACTGGAAACGCGCAGGCGCCGCATCGAGAAGGCGTGCGACATGCTTGCCTGTGGAAAGCGGCGATTGTGTTGTTTTCCCGGGGTAAAGTGGCTTATGGAAAAAAACGCAAAATCGTGCGGAATGTGGCTTCCGCTGCCGACCTCACAAAATCGTTCTTTGCCGGGATCGACAAAGTAGAAAACTGCGAAGATTCCGAGAGGTTGCGCGTGAAATATTTGGCCGCGAGATTGGGATTCTCACGGCAGTTTTGCGTCCGCTCGCACAGATTCGGGAATTCCTCAAAAAGTTCGGTCTGTGGAAATGGACTCGCCTGCACTGAGCGCAGCCGAATGGAGTCAATTAAAGAGAACAACGATCTTTCCGGCTCCATTCCATTCGACGCCTGAGGGCTAGCCGTTCACTTTGCCCCGGGTAGAAACTCTTGTGGGAGCGGCATATCGGGTCTTTCCGCTTGCCAGTACACGGTCACAACCCACCAGCGCGTGCCGTCCCAATACAATTGAATGCTGTTGATCCCGCGAGCGAACGGTGACGGGTCCTGCGCGGTGTGCCGTGATTCGTAGGTGCTGAACGCATGGAGTACTGCGCCGAAGCGCTCGCTGCGCCGGGCCACTTCTTTTTCGAAGAAACCGTTTTTTTCAAGATTGGGGCCCGACGCTGTCGCGTAGTCGTCGGGAGTAAGCACGCGCGGACCGGTGCCACCGCCACGCGGCGTGCCGGCTGGAATCAGCCGTGCACCCGCAATGAACAGCGACCGGAAGCGGTCCCAGTCTCGCTTCTGGCCGGGTGGGCCGGATATGACATCGTAAAGCGCGCCGATTATAGCGTCTGGGGAAGATACGTCGGCCGGACGGGCAGCCGGCATGGCCGGAGTTGCCGCCTGCTGGGGCGCGGGAGTGGCAGGCGCCTGTGCAATTGCACCGACAACGAACGTGGCCAGGCCGAGCGCTACCGCGAGCATTCTCATTGATCGCTTCATGGAAGAACTCCTCGTGTGGCTGCAAATCTCTCCGAGCATTTACATTTGTCATTCAAGTCTACCCCGGGTTCCGAGGAGAATGAAATCGGGCCCTTTGAGAGCCTAGTGCTTCACGACTGTGAGCGTAATCGTCGAAGGGTACTGATTCGAGTGATGCACCGCGTTGTGAGCCACGACGCCTTGCACCTCGTCGTAGTTTTTGCCGCCTGTGTTCATGTTCCGGTCGAAGCGTGGGAAGTTGCTGCTCGACACCTCAATTCGGATTTGGTGACCGGCGGGAAAGTAGTTGCTCGTATTCATGGGCTGCAGCTCAACTTTGTAAACCTTCCCCGGCTCCATCCAAACTTCGGGTTTGTCGTACCCATCTCGATAGCGTACTCGTTGAATCGTCTCGTCCAAGTTGTACGCCGGCCCATCAGGCGCCACATCAATCACTTTCACCGTGAAATCTGTATCTTTCGCATCTGACGAAACGTAAAGCGTCACGCTAATCGGCCCGCTCACTTCGATTCCCTCCTTGAGCGGGGCGGACGTGTACACCAGGATGTCCGGCCGCGCCTCCATCTTGCGTTGGTCCATCGCGCCGCCGGTCACCGCATTTCCCGTGCAACACACATTGCCGCCATAGGATGGCACTGGATTCATTGGATCGTATGCGAAGCTGTCTGGACTGTCCGGCGAAGGAGCGGATGTTGCTAGCGCGCCATCACCGCTGAGAGTGTTCGCTCGACCGCCGCTCGAAAGAAACAGCTTCATAGGCTCGGCGCCCTTCGGCGGCCATGTATCCGATGTCTGCCACTTGTTGATCCCCATCGTGTAGTAGCGGACTTTCGGAGTGTTCTCGAGGATGTGATTATTTTCTCCCTTCAGGAAATAATCAAACCAGCCGTAGGTGAGCGAGTCGTAATCGAATCGGGCGTCGCCCATGCTGCGCTCCCCGACCACAGTATTCTCGGTTGCTCGCTTATAGCCGCAATGGAGAGTCGGCGCGATGATTACGTATTGTTCGTTGCCGACCTCCGGGCTCGCCGTCTTCCGCACAAAATTATAGGCGGCCAGGTTCGGGCTCACCGATACGTCGTACCAGGTCATGAACCAGAGTCCCGGGACGTTGACCTTCATGTTGTCATGCCACAATCCGCCGCGATACCAGGCCGGGTCATTCGGCGTTCGCTCGATCATGGCGCCGCCGGTGGCTACCGGCATCTTGTCGGCAAATATTCCATGTGGCGCGTCAACTGCCCTCAGTATGTCCTTCTCAGGGAGGTGGCTGAGCGCCTTCGCCCAATCCACAGGCGGCAAATGCTGCGCAAGATCGAACGCCTTCGATTCGCGAATCAAATCCTCCTGTGAAGTGTTCGGAGGAAACATCGGTCTCACCTGGTTTTGCTCCCCGTATATCCAGGTGATGAAGAGCATCTGGACGGCCCCGCCGCGATACCAATTTCCCTGCTCGTAATAGGGGCCCACGCGCCCCACTCCGGCACCAAAGCTCTCAGGGATCATGGCCGCGTAGGCCTTATTCCCAAGCGAGGCGACCCCCAATTGCCATTCCGCTGTCGAGGAACATCCAATGGTACCCACCTTGCCGTTGGACCAAGCCTGTTCGGCGATCCACGAGATTGCGTCATCGCCATCCGAAAGCGGGGGCCCAAGGATGTCGTAGTTTCCCTCCGAGAAGAAATGTCCGCGCTCGTTCATTTCCACGTAGGCATAGCCTCGTTTGACGGCATCCAACTCCGCACTCATATCGCGCGGCACGCCGTTCGCGACGTCCCAATAATTGAAGTTGTAAGGCGTGCGGACGAAGATCACGGGATATTTCTTCGATGTGTCCTTCGGGCGGTAGATGTCGGTTGCCATGCGCTTCCCGTCGCGCATAGGAACCATCACCTTGCGGTCGATAATCGCAATTGATTCCAGCTCCTGCTCGGTCGCATTCCGCTTGGCGACTGTAGCGTCATCCAGGCGAGCTCCTCGCCCCTGCGCCTGCGCCATGCCTGCGGCCCCTGAAATTCCTGCCAGCAACAGAAACGTGGGGCGGAGAAATTTGAATTGCACGTTTTTCCTCCTCGGTGGGAAACCACTCGTGATGACGTCGAGCGCGCACATCATATGCTTTGACCGACCCGGACACAACGAATTTGCTACCAGAGCAAGCTCGTCTCGAGACCTTGGGTTAGTCCAATTGATGTCCAACGCGGAAACAAACGCTACATTATGAATGACTTGGTAGGGGCGGTGGGGGTCGAACCCACGACCAACGGCTTAAAAGGCCGCTGCTCTGCCACTGAGCTACGCCCCTGCAAAAATTGTTCACAACATATTACACGAAAAACTTTTTGCAGACACGGCGCAGGGAGCCGGCGAGGGATCGAGCCAAGATACTCTAATGTACAATCCCGCAGATTTTACGGGTAGAATTGCCTTCGACTGAACTTTCTTGGCTCTTACATATTCTCGGAGGTAACCTATGAAACTCCGAATATTTGCGGCCATCGCGATTTTCCTTGGAATTGCTGCTGGAGTAGTAATCCGCTTGAGGGCGCAGGGGCAGGACCAGCTACAGAAAATCACTGATTCCCAGCGCGCCGACACTGAAGTCATGCTCATAAACCTTCGAGATGCAGTGAAGAAGAACTATTACGACCCGGCGTATCACGGCCTGGATATCGATGCCCGTTACAAAACATACAAGGAGAAGCTTATCAAGGCGGAAACGCTCGGCGATGCCTTCCGAACTGTCGCCGCTTTTCTGTCCGGCCTGGATGATCCCCATACATGTTTCATTCCGCCGACGCCGATTTACCAGGCGCAACGCGCATACAAGATGCAAATGTTTGGGGACGCCTGCTTTATTACCCACGTGCGGCCGGAATCTGATGCCGCGAAGAAGCTCCATCCGGGAGACCAGGTGATGACGCTCGATGGATTTGGAATAAATCGCAAGGATCTCTGGCAACTGGAATACTATCTTTACCAGCTCGCGCCCAAACGCGCGAGCGAATTTACGCTGCGGGATCCCTCCGGAACAGTTCGCAAAGAGCGGGTTCTCACAAAATACCTAGAAGGTAGAGAACTCTGGAATCTGACGACTCATATCGAACGCCAAGATCTTAAGAGTGAAATGGATAATGAGCGGAGCATATGGCGGAACCGCTACGTGGAGCGAGAGGATGTGATGATTTGGAAGATGCCTCAGTTTTTGTACCTCGATAGCCGCATTGATTATTTGATTGGCCTGGCGCGGAAACACGCTACATTGATCCTTGACCTTCGCGGCAATCCGGGCGGATCGATGGATGTGCTTGAGCACATGATCGGAAGTTTCTTCGACCGAGATGTGCAAGTTGCCGTGCGGGTTGGGCGAAAAGACAAGAAACCGCAAATGGCCAGGACCGTCGGCAAGAATATTTTCACAGGGAATTTGATTGTGCTCGTTGATAGCAATTCCGGCTCGACGGCCGAACTCTTCGCACGGGTCATACAGCTTGAGCATCGCGGAACAGTCCTTGGTGACCATAGTTCCGGTAGCGTGATGGAGGCTCGATTTTATCGTTTCTCTGCAGGCGTAAATACCCTGGTTTCCTTCGGAGCCTTTGTTACGGAAGCCGACTTGATCATGTCTGACGGTAAGAGTCTGGAGAAAACGGGCGTCACTCCAGACGAAATTATCCTGCCGACTCCATCACAACTTGCCGGCGGTGAGGATCCCGTCCTGGCGCGGGCGGCTGAGCTAGCTGGCATAAAGCTCGATGGTTTAGCGGCGGGCAAGCTATTTCCTTACGAATGGTCGCCGCTTTAATAACTGAGAATTCGAGAAGAATTTCATCCACGAGGCCGACCTAATCGTTCAGTCTTTGTGATCGCCAACGGCACCAACGCCCTTGGAAATGGCCCGGAGGACGTTATTTCACTTTCCACTTCTGAATGCCGGCCGACCACGCCGGTTGCATCACCACTTCGAGGCGCAGCCCGCTGGTGGTCACCGGCTTGAAAGAAACTTTGTTGTACTTGTCCTTCTCCACCCCATAGGGGCCGTCGGTTTCCACGGCCTTCCACTGGTCGCCATCCTTGTAAAGGACGCGCCATAATGCGGGCACGCGAACCTCTCCGCGGCCCGTATCGTCAAACCAGTAGACTTGTGTTTCTGAAATCGTGGCCGGTTGCGCGAACGCGTATTCGGCCCACTCCGAAGTGCCTTTCGTTGGCCACCAATCGAAATAGGATGTCGGATCGTTTGAGGCGGTGGGTTCTTCACCGTCATTGATTGCTCGTGCAGGCTTTCTGCCCGAAGTGGTGAGTTTACTAGTGGTCGCAATTGTCGGCCAGGGAGTGGGCTTGGCGTTCGCTTCAGTGTCGGGAATCCAGACAATCATTTGGCCGCGGCCACGATTTGCCCAAGTGGCGTAGGGAATGGCCGTAAAATCCTGCTCGCTCTTGACCAAGTTTCCCTGGGCATCATATGCGAGTCCCAGGGCTTTCGACTTCACAACTGACACGCCTCCCAGGAAGTCGGGGCGATATTCCGTCGTGAAAACTGCTGAATCCGGCAGCAAAATATTCCGAACTTTTCCGTTGGGATTGTCGGGCCACTCCGCGGCATACACGATTGGGCCGCGCTGTAACGCGATACGTCCGCGATCCGCGGCGACTTGAGAGTTGGCCAGAATTCTGCGGACGGGCATGGGCAAATTCAAGTCAATCACATCTCCTTTTTTCCACTTGCGATCCAGGCTCACATAGCCCTTGTCAATTTTAATGGGGACAGATTTCCCGTTGACCTTGAGCACGACCGGCTCGGTGGAAGCAGCCGAAAAGGTGTAAAGGTCGCTGGCAACAGGTTCGTTGCGCGCCCATCCCGGGATTCGGACATTGATTGCCAGCTTGCCCTCTTGATCGGGATTGACGGTCATTCTCACCGCGCCGTCCCACGGATATTTGGTTTCCTGAGTGATGCCCACTGTGCGGCCACCGTCCATTTTGATTTGGGCGGTGCTGCCCACAAACAAATTCACGTAGAGCGTCCCTCCGGCTTGCGCGTAGACGTAACCGGGAACGGAGGCCAGGAAGCGCGTGATGTTGCCCGGGCAACAGGCCACACCGAACCATGGGCTGCGCGCATGCTGGCCGTTCGATTCAAGAGGATTTGGATAGAAAAAGAGTTTTCCGTCGAGCGAAACGCCGGAAATGAGTCCGTTGTAGAGAGTGCGCTCCATCACATCGATATATTTTGCATCTCCGTGAAGCAAAAAAAGCCGGTGATTCCAGAAATCATTTCCCACCGCCGCGCAGGTTTCGTTGTACGCGGTCATGTTCGGCAGCTCGTAATTTGCGCCGAAGGCTTCTCCGGCGCCTGAGGCGCCGATACCACCGGTGATGTAAAGTTTCTTGGAAGCTACATTCTCCCAGATTTTGTCGATGGCGTTCACATAGGCGGTGTCGCCGGTGAGGGCTGCGACGTCGGCCATTCCGGAATACATATAGGTTGCGCGGACGGCGTGCCCCACTGCTTCGGTCTGGTCCACAACCTTCGCTTGCGACTGATTGTAATTGCGGCCGGAGCCCTGCGAGCCGTCGGGCCCTCGTTCGTCGAGCATGAACTTCGCCAGACCCAGATAGCGCGGATCTCCCGTCACGCGGTAAAGTTTGGCGAGACCCATTTCCGTGATTTGGTGTCCGGGCCAGATGGACAATTTACCGGGGCCGAAAGTCTGATCGAGCAAGTTCGCGCTCTTCAACGCCACGTCGAGGAGCGTGCGCTTCCCGGTTGCCTGATAATGCGCGACCGCGGCTTCGTAAAGATGACCCAAATCATACAGTTCATGGCTGTTGATCTTCTCATTGACCCAGCGCTCTTTCCCGGCCCAGGGGTGAGGATTCGTTGGGTCGATATCACGCGCGGTGTAGAGATAGCCATCCTTCTCTTGAGCCGCGGCAATTTTGGAGATGAGGCCGTCCACGTAGGCGTCGAGTTGCGGGTCGGGCTGAACGCTGAGGGCGTACGAAGCGCCTTCAATCACCTTGTAGATATCCGTGTCGTCGAACGGGTAGCCGGGCGCCTTCTTATTGGTGAACGCTTCTCCGCGCAGGGCCATGGCCGCACGCTCGAAGTTGTCCACACGGCCGGTCTCCTCGCACTTCTGGAAAGCAAACGGGATGGTGACTTTGCGATTGGTTTCGATGCGCGGCGCCCAGAATGCATCGTTGAAGTGCACGGAGGTAAAGGGCACGGGACGAACCGGATAGTCCTTTAATGGCGCGACGGCGGGCGAGACCGCGCCGAGGTTGGTGACCATTGCCGCGGCGCAGAGCAGCGAGCCGGCGAGAGCCGGCAAAATCCATTTACGCGGAGCCTTCGTCACGAACCACCTCCCAACCAATCCAAGATTACCTATGCAGGCTTATAACCCAGGCAAGGCCCGGCGTCAAAGAGTCCTTGCAAACGCTTACACCAGCGCCAACAGGGCGATTCAGGCTCTACGGAGGCTTTGACTCTGAGCGAGGATTGTTGTATTAGCCATAGCACTTGGAGGAACAAATTCAATGAAGCTGCTGAATCGCACGTTGCACTTTTTGCTCATTGCCGCGACGCTTTCTTCCCTGCTGCTCTTACTCGCTTCCCATTCGCGCGCGCAGAGCGACATCACCGGGTTCTGGGTTTTTCGTGTGCCCACGGGGGACGGGAATTTTCGCGAATCATTTTTTGACTTGAAGCAGGATGGCGACAAGGTCAGCGGCAAGTCGGTTCAGGGTACGCGTGAAGTACCTTTCACCGACGGGACATTTCATGACGGCAAATTGCATTTCGTAATTTCATTTACGTTCGGCAATCCGCCGCAGACCCGGACCGTTACTTATGATGGCTCGCTCGAGGGCGACAAATTTGATTTCACTTCTCAAGCCCAGGGCCGCGATCCCGTCAAGGGGACGCTGGAGCACAGCCGGCCCCCCGCGCGGCTTCCCTTGCCCGATCTGCATGACGTTCCGGATAACATGCTGGCGCGGACTCCTCCGATGGGGTGGAACAGTTGGAATAAGTTCGCGGGCAAAGTGGACGATGCGACCGTGCGCGCCATCGCGGATGGGATGGTCGCCAGCGGGATGAAAAAGGCCGGATACATCTACGTGAACATTGACGACACCTGGGAAGGCCCGCGCGACGCGAACGGAAATATAACCAGCAACACAAAATTTCCGGATATGAAGGCGCTGGCGGATTACGTGCATTCCAAAGGGCTGAAAATTGGAATTTATTCCTCGCCGGGGCCAAAGACTTGCGCGGGGTACGAGGGCAGTTACGGACACGAACAGCAGGACGCCAATACTTATGCGGCGTGGGGATTCGATTACTTGAAATACGATTGGTGCAGCGCCAGCCGAATTTACAAAGACGAAGAAGAGCAAGCCGTTTATCAAAAAATGGGCGACGCGCTTTTGAAAACCGGGCGCCCGATTGTATTCAGCCTCTGCCAGTATGGGGTAAATAATGTTTGGACCTGGGGCGGGAAGGTTGGCGGCAACTTGTGGCGCACCACCGGCGACATCAGCGACAACTGGCGCTCGATGGAGCGCATTGGCTTCCGCCAGTTTGATATATCTCCTTACATCAAAGTGGGCCACTGGAATGATCCCGATATGCTTGAAATTGGAAACGGTGGCATGACCAACGATGAGTACCGAACGCACATGAGTTTGTGGTCGCTGCTGGCGGCACCCCTTCTTTCGGGGAACGATGTGCGGTCGATGGCCGACGAGACGAAAGTGATTCTGACCAACAGCGAGGTGATCGCCGTTGACCAGGACCCGGACGGTAAGCCCGTTAAACTGCTTTCGGCGCCCGACTCGTTGCCGACCGTGGTTTCGCGGCCGCTACACAACGGATATACGGCGGTCGGCCTTTTTAACCGCACCGACCAAATTCAAACCATGACGGTGAGTTGGAGCAGCCTGGGCATCACGGGAAGAAAACCGAGTGTCCGCGATCTTTGGGCGCACTCCGACTTGAGTGCATCGAGCGAGGGATTTTCTGCTCCTGTGCCAATTCATGGAGTGGTGCTGATAAGAGTGAAATAAGAGTGGCCTGAGACAACGAACTGCTTCCTGGAGATCAGGCACTCTTGCGTATGCTCTGCTGCATGGCGTTTGAGAATTCCTCGTTGGATTGAAGATGTAAAAGGGCACGGGCAAGAGTGCCTCGGTCGCCAGGCCCACCCCCTCCCCATATTTTTGGGATGAATATCATTCTAAAGGGGTTATGGATGAGCATCGTCCAATGAATATCATTCTAAAGCACTTATGGCCTTTCTCTTGCCAGCCAGGTAAGTCAATGTGCAGCAATGGCTTGCGGCATCAGACCACCCTTTGGCTCGGGGTGACCCGGCGGAAATTGCCGGGGGCGCGGAGGCCTTTCCAGCATGTGGCGCGGCTTAGGTTAAGACCGACCTCACGTGTCGCATTTGAGATGTCAGACCGTTCGGGCGGGATTCAATTTATCTTCTCGATGCGAAAAATGGTACTTAGTAAAACTTGAAAATCAAACTTGGTGGCAGGCGGATTTCGTTACGCGTTCTTGTTCGAATGCGAGCATGTTTGAGTTCGTGGGTTCCGGTAGCGCGAACGCGAGTCAAATAAAGTTGGGCGTTACTGGAGACTGAAATTTGCGGAGCGCCATGGTGTGGAGCGACCAGTTGAATCGGTGGCCTGAACTTCCAGCCGGAATGAGCCGCTTGCCAATTTGCGAATGTCCACTTGGCGACCAACGGCAAACACGGAATCAACCGCCTTCCTATGGTGCGTGATGCTGAAATTGATGGGCCCGTATTTCGGTTCACCTGTTCTCGCGTCAACGATCCTCAAGTGAGCTTCAACGTTTGGTAAGGCGGATCCAGTTGGTTGAGGAACATAGGCTTCAAAATAGATGTAAACCGGCTCTCGCTTTTGGAAGACCGAACCGGCCGAGGGGCCAAATTCCGTGTCATCGCTAACCAGTGGCACGTACCTTCCGACAGCTTTGGCCGAACCGTTTGACGGGCCGCTCGACACTTGCCGGGACCGCGCGGCGAGGACAATATCACTGAGGGCAAGCCGCTGCGCGTCAAAAGGCTCTACAGTTACGGAGATCCTGGCGCGACCGAAGTTCGTTCCATCGCTGATAACAATCCGAAGTTCGTAGTCGCCGGGAGGCAAGCGAAGCTGCGTATCGTAACCGGAGGGGGTATACAAAATGTTCGCACGCCCAGGGCTCCCTATCATCAACCAGTCGGGGGTCGAGCCATTACTATAATCACAGCAGTCGAAGTCGCTGAAGCGAGTCACCACGGTTCCATTTTTGGCGTAAACCATACCAAGCAAACCGATGGACTCGAACAGGTGGCCATAAGTGCCGTTCTCCAGTTCGTAATGTAGGGACTGCGGCTTGAACCCGAGGGCGACGTTTACGCGCGCATTATTCGACCCTGCGGAGGAGACGACCGCTGCGAGAGACAAATCGATATTGCCGTTCGTCGGGGAGGCAAGATCATCTTCCAAGTCCTTACCGAGTTTTGTTCCCTTCATAGGATCCAACTCGGAATACCTAGAGGTGCAATATTCGCTGCGTGACTCAAACGCAGCATCCGGAACATCTTTGACGATCACCTTTACGTGGTGGCAACTCCCCGGAGGAGTCTCGGGAGGGCTGTAAGCGACAAGATAGGTGGGCCAAGTGAGAACCGGGCGGTAGTTGTACGGCGAGTCAGGATAAACCCACCGTCCTGCGCCGGTCCTATACTCGTAATGGTGGCCGACGTTGTCCTTGATAGCCTCGACAGAAGGACTTTCAAGATCGACACGCTGAATCGTCTGCGGCTTGCCGTCCTCGAACAACTGGAAATTCTCGGAAGTCAGATTTCGAATGATAGCATTCTTGTAGCGTTCAGGATCTCTGGGCGGCTTTCGCAACAGCTCTTTCCAACGATTGTCGTTCCAAACGAAAACGGGAACAAGAACTTCGTTGGTTTCAATACGGATCGCCGCGGGGCCCATGCCCTGGGCCTTGACGCCAGGGGAGAGAGCAATCAGCGCGCCGCAACCCAGAGTCAATGCGGAGATGAGGAAACGTAGCATCATTTCCCTGCCCGTTTGGACGAAAGCAGACTTCCTGCAGGCGCCAAACCGCGCTGAATGAGGCATGCATGATGCGTGCAACGCGCCCATCACTTCTTCTACGTCCGCTTGCCGTCTGACAGCCATTCGAGGAGATCCAGGATGAGGGTCTCGACAATCGAGCCACTCACGATCTGTGATGTCCCCTGTTGCCTACAATATAACGTAAATTCAAGCGGAACGGCGTCTTACGCGGGGCGGTCTGCATTGAACCACAGAAAACCGGCAATGGTGAGAAACGCGCCCAGAATCACAAGAGAAGGAATCACGGCGCGTCCACTTACCAACTCCAGCAGCGCTTCGAGAATCGCAGGGAGTAGAACTATGGCCAACAAGAATCCGACCCAGGCACGAATTCCGGGTGAAGCCAGTTTCCGGGAGGCCATTCCAAGCAGGATGCCAATCGGGACGAAAATTAAGGACTCATAGATGACGGAGTAGGCGGGGAGTTCGTAGGTATTGATGTGAATGAATCTGCGCATAATGCCGGCCCCGGGGCTCAAGTAGTACGTACCCGAGTGTTTTCGACCGTTCACAAAGGTGTTGGCGGACGAACCGTCGTAGGAAATGAGAACGGAAATTGGCCGATTTGGAACGATCACGTTCCGGATTTCCCAGCGCAACCGTGTGCCTCTATAGGCCAGAGGGCTGCGGATGTGAATCAAGAGGTCAGGACCTTCCTGCCAGACCAGAAGATCATCCACGCCGTGTAGTTTGGAGATGGAAAGTATGTCGCCTTCGGCGGGATCGATACTTTGTGGGACGAAATCAATTCGCAACGACAATTGATTGGTCTTTTGCAGCTCACGAATCAGTCCTGTGGTTGGAAGCACAGTGGTCAGTCTGGTGAGCTCACTGGAACTTTGAATGGAGGGATTTACGGTGGGGCCGAGATGAATCAACGGGACAAGGGGTGGAACTGTAGAGTTACCGGGGTCATATGGAGGTGTGCCGGTGAGGTCATAAGTGGCGAGAAGGCCAGTGTCTGCACTCATGTTGAGTCCGGCTGGCGCCATGAGCTGGCTAGGGTCACCATGCCAGGGACGATTCCAAATCTTGAGAAGAGTCACCCGGCCCTTCCAAGCGTTTCTCCCTCCGGCATCTTCACCGACATATATGGGGCAGGTGAGATCCCAATTGGTAAATCGAGTCTCGTGCTGAAGCGGAATGGAAATTGCCAACCAGAGACCGAAATAGACCAGGATGGTGATGGCGATAAGTTTCGTGGAACACCAGGCTTCGACGGCTTGTTCCCAGCGCGAGAGGTGCGAGAGCAGGAATTCACCAAACGCCTTGAAGAGCAGAGCTCCAGCAAAGGATCCGGCCGTGTTCGTGAACACGTCTTCCCAACCGGAATCGCGGCTGGGGATATAGATTTGAAGGAACTCGATGAAATACGAGCAAATGGCTCCCGCAAGGAGGGTAGCCGAGAAGATCGCGGGCCAGGAGTAGTTTCGGCGACGAAGGAAGCTGGCCAGGCCCAGGCCGAAAGGGATGAAGAGAAGGATGTTCAGGAATGCATCGGCGAAACCTGCGTTCTTGTGACTGACGTCGAGAAGGAATGGCGACCAGTTCCCTGCGACTTTTGAGGAAAGATCGAAATGGAATGGGTAGAGAGTCAGGAAAAATATGCCCGATAAGGAAAGAATCAGGATGCGGTTCGACCACTGGCGGCTTTGCGGATAGGAAGTGTGAACGACATCGCCGTGGTCCATTTTGGTTGAGCTAGCGAGAAGCCTCGCGCAATCCTAGCGTAGCACGGTCTTCAGTCGGGTCGCCCATCGACCTCATCGAGATTATCTGAAGCGGAAATAAAGACAATTCAAGGGGTGATGTGACAGACGACTGCGCAGCTGGGGGCGAATCCGGACGGGTGCAGAGGGGCAAATCAATGGCCAAAGCAGCCTCGCTCTGCAGGCAATGTCGTACAGGTCAAGCCCTCTGTCCTAGATTTGGACTCTGGGCCAGTAGATGGCAGTTGGGGCGGTTGTTACCCTTTATTTCTAATGATGCCACGACCGGCACGACTCAATCGACGCAATTTCATTGAGCCGCCCCCAGCCCGGCCCGCTGTTCGAGAAAACAAATACCCACTACTTGTGGCGACCCTTGCTGCGACCTTGCTCTTGTGCCTGGCACAGAGCGGATGCGTCGGAGCGACGGGCGCGAAACCCATCAACGGGCCGGCGCTGTCTCTTTCGACCAGTACGTTGGCCTTCGGAAGCGCGGTTGACAGCGGCGCGGCGCACCTGGTGCTGACAATGACCAATCCCGGGACCGCCGCCGTGTCCATCACGCAAATCGTGATTTCGTCGAAAGTTTTCAACATCACCGGTGCGTTTTCCCTGCCCATCAATATTCCGGCGGGAAAGTCCGGGACGCTCAATATCCAATTCGCGCCCACAACCGTGGGACCGGTTACCGGCACGATGGCTATTACCAGCAATGCTTCAAAGACCCCCACGATGGTTGCACTGACCGGAACCGGAGTGGCGGCGCAAGCGCAAATGGTCGTGAGTCCCAGCAGCATTCCATTCGGGACTGTCCAGGTTGGGGGCTCTGCGCAACAGGCAGTGACGGTGAGCAATCCCGGAAATATGACACTGAGTGTCTCGCAGGTTTCGTTGTCCGGGACGGGCTTCTCGATCGTGGGCACGCTTCCCTTGCCCATATCCGTCGGTCCCAGCGGCGTCAGCGTTTTCAAAGTCCAATTCGCGCCCACGGCGACGGGTGCAGCGAATGGCACGATGACAATTTCCAGCAATGCCTCCTCAACGCCCACGGTGGTAACGATGAGCGGGACGGGAACATCAACTCCAGGCCAGCCGCAAATCTCAGTGACGCCCAATCCAGTCCCATTCAACAGTGTGGGGGTGGGGGGATCGTCAACACAAGTTATGACCATCAGCAACCCTGGCGCTGGCAATTTGACGGTCACGGCGCTCTCCGCGTCGGGAACCGGATACTCAGTGAGTGGATTTACGCTGCCGATTTCCGTGGCAAGCGGGCATACCGCCAATTTCAATGCTAAGTTCGCGCCCACAACCGCGGGCGCGTCGAGCGGAAGCATAACGATCACCAGCAACGCGAGTCCCGCTGTAACTTCCGTGGCGATGACTGGAACGGGTGTGCAGTCTGGTATCACAGCGACACCGCCTTCGGCCACCTTTGCGAATGTGATTGTTGGGTCGCCCAATTCGCAAACATTTAAGCTGCAGAACGCTGGAAGCACGGGCGTGACAATTACGAGTGCCGCGGTATCGGGCACAGGATTCACTACCACCGGGCTGAGCACACCGTTAGCGCTTGCCGGCGGCGCGAGTTCGACCTTCAACGTTGTCTTCGCGCCGACGTCCGCAGGAAACGTGTCCGGGTCAGTGGTTCTGACGGGCAATATGTCCAATTCCCCTCTAACCATTCCGTTGACGGGATCGGCTGTATCTCCAAGTGCATTGCTGAACCCAAGCACGACGAGCCTGACCTATACGAACGTGGCGGTGGGAAGCAACAGCGCGCAAAACGTGATCCTAACTAATAACGGAAATTCGAGCGTGACCATATCGGCCGTTACCGAAACTGGCGCGGGATTCATCGCGTCAGGAGTCACTGCCGGACAGGTAGTAACCTCGGGCAACACCGCGACATTGACGGTTACCTTCACTCCGACGAGTGGGAGCACGGTGACGGGCAACGTGGTTGTTGCCAGTACGGCAAGCAATACTCCGATCAACATCGCGCTCACGGGCACCGGCGTGGCCCAGGTACAGCATTCAGTGGCGCTGAGTTGGACAGCGAGCACGTCCAACACGGTTGTGGGATACAAGGTGTATCGCGGAACGCAATCGGGCGGGCCGTACACGCTGATTACCAATACGCCTGTCACTGGCACCACCTTCACTGACACGACGGTGGTTGCCGGGCAGACATATTTCTACGTCGTGACCGCAGTGGATGGCGGCGGAAACGAGAGCGTAAACTCGAACGAAGTTTCGGCTGTGGTTCCAACTCCGTAAGGAGATTAACTCGCAGGAATCAGTTCGGGGCAGCACCTAATTGGAGTGTGGGAGAGATTCCGCACTCCATTTTTGTTTTACTCCAAAGACATCGAGGCTCAATGGGTCAGGCGAGCGCTTCTGTGCGCGGGCGCTTGCGTTTCCAGGAGTAATCATGGCGCAAATGATCCTTGTGTTTCTTAATCTGCGTTTCAAGTTCCGTGAAGGCCAATTTTAGACTGGAGCGAACGTCGGAAGCCTTTCCCGTGCAGTGCATACTGCCGGTAGGGAGTGTGAGGTTTAGGACAAAGGTAAATTCTTCCTTGCGCGGCAATTTTGCCAGAACGCCATGGAGTTTTATTAAGTCCGGAGCGTAACTCTTCAGCAGCTTTCCCAATTTTGCAGTGTGCTTACCGGCTTCAACCTCTACAGGCTCTCTCACTTCGACGTTCTTGTAGGTTATGGAGAAAATCATGAGGGCCCCTTTCGTATATATGTCCTGGATTGCGGGTCGTGGAGAAAGCCCGAATGGTTTTCGAGCGATGATCGCCGTAGCGGGTCATCAGGGATTTTCAGGATAGCAACTCCGCAGGAGGGATGCAATCGGAAGCCGGAAAAGTTACGGGAAAGGTTTCCTGACTGCACCTTACGAACGATCGCTGAGTTGCAATCCAATCGTCCAAATATTGACAGTTGCGGGAATGGAAGCATAGGCTGCGTTGCGTGCTGTGCGGCCCTGTCTGTACCGTGAAAATTGCAAGCCGCCTCGGACCAAATGCCCAAACCGTCCAACCCAGTTGCTCCGAAACAGTCCCATGAGATTCGAGTGGGACCGGCCGGATGGTCCTACGCCGATTGGGCGGGGATCGTCTACCCCTCGAAGCGGCCGCGCGGGTTCCACGAAGCGGCGTATCTGGCGGAATTTTTCGATACGATTGAAATCAATACATCGTTTTACCAGCCGCTGCGGCCGAATCTGGCGGAGCAATGGATTGAGCGCGTGTCGGCGAATCCGCGATTCGTGTTCACAGCGAAGCTGTGGCAGAAATTCACACATGAGAGTGGGGCCACAACCGAGGACGAGCACGCAGTGCGGGCGGGATTCGATCCGCTGGCGCGCGCGGGGAAACTGGGCGCGGTTCTGTTGCAATTCCCTTTTTCGTTCCATCGCACGCAGGACAACCTTGCCTACCTGAAGGAACTCTTTGAGCGATTTGGCGATTACCCTCTGGCGGTGGAGGTACGTCATGCTACCTGGAACGACAAAGAATTCTTCGCCATGCTTCACGAACGGGGGGTAGGATTTTGCAACATTGACCAGCCGGTGATCGGACGCTCGATGAAGCCAACGGAGCGCTCGACGGCGCGCGTAGGGTACATACGGCTGCACGGGAGACGCTATGACACATGGTTCAGCGACGACCCGACCACGCCTCCGGAGGAACGGTACAACTACCTCTATAGTGAAGATGAGCTTGAGCCCTGGGCGGAGCGCATAGAGCATGTGGCGAAACATGCCGGGTCGACATTCGTTGTGACCAACAACCACTATCAGGGGAAGGCGATTGTGAATGCCCTGCAGCTGATTCGCGTGCTGACGGGGAACAAGGTGAAGGTGCCCGAACCCCTGAGACATAGTTATCCACAGCTTGATACGATTGCCGATGAGCCGCAGCGTGAGCCGACTTTATTTCCTGACCCGTTGAGATGAGCGTTCCCCTGCGAGCCGCCAAGACCAATCCCAGATAGCGAATCTGTAAAACTCTATTCACACTGGATTAAAAACCTGCTCTTTATACTTTCCGGCCATGGCGACCTACAAGTGCGGGCTGTGCAACGGTGTGGGGCGGAGCCCGAATGGACACGCGTGGAGTTGCGATTGCCGCGAGTGCTATTGCAATTGCAAGTGCCGTCGCTGCATGGGCGAGGAGATCATCTACATTCCCTGCGATGTGTGCAAAGGCTCGGGCAAATATCCGTGCATCCAATGCCGCGGAGTCGGGCGGCGATTCGGAGGGTTGGCGCTTTGCTCATGGTGTGAGGGCCGTGGGGTACGGGGAGAGTGCGTAAAGTGCAGTTATAACAAGCGAGGACTCAAGGCGGTCAAGTGCCCCGACTGCAGGCTGCTTCGTGTGCCCGGGCACGACCGGCACTGCACAAGATGCGCAGGGTCCGGCAGGCTGGCGTGTAAAGGGTGTGGCGGAAAAGGGTGGATAGAGCTGGAGGAAGCACTGGCGGGCCTGGCCCTGGTGGAGAATTTGTTTGAGGTGGAAAATACCGGCCAGGAAATGGCCACGTCGTTGAAGCCCTGTAGGGAGCTGTCGCAACAAGATTTGATCGCGGCGCTGCGGTGCCATGAGCCCGGCCACGAGAAGGTCGTGCTGGGAAGCTTTAAAGGGATGGCCGTCGCCCGGGACCGTGTGCGACTGCTGGGCAATGAAATTGAGTATTCAATCTATCGAGTGGAGCCTGACCAATTCGTCCTAAGGAGAAGGTCGAATCTGGGAGCGAGAGACGCGGGAAGGTGGTATATGGCGGAGAGATACGGCCGAGTTTAATAAGCGCCGCCGAGCGGCTGTGGAAATTGTGGCTCACCTGTGGAAATCCTGGAAGTGTTCCCTATTACATCTATGGTAATATAACATATATAATATATCCTGCTACTGGAGCGCTCTTGACCGCTTGGAGTCCTTGTTTCAGGTGAAACTGTCTCCGTTTCGCCTTGAAGACCACACCCCGGGTAAGAAGCGAGGGACTCCAAACGAAGGGCGCTTGAATGAGGGAGGCTGACATGGCTCAGGATACACACAAAACCTATGACAAGTTTGCGGCGGCAATCAGTGAAGAGGAGAACCCGGAGAGGCTTGAGAAGTTGCTGGATGAATTGCTCGGAATCCTGGCGGAGCAAACCCGGCCGATTCCCGGGCCGGAAGACCCGAAGACCGTTCACTCCGTGATTCGCAATTGGCGATTTGTTTGAAATCGGAAAATGTTGGTGATTGGACTGGAAGAACCGTTAAGGACCCTTGCTCCGGTGCGCTGGGGTGGATATTCTTAGCACAGCTGCCTACATAGGTGACGCGAGGTCGGGCATGAGCGCCAAACGCAGGGGAACAAAGATTGAATCGGCTGTCCAGAAAATCGCCCCAGAGATGGAGGCGGCGTTTAGGGCAAGGGATGTGGCCAAACTTGCCTCCATGTATGCAGAGAGAGCCATATTAATGCCGCCGAATCAGGAGATCGTGAAAGGGCGAGCGGGGATAAAACGCTGGTTCAGAGAACCGATGAAGCGACTTGCGGGAATCAAAATTGTGCCGACACAGACTACAGTGTGTGGGGACGAGGCCCACCAAATCGGCAGGTTTGAAAGCACCATTGAAGGCGCTGAATCGGCCGATCCTTATAGATCAAAATATGTGCTTATTCTGAAGCGCGTTCGGGCCCGGTGGCTGGTGACGCACGACATTTGGAACAGTGATCAACCGCCGCCACCTGCTGCCGGGTAAGGAATCGTCGTTGGCGGCCTGGCCAGACTTCTCCGCTCCAATCATGTAAAATGGATATTTGAGCGGTTACTTGCGACGGCGCGCCCAATTGGGGGCGGCGGACAATTCACGGAGCGTGCAATGAAGAAGGCCCTGATCGCTGTGGTTACAGTTGCCGTGCTGGCCGGCGGAGTGTATCTGCTGAACAAGGCAATTCCGCAGGCGAGGGCAACGGGACCGGGTCCTATTGGCGGGACCGCGGCCGCGCCTCCGCAACAGACCAACTTGGACATGCAGGATGTGGTGTTAAAAGCGCTTGATGGAAGTGATTTGAAGATATCCGACCTGAAAGGAAAGGTCGTGCTGGTAGATTTCTGGGGGACGTTTTGCGAGCCGTGCAAAGAAGAAGCTCCCTGGCTGATTGAGTTCCAGAAGAAATATGGCCCCAGGGGCTTCACCATACTCGGAGTAGCCGTGGATCCTGAAGGGAAATCGATTGTCGAGCCCTATGTTAAGAAAACGACATTCGATGTAAATGGCGTGAAGGAGGCTCTGAATTTTCCCATCTTCTTGACCACCGACGCCCTGAACGACAAAATTGGCCTGATCGGTTATCCGACGACGGTGCTGATCGCGCGCGATGGACACGTTGCAAAGGTGTCTGTGGGGCTGGGACAGGACGCCAAAGAGGAAATGATCAAGGATATTGAGGGGTTGATGTAACACACCGAATGTTGCCGGTCTGTTCCATAATTTCCCACGAGCACAGTAAGACTAATCAAATTCCTGGTCCGAATTAAATCCTGCTTACTTCTTAAAGAGATTCTCAAAAGCGGAGCGGGCGTCGCTGGGGCGCGCTGCGGTGGTGGAATACTCCTTCTGTGCGGAATTATTGGCGGCGGGCGCGATGGGCGCGGTGTCCTTTTCGACGGTCATGCGGTGCTCAAAAAAGGTGCAAGTGTTCTTGGCGCTCTTCTTCATGATGGGCTCGGGAATAGGCTGCGTACATTCCCATTGGGCGCCGGTGTCGAAATTGACGCATTGTTTGCAGCAGTGAAGCTCAAAACCGCAGCGGGGGCAGGCGCCATTGGGGTCGAATCCGGTGGGGAGGACATTCCCGCAGCCGGAACATCTTGCCCGAAGGACCGTGCCCACCATTCGGGGCGTGCGCGGGCCTATCTGCTCCTGGCGCGCCGGGCGGGGCTGCTCCTTCTGCCGCTCACGCTTTTCCGGCTTGCCGGAGTCCTGATAACCGTGTTGCCTGTATTTTCTATCCAAACAAACCTCCCGGAGCACCGCTCTTCCAATATGGGGGTGGGCACGTGGTAAAAGTCATCCTCGCGCAGACCGTAGAAGGGGATACTTCCAGAACCGTGGTGTTGCTAAACTCCGTTCGACGTTGCTATCGTTCCGCAGAAATCCTTGCCTGGGAGAACAAAGCGGTGGAGACGGGTAAGCTATGTTTGTAAACCTATGGGAGTTCCATGTCAAGTCGGGCATGGAAAAAATGTTTGAGAAAGTATACGGGGCGAAGGGCGATTGGGCGAGTCTGTTCGGGCAGGCGCCAGGGTATAGAGGGTCGCGTCTGATTCGGGACGTCGCTGGGGGCAGGAGGTATTTTACCCTCGACTATTGGGAGAGCCGTGATGACTTCGAGGCATTCGGCAAGAAGCATGAGGCGGCTTATGCGGAACTGGACAAGTGGTGTGGATCTTTGACGGAATCAGAGAGGCATCTGGGAGAAATCGAGACACCCGGAGAAATCTCGCAGGAAAATTGAAAAGGGACGCGAAGCAAAAGCAAAGTCAGAATCAGGTGCGCCTAGCAATTAACCTGGAAATCCCCTCGACGGGCAAGTCTGGCTTCAAGAATCTTTGAGGGTTGCCATCGGCGTTGGTGATGGCCTCTGCGGCAAGGTAACCGCTGCGGACGGCACCCTCCATGGTGGCGGGCCAGCCCGTGGCGGTCCAATCGCCCGCGAGGAAAAGGCCACGAAAGGGACTGGTGGCGGGAGGGCGCCATTGGTCGCAGCCGGGTGCGGGCGAAAATGTCGCGGCGGTTTCCTTAATAACGGTAGATTTTTCTAACTGGGCATTCCGTGCGGCCGGGAGCGCGCGCTTCACCTCCCTCAAGCAGATATCGACAATTTCCTGGCGTGACTTTTGTACCAGGTCGTAGCTGGCGCTGATGACCAGTTGAAGGTATTGCCCGCTATTTGGAGCGTCCGCACCACCATAGAGCAGTGTCTTATTGAAAATCCACTGAGTGGTCGTGTCCAACAGAGTCAGGAATGCTTCGGTCATGACCGGGCGGTCAAACCAGAGATGCACTCCAGTGATAGGGGAATTGCGCAGGTTCCGTAGATTGGCGAAAGCGGGCTGGCGTGCTGTGATATCGGCTGGGAGCAGTTCGAGAAGAGGTTCCTGCGGGACGGCCGCAATGTAGTGGTCCGCGCGCAAAACTTCGCCGGATTCGAAGGCGACTCCATCGATCACATTGCCTGTGATCCCCAGTGTTCGCACCGCCGCACGAAAGCGCACTTCCCCGCCCTGCTGGATCAGCGCCGCGCGGCATCCATCGTAGAGGTCTGCAAGCGGCACTGTTGGAATGCCTAACCGGTAACCCGCGCGATTGGCCAGGAATGCCTTCCAGAAAACGTCGACACCATACTGAGCGTCGGTGCGGTCGAGAGTCTCGTCGAGCGCGCTGATTAGAACGGCTCCCCAAAAGCGTTGGATCGCCGTCTCCGTCTGTTTGTGACGCCGCAACCAATCAAGCATGTTGGGACGCGCACTTTCAGGCGATGCCAGATCCCCTGGCCGGCCTCCGCTGCGCGTTATGGACATGAGCAAACGCGCAATGCCGCGCTTATCGGCCCAACTCAGAAGCGGGAACTTGGCGAATGACGGTGTGAGATGAAAGGGAGCAGGCAGAGGGGAACGATACATTGTGCCGCGGTGGCCATCCGGTGAAGAAAATTCGAGCCGGTCATAAAATCGAATTTTTCCAGAGGCCCCGGCGCGGCGGTAGAAGTCATCGAGGTTGGTGCAGCATCCCAGGGTGACGTGCTGGCAATTGTCCACATGCTCACCTGTGGGAAGCACATAGGAAGTGGCGCGTCCGCCCAAAAACGGGCGTTTTTCGAGCAAGGTGATGCGGTAACCGGATTCAGCCAGCGCGACGGCGGCGGACAGTCCTGCCAGTCCGCCGCCGATCACGATCACGCTTTTCGAGGACATGCGCCTCCGACCACGCGCCCAGCTGCGCGCGGACCAGGATGCCGAACTTTTCCGCCGCGCTCAAGCGCACTCGCGAGGCAAACACGTCGTAGCCGCGCGATTCGATGCGCGCGAGGAGGCCACTGTAGGTGCGCGCCAGCGCCCACAATGCGCCGCGGCTGTCACGCTCGACCAGACCCACAATTTCAGCGCCTTCTTCATAAAACTTCCACGCGCGGTCGGCCTCGAACTCAAGGAGCTTTGCGAGCTGAGCGGTAAGCGGGCCGGCGAGATCCTGGTCGCGTATGCCGAACTGTTGTAGATCTTCCTGGGGGAGATAAACCCGGCCCATTTCCAGGTCGGCACGCAGATCGCGCAGAATGTTGGTCAATTGGAAGGCGATACCCAAGCGCTCGGCGACGTCGGGCGCGCGCTGGTCGCGGAAGCCGAAGACGTGGATGCACGTGAGGCCCACAGTGCCCGCGACCCGGTAGCAATATTCGCGCAGGCGGGCGAAGGTGGCATAGGACGGCTCGGTCAAATCCATCTCCGCGCCGGAAATGAGATCGTGAAAGTAGCGTGCAGGGATGGCGAATCGCGAGCAGGCGTCGGCGAAGGCCGGGAGGATGGCATGACCGGCGACGTCGCCGGCGTAAGCAGCATCCGTAAGCGCCCGCCAACGCGCCAGGCCCCGCTGTTTTGCAGCATTTGGTGGCGCACCCGCAGCACCTGGCGAATCGGAAACGTCGTCCACCAAGCGCATGTAGGCGTAAAGCGCGCAGAGCGCGCGGCGCTTGGGCTCGGGAAGCAGATAAAACGCATAGTAGAAATTACTGGCGGAATCGCGAGCCACGCGGCGGCATTCCTCATAGGACGCGGCAACGCTATTGGAATCGGACTTTCCTGCGGGATGAGAAGTATTCGCAGTGAAGGATGTGGCCTCAGAACCAGAAATACTTCCATGATTCTCTTGGGGTGAAGGCTTGTCTCCAGCGGATGACCCGAGCGTGAGCATACGTCCCATTAGAGCGCGGCCAAGAAGCTTTACTTGGGTACCTTTGCCGATCGAGGGGCGCTTTTCAAGCGTGTTATAGCCGATGGATTCGATGGCCTCGAGGACAGCGAGACCGCCCCGGCTGAACATTTCGATGTCCACTCGCAGTTCGGGGGAGACGGTTGCCGCGAGCGGAAGCCCTTCGTTGAACAAAACACGAGTACGCGCAATCAAGTCGCGCATCAAAGCGGCGTACCGTTCGTCGAATCGCAGCGCTTCGACGTCAGCAAATCCCAATCCATGCGCGCGAAGAGCGTCGAGCGGAATATAAATGCGGCCCTTCTGCAGATCCCTGGAAACATCCTGCCAGAAATTTGCAAGCTGCAGAGCGGTGCAAGTGGCGTCGGAGAGGCGCTGGCGCTCGGCATCGCGGTATCCGCACAAATAGAGCACTAGCCGTCCCACGGGATTCGCTGAATAACGGCAGTAGACGATCATCTCACTCCAGGTGTCATAGCGCTGAACAGCTTGGTCCTGGCGGAAGGCAACCAGCAAATCCGAGAATAGCTCAATGGGAATATCGAAGGCACGAATTGTTCCGGCCAAAGCCACAAACACGGGGTGGGACGGATTTCCCGCATAGCATGCACGCAGCTCCTCTTCCCACCAATTGATTAATTCGAGAGCGCGGGTGGGATCAGCGACCTCATCGCCGAGGTCATCCGCCCAGCGGCAATAGGCATATAAATTGTAAAAATGTTGATGGAGGCGGCGCGGAAGCAGCCAGGAGACCACATTGAAATTTTCGTAGTGCGAGGTTGCCAGATGGCGCGTATAGCGCTCAGCCATGTCCCGAGAGCAGCGGTCCGGCGGAAGCTCGCGCGCGATTTCGAGGTCTGCGTACGTTGGCACGGGAGGCCGCACTCAGGGGATGATGGCCGTCTTCAATTCGCCGTGGCCGTTTTTCATTTGTTGGAAGACGCGCGGCAAATCGCGGAGGCGCGCTTCGCCGGTCACGAAATCGGAGGCGCGGACTTCCCCGCGGGCCACGGCCGCAAGCGATTCCCGGATGTAATGCGGCGTGTGATGGAACGTGGACTTGATGGTGATTTCCGAATAATGCAGCCCGGCGGCGTCAATCCGTACTTCGGAGCCCGCGGGGCATCCGCCGAATAAATTGACGACCCCGCCCTTGCGAACCATCTGCAAAGCCCATTCCCAGGTTTCAGGCATGCCCACGGCTTCGATCACGGAATCGGCGCCGCGTCCACCTTCGGTCAATTCCCGAATGCGAGCGACGGGATCATCCAGTTCAGTGACGTCAAAAGCCGCGCGAGCGCCCAGCCTTTCGGCGGCGATTACTTGTGTATGGCGCTTCCCAAGTGCGATCACATTGACCTTTCGCGCAGCAAGCACGCGCAAAAACTGCATGCCGATGGGCCCACAGCCAATCAGCACCGTGGTGTCGCCGGAGTGGATGCCAATCTCCTCAATCCCGCGCAGAACGCAGGCCAGAGGCTCAACCAGTGCCGCGTCCGCATAGGAAACGTGCGCGGGAATTTCCAAAAGGTTTTGGCGCACAATTGGGCCGGGAATGCGAATGTACTCCGCATAGGCCCCGTTGTTAAACAACAAGTCTTCGCACAGATTCGGCTGAGCTTTGCGACAGAAGAAGCACTCGCCGCAAGGAGCGGAATTCGCGGGAACCACGCGAGAACCAATTCGCAGGTTTCCGGCCGGTCCGTTTCTCACGTCCGTGCCCATGGCCACGATTTCTCCCGCCAGCTCGTGACCGAAAACGGAGGGCGGCGTGATCATTTTGGCGTGGTAGCCGCGCTTCCAAACTTTCAGGTCAGTGCCGCAGGTGAGCGCCACTTTCACGCGAACCAGCACTTCGTCGGCGGAAATACGCGGGATTTCGACCTGCTCGATTTTCAGATCTTCGCTGCCGTGGAGCACTCCGGCAGTCATCTGGGCCCGCAGGGCGGGACTGGGCCTGGTAATGGTCGCTATTTTGGTCATGGCAATATCATCACTTTCAAGGAATCCGCCGTGGGACGGGAAGCAAGGGCCAATCCCTCGCTAAATCTTTCCAACGGGAAGCGGTGCGTAATCAATTTAGCCACGGGCAACTGGCGCGAAAAAACCAACCGCGCGGATTCTTCCTGAATTTCCACGTCGGCGCTGTAACTTCCGAGGATCTCTTTTTCGTCCACTCCCACTGACGCCGCTCCAAACTCGATGCGCATTTGCGGGTCGTTTTGCGCGAAGAGCAGGACTCGTCCCCCCGGACGCGCAGCCGAAAGCGCTTCATCCACGACCTGTGGGAATGGTACCGCAACCAGGACGGCATCGGCACCCCGGCCTTCGGTGTGTGCTCGAATTGCATCGGTCAGGCTGGCGGACGTTGGATCGAATGTTTCGCGCGCGCCAAGCTGCGTAGCTTTCATGCGGCGCTCCGGCATGGGATCGCTGGCGTAAACCGTCGCGCCGGCATTCTTTGCGAGCATCATCAATAGCAGGCCGACAGGGCCGGCACCGATGACCAAAACATGCTCGCCATTTGCGACGCGCGCCTTGCGCACGGCTTTCAAAATTGTATTTACCGGCTCGATGAAGGTGGCTTCCTCGAAGCTAATATCGTCAGGGATTGCGACCATGCCGCGCTCGGCGATCCAGGGCATGGCACGAACAAATTGCGCGAAGCCGCCCCCGTTGGGGTCGAATCCTGCGGTGAGGCCGACCTTCTTATAACCGGGGCACTGCGAAAATAGCTTCTGCTTACAATAAAAGCAGTTTCCACAGGGGATATGATGGAAACTGACTACGCGGTCGCCGACTTTCCATTTTTTAACGCCCGGACCGATGGCTACTACAGTTCCGGCCACCTCGTGGCCAAGAATTTGCGGCGGCTTGACGAAACCGTGATGAATTTTTTTAATGTCAGTGCCGCAAATGCCGCAAGCCGCAACGCGGATAAGGACTTCCCCATCGCCGATTTCGGGGACGGGGACGGTTTCCACTACAACGTTGTCCTTGCCGCGGTAGACCGCGGCGCGCATGGTGGTAGGCATTGCAACTAATTGCCGTTCAGCACTGAGCATTCCCCCAGCTCGGCTCATAATGCAGCCTTGTCCGCAGAAACAGAATTGAATGCCGCCAAATGTTCGACGTAGCGGTCCAAGACCCCAGCAAGTTTCTCCGCCGCTGCTCTGCTTTGCTTGCCAAATCTCACAAGCGATGGAAGAACCGACGGTCGTCGTGCAACTTCTCCCAAAACGCGAGGAATACTGACGTCTCCCTCTTTGGTGACGACGCGATTGAAGTCAATTGGTAGATCCTCTTGAGAAGAATCGCTTACGGCGCGAATGGCGACGACGCGTGCACCGAAGGCAACCGCCTCATACAGGATATCTCCGCTTTCCATATCCACTACGTCTGCAACTTTTCCGAGTTCATTCTTCTCAATCGCACTGATGACGACGTGGTCTGTCGAATACATCAGCTGCACGCCCTTGGCCCCGCAGCGACGAGCCAGCGCGACCATTTCCACATCGCACTCAATTGTGCGTTTCTGCGATGCAGCTTCCACCTGGCGTGCAACAACGACTTCCCCAAGCACATGCTCAGCTCGTAATCCTGCAGCAAGACCACTTGAGATACACATGTCGACATCCAGGTTCCAGATTAGCTTCGTCGCTTCCACCCAAGCCTTGTCACCCCCAATTCCTGTTAGAAGGACGCAAACCTGCGAACCGTTTATGTCAGCTTGATAAGCTTCGGCACCCATGCCTGTGTCAATCCGCCTAAATAATCGCAAACCGCGCCAGGGAGCGAATTCAGCGTCAACCGCGAATGTAACGAGTATCTTCAAATCGGGCGTTCCACATTCAAAGAGATGTGCACGATGTCATGCCGCACGCACTGCTGCGACGCGCGCCGCTTGACCTGAACCAACGTAGCCATTTTCTTCATACCAGCGCACTGCAGCTTCGAGCGCTTTCTCCACTGGCCCGGGCGCAAAACCTAATTCGCGCTTCGCTTTCGAGCAATCCACGAACATCATGTGCCGCGCAATCTTCACGCCCTCAACCGGAATTTGCGGCTCTCGCCCGCGCAAGCGCGAAATCGCGGTATCGGCATACGCGGCCATGAGCGCGACCGCGTGGGGTATCTTTCTCTTCGGCGCGGGCCGGCCGGTGATTCCGGCGAGTGTGTCGAGCACTTGTTTCAGTGTCAGGTTTTCAGCTCCCAGCAAATAGCGCTCGCCAACCTTTCCTTTTTCCGCGACCAAGAGATGTCCCGCCGCAGCGTCTTCCACGGCGACAAAGTTCAGTCCGGTCTGCACGTATCCCGGCATGCGGCCATTTAAAAAATCCACGATGATTTTCCCCGTAGGGGTTGGCTTCCAATCGCCAGGGCCGACGGGCGTCGTGGGCATGGCGATTACAACGGGCACACCCTCGTGCGCCGCGCGGCGGGCTTCCTGCTCCGCCAGCCACTTCGACCGTTTGTAATGCCCAACCATTTCATCAATTACAGATTCGGTCGCCTCGGTCGGCATTTCGGCGCGATCCACGGCCACGGTGGCAACCGTGCTGGTGTAAACAAACTTCTCTACGCGCGCCTTCCGCGCCGCCGCGAGCAAATTCCGCGTTCCGGTGACATTAGATTCGTAGATCTCCCTGGAGTCGCGCGCCCACAAACGATAATCCGCGGCTATATGGAACACACGGCTGATCCCAGCCAGCGCCCTATCCAGCGAAGCCGAATCGCGCAAATCGCCTTCCACAGTTTCTACGGGGAGGTCCTTCAGCGTCCGGCGATCGCTTGTTGCGCGCGCCAGCACACGCACGCGTTCGCCACGCGCGCACAATTGCCGCGCGACATGGCTGCCAAGGAATCCTGTTGCGCCAGTGACCAGCGAGGTCATACGAGGGTCATTCTGCGAAGCTTTTCCCCGTGCTTTCGCGTTACGGAGCCCTCAGCGTCCGATCCTGAGATCCGATCGCGTCGGCAGGAATAAAATTGCTCGTCGGGTGGGATGTCCCCGCGCCGCCCGACTGGCCGTTGCCTGCTCCGCTGCCGGGGCGATGGCCGCCATTCTTATCCACGAAACGCTTTCCGCCCATCTTGCCGCTCATCTGCCATTTGAACATTCTCCAGGTGTCGCCCAGTTTCGGCCGAGCGCCAAGAACAGGAGTGGTTTCAAATCCCACATGCACCATGCAATCGGCACAGCGCGGATCGTTCCCAGGGCCGTACTTCGACCAGTCGGTTTTTTCCACGAGGTCTTTGTAGGATTCGTGATGAGCGTCGGTGATCAGGTAGCAGGGGCCTTTCCATCCGCGTGGATTGAAAGTTGGCGTGCCCCAGGCGGTACAATCGAGTTCGCGTTCGCCGCGAAGGAAGTCGAGGTAAATCGGCGAAACCATCAAGTTGTGCTTGCCAAGCAGATCAACGGCCTGACGGAATTTATCCCGCACGTCCTCGCGGGACATGAAAATTTCCTTGGTCATGACTGCGGAATAATTGTACGCGGGGGAAAGCATGTAGCCATCCACACCCAACTCATCCAGGAAGCTGTATAGTTCCGCGATTTCGTTCAGGTCAGTCTCTTTGTAAATGGTGGTGTTGGAGCAGACCAGGAATCCCGCGGCCTTGGCAGCCTTGACGCCCTCAATGGCATCGCGAAACACGCCGTCGCGCTCCACGCACAAGTCGTGCGTACGCTCCATTCCATCCAAGTGGACGTTCCAGAAAAAGCTGGAACTGGGCTTGAACTCGTGCAGACGCTTGCGGATGAACATCCCGTTGGTGCACAGGATGATGTGCTTCCCGCGATCCAGAATTTCCTTGGTGAGCTGGCCGATTTCCGGATAGATCATGGGCTCACCGCCGCAGATGGAAACAATTGGCGATCCGCACTCGTCCACTGCCTTCAGGCATTCCGCCACGGTCAGTGATTCATTGATGGTGGACTTGTATTCGCGGATGCGTCCGCATCCCGTGCACGTCAGGTTGCAGGCGTGTAGCGGTTCGAGCATCAACACCATGGGAAATTTCTTCTCGCCATGCAGGCGCTTGGACATGATGTGGCGAGCCATGTTGGCGGACATTTTCAACGGATAGCGCATTCTTCCCCCAAACTTCAGTTGCTGCGGTAAGGAAAATCCGCAGGGTTTACGGCGACTCCATGATACTCGTTTCGGCCTTCAAGCAGGTTCCTATAGTGACTCAATGCATAAACTGGGAACATATTCCGGTACTGGTGATACTTCAAATAGAAAACCCGGGGAAAACCAGTGCCCGTAAATTCGGATTCATCCCACGAGCCATCCTCGTTCTGATGCTGCAATAAATACTCCAAAGCGCGAGTGACGCACGGATCGCCCTTGTCCCCCGCGGCCATCAATCCAATCAAAGCCCAGGCGGTTTGCGAAGGCGTGCTCACACCCTTCGCCTTCTGCGACTCATCGTAATAGGAGGCGATGGATTCGCCATACCCACCATCAGGATTCTGCACGGAGTGCAGCCAATCAGAGGCGCGGCGGACGTAGTCTCGTGCGGCGAGGCCCGCGGCTTCGAGCGCGCGAATGACGCCGCCCGTTCCGTAAAGATAATTGACTCCCCAGCGGCCATACCAGGAGCCGTCCGCGCATTGGTCGCGCTTCAGGAATTCTTCCGCGCGCCCGATTGCAGGATGGTCCTTAGCCCAGCCAAAGCGAGTCAGACATTCCATCACCCGCGCGGTTACATCGGCCGTGGCCGGATCGATCATGGCGTTGTGATCAGCGAACGGAATCCTGGTCAGAAACTTTTTGTCGTTGTCGCGGTCAAAGGCGCCCCAACCGCCATTGCGGTTCTGCATACTCAGAACCCAGGCGATTCCTTTGCGCACAGCCTCCTGCATGCGCGGCTTGTCGGGATAATCCACGCGCTGCAGCGCCATCAGGACGAAGGCCGTGTCATCCACATCCGGATTCCAATCATTCCGGTACTCGAATGCCCAGCCTCCAGGCTCCACATCGCGTACCTTTACCTGCCAGTCGCCATGATTGAAGATTTGCTTATTGAGCAGCCAATCCGCGGCATGCACCAGTGCTGGGTGATTGGGTTCGAGTCCGGCCTCAGCCAGAGCGACGATGGCAATGGCCGTGTCCCACACGGGTGAGACTGCGGGCTGCATGCGAATCGTGTCTTCCTCTTCGATGGCCAACCGATCAAACTCCGCGATTTCTCGCGCAGTCAGTGGGTCTTCCGGCGAATGCCCAAGTGCAATAAGTGACATGATTGCGTTTTGCATCGCGGGGAAAATTGCCCCCATACCGTCGGAATCCTGCAAATGCTCCACAATCCATGTGCCGGCATTGGAAACGGCCCGGCGGCGCAGCGGTTTCCAAGGCAACCGTTCGTAAAGTTTGTAGGCACGGTCCGCGGCCAAAAAGAAATTCTTCCAGGTAAGAAATTGCCGGTCCCACTCAAGAGAAGTTGCGCGCGCGCCGGGAACCTTGAAAAGCTCGTCCAGGCGAACTTCCTTGGAAAGCGACCAGCGAGGTTTGATGGCGTAAAGAACCGTCAGCGGAATCGCTATTCCACGTGTCCAGGAAGAAAACTCATAAATGTTGATGGGGAACCAATTCGGGATCAGCATTAATTCCGGTGGAATGGCGGGAACCATGTCCCAACCTACCAATCCCACCAGCGCCAAATAGAACCGCACATAAGAATTTGTGGCTTCCAAACCGCCCAATTCGATGACGCGCGCCTTGGCGAGAAGCATATGCGGAGCGCCAGGCAAATCTCCCGCCAGCCTCAGCGCAAAGTAGCCCTTCACTGTGGCGTTCAATTCAGAGGGGCCGCCAAAATAAATATTCCAGCCGCCATCGGGCAACTGGCGCCGGCGAATGTAGTTGGCGAGCTTGGCGATGCGGCCTGGTTCCGCCTTGCCGAGAATATTCAGGTAATAGATGTAATCGGATTCGAGCGTAGTGTCCGCTTCAAGTTCGCCGACCCAGTAGCCCTCTGAGGCTTGCAGAGAAAGTAGGTGTTGGGCTCCGCGCTCAATGGCTTGGGCGAGGCGCTGCTCTAGCGTCGGGGATGCGGCAGCGGGCGCGTATTGCCCCCTCTCGCTTTCCCAATCAACTCTGGTTCCGGTAGCCATAATTTGTGATTCAGGTTGTGTAAATTCTCGAGACCAAAGACCTATCCCAGTTCAGACGCATACACCAATACCCGAATCGGCCCAATGCCCCAAAAAACCTGAGGTTATGGGTCTTACAGGGAGGTCAGCACCTACACTATTGAGCGAACGAACTCGCCCCTTGGAGGGCCGGATCCCCGACACATGATATTATCAGCGGCTTTTCTGGCGCGGTCAACAATTTAGTGCCCTAAGGATAGGCTTAAACCGCACTAACCGGCGTTTTGGAACACTTTTTCTTCCAGGCGGCGTATCTTCTCAACCAGGTCGGGAAGACGTCCCATAAGGGCGATAATCACCTTGGCCTTCTCTATAGGACGCGCGGGGCTGCCAAACATGATCGTGCCTGCCCGAATGATTTTTCCAGCCGGAACGCCGGATTGTGGAGCTAATTGAGCGCCATCCTCGATGCGTCCATGGCCCGCGATGCCGACCTGGCCACCCAGCATTACGTTTCGGCCGATGAAGGTTGAACCAGCCAGTCCGGCTTGTGCGGAAATGGCGGAGTGCTCGCCAACCTGAGAGTTGTGGCCTATTTGGACCAAGTTATCGAGCTTGACGCCGCGCGCGACTCTGGTCGCGTCCAGTGCGCCCCGGTCGATGGTCGTGTTGGCGCCAATCTCCACATCGTCGCCCACTTCCACCGTGCCGATTTGCGGAAATTTGACGAAGCCATTTTCCGAGGGGACAAATCCGAATCCATCCGACCCGATGACGCATCCCGAATGGACAATCACCCGCGCGCCGAGGCGGACTCCTTGATAGAGCGTCACGCGGGGATAGAGTTTGCACTCTAGCCCAATGTGCGAATCGCGCCCGATGAAACAGTGCGCACCGATTTGCGTGCCTGCTGCAATGTGCACACCCTCCTCGATCACGACGTATGGTCCGACGCCGACGCCTTCGGCCAGTTTTGCGGAGGTCGCCACAATCGCAGTTTTATGGATTCCCTGGGCAATGGGCTGCGCGGGAATCATCCAAGCGACGATTCGCGCAAACGCTAGTTTGGGATCTTTCGCGCGAAGAATTGTCTTCCCCGGGAGTTCAGCGAGTGCGCCCGTGCCAGGAGGGAGCACTACGCAGCCCGCCTTCGAGCGGGCCGCGGCCTCCAGATGTTTGGCTGAATCCACAAAGATGATGTCGTGCGGCCCGGCGCTTTCCGGGGAGGCGCAACCGGAGATGCACAATTTCCCGTCCCCCTCCAATTGAGCGTCAATATGGTCAGCCAATTCTTTTGCCGTGCGTTCCATAAGGATTCCTTCCCTTCCCCGTCATGCTCGATGAGGCCCGTTGTGTGGGATGCGCCCCCAACTGTATGCGTAACCAACTTAGTGCAACAGGATTGTACCTGAGCGCCCCTGCAAATGAGGGCGGCATGCGGCGGCATGGGATTCCAGGCTTTCCCCTTGCACTTCTACAAGAAGAATTGTATGCTCTCCTGTAGAAGCCATAGGGGAACACATGACCAACCGTAACATTGAACTGCCCCAAGGAACTCTAGATTTGCTGATCTTGCGCACTCTTGCGGCCGGGCCTCAGCATGGCTGGGCCATTTCCGAGCGCGTGCAGGAAATTTCCAGCGACGTCCTGCGCATCCAGCAGGGCTCCCTATATCCCGCACTGCATCGGCTGGAGAGACGCGGCTGGGTTAAGCCCCGCTGGGGAACCTCCGAAAATAATCGCCGGGCAAAATTCTATGAACTCACTCGCAGCGGCCGCAGACAGCTGGAACTCGAGAAAAGTATGTGGCGGAAATTGACTACGG
Source organism: Candidatus Acidiferrales bacterium (assembly GCA_035308165.1). Classification (GTDB taxonomy): domain Bacteria; phylum Acidobacteriota; class Terriglobia; order Acidiferrales; family UBA7541; genus DASTCZ01. The sequence continues at coordinate 63,353 of DATGHC010000080.1, read as the reverse complement.
CTGTCGCGCAGATTCTGGACACGATTTGACTGGGGGCCACTCCTATGAAATTCATCAGTGATTTGAACTTCCGCATCCGGGCTCTCTTCCAACGCAAAGCCGTGGAAGTGGATCTCGATGACGAACTCCGCTCCCATTTGGAACACGAAGTGGACAAACGAGTAAGAGCCGGCGCGCCATCCGAGGCGGCAATCCGTGGCGCCCGTGCGGCTTTTGGAGGAGTTGAAAGAATCAAGGAAGAAACTCGCGAGTCGCGCGGCGTGAACTTCATTGAAAATTTGGCCCAGGACGTCCGCTATGGCCTTCGCATGGTGGTGAAGAATCCCGGCTTCACTGCCGTAGCCGTCCTTACCCTGGCCCTGGGGATTGGCGCGAATACGGCGGTGTTCAGCCTTGTAAACGGAGTGGTGCTTCGCCCCCTGCCCTTTCCCGAACCCGATCATATGGTAGCCATGACGGGCGGGGAATATACCAAGGGCCCATTCTCCTTTCTTCGGGCACAAAGCCGCACGATGGATGTCGCCGCATACGCTGACGAGGCAGAATTCAACTGGACCGGTATTGACCGGCCCCTCCGCATCGCGGGCGCGTCGGTCTCAGCAAATTACTTTTCGGCATTGGGAGTGGCCGCTGAAGAGGGCAGAGTATTTCAACAAGGAGAAGATCAGCCGGGCACGGATCGCGTGGTGATTTTAAGCCACGCTCTTTGGGACCACAGATTCGGCAGGGCCACCAATGTCATTGGCAGTAGAATCATGCTCGAAGGCATTAGCCGGGAAATCATCGGTGTGATGCCCGCAGAATTCCGATTCCCTTCCACCAAAGCGGAGCTGTGGGTTCCACTCCATCTCGATCCAAAAGACATTGGCGACTTCTGGTATTCAAGTTATATGCCCGTGATTGCTCGATTGCGTCCGGGCGCAACGATTGGACAAGCGCAAGCCGAACTTGCCGCGCTCCGTAAGCCCATGCTGGCTCAATTTCCGTACCCACTTCCCGCGGATTCCTGGCAAAAGGCCGGCTTGACCTCCTTGCAGGAGAGGATTGTCGGAGACGAGCGCGTAAAATTGCTGATCCTGCTGGGCGCGGTGGGTTTGTTGCTTCTGATCGCCTGCGCCAACGTTGCAAATCTGTTGCTGGTTCGCGCTGCAACCCGCCTGAGGGAAGTTGCCGTGCGTACCGCACTGGGCGCGGGGCGTTGGCGAATCATGCGCCAACTTATCACCGAAAGTGTGTTGCTTTCCGTCCTGGGCGGAGCCGTTGGCATGGGAGTTGCGATCTATGGCCTTCCGGCGCTGAAATCACTTCTTCCCGCCGATTCACCTCGGCTCGCAGACGTAACCGTGGATGGCCGCGTGCTTTTATTCGTTGCCCTTCTGATGGTCGCGACGGGAATCGTTTTCGGCGCTGCGCCCGCGCTTGGTGCCTCCAGAGTTGATCTCACGAACTCTCTGAAAGCTGGAGGTCAGCGCGGTGTCGCCGGTGGAAACCACCGCCTGAGCAAGAGCCTGGTGGTTGGAGAAGTGGCAATTTCAGTGGTGTTGGTGATCGGCGCGGGCTTGCTGGTAAAAAGCCTTTGGCTGCTTTCCAATGTTGACCCGGGCTTTCGCCGCGAAACGATTCTGACCGCGCGTGTCACGCCGGATGAAACATTTTGTGAAGTTTCCGGCCGCTGCCAAACTTTCTACAGCGATTTGCTGGGCCGCGTGCGCGCACTTCCGGGTGTGACGGAAGTGGCGGCGGTAAACGGGCTTCCACTCGGCGGAGGCGGTGAAGTCCTACCCGTGGATATTGAAGCCCATCCCACTCGGCCGGGCGCACACAATCACCTCCTGTTGGAGAAACTCGTGACCACGGATTATTTGAGCACCATGGGGATTCCAATCTTGAAGGGCCGTGGTCTGAATGATCTCGACGCTTCCGCCCATTCCCAGTGGGTCGTTCTGGTCAGCAAGTCCACCGCGGAACTTTATTGGCCGGGAATAGATCCCGTCGGTGAGCGGATCAAGGTTAAGTTCCAAGACCAGTGGAGGACCGTTGTTGGCGTGGTCGGTGACGTTCGGGAAAGCACCATGGCAGTGCCGTTGGAATCCTATCTCGAGGGAGTCTTTTATGTGGCCTACGGGCAGCAAGCCGTCCAAGGCAGCGGAACAGAAACCCCTCCGGCGGAAATGACGCTGGTCATGCGATCTTCGCAGGAAAACAGTCAGATTGGCGCCGAACTGCATGGCATCGTCGCAGGAATAAATCATGACGTGCCGGTGACCCACATCGAGCCGCTTCAAGGCCGTGTCATCGAATCTGTCGCCGGGCCGCGCTCGACGGCCTTGCTGTTCTCATTTTTTTCGGCATTGGCCCTGGCCCTCGGAGGTGTGGGCATTTATGGCGTCATTTCCTATTCCGTGGAACAGCGCACTCGGGAAATTGGTATTCGCATGGCCCTCGGCGCGCGCCCGGGAACGATATTGCGGCTCATTGTCGGACAAGGCGCGAAACTCGCGGTTGGGGGGATTCTTGTGGGTGTTGTAAGCGCCCTGGCCCTCACTCGACTTATGGCCGGACTCCTCTACGGTGTCGGAGCTACCGACTCGCTAACCTTTTTCGGAGTGGCGCTTCTGCTATTCCTGGTTGCCATAGCCGCGTCATATATCCCAGCTCGGCGAGCTATGCGCGTGGATCCGATGACGGCGCTACGAACCGAATAGGCACTTCTCTTGATTTAGCGGATGGCCACGACGAGCAACGTTGCGTCATCGTGGAAATTGGATAAGCAGAACAACGTCACATCGTTCATGATCTTTTTTTGAATTAATTGTGCGGAACCGTCTGTCCCCTGGGCCGACTGAACCAGTCTTTGCTCCCCAAATTCCACTGCCTGCTGGTTCGCCGCTTCCAGAACCCCATCCGTACACAAGACCAGTTTGTCGCCCGAAGATAGTCTTGCCAATGCATCGGAGTAGGTCCATTCGGGAATGATGCCCAGGACTACTCCTTCGCTGCGTAGAAACTCGGCCCGCCCGGTTTTCTTCATCAGCAGCACCGGGCAATGCCCGGCATTTACGTAGGTCAGCGTCAGATTCTCAACATCCAGTACTCCATAGAAGAAAGAGATGAACTTGTCGGAGCCTGTGTTGCCGCATAAAAAGTCGTTCAATTTCGTGCAAACCGATGCCGGGGTTGCGTCCGGTGTCGCGAATGCGCGGAAAGAAGCCTGCAAGTTGGCCATCAGAAGTGCCGCGGTGATTCCCTTCCCGGACACGTCCCCTATGCAGAAGCCAAGCCGCGTGGTGTCTAACTGAATGACGTCGTAATAGTCTCCGCCCACGGTGCGCGCCGGCTGCCACGCTCCATCTATATCGACGCCCGGGAGCTGCGGCAGGGATTTGGGCAGCAGGTCTCTCTGGATTTCCAGAGCGCGGTCCAGTTCCTGTTCCTTCTGCTTGAGAGCTGTGCTTCCCTTCTCCACTTCTTGCGCAAGTTGAAGATTCTTTTCCCGGAGCTTGCCTTGGACCTGCTCATTCAAATAGGTACCGGCGACCAGCACCACGGAAACCAGGATCATGAGAGGCGCCATTTCATTAAAGAACGCCCAGTAGGAGGGTGTTCCGGCGAATACCCAGCGCACTATGGCTGTGGTGGCCAAAGCGGTGAGCAGGCCATTCGCAAGAACAGTGGGAAAGAATAAAATCCAGTTCCAGGGGAAAGGGCGGTGTTCATAAATCGGCCTGGAGGCCTGCTGCAACGGGCCTACTACGTTCCCCACACACAATACTGCGGTCATGATGATGGTGAATGGGGCCGGGACTCTCAGTGCCGCGAAAAACGCATAAATGATCACTCCAATGAAAACAAACCTCTGCTGCAGCTTCAAGAATTCCCTGACCCAGGGCATGGAGGATTCTTTTCCGGGTTTTAACGCGTCAGTCACGAAGATACCCGGCCCGGGATTGTACTAGGCGATGAGCATTATTGGAAAGGCATGGGATGTGGACAGAGTATGAACGAAGTGCTAATTTCCCGGTCGAAATCTCTTGGTACAACCTATTTTGAATCGTCTCGTGTTCCAAGGAGCGTCGATGCGCAAGTCTTTACGTTTTGTGATACTGGCCATCATCTGTTCGTTGCTCGTCCATGAAGCCCTTTCACGCACGAGTAAAGTTGCCGCGCAAGAAGCGTCGCCCTTATCGTTTCAGCAGGTGATGATTCCTGTCCGCGATGGAATTCATTTACAGACGGTTATTCTTGCTCCGGTGAACTCCCCCGGGCCGATGCCGATTCTTTTCGAGCGTACGCCCTATGGAGTTCCTGCAAACGCCGACATCCTGAAGGGCGCCTCCAGGAAGGACCTGGTCCACGATGGCTACATTTTTGTGTTTCAGAACTTGCGCGGGCGGTTTCAATCCGAAGGCACGTTCGCATTGTCGTCCAAAGCCGATCTGAAGGATTCAAAAGCGACCAGCGAGACCACTGACGCCTACGACTCGATTGAATGGCTGGTTAAGAATGTCCCCAACAATAACGGCAAAGTGGGAATGATTGGGGTTTCTTATGATGGGCTCACTTCGGCGATGACTCTCTTGCATCCCCACCCCGCGCTGAAAGCCATATCCGAACAGGCGTCCCCGGCCGACCAATGGATGAATGATGACGATCACCGCTACGGGGCATTGCGCGAGAGTTATTCATTCGAGTACGCGGTGATGGAACAGTCCGACAAAAACGCCAACACCAATTTCAAATTTGAGATTTACGACACTTACGAGTGGTATTTAAAATTGGGGCCGCTCACCAACATCAACGCAAAGTATTTGCATGGCTCAATTCCCTACTGGAATTCAACCGTCGAACATCCTGACTACGATTCGTTCTGGAAAGACGAGGCCTGGGTCAATCAACTTCATGGGGCGCCCATTCCGAATTTGAACGTGGCCGGTTTTTGGGACCAGGAAGACCCCTGGGGACCGTGGAAGATTTACTCGAACTCAGAACAAAGCGATCCGAACCACTTCAACTACATCGTAGCCGGGCCGTGGTATCACGGCCAGTGGCATTCTCCGGTTGCGGACTCGATCGGTCAGATTCCATTTGGCGGACATGACACGGCGTCGGAGTTTCGCGCGCAGATCGAAGCGCCCTGGTTCAAATACTGGCTTCACGGCGAGGGGGAGAAGTTTCCGTGGAAGGCGTCCACGTTTCAAACCGGTTCCAACACCTGGCATACCTATTCCACTTGGCCACCGAAGGAGGCCAAGCCCACAAATTTGTATCTTCACGCTGACGGCTCGCTTTCATTTGACGCGCCCAAAGGGACCGGCGACAGCTTCGTTCAATACGTCTCCGATCCCTCCAACCCCGTGCCATATCGCGCGCGGCCAATTTCACCCACATATCCCGCGGGGGACTGGCGGACGTGGGAGGTCGCCGATCAGCGATTTGTGGATCACCGCCCTGACGTGGCCGCATGGGTGAGCGCGCCTCTCGACCACAATGTGACCGTCACCGGCGCTCTCGCTGCGGATTTATTTGCTTCCACTTCCGGAAGTGATAGTGATTTCATTGTAAAACTAATTGATGTTTTTCCGGATGACGCACAATCCAACGCGTGGAACCCCAGCGCAGGGCCGAAACCGGGCGACTATGCCAAATCGCTCAACGGGTATGAATTGTCCATCGCCATGGAAGTCCGCCGGGGCCGGTACAATCACAGCTACGAGCGCCCGCAGGCATTAACGCCCAACAGGCCGGAGGAATTCGACATTCCTTTGCGCAACCACGACCACGTATTCCTGAAAGGCCATCGCATCATGGTGCAGGTGCAATCCACCTGGTTCCCATTGATTGACCGCAACCCTCAGAAATTTGTACCCAGTATTTACGATGCTAAAGCGGAAGATTTTGTCGCGGCCACGCAGAGAATCTATTGTTCAGCAGTGCGGGCTTCGCATATCGTGCTGCCGGTAATTCCCTAGCTTTGGTAGGAGCGCTGCCTGTTCACCCCGTGGCACGAAGGGCTGTGCCCCGGTTTTCAGATTATTTTTCGGAAAAAATCTAAAATGGGTATAAGGGTTTTTCTCCCGCAGGCCGAGTTTTCCACCGCTTGTGAATCCAGAGCCACTGATCGGGATATTTGCGGGCGAAATTCTCAATGACTTTTGCGAAGCGCGCGGTATTTTCCCTTATGTCCGTGTCGAGATCCCCCGTCCGCGTCAGTTCCACGGCAGGTTCAAATTTCAGACGATATTTGTCAATCGCTGTATCCCAAAAAATATATCCGGGAATAACAGCGGCGCCGGTGTGAAGCGCCATTCGCGCAATCCCCGTGGTAGTGCATGCCGGCGTGCCGAAGAAATCCACGAAAACTCCTTCTTCTGGCAAGGTGTTCTGGTCGGCCAGGATACCGACGGTCCCGCCTTCGTTCAAAACCCGCAGCACGGCGCGGGCGGATTGATTTTTTTCGATGGGCTTGTTGCCGGAAAGCATCCGGTAGGAATTGACCAGCGTATTCACGCGATTGTTCTCCACCTCGCGAGCCAGGAAATGCAGCGGGTGGCCGAAACGGGCCTGCGCGAAAGGAGCCAGCTCCCAAGCGCCCATGTGTCCTGTAAGAACCAGGACTCCCTTCCCTTTCTTCTCGCCCGCCAGAAAATTGTCCATCCCATCCAGCACGACGATTTGCTCGATGCGCTCCCGCGTGTACTTTGGGAATTGCGAGAATTCTCCGGCCATCCATCCCAGATTCCGTATCATTCCGCGAATCACGCGGCGGCGTTGACCTTCACTCCAGTCGGGAAATGCGAGCTGCAGGTTGAACGTGGCGGTCCGGCGCAGTCGTGGCATCAGGGGAAAAACAAGTGCGGCGCAAAATGCATAAAATGCGCGCGCGGCGGGTCTGGGCAGAAGCCCGGAGGACTTCATGATTACCCACAACGCGGCATATTGAACCCATTGGACCAGTCCCGTCATCGTGGACATTATGCAGAAGCGCGAGCGGGGCCGCCACAATTCCTCGCACGGCTGCGCGAAATTAACATTCGGGATTAAAGTATCAGCGGCTGACGCGGATAGGTGTCAATGTTAGACTCGTCGGCTTGAGCCCGGCGACGCAAAATCGTCCTCCATCGCAGCCAGTAACCGCATCCAGTGGTGCGCCATTTGATCGTCGGATTGACCGCCCAAAAGTCACATTCTTGTTCCTTGCCGTCGTCGTGCTGGTCAGCGCCATCAGTTATTTCAGCCAGTTGGGCGCACTCGGACTGGTCGGCCCCGATGAGCCCCGCTATGTCTCCATCGCGCGCGCGATGGAACGCACCGGCCATTGGGTGACGCCGCGATTGAACGGCGTGCCGTGGTTTGAAAAGCCCGCGTTGTATTACTGGTCCGCCGCCGTGTCCATGAAAGTTTTCGGTGAAAATGATTACGCGGCGCGGCTGCCCTCCGCGTTGGCCGCCTTACTGGTCGCGCTGGTTATCGGCTGGGCTGCGCGCCGATTTTACGACCGCACCACGAGCGCATTTGCGATGCTGATGTGGCCCAGTTCCGTCGCGGCCATCGTCTTTGCGCGGGGCGCAACAACCGACATGCTTTTCGCCGGCACATTGGCGGCCACGATGATCCTCAGTGCAACGATCATATTTGACGACACTCCCGATCCCTGGATCCGGTTTGGATTTGGTTTTTTTCTCGGCGCGGCAACACTCGCGAAGGGCCCTGCCGCCGTGGTGCTGGCAGGGGGCAGCGCTGCGCTGTGGATGATCGTCACGCGACGCTGGCTGCGGACCTTCCGGCTACTCGATCCGCTGGCCATTGGCGCCTTCATTCTTACAGCTGTGCCCTGGTACGCGATTTGCGCCGCGCGCAATCCCGGTTTCCTTACTACGTTTTTCGTGCTGCACAACTTTGAGCGCTTCGTGACTCCCGTGTTCCATCATGTTCAACCGGTGTGGTTTTTCATTCCTATTCTTGTGTTGACCGTGCTGCCGTGGAGCGCACTGATGTTCGCGGTGGGGCGAGACGCTTGGCTCGCCAAGAAAACGCTCCATTGGGCCTCGCGTCCCGGAATTTATTTCGGTTGCTGGGTGATCTTCGTCGTTCTGTTCTTCAGCGCCTCAAAGTCGAAGCTCCCCGACTACATCCTGCCCGCTGTGCCGCCGTTGATCTTGTTGTTGGCCGAAGCCGCGGCACGCATGCGATGCCGACGCGATGACGCGGACCGCGGAATCGCGATGGGTCTCGGTGTGACCTGGCTGGCCGTGGGCGTGATCGCCACGTTCTGGCTGCACCGCCAATCGGCGGTCGCCGGGCTTGGACCAAATGATATCTCGCGCTACTGGTTCCTTGGTGCGGCAGCAGCGGGCGGAATCGCCATCGCGGCACTCGGATCCGCGCGGCGAATCGCGGCGGCATTTCTGCTGAATGCGGCGCTCATCGCAGGCTTGGTGCTGGCGGCGAACTGGATTCTGTTGCCCAAACTCGATCCAGTTCTATCTCCGCGGACAGCAGCGCGCGCGTTTCAATCCGCGGCGGCCGCGGCCAACGGCGCGCCCTCTGGAATCCCCGCCGACACCGTTCAGATTTACCGGCTGCAGGCGGCGTGGGAATATGGACTGGAATACTATATGGGACGCAGTTTGCAGGAATGGGCCCCGAGCCCGGAAGGGGTGTCCCTGGTCTTTACCACCGAGGCGGGCTGCAGGGATATGACGACGCGCGGAATTCAGTGCGTGCCCTTGCAAACCACAGCGCCATCGGCCTGGCTGGTTCGCGCCGGTGGCCATGTCGGTGGCGGAAACTTCTGATAATCACAGGGGTCTGTTGCGGGGTGACGAGATTTCTAGCGGGTCGAGCCGCCGGAAGTCGGCAGATTCAGCAGGAAAAAACTCAGGATGCGATTTTCGTAATTCCTTTTGGCGTCGTCGGACATCCCTGCGTAATTCCCCTGGTCCAGCATAGCCTCCTGCTTGGGTTCCGGAGCCATGTCAAAAAGCTCGCGCGTTGATTTCGCCAAGGCCGGCTCTTCCGGCGTTTCCAAAAACAATTTGTAAACTCCGGCCGTATTCGCGATTGCCGCGGAGAGCGGCGGAACATCTTTGTCACCCCGGCGGTACACATCGAATGCAAACAACGTCATTCTTTCCACGAAGGGGATATGCGTCAGGCCCGACCGCTGAATCTGCACGCGCAAGAAATCCTCAGGCCGCTCGTAAACCGACTCCAGCACCACTGCCCGCACGATGGGATTGTGCTCGGCCACGGAAAGGGCTGAGTAGGCCCCCAGATTAGTGCCCCACAGTGCAAAAGCCCGGCGGTTGACGTCATCACGCTGGGCCAATCCATCCAGCGCAGCCTTCAGTTCGCGAGCCTCCTGAAATCCCATGTTGGCCTGACCGGTGTTTGCGCCATGGCCGGAAAAATCAAACAGGAAAACATTGTACTGGCGGTCCTGAATTGAAGTGGCCAGGGTGAGCAGTTCGCCGCGGCTGGAGCCGTATCCGTGACACAGAATCACCGTGGGCGCGCCGCGCAATCCAGGGAAAAACCAGCCCGAGCGCTGGACTCCTCCGGGTACCGTGAACGCGAATTCTTCGGGATGCCCCGGAAAATCGGTGGCGTTCAGATCTATTTGCGTGCGCGTGGGTGAAAGAATGCGGTACAGCAGAAAAACCGAGACGGCAGAAGTGGAAAGCAGGGTGAAAAAAACGATGGCGATAACTGCCACAACCAGTTTGGAGTACCACCTCGTTGGGTAACGCAGTTCCGAGGATATGTCCATGCGTGTCAGTCGTGGCGCTCAGTCTCCCGGGCATGCTCCGCCGTATTTCGGAGAGGTAACTTAAAAATGTTAGCACAGAAGCGTGTTTCTAGTGGTTGGCGTGTGTTGGAGGGTGTGTGCCAGTTACCGCCTCAACCTCCAGCCATGGTCTCCACCAGGATGGGGCTAGGGGGCGCATGTGAATTGCCGTTCGCGATTCCCACTTCTACCTGCCGTAACAACGGAACAATCAGCTCCTGCTTGTCTTTTTTTTCCGGCATACCAACTTCCCTCCCGATGAGCGGCCGAGTGCGAGCCGAGACTGATCAATCCCCAGTATTTGTTGAAATAGTAGTTGACATGGGTCAAGACGCGGATGTAGCGTCCTCGGCTAGTTTTGGAGTTGGGGTGTGGGGCTTAATGAAAGCGCTTACATTGGTTAGGTTCAAGCCTCTTGGCGGTTTGGGCTCGATTTCTGTCGATGCTGATCTGAAATTTACCGAGCCTAGCGCCTCATTCATGAAACCGCATTCACGTTTTGACCGCAGCTTTGTCTACGTCCCGCAAAAATCGCTGTCCAGCCGTGGAGGCAAAATGTCCCGAAACGTCCTTGTAAAGTTTGTGCTGTGTGCGGCAATCGCTCTGTTGGTGTTGGCGAATATCGCGCCAACACTGGCGCAGTCCACTCAGGGTCGTGTAGACGTCACGGTTCTCGACGAAAAGAACGCCTACGTGACCGGCGCCAAGATTGTGCTGGTTGACCTGGCCACGAACAACGAACGAACGGCCAATACTCTGAACGGGGGAACGGCCAGTTTTGTTGACCTGCCTTTGGGCAAGTACAAGCTGACGGTAACAAAGGATGGTTTTCAGGTCTCCGCTTTCGATGTGACCGTCGAAACAGCAAAGACGACGAGTATTTCGGCAACGCTCAAGGTTGGATCGGTGACTGAAGTGGTCGAAGTCGGGGCCGCGGCGCCGGTGATGGATACGACTTCAAACGCCATCGGGACGGTCATCGACACCAAGGACATTGAGAATCTCCCTCTCTCCGGCCGCGACCTCGGGCAACTGTCAACCCTGACGCCCGGATACACCGGCACGTGGAACGGCTTGCCCGCGATTGCTCAGGGCAACAACGTTGACGGCATAATGGGCAGCCCCAGCCGGATGAAGTTCTTCGGCAATTCGGAGCCGGTGATCTCGCCCCGGCTCGAAGACATCCAGGAAATGAGCGTACAAACCGACCAGCTGGACACGAACCAGGGCTTCGGCCAGTCCAGCATGCAGATCAATTTCACAACAAAGCGTGGCAGCAACGATTTCCATGGACGGCTCTTCGAGGACTTCCGCAACGCCTGGTTGAATGCCAACAGCTGGTTCAACAATGCTTCCGGCATCCGGAGGCCGCCATTTGAATTGAACGACTTCGGCGGCAGCATCGGCGGGCACATCATTAAGGACAAACTGTTTTTCTTTGGGTCGTTTGCCACCTCGCAACAGCCCGGTGGGCAGACCAACACTGCCAACGTTCTCACGACTGCTGCCCAGGCAGGCAATTACACGTACACATGCCCGAACCCGCCAGTTCCGGGTTGCACGGGCGCCACGAACACTGTGAACCTGTATTCGATAGCTCAGGCTTACAATACGGCGCACGGCACCACTCTGCCCACCTCGGTTAATAGCGTGATCGGCCCGCAATTGACGGCGATCAGTGCGGTGAGCACGGGCAGCAGCGTAACTTCCACTGGCGACCCGAACGTCAACTCGCTGAACTTCGTGGTTTCCTCCCCCACAGTGCAGTACTTTCCCACTGTTCGCGTGGACTATACAGTCACCAAGAAAATCCGGATGAATGTGGCTTGGAACCAGACCGAGACCACCTCGCCGGTACAAAATCTGCCTTTCTTCCCCGGCGCCGCTTTTGCTTCTACCGGCGCTGGAAACAGATTCAACGCCTACACTTCGGCCTTCGGGCTGGATTGGACGATTTCGCCGACGCTAGTGAGCCAGTTTCACGGGGGTTTCCTGTATAACGCGAATTGGTTTGGCTACAACGCGTCGACAGCATACAAGACCAACCCGGAGAGCGTAGGCTGGCCTCTGGTGACCTCGCCGCAGCAATACAACCTGCCAGTCACTTCGTACTATCCGGTGTTCAACGCTTCAGATACCGTAACCTGGCAGGTCGCAAAGCATTCGGTGAATTTCGGATTCTCGTTCTATCGCGAGCAGGATCATTACTGGAATCCACCTGAGGGGATTAACTATATTTCGCTCGGGCTGGCATCCGGAGATCCAGCTTTGGGACCTTTTGCGACGAATGTCGGCACGACGCTGCCGGGGTCGGATTTCAATGCACAAAGTGAAGCACGAGGGCTATACGCACTTCTGACGGGGGACATTTCCGGCACTTTCGTGCGACACACTTACATACCCGCCACGAATTCATATTCGGGCGCGGTGACCGCCTTCAATCTGGACGAACTCTCCCAAGCCGAAGGAATTTTCGCCCAGGATTCATGGCGTATCCGGCCAAGCCTGACCCTCAACTTCGGCCTGCGCTGGGATTTCACGGGCGCGCAGCACGACCTCAACGGCGTGTACCACAACGCGGATGAATCGTCCATCTACGGTCCTTCCGGCATCGGCAATCTTTTCAACCCCGGGGTGCTGGTTGGAAATTTGAACCCGTCGATTGACGCCCGGCCGAACCCCTATAACGCCTGGAATGTTTCGCCCCAGCCGAGTATTGGAATTGCTTGGTCACCTTCGGCCAAAAAAGGATTGCTCAACAAGATCATGGGGAACAGCGACACCGTGATCCGAGCAGGGTTTTCGCTGCGAAACTTCACCGTACCTTACCAATACTTCTGGAACAACGCATCAGACTATGGGTCGTTTTTCTACCAGTTCGGCACACTGACGCCGAACAACACTGGGCAGCCAGGCACATACGCGCCCGGCAGTTTGTTTCTCGGGCAAGCGTTGCCTCCGGCCGCGTTTCTGCCGGCCACCTATCAACGCGTAGCGCAGCAGTCGGACTACACTTTCATCGGCGGCCCGGGCATCAATGGGATGAAGCAAGACATCCGCCAACCGTACACGCAGGCCTGGAATTTTGGCATTCAACGCAGGCTGGGTACGTCCCGGGCATTGGAAGTGCGTTACAACGGCAACCGCACGATCCATCAATGGATCAATGAAGACTTGAATGAAGTCAACGTGTTCGAGAACGGATTCCTGCAGGAGTTCAAGAACGCGCAGACCAACATGGCGATTTGCAACGCCAATCCAGTGCCTTGCCTTACGGCGGAGATAGCCAATGGGACTCTCCCTGCCGGATCGACGTCCTACGCGCCAAGTTTCGCCAACCTCGGGCTTGCCGGCCAGATCAATCTGCCAATCATGACGGGAGCATTCACCGGCAACAGGACCGGTCCTCAGAACAACGGCGAATTCATTGGCAACGGAAACAATTTCATCAGCAACCTGCAAACCGGATCGGTGGGCAGCTTCGCATCTTCGCTCGCCAGTCTGGGCAACTCGCCGTACTTCTGCAATCTGGTGGGACAGTCATTCAAACCGTGCGCGGTAAATGCCGGCTATGTTGGTCCGGGGGCGGGATACCCGATCAATTTCTTCCAGGCGAATCCATACGCAGGCGGGGGCGGCACCGGTTTCATGACCGACGCAGGCTTCTCCAACTACAACAGCTTGCAGGTGGATTTCCGTCAGCGCCAGTGGCACGGTCTTGAATTCGACGCGAATTACACTTGGAGCCACAACCTTTACGTGGCAACTCCGAACGACTGGACGGGAGCCTATCCTGCGATTACGCTGCGCAACCTGAAAGATAGCTACCAGCCCGCGCTCTTTGATTTGCGCCACGTTGTGCACGTCACAGTGACCGCGGACATGCCATTCGGAAAAGGCCGGAGGTTCTTAAATCGTGGAGGAGTGATGGACAGAGTTGTTGGCGGCTGGACTGCCGCAACTATCCTGTCCATTCAGAGCGGCTTCCCATTTGTGCTGAATGGAGGGTTTCAAACTTTCAACGACTTCGCCGACGGCGGGATCGTCCTCAACGGTGTGACCAAACAACAACTGCAGAGTGCGGTCGGAGTGTACCGCATCCCGGGCCAGAATTATGTGAGCATATTGCCTCCAAAGTATTTGGTGAGCGCCTCGGGTGGCGGGGCGAATCCGGCCTTCATCACACCCAACACCACGCCGGGAACCTTCAATCCTCCCTTCGTGCTCACTGGTCCCGGCGGAGTCTATGACGACATCATGGTCTCGAAGGCGGTGCCGATCACCGAAAGGTGGAAGTTCTCGCTGCAACTCGCGATGCTCAATGCCTTCAATCATCCGGTGTTCGGAAACGGGGGGGCCAACCTTTTCAGCTCGATTCAGAATTTCGGCTTTGCGCTCACTGGCACGAATGGAGGGCCGTCGTCTGGTGTTGGCGCACGTCAGATTGAGTTGAGGGGCAACATTTCTTTCTAAGAGCAGCACGCTCACTCCTGAATAGATGGCATGAGGGAACCAAGCCCAAGGGCTTGGTTCCCTTCTCTTTTGGCGGGAGTCATGTATTTGAATACTTCGATCATTTACCGCGAGCGCGATCAGCCGCCAGGTTGAAATCCAATAATTCTTCCTATTGCTGGAGTCATGTCCTTGTTAAGGAATGGTGGGTGGTCCATCCTTGCGCAGCAAGGGCGGGGCCTTCTTGTTTTGTTCGTTAGTCCCCAGGTACGAGACCAGTCTCCGGAGTTCCCATCCTTTGTCCGCCGTGGCGGACAAAGGATGGACGACCCGGAGAATATTTTATAGCTGCAAGCGTATGCCGCCCGCGCAATTCAATTCATTTATCCAGTTCGAGAATCAGATAGCGAAGAGTCCCGAGACGCTCCACTTGCAGAGCAATTACGTCGGCGTTCTTGAGATCTTCCAACGCCGAGCGCAGTGATTCGACGCTTTCCACGGGCGTACCATTCACAGAATAGATGACATCGCCCGGAACGGGCCTCTCGCCTAGGTAAGCTCCATCGGACTCTCTCCCGGCAACAATGACTCCGAGGCGGTTGCGCAGTGGCGGAAGCATTGAGCGAAATTTGTCATCGACGGTAAGAGCCAAAATTCCGAGTTGGGGTACCTTACTTTGCTCCTTTGCAACCAGGCCGATCAGTCTGCCCTCCAGATCCTGTTTTTCAGCTACAGGGATTTGGAAGGAGAGGATCTGTTTACCGCGCTGAATTTGCAGATTTGCACTCTCACCGACCGCAAAAGAATACAGACTTAGCGCGAACTGACGGATATTTGAAACCGGCTTGCTGTTCACGGAAAGAACAATGTCACCAGGCAATAGACCCAGATTTGCCGCCGGTCCATTCTGATTCACGTCTTCAATAATGACGCCATCTTCACGGTCGAGGCCCAGCGCTTGTGCCAGGGAGGGCGTGATCGTGCGTGCATACACCCCAATCTGGTGATGATGCACGTGTCCTTCGTTTCGGACGTCGTGGTAAACACTGCTGACGACATTGCTCGGAATGGCCAGGCCAATCCCCTCATTTCCGCCCGACTGCGAAAGTATGAGCGTATTGATGCCGACCACATGCCCGCTTGTATCAACCAGCGGACCTCCACTATTGCCCGGATTGATGGCGGCATCGGTCTGGACGTAGATCGTCGGAGCATCCGGATCGAGTTGCCGGGCGACGGAGCTAACGACCCCCAAGCTGACCGAGTTATCAAGCCCCAGGGGGCTGCCAAAAGCCAATACCAGTTGTCCCTGCTTCAGGTCGCCCGAATCAGCAAGTTCCAGTGCGGGCAAACCAGAGGCTTCGATTTTAAGCACTGCAAGATCCGTATCACTGTCTGCCACCACTAGCCGCGCATCGAACAGGCCGTTATGCAATCTTCCAATCTGCTGTGTGGAGGATGCCACCCCTTGATTCAGTCGAACCCGAATCCTGCGGCCACCTTGAACGACGTGGGCGTTTGTAACGATCCAACCATCGGACGCAATGATGATGCCCGACCCCAGACTCAATCCGGGTGAGAGAAGATCGGTGTTTGAGTGGTCACGATCACCGGCGGGGTTGTACCGCATGCTGAAAATCTGCACGACACCCGGGGTGACCTGTTTCGACAGTGCTTCCAATGAGGTGCTTATCTGCTGAAGCGAGCCGGCGCCGGGATCCATCAGGGAGCGCTTGGTCTGGCCGGCGCTTGATGGCTTTTGGGATTGGGCCTGGAGGAACGACGGCGCAAAGAGTAGACACAAACAGCAAACTGTCGCCGCGATCAAGGTAGCCTGTTCACAGGCTCTCTTTCGGAGCATCCTCAAAGAGCGCTTGCTCATCCCTAGCGTATTGCTTTGCTTCATTTTCAGTGCTTCCCTTTGCAGCAATCATAATCAGTGACCGCCTCAGAGGTGGTTTTATTCCCATTTGACCTGCTGTGTGATCGATCTCAGCGGGTAGCCCATCTTTGCGCAGCAAGGGTGGGCCTTCAAGTTTACTTTGTCATTTCCAAGTAGAAGACCAGTCGCTGGAATCCCCGTCCTTTGTCCGCCACGGCGGACAAAGGATGGGCTACCTTGAAGATATTTTCACAATTGCAAGCGTAGGCGACCCGCCCAGTAGCAAATCATTCTTTGCTACTTTACATCCACTTTTTGCAAGCGGTGCTTCTGCAGAATCTCGTCGAGTTGCTTGACCAGGCTGTCGAGATCGGGGTAGCCGGCTCCGAATTTCCGCGTAAGCCAATTTCCACCACGTTCGGCAATCCTCTCGCCGTCCGCGAGCACATCGAACTGGCCGGTCTTGCCAGGCGTAATGACGGCTTCAATGCCCAGGCGCTTCTTGATGAGGGTCGCGAGACTCGTGACCATGGCGCTGTTGTTCTGTCACGTCGGGCAGTGAACGATTTCGATCTTCATTGTGTGCTCCAAACCACTTCGTGAACTACGCAGTAGCTCAGTATAATCGCTTTCAGGGATAAATTGGGCCCTGAGACCAACTTGGACTGTTACCGCTGTAATCAAGGCTTGGGTCGGCAAAAACTGGAGCGTAGACTTTATAAGATCAATCAAGAGACTCCCGTGCACAAAATGCTCGTCGCCATTTCTCTATTGTTTTGTTCCTTGGCCTGCGGCTGTTCAGCAATCGCGCAAGAGCCTCTCCCACGTCTGCTTCCTCCGCCGGAAGATTTCCGCCTAACATTGCGCGAAGAACCACATAGCGAGATCCCTGTTGGCCCGAGTTGCGGCGGCGAGGCGTCGTTAACTTTGCTTTGCCGCGCTTTCACGCTCACTCTGGAAAATGCAAGCAGGCACACGGTCCACATCAGCGAGCTGCGCTGCTTCGAGCCAGACGTTTTATTTGAAATGCGGCAGCCCAAGACTAGCTCGGGATGGTGGCCAATAAGCCAGCCAGGAAAGCCGACCTGCAAGACCCTCGACTGGGTCGATATCCGATTGAAGCCTGGAGAAAAAACTGAGTACACAACCCGGCTTATCTCCCCGCGCCGTTCGATTGATGCCGTGAACGTTGGGTCGTACACTCTCCGTGCCCAATGGGCGTTGATCGGGTGTACCGAAGCGCCAGAAGGGACGGACTGCCTGAGTCCCCTCCAAGTCATACGTGGGGCCCGCACGGTGGCGGACGTAGTTGCGCAGGATCCGGTAACTGTTCTCTCGAATGAGGTTTTAGCTGTGTCTCCGCCGCTGCCTGACCTCGGCAATCTGAATTTTGGATTCGAGGTTGCAGTTGCTTCCGCGGATACGCCTGATGCCGAGGGTGACCGAAAAAATGTCTGCACGGCGGCATCACCGTCAAATGTCGATTGTACTCTGTTCCACTACGTAATCCGCAATCTCGCCGACCGTCCGGTCCGAATTGCGAGACTTACTTGCAGTGACACGAGCATACGACCTGAGTATCGTATTGAAGGAGGCGAATGGAAAAGTTTGCCGTACAGCAGCTGGGTCTGCACAGCAAACATTATGATTGAAACGGGGATTCTTCCGGGCGGAACTCTCGAAGGAACCTTCACGTTGCGAACTCTGCGCCCAGGTTTTGATACCTCAGCTCTCCAAGCACCTGGGGACTATCAATTTCGCTTTACGTTCTGGCCGGACGCTTGCATCGCTTCGCCCGATGCGAGTTTCTGCCTCTCCCGACCAGATAGTCAGCCTACCGTAACGTCGAAAGAATTCAGCCTCCGAAACCTTAGGCTCTAGTCAATCCCCGCGGGACTCCCCATCCTTTCCGTGCCGCAAAGGAAGGGCCGCGCGCCTACTCAATCGGAGCATGGCTCGCCTTCTTTACGGCGGCGTCGCGTCCTTTATCTCGTGGACTATCTCACGCGCCCTAGATTCATCTTCTGGCGGGACAAGAATTCTTCGGGAGCCGTTGGCCGACCCCTCCACAAGTGCATGAATGTTGTTCTCCCCCAAGGAAGCCTCGATCATCTCCGTGTACAGAGGTGTGGCTTCAGACCAGATCTCCACCGTGGCATCATGGGGACGTGCATCCTCCCAGTCCCCGGCATCCTTACGGAGATCCTGAGCATCCGGCATAGAATCCTCCAGTGGCGGTTCAACAGTTCGTTGGTCCTCCTCTTCGTCAGTGGAGTCCAAGTTATCTTCCTCGATCATTTTCTTGGCTTCGCTGAAAAACTTCGGCGGCACACCAATCTTAAAGTTGCAATCCACGCCTTTGAGAAACTGTTGCCGGTGTTGAGCTACCTTGAAGGGGATTTCTGCTGCCTTGAGACGTTCACAGATTGTAACGCATTCGTCCTGGTCCTCACCTTCCCACACTCCACGCAGACTTTCCTCCTCCCACCCTTCACGCTGACTTTCCTCAGGCTCCGCATGCGAGCCAGAATCTGGCGCAAGGCCCTCCACCAAATCCACGTCGCAATCGGAACAGTGAGTGAAACCGGGACGGTATTCCGCTCTGCACTGAGGACAAAACATTAGGAGTTTGAGTATAGACATGGCCAGGGAACGAGGGCAAGGAGGCGAACTCCTTTTAGGCGGCGATCCTCGCCAGGAAGCGAGCAGCGCCAGAGAGCGAGTCAAAGGCGGGTGGCAACACCGTGGGGCGGTGGTCGCGCCCCGCTGCTACGTCAACAGACCTAAGCCAGCAGGCCGCAAACGATTCAACAGCAGTCAGGATGAATCTATAAGAATCGAAATCGCTATTTACCGGTGATCCTTGTGTAGCGCGCCTGCTGCTTCAGGATGTCGCGCGGATAGGAAATGTCCACGCCGTCCACTTTGCCGTCGGCGGATTTGTGGAGAGTCAGGTCGGGATTGATGCCCACCCAATAGGTGGGAAGATCGAGAGTTTTATAGCGGGCGACGACCTGATCGCGCCAGGCGGTGTTGAAGTGGATGCCGTATTTGGAGATGAGCGCCTTGGCGGCGTCGTAGTCGCCTTCGGCCTTGATGCGCATCAGCTCGGAGAGCAACATGCCGACGCCCTGGCGCATTTTGGCGTAGTCGGTGACGGCCAGATAGACCTTGCCATTGCGCTCGAGGGGCTGAATGGCGCCGGTTTTTTCACGGATGAAGTTGACGATGAGCTGAGTGCCGCGGCGATGGTCTTCCTCGATAGTATCGCCGGTGGGGACTTCGCGGAGCTGGACGAGCGCGGCGCGGGCTTCACTGTCGTAGGCGGCCCGGGCGACGTCGTCGCTGGGCATGACTCCCATTTCAATTAGTTTGGGATCGAAAAAATTCCAGAGAGCCATCAGGTCGGCGCGGGTTTCTTCCAGCGTGGAATAATATTCCTTCAAATAGGAGGCCGGCTCTTTGGTGAGTTTGGGGCTGAGCTTTCCGGAGCCGTGGCCGATGACTTCGTGCATGGCGGTGAAAAGATTTTCAGGGAGATCGCCATACTTGCGCGCGCGCTCCGCTTCTTCGGGTGAGGCGGCGAATTCGGCGGAAACTTTGCTACCGGGTGCGTCATTGAGCGCGCGAACGGAACCGGTGAAAATGAAGCTCTTGGAGCCATATTTTTCGTGGATTTCATCTTCATTGGGGAGATTGTCGCCGATGGTGTCCACATTGAAGTCGCCGGTTTCGATGAGGGCTTCGACGGCGTTTACGACCGGAGGATTTGGGTTGGGATTCTTATACTTGGCGTCCCAGGGCGCGCGCTGCTCAAAATAAGCGGCGTTGGCGGCGAAGCCGGACATCATCTTGTTGAGTTGGGCGTCAACGATGGTGACGAAACCCTGGATAGCTCCCTTTTGGCCGCGAGCGTCCTTGTAAACTTCCACGAAGCCGTTCGAGAAATCGGGATTGGAGTTGTCGCCGACCCAGTCAGTGCCGCACTGGATCCAGTCGGCGCGATTGCCGGTCTGGTAATAACGGATGAGGTCGAGAATGACCTTCTTCTGCTTCTCAGGGGCGTAGGGCAAGGCGTGCTGGAGATTTGCGATAGCGAGGCGGAGCTCCTTGGCGTACAGACCTGCCGGAATTTTCCCGTCGGGAGTGCCGGTGCGGTAAACCTCCTCCACCAATTTACCGTTTTTCCTGGTGAGGCGAGAATTCAGAGCATAGTGCTCGGTGAATCCTGCCAAGTTCTTCAGTGTGACCCCGGAATAGTAATTATTGCCGCTGGCTTGCAACGGGTCAGCGCCATCCGCGGGATTTTTTACCGTGAGCATGGGCTGATAATTCGGATCGAACATGGGCTTTTCGAGGGTCTTGAGGTCGCGCTCGATGGCGGCGGGCGAGCTGAGCGCGGCGCCATTTTTCAGAGCCCGTTCGGCGGCGGCTTGCAACTCGGCGTAAGTGAATTCCGGCAAGAATTTGCGCGAGGTGAAGGAGTTGTGATTGCCATGGTTGCCGAGAAAAAGCATGGTGTAGTCGGTGAGGTGCTTGAGGACGACGGGGTCAATGCCCTTGGAGTGGGCGACGACGGACTGAAGAAGATATTTTTCGCGCAGGCCATAGGTGGAATTCTGGTCGTACACGATGGGGTCCACGGCGACGGCAGCCATGTAAAGCCAGTAGGCGTCGAGCTTCTGGTCGAGAGTCAGTGAGTTGAAGCTGTCCGCGGTGACCTGGATGAAGCCGGTGTCGCCGACGCGTGCGACCAGGCTGGGCTGCCCTGCGGGAGGAAGCGGCGCCGTGGGGACGGCCTTTGAATCACCCAAAAGATTCGGGTGAACCGCGAGGGCGAGAATGAACAACGATAGTGCTGCAAACAAAAACCTGGGACGCATGGGACGCACCTCAAAAGATCATGTATTTGTCGGCAACCAATTTACAACTGTCGGCATGGAATGATGAAGAAGAAAATCCGGAGTGGTTGAGTGAAGCGATATGAAAGAAAACAGGGGCGGCCCCGTGGAGCCGCCCCCGCGATTGACTTAGGCCGCGGCATGAGCCGCGGTTGGTTGAGTTAGAAGCCGAAGTCGCTGTAGTCGCCCGCGGGCCGGCGATTAGCCGGCCCGCTTTTGGTTTTGATTCACAGCGACGGAACTAGAAGATAAACGTCGCTCCGATCTGAAGAATCCGTGGTGTTGACACGGTGCTGGAGATTTGCCCGAAGGACGAGCTGTTAATGTTCTGATCTCCGACGAAAAACGTTGGATGGTTCAGGACGTTGAACGCCTGGCCCTTCAGTTCAACCTTCATTCGCTCGGTAATCGGAATTGACTTGGATATTGAAAAGTCCATGTCGAAGAACGTAGGACCATCGAAGATATTCCGTGCCAAGTTTCCTACTTGTCCCGGCCCGGGGTTGCAGAAACCGTTCGCAACCAACGGCGTGCAGGTCAACCCATCCGCGCCGGCGCCTAAGCCGGTATTTGGATCAACGAAGCTCGGGTTGATAAGCAAGACCTCGCCAGCAAACGGCCCTGTAGTATTGATTGAATTCTGCAAGGAATTTGCAATTTGGGAAACTGAGAGACCCGATACCGCTGTTTCGTTCCCGGAACGGCCGCTGCGATTCAACGTGCCGCGTCCTGAAAAGAACGAGTACGGCGATCCGCTCTGCAAGGTGAAGACCGAAGAAACGGTCCAGGCAGAAACGATTCGGCTCACAATGGGATTGCTGGGCGCAAAGTTGTGCCCTTTCCCGATGGGTAATTCATAAATGAAATTGGACTTGAACGCATGCGTGATGTCGAAATTCGCACGCGATTGTTCGAGCTGCGGTTGCGCATTGTCCAACAGGGGTGAGAAGTTGTTTTGCGAGCCGCCTGAATCAGTCATGGCCTTGCTGAAGGTATAGCTGGCCTGGATATTCAGACCGGATCCGAAACGCCGGCGGATTTCCACGATTCCGGCGTTATAGTTGGAGCTCGAGTAGTTCTCCAGCAGGTCGCCTCCGCGAATTAGCTCATTGGGAGTGAACTGACCGGGAAATGCCTCGATGCCATCGATATGATACAGATCAGCCAACGATCCCACCTGGCCCTGTTCGATATCCGTCTGAACCACACCGGCCCCTGGGAACCCTCCGCCTGGAAGCGTCGGGAAAATCGTTAATGGTTGGCTGCCGGGTCCGGAGAAGTTGATATTGCATCCCGAGCCGGCGGCGATTGAAAGAAAACAATTGTTCCGCGCGCGATTGAAGTCGGCGAGGAAGCCGTTTTGGTTAATCACTACCTGGTTGACGTCAATCCCACGGATTAGGCCAATCGCGTGGTTGCCCACGTAAGAGACGGACAGGGTAGTGTGCCACCCGAGTTCCCTTTGAATTGAGAGGTTCCAGTCCTGAACATAGGGAGTGCGCAGATTGGGAGAAATCGCGAACCCGGCATTTCCACCGGACCCGCCCAGATTATTAAAGTTCTGCTGGAACGTGGTCGGGATTAGGAACGGAGGTGCTGCGAGCGCCGATGGAGCGGGGGCACCGTTATCTCCGCTCAGCGATGCGAACACGTTGGGATTTTGGTTAGATGAAATCAGCCCGGCGTTCCCCGAGGCCGCGTTGAGCACTGAAGTAAAGAGATTGTCATTTACAAAATGCACTGAGTAACCAGCGCGGACAACTGTCTTGCCGTTTGAAAACGGCTGCCAGGCCAAGCCAAGATTGGGAGCGTAGTCCCGATAGTCCGGGCTGTACGTCTGACGATTATTCGCCTTTCCGCCAACGACGTTGACGGTCGCGTTCGATAGCAACGTGTCCGTAACGGTTTGGCCAGGCTGCACAACCGGCAGGAGGAGCAAACCGTCACGCTCACTGAGGGGGTTGAAATACTCCCATCGCAAGCCAAAGGTCAGAACGAGGTTTCTCCGTATGCGCCAGCTATCGGTCGCATAGAGAGCCCAGTTTGTCAGGAGAAGATTCTGATTTGAGGGCGCTCCGGAGACAAATCCTGACGTAGGACTCGTCACGTTAAACGTTTGGCTGGTTGACCCAACAAACCCGGCAAGCGTGGACAATAGGTTGTCCGCATGAGAGAGAATATTGGATGCGATCGAGGCAGCAAAGTCCGTATTTACCAGTGCGAAAGGATTAGCTGTGCTGAACCCCAATGCCAGGTTTTCCGAGGTGCCGGCAAAATTATAGGGGTTCGCAGTGATCCGCTGAATCTGGGTGCCAAAGCTGATGGTGTGGTTTCCTTTGGTCCAGGTTGCGTTGTCTTGCCAGCTCCACGTATTTGTGTAGCGGCCCTGGTTGAAGAAGTTCGGCAACGGATTGGTGAAATCCGTGCCGCTGATTATGGTCGATCCGAAAGCCTGGGTGCTGGTAAAAATCGCTGGAGCAAGGTTGAAGCCGAAACGAAATTCGTTAGTGAAATTCGGTTTCGGGTTCCATCGCCATGCCATCGAGGAAAAATTCACTTTATCATTGTTGCTCACGATCGGCACGGTGTCGAACGTGGCGTCGATATCGGGCCTGTCCACAATCTGCTGGTTCCAGGAGTAGGTCCCTGAAATAGAATTGTGCGAATTGAGATCGTAGTCGAGCCGGACGCCCGTATTCGGCTGCTGGAAGTTGAACCGGGAATTAAACTGGAATCCGGTTGTATTCAGTTTGTCGCCCGCCTGGTTGCTGTTGCCGGTTGTGGGCACGTTGGCCAGAAGAGCGGAAATCTTGGGGTCAATCGTGAAAACCGGCGAAGCGCCGCCCCGAGCGGTATTCTCAAGAGTGAGCAGGTTCACGGTGATTAACTGGCCAGGCGAGACCCCGGCCGGGCAAGGGCGAGGCGGACCGGCCGTACAATTCGTATTGTAACTAAACATGCCGGTCCGCGCGCTGGGTAGCAGAATTGTCGAAAGCTGAGGCTGAGTCTGACCTAACCTGTAGCTCTCGTAGTATCCATAAATCCAAAGCTTATTCTTTAAGATTTTCCCACCTGCACTACCGCCCCACTGGTTCAGGTTCAAACCGACCTGAGGTACTCCATTAAAATTATTGAACCAGTCGTTGGCAGCCCATTTGTTGCTTCGGTACCAGTAGAAGGCTTGCCCGTGCCAATCGTTGGCACCGCGTGGCGTCACCATACTGATGGCCGAACTGCCGCCACCCAAAGCCGGATTGCCATTTTGCGAGCTGAGCGTGAATTCACTTACCTGGCCCAGGACGGGCAAGTTGGGAAGAAAATCGGTGTCATTTGACCGGATGAAGTTGTCCTGGACGTTGATGCCGTCTATGGTCACATTCGTAAATGTGCTTCGCTGACCGTTGATGATCGTGCCGGTTTTCCCATTCTGGGCAACACCAGCTTCCAATCCCAAAAGGTTCATTGGATTCCGATCCTGGATCGGCAGAAACTCGAGTTGCTTTTTGTCGACATTGGATGTGACCTCGGCATTGGTGGTCTGAATCTCTTCCGCGCCGGCCTCAACGGTCACAGTTTCGTTGGCTTGTCCGATCTCCAGAACGACGGAGGGCACGGAATATTCCTGCGAAGCCTCCAGTTTAATATCGCTTACCGTGCCAGTCTTGAACCCCTTTTGCGTGACAGAAATCTTGTAAGTGCCAAAGTTCAGAGTGGCAAATTGATAGCCGCCATTCGGACCAGTCTTGGTGGTGTATGAAGTACCCGTTTCCTGGCTCGTAATCGTAACTTCCGCCCCAACAATTGCCGCTTTATTTTGGTCCAGAACCGTCCCGGTGACCGTTCCGGTCGGGACTTGGCCAAATGTTGAGACAGCCGCGAACAAAACGAACAGGCAAAACATAGCGAGGTACTGAGTAATTCGAGCAAAACGCATCACGCCCCCTTTTTGGATTCTTAAACTCATCCCGAATGATTGACCTGCAACTACAGTTCCAACTGAGATGCACTTCTGACACCGATATGATCACTATTTGCAGCGTCTTACTGTTCGCTCCACTGACTTGCCGCCCTTGGCCTCCCATTAATCACAGTGATATTTATCATCTATGAATAACAGTATGTTGGTACCATGACAGTCCTCGTGCGACCGGCGCTTCGATTCTTACTGGTAGTTATTCGCCGGTTACGGCCAACTGAATGGCGGCTAGCCATAGCATGGTCGAAAGCCGCCGGACCATCGCTCACCTGAGTTTTCCTCCAGACTGCATGTAAGTATTCAATTACATAAAAGCAATATTCCCTCTAGCGGAAATAAAGGGCGGACGTATCTTCAAAGAGGAACACAGGAGCGTCGCCGCAGGGAAAGCAAACCCTCGCCCCACAGAAAGGGATGCATTTTGTTTGCCAAAGCGGAAAGAGATTCTTGTGAGCAGTAAAGGCGTTCATTCAAAAAGACTTACTAAATTCCGCAACGGTTGATACAGATGATCGGGGCGCGCGGACATTCCAGATTACATAGGTGGATATTTAATTATAGAGGGGGACTGGATGCTTGTAAGTGCCCGCTTACAACACTTGCATCCTTGAGGATTTCCGGGGTATCTCATCTTGTTCGCTCAGATAAGAATGACTGTCCGGGCCAAAGTGGCGCCCTATAAAACAAAACGGGGAGAACGAACGGGAGGTCGACCTAGCTAAAAACAATTCGACTTGCTTTTGACTGATAGGGTCTGAATCTTCGACACAAACTCCCCTGAGGTATGATACCAGTTCCTTTCCCGGGGTTGCCTGACCGGTGAACTGGAAGGATCCACCATGCGGCTGGTTGATCTCCGCCAACTTGACGTACACGAACTGGGCCCCCTCCTGGACGAGGAGGCACGTCTGTGGCAGGAGGAGTTGCACTGGGATTACCGACTGTCGCTGGACCTTATCAAGAAATTCCTGGACTCACGGTCGTTGGCTGGATATGCGGCGATGGAAGATGGGCGTCCTACGGGCTATGGATTTTACGTAGTGGAAGAGCACAAAGGGATGCTGGGAGGATTGTTCGTTTCCCCTCGATTTGAGCAACTGGTTGTGGGCAGACGTTTACTGGGTGATGTTGTGGAAACATTGAAGGGGACGCCCCAAGTCTCGCGCATCGAAGCGCAGTTGATGCCCTTTGGCGCGTCTCTGGATGGGGTCCTTGCAGCTCAAGGATTCCGCCTCTTCCCCAGGCAATTCATGCTTTTTGATCTCTCGGGATTTGACCCCGAGGTACCCGCCTTCACTCCCGGGTTGCGCATTGAGCACTGGCATGAGCGGCATATGCAAGCCTGCGCCGACCTGATTCAGTTGACCTATGCGAATCACATTGATGGAGCCATCAATGACCAATACCGAAGCAGAACCGGGGCGATGAAATTTCTGAAGAATATCGTGGTGCTTCCGGGATGCGGACAATTTGAAGTGCAGGCATCCTTTGTGCTGCGGGAAGAAACCAGCGATCACCTGGTTGGCTGCGTCCTGACTTCCATGGTAGCCAAAGGAGTGGGGCACACCACTCAGCTCTGTGTGCTGCCCGGCCACCAGGGACACGGGATGGGGAAACGGCTGATGCTGGCTTCGATGGACGCATTGAAGAAAATGCGCGGGACGGAGCTTTCACTCACGGTGACATCATCGAACGTGGGAGCTGTGAAGTTATATGAAAAACTGGGCTTCCGAACCTTGAAGAAATTTGTTGCCGGAGTGTGGCCGGGGTAAAAGTGAATTATTTGCGATTGCGGTCTTTCAGAAGCCCCTTCAGCTCGGACATAAATTCCTTTACATCCTTGAAGTCCAGATACACGGAAGCGAACCGGACGTAGGCGACCTTATCAAGTTTTTTGAGGCGGGACATGAGCACTTCGCCCAATTCAGTAGTGGTCAGTTCCCTTTCCTTGGCTTCATGAACGCCGCGCTCGACTTCGTCAACCAACGCTTCCAACTTTCCTGTAGGCACCGGGCGTTTCTCACAGGCCTTTAACAGACCTTGCAGGACTTTCTGGCGATCGAACCGCTCTCGCCTGCCATCCTTCTTAATGACCATGTAGGGGATTTCGTCGATACGCTCGTAGGTGGTGAAGCGGCGCTCGCAGCGCAAACATTCGCGGCGGCGGCGGATGAGGTCGCCCGTGCGGGCTTCGCGCGAGTCGATCACCTTGTCATCGAGGTTCGAGCAGAATGGGCACTTCACTTCGGAGTGTCCTTGGATGTCTTGAGTGGAGTCTTTGCGGAGTGTTCTCCCGCAAGTGGGACTCGCTCTGCCGGGACGTGGGTGCCGGCGCGCTCAGCCTTTGATTCTTCACGCGCCAACTTACGGAGATCGCCCATCGAAAACCCCTCATGAATGAGAAGTGGGACGCCAATCAGTATGCACGAAGAAAATGTGATTACCCAAAGCGCCACAGCGATTGCGGTCGCAGGCTCCTGTTCTACTCCAAAGATCTGGGTGAGGGCAATAAGTGTGGCGATTTGGGCGCCGCCGCCGATGCCTGGCAATTGCAGGGTAGAGCCAACCAGTGTCACCGCCAGCAGGAGCATGGCGCCGGGATAGTTCATGTCTGACTGAGAGAAGGCGTCGCCAAATGCCTGACAGACGAACAGGTAAATCAGGGCCACGAGTCCCCAATGCGCTGCAGAGTAAAAGATGGCAAATAGGAGGTCGGGCACAGTTTTGATGGCCTGCAGCCCCTGGCTGAATCCACCGATTATCCCCCCCGCGGTTCGCCTCCATCCGCCTCTGGCCCGCCAACCAACCAGTCTGCGATCCAGTTCGCCGGCGCCGTGCAGCCGGAAATAAACCAGCAGTGCCGTGAGCGCGAGGAGCAATCCCGCAAGGATCCAAGCGCCCTTGCGCGCGTTATCAATCCAATCGGAATTGGCTCCGGCATCGATGAGCATTCCTGAAAACACCAAGACACTTAGGCATGCAAGTATCACTGCGGAGGCAAAATCAAACAGGCGCTCGAGAACCCATATTCCAAACATGCTGGAAACTTGAAAGTGGTTCTTTCGCGCCAGCAGGAGGGGTCGAACCGGTTCGCCGGGACGAGCAAGAATAAAAATAGCGGCAAAGCCCATTATGGTGGCGGAGTAGGTGTTCCAAAAACCGGAAGGACCAAGATGGCGCGAAAAGCGCTGCCAGCGGAGCGCTCGGATGGCATAGCAGGCATAAATGGCCAAAATGGAGAGAAGCAAGTAGGTGATGTTGGCCTGGCCGACGGCGTGAATGAATTTCCGCCAGGTGAAATCCGCGAGGTGCATCTTGTGGCGAGAGCGATAGACGACCGCGGTGAGCGCGGCAAGAACGATAACTCCGACAATAATCTTGCGAAGATGTACCCGCATTTATCGGCGAGACTAACCGGAGGACGGATGAGAGTCAAGAAATGACGGAAGAAAGAGTGTGAGGATTTGTTACAGACCGGTCACAGATGAATTCGCTGGGGGGAAGGACAAGGCAAAGAAAGTCAATCACATTGACCGCATGGAATTTAGGTCATTGCCTGACACTGACGAACCATGCGTACGTAAATTTCCACGGCGTCATGCAGATCCTGCTTGAACACGCACTCTTCGGAAGTGTGCGCAACGTGAATACTTCCTGGGCCAATGAGAAATGGCTTGCCCCAGGCGTCGCCGAATGCGGGAATGTCGGTGGTGAAGGCCGCGATAGTTGTAGGGTAACCATTGAGTGTGGCCAGGCGCACTGCAGGAATACAGAGGAGCTCTTTCGCGTCGGCGCGGCCGGCACAAATGCGATCGACAGCCTGGCGGAGCAGCGAAGGATCGCCGACCAAACGGATGAGGATTTCTGCGCGGGCGAAATCCGGAATTACGTTTGGCGCGCGACCGCCTTCCAGGATGCCGATATTGAGAGTGGAAGGACCCAAGAGGTCATCGCTTGGCATGGGGATTCGCCGAAGTTCCTCCAAAACGTCGAGGAGCTTTTCAATGGCGGATTCGCCTAGCTGCGGATAGGCAGAATGGGCCATGCGGCCGTGGGCGACGATCTCGTAACGGAGAACCCCTTTTGAGGTCACGGCCAGGCGATTTTCGGTAGGCTCCCCGCAGATAATGTAACGTGTGCCCCTCGGGACCTTGGCAGCGGCAAGAGCGCCGGCGCTGTTGCGCTCCTCTCCTACGACAAATAGCAGCCCGAAATTCCTTGTGCCGTCTTCCAGCAGTGCCTGGGCTGCTTTCATCATTGCCGCCAGGATTCCCTTTGCGTCACATGAGCCGCGGCCCCAGATGTGCGTTTCATTCTCGCGTGACGGAAAAAAGGGCGGCACTGTGTCCATGTGAGTGGAGAGAACGATTAACGGGGAGCCGAAGCTGGCGAAAATGTTCTCGCGGCCGGGTTCCACAGGCTGGCGTTCGAGTTGCCCGTCATGGCGCGCCACAAGGGGGGCGAGGTGCTTGTAGATGAAGTCGGCAACGCGGCCCTCTGATGGCGTGGTGGAGTCGATATCGACCAAAGCACGCGTCAGTTGAAAAAGGTCCATAGCCGGTTGCTCTCCCTGAATCCCAGCGCTCTGTGCGCTGAAAAGGTATGGTAACGCCCGGAGAGCGGGAAACCGAAAGAAAGCCGAGCGAACGGACTGCAGAAGCCCCTTCCAGTAGATTATCTTCCCATAGATAGTAGGTGACAAATGCGAATTTGGGGCGTCTTAGGTATATGGACCTTTGGCGAGGGCCATTCTTGGTAGATGCCCTAGGGGAAATCAAATGGAGGTAACGGACCGGCATGGCTAAAAGAGGCGCAGCTCCATTGCAGGGCGAAGTGTTGCAGGGGACGCTGGACCTGCTGATTTTGCAGACACTGATCACTGGACCGGCACATGGGCACACCATCGCGCACGCGATTGAACGGCGGTCGGAGGCGGTTCTGCAGGTCGAGCACGGGTCGCTTTATCCCGCACTACACCGGATTGAGGACCGCGGGTGGATCGCATCCTTCTGGGGGACTTCGGAGAACAACCGAAAGGCTCGCTATTACCGACTGACACCGAAGGGCCGGAAACAATTGACGCATCAGACCAACCGCTGGGACCAATTGGTGCAGGCCATCAACCGCGTGCTCAGGCCGGCTTCGGAGTAAACCATGAGCTGGAAACGAATCATTCGGCGCGGCAACTGGGACAGAGAGCGTGCCAATGAATTGCAATCGCATCTGGAGATTGATGCGGATCAGAACATTTCCAGAGGCATGCGCGAGGAAGAAGCCCGTTTTGCGGCGAACCGGAAGCTCGGCAACACATTGCAAATTCGCGAGGAGATTTATCGCATGAATAGCATCGGATTCCTGGAGACGGTGTGGCAGGATGTGAAATACGGCGTGCGTACCTTCGCCTCCAAACCAGGCTTCACGATATTTGCAATCGCGGTGCTGGCCACTGGAATTGCGGCAACCACTTCCATTTTCAGTCTGGCGAATGCTGTTTTGCTGCGCGCCCTTCCCTACAAAAACGCCGATCGGCTGGTGATGGTTTGGGAGGATGCCTCGTATTACGGATTTCAGAAAGATACGCCCGCGCCCGGCAATTTCATTTCTTGGAAAACCCAGAATCACGTTTTTGAAGATATGGCCGCGATGTCCGGCGCTTCGTTCAATCTGACCGGCGACGGCCCCCCTGAACAGATTGTGGGCAACCCGGTAACCGCAAATTTCTTTTCCGTATTGGGCGTAAGCCCATTTCTCGGCCGCGACTTCCAGGAAGCGGAGGATCATCCAGACGTAAATCGAGTGGCCATCGTGACGTATGGGCTTTGGCTGCGCCGCTTTGGTGGTGATCCAAAAGTCATTGGAAGGCAAATCCTTCTGAGCGACCGGAATTACACCGTTATTGGCGTAATGCCACGAGGATTCAAGTTTGCTGAAAGCGACGTGGACGTCTGGGTTCCGATGGGCATGTCCGAGAAAACTAAGATAAATCACGACAGCCATTATTTGCAGGTGGTTGCGCGGCTGAAACCGGGAGTCACGGCGGGCGAAGCGACCGCCAATCTGGAAACCATTGCGGCGCAACTTTCCAAGCAAATGCCCGAGTCAAACGAACACGTGGGCGCATTCGCAATGCCGTTGCGCGACTTTCTGGTGGGCAAACTTCGTGAAGCGATTTATGCGTTGCTTGGAGCGGTGGCATTTGTGCTTTTGATTGCCTGCGCCAATGTCGCCAATCTTTTGTTGGCGCGCGCCTCGGGACGCCAACGTGAAATGGCCTTGCGCATGACTTTGGGCGCGGGACGCTGGCGAATCATCCGCCAGGTGCTTACAGAGAGTATTTTGCTTTCGGGAGTGGCGGGCGGGATTGGGTTGGTGCTTTCTGTCTGGAGTGTTGGGTTGCTCACCGAACTCGTTCCGAATGTCCTTCCGGACGCAACCATCCCTGAGATCAGTGGGGGCGTGCTGGCGTTCGCACTGGGAGTCTCACTTGCGACAGCAATTCTTTTCGGGATCGTGCCTGCATTGCGAGTTTCGCGCCTAGATCTTAACAAGACGCTGAAAGCTGGCACGGGGCGAGGCTCACTGGGAATCGGCAGCAGCCGGACGCGCGATATTCTGGTCGCGCTTGAATTTGCGCTGGCGATCATCCTGTTCGCGGGGGCGGGGCTGATGATTCGAAGTTTCCTGGCGCTCCGCGGACAAGACGCAGGGTTCCGCGCAGACAACATTATTGTGTTCCGCACACCACTGCCCCGCCCGCGCTACGCTGATCAAACAAAGAGTTCGGCATTCTTCGATCAAGTGCTGGCGCGGATTCAATCGTTGCCTGGGGTAGTTTCGGTAGGATGCGCCTCCTGGGTTCCGCTAACGAATTTTGGCGGCGCGACCGGTGTCTTTCTTGAAGGGCAAACGCCGCCACCGCCGGGACAAGCCGCGATCGTAAAAATCTCCAACGTTCGATTGGTGAATGACAAGTATCTTCAGACCTTAAGCGTGCCATTGAAACAGGGGCGCTGGTTGGATGAGCGGGACAATGCCCAGGCAACGCTCGTGGCCATCGTCAATCAGACGGCGGCCAACCAGATCTGGCCGGGGAAAAATCCGCTGGGTTTGCGTTTCAAGCTGGGAACCGCGACAAGCAAAAATCCCTGGGTCACTATTGTTGGCATCGCAGGAGACATGCACCAGTCCGGGCTGGCGAGACCTCCCCGGCCTGAAATCTACTTCCCATATTCTCAGCAGATAGGGTCAGGATACGACCCAAGTTACCTGATCGTAAAAACCGCGGGCGATTCCTCTGGGTTGGTCCAGCCTATTCGCGAGCAAGTCTGGGCGGTGGACAAGGAACAGCCGGTCGCCGGGGGCTTCCCTCTCTCCGACCTCTTGGATGATGAACTCGCGCCGCGCCGTACGCAGGCCAACCTTTTCGGAGTTTTTGCGGGATTGGCATTGGTGCTCGCGGCGATGGGAATTTACGCGGTGCTTTCCTTTGCGGTTACGCAGCGCACGCAGGAAATCGGGATCCGCATGGCGCTGGGCGCGCAATCGGGAAATGTGATGCGAATGGTGTTCGGCGAGGGATTAAAGTTGATGGCCGCTGGAATTGCGGTCGGCCTTATTTTTGCGATTGGACTGACTCGGGTGGTCAGCCATTTACTCTTCGGCGTGGCGCCGCTGGATCCCCTTACTTTTATCGGCGCCCCAATCATTCTTGCGGCCGTGGGGGTCGCGGCGTGCTGGATTCCGGCGCGCCGTGCGACACGCGTGGACCCCATGTTTGCCCTGCGGTACGAGTGAGACCATGAGCTGGAAGCGCATTTTCAACCGGAAGAAATGGGATGAGGTGCGGGCGCGCGAGCTTGCCACGCACCTGGAAATCGAAGCGGAACAAAACATTTACAAAGGGATGCACGACGACGAAGCCCGCTTCGCCGCCAATCGCAAGCTGGGCAACACCACGCAAATCCGTGAGGAGATCTTTCATATGAACAGCATCGGGTTTATGGAGACGTTGTGGCAGGACCTGCGGTTTGCGCTGCGGATGTTGCGCAAGAAGCCGAGCTTTACGATTGCATGCGTGCTCACACTCGCGCTGGGCATCGGGGCGACCACGGCCATTTTCAGCGTGGTGAATTCGGTGCTTCTGATGCCTTTGCCGTACCGGGACTCTGCAAAGTTAATCGTCTTGCGTGCGAATTCATCCGGAATCGGCGACCACTCTCCATCGTATCCGGATTTTCTCGATTGGCGCGCACAGAGCCAGACCTTTCAGGAGATGGCAGCGATCACAAACATTGGCTTCAATTTGTCGGGAGTTACCCAGCCCGAATCTATCGGAGGGTATGGGGTTTCTCCGAATCTTCTTTCCATGCTTGGCGTCCGGCCGGTTATCGGACGTGATTTTCTGCCGTCGGAAGAGAAAACTGGAACGGCGCCGGTAGCGCTGATCTCCTATGAGTTGTGGCAGTCGCACTTGGGAAGCGATCCAAATGTAGTTGGCCGCAGTATCTTGCTCGATGGAACAAGCTTTACGGTCGTCGGCGTCTTGCCGCCGTCGTTTTTCCTTCCCGAAGACGCCAAAGTCCTTACTCCGATGGGAATTTGGGCCAAGGGCGACATGATGGAGCGCGGCAGCCGGGGTGACATGGCCGTTATCGGTCGCCTCGCGCCGGGCGCGACAGTCGCGAACGCGCGCGCGGAAATGGCCACGATTGCCGCGCGCCTCACGAAGGATTACCCACTGGAAGATGGAAATGAGGGCGTGAGCCTGACGGCGATTCGCGACATCTATGTGAGCGATTCGCGCCCGGCAATCCTCGTTCTGTTTGGCGCCGTCGTGTTTGTGCTTCTGATTGCCTGCGCCAATGTCGCCAATCTCTATCTTGTGCGGAGCGCAGAGCGCACCAAGGAAATCGCGGTGCGGCTGGCATTCGGGGCAAGCCGCTTCCGAATTCTTCGCCAGATGCTCACGGAGAGTTTATTGGTGTCCGCAATCGGGGGCGGACTAGGCTTGCTTTGGGGGATCTGGGGAATAGCCGGATTCGGCCGGCTCGTTTCTTCGGGGGCGTTCATGGGGATGGAACCGAAAATAGACACCGGCGTGCTGCTTTTTGCGGGAGGCTTGGTTATTTTCGTGGCCGTGGCATTCGGGATGGTGCCAGGACTGCAGGCTACCAGGCCGGACGTGCAAGAGGCTCTGAAGGATGGCGGCAGAAGTTCAACGCCAGGAGCCCGGCAGCACCGCATGCGCGGCGCGCTGGCCGTTGCGGAGACCGCGCTTGCTCTGGTCCTATTGGCCGGTGCTGGTCTGATGATGAAGAGTTTGTATCGCTTGTTTTCGGTGGACTCCGGGTTTCGCGCCGACCGGGTGCTTACGATGGAAATGGATCTGCGCTCGACGCAATATTCCAAGGCAGGCGCCGCCTTGAATTTTTGGCAGCAGGTTCTGGAACGTGTGAGCGCCCTTCCCGGTGTGGAAACGACTGCGGTTGGAACCGTCGTGCCCTTCGCGAATAACCATTCCCGAGCCGACATTTCCATTGACGGGCGCGCGTTTTCAGGAAACGAGCGGAATCCGCATCCCGACTATCACGCCATCAGCCCCGGTTACCTCCACGCACTTGGCATACCTTTGCTGCACGGCCGCACTTTCACCGATCAAGACAATGAAACTGCTCCCCTGGTAGGACTCATCAACTCGACGCTTGCGCGCCGATATTGGTCAAATGAAGATCCTATTGGAAAAAGGTTCGCGTTCGGGGGGCATCCCGGGCCAAACACGAAATGGATCACCATCGTTGGGGTGGTGGGAGACACGAAACTCTATGGGCTCGAAAATCCAATGAAGATTGAGATTTATTTGCCCTACCGTCAGCAAACACACAACGATATGACGCTTCTGGTGCGTTCGGCGATTGATCCGGCCGGCCTGATTTCCTCCATTAAGGCGGCCATAACGACGGTGGATAAAGACCAGCCAGTGTTTCAAGTGGAGACAATGACCGAGCTTGTGAATGATTCCGTTTCCACACGACATGCCACTCTGGTTCTGCTTGAACTATTCAGCGCGCTTGCACTGGTGCTGGCGACCATTGGGATTTACGGTGTGATCGCCTACAGCGTCGCTTTGCGAACGCATGAGATTGGAATTCGCGTGGCGATTGGCGCGCAGCGAAGTGATGTGTTGCGAATGGTGCTGGGACAGGGGGCGAGATTGTCGCTTCTGGGCGTAGCCATCGGACTTGCGGCGGCATTTGCCCTCACCCGCTTGTTGTCGTCGTTGCTCTTTGAAGTCAACGCGAACGACCCGGTCACCTTCGCAGCCGTGGCGGGGATTCTCGTGTTAGTGGCGATGGTCGCCTGCGCAATTCCCGCCATCCGCGCTACGCGCGTGGACCCATTGATCGCGCTGCGCTACGAGTAATCCTATGAGCTGGCTGCGATTCCTTACGCGTAGTAAGTGGGACGAAGAGCGAGCCCGGGAGCTGCAGACCTATCTGGAAATCGAGTCTGACAAGAACATCGGTCGCGGATTACCGCCCGATGAGGCCCGTCATGCGGCGCAGAGAAAACTTGGGAACAGCACGATGGTTCGGGAGGAGATCTACCGGATGAACAGCATCGGATTTCTCGAAACGTTTTGGCAAGATGTCCGATTCGGCCTCCGAATGCTGTGGAAGACGCCTGGATTCACCTTAGTCGTAATTCTGTCGCTGGCGCTTGGGATTGGTGCGAACACGGCAATCTTCACTCTGGTTGATGCCGCACTTTTGCGTATGCTGCCGGTCAAAAATCCCGAACAACTTATTGAACTGAATCCAATGGACGTCGCGACTGGCCAACCCACTGCGTTCTCGTATCCCGCCTATGAGGCCATTCGTGACGGGAGCAAAGTCTTTTCTGGTGTCTTCACATTCGCCGGCGGCGGAAACTTAGGAAACATTGATGTGGAGGTCGACGGGCATGGAGGTATTGCAGCAGGGCAATATGTCTCCGGAAATTATTTCGCAACTTTGGGAGTAGAGCCATTTCTAGGACGTGTGATCTCTCGCACGGACGACGTTCCCCCAAGCGGCAATCCTGTGGCAGTAATCAGTTATGGCTATTGGAAATCTAGATTTGGCGGAGACCAGTCCATCCTTGGACAAAGAATCACTCTGAACAATTCCCCATTCACGATCGTTGGCGTCGCGCCGCCCGAGTTTTTCGGAATGCAACCGGGAACATCCGTTAACTTGTGGGTGCCCCTAATGACCATCACTCAAGTGAGACCCGATTTTGCAATGGCAGGAACTCCAAATGCGGTTTTGTCTTCGCCAAACCGAAATTGGCTGCCGATCTTCTGCCGGTTGAAACCTGGAGTGACGCCGGACGAAGCGCTCGCAAGTGTCGGTGTTATCTACGAGGGTGTGAAACGAAACCGCCTGACGGGTTCGGAGAATGCTCTATCCTCGAGTGATCGTGAACGGATCCTGAGAACACAAATTCGATGGGACCCCGCCAGCAAGGGCTTGAGTGCACTGCGTTTGCGATTTTCAAGGCCGCTGG
The DNA here is from genome assembly GCA_035308165.1 of Candidatus Acidiferrales bacterium. GTDB lineage: Bacteria > Acidobacteriota > Terriglobia > Acidiferrales > UBA7541 > DASTCZ01. The sequence continues at coordinate 26,811 of DATGHC010000080.1, read as the reverse complement.
CGATTCTCATGGCGGTTGTTGGTCTCTTATTGCTGATTGCCTGCGCGAATGTGGCCAACATGCTCCTCGCCAGAGCCGGGGCCAGGCACAGCGAGATTGTCGTGCGCACTGCGCTTGGCGCCGGGCGCGTCCGGTTGTTGCGCCAATTAATGACGGAAAGCGTTCTGCTGGCACTCTGCGGTGGAGCGCTGGGAATGGTAATTGCGTTGTGGGGTAGCAAGTCTTTGCTGGCTCTGATGTCACCATCCGCCTCACCGATACTTCTGGACATGAAGCCGGACGCACGGGTCTTTGGTTTTACGGCGTTGGTTGCGCTTCTCACCGCGCTGCTGTTTGGACTGGCTCCGGCCTGGCAAGCTACTCGCGTGGAGTTGGGAACAAGTATGAAGGAAGGGTCGGGAAGTCCCAACGGATTGCGCGGACGAGCCCGATTGGGAAAGACCTTGGCGATCTCACAAGTAGCACTGTCCCTGGTGTTGTTGATCGCCTCAGGCCTTCTGGTACGAAGCTTAGAAAATCTGAAGAAAATAGATCTGGGCTTTAATGCCAACAACACTCTGCTGGTCTCTGTCAATCCGTCGCTCGCGGGATATAAGGGTGACAAGTACATAGACCTGTTTAAAAAGCTGCTCGAACGGGTTCGATCAACTCCAGGTGTTCAGGCCGCTAGCTTTTCATTACTTCCCCCGATGACTCCTGTCTCGATTACATCGGAGCCGAAGATTGTCGGGGAATCCCTCAAGCCCGCAGACGGCGGCGGAGTTGAAGTCAATTATGTTGGGCCGGACTATTTCAGCACCATTGGAATGCCACTTGTCCTGGGACGAGGCATCACCTCCGCGGACCAGATGAACGCTCCTGGAGTGACAGTGGTAAACCAGACATTTGCGAAAACTTATTTCGGCGAGACGAATCCAATCGGACGCCGCTTCAGCGCCAACACAACCATCATCATGGAAATTGTGGGCGTGGTCCAAGACGCCAAGTATCACGATCCGCGCGACAAAAATGTGCCGGTGGCTTACGTTCCTTTCTTCCAGCTTGGCAACTCGGGTGTGATTACATTCGAAATTCGCACGCCGATGAACGCAACCAGCATCGTTCCTTCGCTTCGGCAGGAGATTGATGCGATTGACAGCCGTATCCCGGTTCTGGCCACCCGCACGCTCATCCAAACAGTGAATCAATCCTTCGTCCAGGAGCGCTTGATCTCTTCTCTGACCAGTCTTTTCGGCGGACTGGCGGTATTGCTTGCCGCGATAGGCCTATACGGACTTATGGCCTACACCGTGACGCGAAGAACAAACGAGATTGGCATACGGATCGCCTTGGGCGCCCAGCGACCAGATGTGATGGCCATGGTCCTCCGTGAAACTTTCTCGTTGGTGGCCATCGGACTCGCGATCGGAATCCTCGCATCGTTCATGGCAACCCGCCTGATTGCCAGTGAGCTTTATGGTTTATCGCCAGCCGATCCACTCACGATCGCCGCCGCAGTGGCGATAATGATTTCAGTCGCAAGCATCGCGGTATTTGTGCCTGCCTGGAGAGCCTCACGCGTGGAACCCATTGTCGCGTTGCGCTACGAGTAAAGAATTTGCGTCATAGGTTCTGAATTGCCTCACTTCTATCCTTGCTTGTGCTGCACCCAGCGGCACGGATAAGATGCAACCCATCGAAAAGCTCGCGTCGGGAACTTTTTTACCCTCCCATACGTTCCATTAAGTGGAGGCCAACACCGCCGCTGGCCATGAGGCAGATGACCAATTGGAGCCAGAAGCTCAACTGGTTGAGCAGTGCCTTCGGGGCAACGGTGCGGCCTGGGAGGAGCTTGTGCGGCTGCATACCCGCCGCATATTCAACCTCTGCTACCGCTTCACCAGCCACAGGCAGGAAGCGGAAGACCTTTCACAGGAGGTTTTTTTGAGGGTTTATCGCACGCTCGGGAGCTACCGCTCAACCTACGGCGCCTTTGGCACCTGGGTCACCAGCGTGACGCGCAACCTGCTGATTGACCATTACCGTCGCACGCGCCGGGACCGGCTGACCGACTCCATGGAAGATGTGATGGCCAAGGTCGAGGACAAGGAATCGTCAACCCGGCGGCCGGATCATTCAGCGGCAGTCGCGGAGTTGGGCGGGCATTTGCAGAAAGCACTCGCAAAACTTTCGCCGGATTTGCGCGAAGCCGTTATCCTGCGTGATCTCGAGGGTCTGGATTACAACGAAATCCAGCGTGTTTTGGAAGTGCCGGAAGGGACAGTGAAATCGCGCATAAACCGTGGACGAATTGAATTGGCGCGTATCTTAGACCAAATGGGAGTAAGACCAAATTGAATTGCGGGGTTGGAAAGATCAAATTGGAATTTGTAATTGGGAGTAGCAAGCCATGAATTGGGACTGCGAACAAATTGAAGAGCGGCTGAGCGATTACCTGGACGGTGCGCTTCCCCCCAAGGAAGCCGCCCAGTTCAAAGCTCACGCGGATGGCTGCGCGCGGTGTACCCAACTGGTTGCGAGTGTGCGCGGTCTTGTCGGCGCGCTCCGTGCGATGGAGCCTGAAGCAGCACCTTTGCGGCTGGTGCCTACCATTCTTGACAAGACCATCGGACCGCGAACGCAACCCTTTGGCTGGCGGGCGTGGCTTGGTTGGACTCGCATCCTCTGGCAGCCGCGATTCGCGTTTGGTGCGCTCACTATCCTGATTACCGGCGCCGTGCTTTCGCAAGCCCTGGGCATTGAATGGCACACCCCGACCGTCGCGGACCTCAACCCAGTTCATATCTATCGCTCGGCCGATCAGGGAATCCACAGGATTTACGCGCGCGGAGCGAAGTTCTTTGGAGACCTGCGCGTGGTGTATGAAATTGAATCGCGGTTGAACCCGGCGCCCGACCAGGAGCCCGAACAACAAAAACCGGCCCCTGCGCCACCATCCGGACCCGGACGCACTGAAGGCCCATCGAGCGGCCCTAATAACTTGAATCGCGCCGAAACTTCCACCAGATACATTACCCGCTTCGCCTGCATTGTTTTGACGGCGCCGGGAAGGAGAATGCCATGAAGTGCGCTGTCCATCCTGAACTGGATGCCGTTGGCTATTGTCGAAACTGCGGGAAGGCTCTTTGCGCCGGATGCTCGCGGGAAGTCCGCGGCATGATCTACTGCGAATCCTGCCTTGCGGATATGGTCACACAACCGCGTGCCGTACAGCAGGGCGGCAACAGCCCGGCATTGGCCGCGTTTTTAGGATTTATCCCCGGATTGGGCGCCGTGTATAACGCCGAATACATGAAAGCGATTATCCACGTTTGCGTGTTCGTGGGATTCATTCTCGTGCTTCAAAGCTCGCACTCGGATTTGGTGGACACAGTTTTTGGCCTCTCACTCGCGACCTTCATCTTTTACATGGTCATCGATGCCTACCGCACGGCCAAGGCTCGTCTTGTGGGACAAAACCCGCCGGAGTGGTTTGGAGACGCGTTCGGCGGAAGAAACGTTGGACCATTCATCCTGATAGGGATCGGCGTGATATTCCTGATGCACAATTTCGACGTTCTCGACCTCGACAGGCTATTTGAAAAATGGTGGCCGCTGATATTTGTCGGCGCGGGCGCGTTTCTGGTCTGGCGGCGCGCAAATACTCAAAGTAAGTAGGAGGGATGGCGATGTCTATTCGTTGCCGATGTCAGCGTTGCACAATTCGCGGCCTTATGGGCCCGGCCGTGCTGATCACCATCGGCGTGCTTTTTCTAATCGGCCAAAATAATTGGGAATATGGCTTTCACCACACTTGGCCGGTGATTCTGTTGGTAGTTGGCGCCGTAAAGCTCGCGGAATCGCTTGCCTCCACGGATGGCCACGGCACGCTGCCCGGCCCGGGCGGAATGCCGCCACCCCCGGGGCCGCAACAGGGCCCGGGTGTGGGATCTGGACAACCCCCGCAGCAAAGCTGAGGGTCGGAGAACATTGATGGCAAACGGACAAGTTTATCCACGGCGACGCTCAATATTCAGCGGACTGCTGCTGGTTTTGCTCGGCCTCTTATTCCTGGTGCACAATTTTAGGGGATCGTCTCGCATCTGGTTCCTCCTGGAACACTGGTGGCCTCTCGTGTTTATCCTTTGGGGGATCGCAAAACTGTACGACCATTTCATGGCGCAGCGGACCGGTGAAGCAGCGCCACCCACGGTTTCGGCCGGAGAGGTGCTTCTTGTCCTGCTCTTGCTCGGAGTCGTCGGCAGCATGGGAATCTATGACTATGGAATGAACCACCGGGGCTTCGAGGGGATGGATTTCCCTGGTGAAGATTCCTATTCCTTCTCGGAAAGTGTTCCGGACCGGCCGATTCCGGCCAGCTCGCGAATCTCTATCCGCACCAATCGTGGGAATATCACCGTGCATGCGGAAGACGCAGCACAGCTTCAGGTCACGGCTCGCAAGACAGCTCATGGCTTCAGCCAGGATGAAGCGCAAACGCGAGCGGGCAGCGTCCACCTGGCGGTGACGCCCACGGATGGAGGGTTCATCATCGAACCTCAAGGACAGAACGAAGTTGGCGGCTCGCTGGAAGTCGAAATGGACGTGCATGTTCCCAAGGGCGTGACTTTGGACGCCTCCACGGATCACGGCAGCATTCAAATCACTGGGGTCAACGGGAGTATTACCAGCGAAGCGCGAAGCGGTGACACGGAAATCCGTCAGGCAGGTGGTGAGGTGAACGTGGATTCCCACTCGGGAGATGTCCGCATTATCGGCGCGGCCGGCAACGTGAAAATCTCGGGACGCGGCACGCAGGTGGAGATTTCCGACGTGAAAGGGTCGGCAACCCTGGACGGAGAATTCTATGGGCCGATCCGAGTGTCCCGTGTGGATAAGGGCATTCACTTTATTTCGGCGCGGTCCGATTTGACGGTGAGCCAATTAGGCGGCCGTATGGAAACCAGTGGCGCGGGAGATATGGGAATTTACGATTCCACTGGAAATCTGACTTTGAGCACCAGCAAGCGCGACCTGACTCTCGATAATATAACCGGGAGAATCCACGTGGATAACCGCAGCGGAAATATCACTGTGCGATTTTCGCAGCCGCCGCGCGAGCCGCTCGAACTGGCCACACAAAGCGGCGACATTGACATCACCATGCCTTCGAAATCGGCATTCGATGTGACTGGACGGGCGGATCATGGCGAGATTAGCTCAGATTTCTCCGACTCCGGGTTAAGGACGGAGAGCCGCAGTGGCAACTCGACGATTGAAGGTATTTTCGGCTCGAATGGCCCAAAGATCCAACTTCACACCACTTACGGCACCATTCGCTTGCGCAGGGGCCAGTAACGTAAACAAGTGGGACGGTCCCTTCAGCGCTCGACTACTTTTTCTAAAGCCTCAAAAAACCCGGGAAACGAGACCGCCGCGGATTCGCTGCCGCGAATTGTTGATTTTCCCTCGGCCCCCAGCGCCGCGATGGCAAACGCCATGGCAATGCGGTGATCGCCTGCCGCGTCGATTTCCGCGCCGTGCAGTTTTCCCGCGGATTTTCCACCAACACGCAAGCCGTCGGGAAGCTCTTCCACTTGAGCGCCCATGCGCCGGAGATTTTCCGCCACGACCGCGATGCGGTCGCTTTCCTTCACCCGCAACTCGCGCGCGTCGCGGATTTCCACGCCCCGCTCTGTGTAAGGCCCGAGCGCGGCCAGCATCGGCAGCTCATCAATCAGCTGGGCGACTTGATCGCCCTCGATGACGCCTCCTTCGAGAGGCGAATGGCGGATGGCGATGTCTCCCACCAACTCCCCCGCGACTTCGCGGACCGAAAGCAGAGAAATCGTTGCTCCCCACCCAGCCAGCACATCGAGGACCGCCGCCCGAGTCGGGTTGACTCCGGCATCGTGCAAAACCAGATTGGAGTCCGGCAGAATCAGCGCCGCCGCAAGGAAAAAGACGCCCGAGGAAAGGTCCCCGGGCACAGCCAGATTTCGCGAACGAAGCTCTGTTCCGCCGCGGACGCGCATTGTTCGATTGGAATATTCCACGCGCACGGCGAATTCTTCCAGCGCAAGCTCGGTGTGGTCGCGCGTGCGGACCGGTTCGGCAACCGAAGTTGTCCCTTCCGCGAACAATCCGGCTAGCAGAATGGCCGACTTCACTTGTGCGCTCGGTACCGGGAGCTCGTACTCAATTCCGTGGAGCCGCTGCCCATGGATTCTCAATGGAGCGACGCCTCCATCTCGCGCGGCGATCTCCGCGCCCATCAGTTTCAATGGCTCAATGACGCGCCCCATGGGCCGTCGTCGCAGCGAAGCATCGCCTGTCATTGTCGAATCGAAAGCCTGCCCTGCCAGGATGCCCGCGAGCATCCGCATTGTCGTTCCGGAATTCTGCGCGTCCAGTTCCCGGCGCGAGCGCTTCAGCCCGTTCAGTCCCGCGCCAAAGATTCGCACAGCCGTCTTGGAGATTTCCATCCGTACACCCAGGCGCTTCAGGCAGTCGAGAGTGCTTTGGCAATCGGCCGCGGGCGAGAAATTGTCAATCTTGCTGACACCATTGGCCAAAGCCGCGAGCAACGCATAGCGGTGCGATATGGATTTGTCGCCGGGCAGCACCACTGGTCCCGAAGCCGTGCGCGCCTGAACAATAATTTTCCTGGCCACGCAGCGATTCTAGCATGAGGCCTAAACGCTCTCGGCGATGGACGCAACCGCCGGGCGCATCCAGGCTTCTAATGTAGTGGAGAATGAGTGGGCGTGCCGTCAACGAATGGCGACACCCGGATGCGCACCGAAATATTGCCCTCCGAAAAAGCGTAATATATATGGGAGCAAGGCGGACGGGATTTCCGCTCTGATTGAGTTCATGAAAATGCGACTATCAAGGCGCTCTGCCATAAATGCTTTTGGACAATTCTTTGTAATCGCGCTGGCCGTGTTGAGCCAATCTGCGTTCCCATACGGCGCCTATGCGCAGCAATCACCTCCAAAGACTCAGTCCTCCGCATCCTCGAATTCACAAAGTGAGCCCGGTCAGCAAAACGCACCGGGAATGGCGGATATGCCCGGCATGAACCACGGCCAGATGAGCACCGATCAGATGGCCAACGAGCAAATGTCGCACGCGCATCATCACATGGGTGCGCACATGCACATGACCGCGGCGCGCCCCGCGACTTCTGAAGACTGGGCTCGAGCAGAAAAAGTGGCGGACGAGCTGCGCGTCTCCATAGAGAAATACAAGGACTATCGCGCGGCGCTGGATGATGGTTTTCAGATTTTCATGCCCAATCTGCCCCAGCCGATGTACCACTTCACGAATCCGAAGAATGCATTCCTGGAAGCCTTTACCTTTGATCCTGGCCGCCCCACTTCTCTGCTCTATAAGAAAACCTCCAGCGGTTATGAGCTGATCGGCGCCATGTACACCATGTCCAAGCTTGCCACGGAAGCGCAATTGAATGAGCGCGTGCCCTTGAGCGTGGCGCAATGGCACCTGCACACAAACCTGTGCATGCCAAAGCAAGCCAGAAACGCGGATTTCACGCAGTTCGGGCTAAACGGTGCCATCGCCAGCAAGGACGCGTGCGATGCCGCCGGCGGTCGTTTTTACCCCGTTATTTTCGGATGGATGGTCCACGTCTATCCCTATGAGGCCACGCGCGAAAAAATGTTTGAGCAGTAACAACGGCGAAACTGTCCGGGCGTTCCATTGCCTACCCCGGACGTAGTCAGTATCATTAAAGCTATGAGCAAGCCCAAGGCCAGCCCACCGAAGTTCAACCGCGCACTTTTGCACGGCGCATTGCTCTGCGCTTTAGGACTCGCCGCGGCAGCTGCATTTGCGGCGCCCGCCGACGCTCCTGAGATCATGCCCGTCGCCCAGGTCAAGGCCGGGATGAAGGGTGTGGTGTATACGATTTTCAGCGGCGACACAATTGACAAAGTGGATCTCGTAGTTCTAGGTGTCCTCCCGGACCTGATAGGCCCCCAGCAGCCCATCATTCTCGTCCAGCTCCTTGGCGACAAGGTTGAGCATACCGGGGTCGTCGCGGGGATGAGCGGCAGTCCAGTTTTTATCGACGGCAAATTGGTTGGAGCCCTCTCGCTCAAATTCGGATCCTTCTCGAAGGATCCACTCGCCGGTGTGACGCCCTTCCAAAATATGCTGGAGGTCACGCCCGTTCCCGCGCATTCCACTGCAACGGCCACTTCGGAGGGGACTCCTGATTCAGATTCCGTTTCGCCGCCGCGCTATGAATTGCCGAATAGCGTGTTGTCTTCCAATATTTGGCCCAAATCCGACACTTCGATGTTCATCGGCGGTGCTTATCTGACTCCTATCGAAACGCCGCTCGTTTTCTCTGGAATTAATCCAGGAGTGCTATCGCATTTTGCCCCCGAACTTGCCGGCTACGGCCTGGTGGCCGTACAAGGCGGCGCAGGCGAGCCTCAGCCGGATGACGCCAACCTGGTCCCCGGCGATATGGTCAGCGTTGTTTTTGTAAAGGGGGACATGACCGCTGGCGCATCCTGTACGGTCACGGCGATCACGGCGGATCGCGTTTATGCTTGCGGCCACCCAATCTTTGGATTTGGCGATGTGCAGTTCCCCATGGCCCGCGCGCGCGTGGTCACTACCCTTTCCTCCAGTGCGGACTCGACGAAAATCGTAACAACAGGCGGGACCATCGGCACGCTCAGCGAAGATCGCCTAACCGCAATCATGGGCACCCTCGATAAAGGGCCCAAGATGATCCCCATGGATTTGCACCTCATCACCAAGGCTGGCGAAAGAAATTTCCATTTCAGTCTCGCCGACAATCCTAAAATTACCCCGCTGCTTGTGAACATCGTGGCCATGAACGGCCTGACTTCGAACACCACCTACAGCGAGGGAACCACGTTGCGGCTTTCCGGCGAAATTGAAATTGCCGGACATTCGCCGGTTCAATTAGAAAATATGTTTGCGCCCACCGACAGCGCCGTACCCGACGCAGCCTTCGTTGTTTTCTCGGTGCAGAACTTGTTTGCGCGCATTTTCACGAACCCCTACGAAGTGCCCAAGGTGGAGCACATTCGCCTGAATCTGGAAAGCCTTCCCGAGCGGCGCTTCACCACGATCGAAGGCGCCTGGACGGATACAGCCGAGGCGGTGCCCGGTCAAACTATTCAAGTCAAAGTTCTGTTGCGTCCGTATCGCGGTGCGCCGGAGCTCAAGACCATACCGATCACCATTCCACTGCAAACCGACCGTGGCACGACTCTGCGATTGCAGGTGAGCGATTCCGTGGGAGCGGATCGGACGACCAGGCCGGTGTCCGCTCTCGCCACTGTGAACCAGGCCGGCAGCCTTGAACAATTCATCCGCATCTTGAACCGCGAGCGCCGCAACGACCGGCTGTATATAACCCTTCTGCAGCCTACGACCACTTTGCTCCTGGAAGACAAGGAACTGCCTAACGCCCCGCTTTCCGCCGTCAATGTGCTGGGCCAACGCCGCGGCTCGCCCAATGCGACCACCTTGCGCGAATCCCTGGCGGGGGAATGGTCGCTGCCCACCGAGGGCGTGGTCTCCGGTGGAGTTTCTCTTTCCATTCGCGTCAGGTAGGCTGCCCGAAACTTGGTTAACTGAATGGCAAGCGAAAGAACATCGCAGTGCCGCCCGGGAAAGCCCCACTACATGAATTTCAAGGGAGAACGAGCATGAATCGAGCTGTCCGCACGTCGCGGTTTTCGGCATCCAAGTGGATGGCCATTTTAGTTGTAGTGTCGTGCGCCGCTGCGCTCCGCGCGGAGCACACGCGCTACTGGCGGCAGTCCAGCTACGACGAATTTGAACGCGGCACCGCGAAGGGCGTTGCCGTGCGCAGCGATGGAAAGCTCTTTCTGGCGCCGCGCTTTGAACCGCTGGCCGATCCGAACTCCGCTTACTTGTGGGCCTTGCGCGCGGATTCTAAGGGAAATCTTTATGTTGCGGGAGGATCGAGCGCGAAAGTCGTTCGCTATGACACCACAGGGAAGATGACCACCGTATTTGATTCCACCGAGCTTTCCGCTCAAGCCCTGACGGTGGACTCGGCCAATAACCTCTACGTTGGGACTTCGCCGGATGGCAAGGTGTACAAGGTATCGGCTTCCGGTGAGAAGAAAGTTTTCTTCGACCCCAAGACAAAATATATCTGGGCTCTGGCCGCCGATTCTGATGGCACAATTTATGTCGCCACCGGTGACAATGGCACGATTTTCTCGGTTACGTCCGAGGGCAAGGGTGACGTCTTCTACAAGAGCGACGAGGCCCATATCCGCGCGCTGGCCTTTGACAATCAAGGGAATTTGCTGGCGGGCACCGAGCCGGACGGGCGCATCCTGCGAATATCAAAAGCCTCGACTGCGGGTAAGCCGCGCCAGGGTTTCGTCCTTTACGAAACAACAAAGAAGGAGATCACTTCGCTTATCGTAGATCCTGCTGGAAATCTTTATGCTGCGGCGATCGGCGACAAGCTCCGAAATTCCAGCAATCCTTTCCAAGAGGCCATAGAGCCCACTCCCCTGCAGCCAACGGGCATAATTCCAGGTCAACCTGGAAACCTGGGAACAATCACGATTGGTGGCGCCCCGCAGCAAACCCCCGCGCCGACTCCTTTTGTGCCCTTTGCTCCCGCCAATGGCGGCGCGGTGTATCGCCTCGCTCCCGACGGCTCGCCGCAACAGATCTGGAGTTCGCGCGACACTCTGGTCTATTCCCTTGGACTTACCTCTGCGGGCAAACTGCTGTTGGGAACGGGCAACCGGGGCATCGTGATTGCACTTGATGGAGAGAATCTATTCACCAATCTGGCAAAGACTGAATCTGCACAGGTGACCGGCCTTGCACAGGGGCCAGGCGGAAAAGTTTATGTGTGTTCCGCGAACCCGGGCAAAGTTTTCGCTCTTGGCCCTGATGATGTGGGTGAAGGCACTTTTGAGTCGCAGGCAATTGATGCCCGCTTCTTCTCCTCGTGGGGGCGTTTGGAGTGGTGGGGCGAGAACGCGGGTGTGTCCGCGTCGGGCAAACCGCACTTGGAAGTGTTTATTCGCACCGGAAACACCGCCAACCCGGACGGAAATTGGAGTGAGTGGGCGGGCCCCTATACCCAGCCCGGCCAGAAAGTGGGAGCTCCCGCGGCACGGTTCGCGCAATGGAAAGCTGTGCTGCGCAGCGGCAGCCCTTCTCCCGTGCTTTCCTGGATGAGCCTCTCTTACTTGCCAAAAAACATCGCACCTCAGGTGGATGGCATCGTGGTACAGGATCCGGGAATCCGAATTCAAGGCAATTTGAGTGGTATTACCGCGCCCGGCCCCTCAACTTCGGTTCATTTGAAGCAGCCGGAGGCACCGGGGGTAAGCACACCCACAAATTTTGGATTGACGAGTCAGGCGGATCGCACTGCCTCACGATTTGAATCGACTCCACAGGGCACCGCCCAAAAGGGATACCAGTCGGTGATTTGGAGCGCCCACGACGACAACGATGACGAGCTTTCTTATCGCCTTTACTTTCGCGGCGAAAACGAAAAAGAGTGGAAGCTGCTGAAGGATAGTCTCCACGAAAAATATTATTCCTGGGACACCAGCTCCATGCCCGACGGCGCCTATTACCTCAAGATTGTCGCATCGGACGCGCCGTCGAATCCGCCCGCCGAAGCTTTGGAAAGCAGCCGCGAGTCCGACCGCTTTGTGGTGGATAATTCGCCGCCGGAACTTTCAGGGCTGGCCGCAAGCGGAGAAAGCGCCAACGCGACGCAAATCCATTTCATGGCCCGCGACTCTGCCAGCGCTATCGCTCGCGCGGAATACAGCCTCGATGCCGGCGAGTGGATGCTGGTTTACCCGAATGGCCGCCTGAGCGATGCGCCCGAGGAACGGTACGATCTCGCGCTAAAGAACCTGGCCCCCGGTGAACACACCCTCGCCGTGCGCGTGTACGACCGTTTTGAAAACGTGGCCGCGGCCAAGGTGACGTTCCGCGTGCCCCCGGCAGCCCGCTAAATCATGCCTGCCGCGCCCGCCCGCGTCTTCACCGCGGGCGAGACGTATACTTGCGCCGGTTCTATCCGCTCGAAATACAACCCTACCCCTGTTTCGATTCCGTTCTTGGCTTGCTCCACGTGCATCACCCGCGCCGTGCAGCGCATGGGTGAAGGTTCCCTGCCTGTAATCACGCGGGGGAATTCCAATGTGACTTCGGCCTCCGCACCTACAACAAACGGAACACTGGTAGTGAAATAGATCCCTCGCGGCGAAATATTTTGCGTTACTGCTTTGCGCGTTGGATCTGTCGGTTTGGCGAGTGAGCGGAACTGAAACGGAATCTGAAGCATAACGCGGTTTTCACGGCGTCTCTCTGCAAGTGGCATGTCTTCCTCCGAGCGCGGCCGGGATGGCGCACCCTTGAATTTGGAAGGGGTATAGTGATTTTATTATTTGAAATGGAGAAGGCAATAGTACTCCATCCATTTTGCCGAATTCTATCCACGGATCTGAGAGAAGCTGGGTACGCGAATCGATCCGGAAATTGCGCCCTGTGCCATAATGAAACCTGGATTTGTCACTCGGGGAGTGCTTCGTGGGCGAAAACTTCCGGCCGGACATGAACGACATCCGCGAGGCGCAGCGGCGCATCGCGCCGCACATTCATCGTACGCCAATAATGACCTCCGCCTCACTGGATGAAATTGCTGGTGCGCGTCTCTTCTTCAAATGCGAAAACCTGCAGCGCACCGGCTCATTCAAAATGCGCGGGGCCACCAACGCAATTTTTTCACTCGCCGATGAAGAAGCCGCCAAGGGAGTCGTCACTCCTTCCTCTGGCAATCACGGCGCGGCCCTGGCCAAGGCTGCGCGGAAACGAAATATTCCGGCCTGGGTCATCATGCCCAACAATTCGCCGATGGTGAAACGCCGCGCGGTGGAGGCTTATGGGGGCCAAATCACCCTGTGCGAACCCACGATTCGTTCTCGCCAGGAAACCGCCGCCGCGGTGCAGGCTCGCACCGGCGCTATCCTGATTCATCCCTACGACAACGACCGCATTGTCTCCGGCCAGGGCACCGCAGCCGCCGAACTGCTGGAGGACATGCCCGATCTCGATGTGATTATCGCGCCCGTCTCGGGAGGCGGGCTCCTCTCCGGCACCGCCATCGCCTCCAAGGCCATGAAGCCGGGGATCCGGGTGATTGGCGCGGAACCAAAAAACGCCGACGACGCCTACCGATCCCTGAAGTCTGGGCACATCGAGTCAAATGAAACCGCTGACACCATCGCCGATGGCCTTCGCGCTGTTCTTGCGCCGCGCACGTTTGCAATCCTTCAGAGGCTGGCCGACGAAATCTCCACGGTCACCGAAGAAGAAATCGTTGCTGCCATGCGATTGCTATGGGAAAGAATGAAGCTCGTGGTTGAGCCTTCTGGCGCAATTTCCGCCGCGCCCGTGCTGAATCGCCGCATTGGATCGGAAGGCAAACGCATCGGAATTATCCTGAGCGGCGGGAATGTGGACCTCGCCTCCCTGCCCTTCAAATGATCTGACCCTCCGCCCTTTCAATTAACGGTAAGCGTAACAGTTGTGCTTGCCGTTGTGCCTCCATTGCCTGTCGCAGTGATTACCAGCGGATATGTTCCCGGAGTGGTCCCAGGGATTGTGACTGGCGGTGGGGCGCCGGTGAGAGCGGAACAGCCGGTCGTGCAGCCGGCAAATGCAAGCAACGCGGCAATCGCTAGAAAAGGCATTAATCGGGAAGAGCGAGTCCGTAGACGACGCTGCCGAAGTGTTAGCAAGCCCGCGAATATGAGTGAAAGCAGTTCCCAAGTGTGAGAATTTGGCAGCGATGAAGGTGTATCGGTATTCGGCACTTGTCGGTTAACGGGCGCGGAAACCGAAGTTGTACTCGCCGATGTCGATACATTTAGCGTCGTGGATGTTCCTGCAGTGATGCTTGCGGAGGTAAATTTACACGTGGAAACCGGCGGGCAGCCGGCAATGGTCAGCGTGACTTGTCCTGAAAGCGGCGGAGCCAGCGTCTTAATCGTGAAGGAGGCCGATCCCCCGGCGGTCACTGACATCGAGACCGGCTGGGCAGTAACGCCGCCCGGCAACGGACCTGCAAAATTGAAAACTGTCTTGCCCCCGCATTCCAGTCCAGAAGGACTACTCGGGTTGCAAAGCGTGGAGTCGTAAACGGTAACCATGAAAAAGTAAGTTGTCCCGGCCACGGCATTGAATCCCGTTTGAGTCTGTCCAACCGACGTGGTGTTGTGGCCGCAGGCTACTTCCGAAAAACTTCCCGGCAGCCCGGTCACAACATCGAGCACCGTGTCATACGCGCTGCCGATGGTGTCCACCGACGTGGTCCCCGCCGCGCTGGCTGTATATTTCCACCACACGGATTTTCCACGCGAGTTCCCGGATTGCCCCGCGCAACCCGGAGTCGGATCAGTAGCCTCTGTAGTCGCCGAAGAATTGTCCACCGTATCAGAAAAGGAAGCCGAAGCAACGGTTGTCGCGTTCGCGAAATTATCATTGGCCGGGGCGGGAGAATTGTTGACCACAAACGCGAGCTCCACAGGCGCCGCCCCGCCACCCGGAGGAGGATTGGTCACTCCGATTTTGAATTGTCCGCCAAACTGCAGCAGCGTATGCGAAAGCGTGGCGGTGATTTGTGTGCCCGCGGAATTCACCGAGCTGGAACTCACTCCCGTAGTTGCATTATTAAAAGTGATGAAGCCGGTGGGAGAAAAACCAGTTCCAGTCACCGTGATTAAAGTATCGCCAGCGCCGGCATTCACCTGCTGCGGTTGAACGGAAGTCAAAGTCGGCAACGATCCAACCAGAGTAAACGCCAGCGCGTTCGTCACCGTTGGCGACTGCGTGGAATCGAATACGGTGATCAACGCCGCTCCGGGAGTCGCGGTCAGCCCCGTCGAAATCTGCGCTGAAATTGTCTGCGTGGCTATGTTCACCTGCACATTGGTCACGCCGATGGCCAAGCCATTCCACTGCACCACAGAATTGCTCGTGAATCCGCGGCCAGACAGATTAAGCGTCAGCGAAGTCGCACCGGTCTGCGCTGAAATGGGCGTCAGCCCGCTCAATTCAAATGCTGACGTGCCCGCCAGCGCGGGCAGTGGATAGTCCCATGCGCCGCGCCCATGCGTTGCCGCACGAAGCGTTCGTGATGGTTCGTGCAGGGCCAGCGAAAGCACGGGGACATTCGGCAAATTGTTGCCCAGCTTCGCCCAGGTTGCCCCACCGTCGATACTCACGTACACGCCGCTGTCAGTCGCCGCGTAAATTGTGCTGTGCCCCGAAATGTCATCGGGATCGAGGGCAATATCGTTCACCGGCAAATCCGGAAGATCGGTGACCAGCGGCGCCGCGCAATTGCTGGTGTGGCATCCGATGTCCGTCCAAGCGGCACCGCCATTTGTTGTCTTGAAAATGTGCCCCTTCAAATCCGTCGGCGAACCATCAATTGACTGGTCCACGGAGAATCCGGCGAAGGCCGCGTAAACTGTCTTCCCGGACGTGTCGGAAGGGTCCGCAACAATTTTCGAGATGGTGCGCGTTGGCAATCCGTTTGAAATCTTGAGGAACGTCGGACTCGAGCCAGGAATTACATTCGCCGCCATTTCCACCGTGCCGTCATTCGCTCCCGTGTAAAGGTTATATGCGCCGCCGGAGAGCGGAGCCATCGCAATCGTGGTCAGCGCAAATCCGTTGGCCAGTCCGCCGCTGGTCAAATCGCCTGACACCGCGTTCCACGTCGCGCCACCATCGGTCGCCTCAAACAACAGGTAGGTCCCGTAATAAAGATGTTCCGCGCGCTGGGCATCAATAATCAGTGGAGGAATCGGCGCCAGCGGATCCTTGGAATTGTTCGGCTGATTGCCAATGCTGTTGGAGCTGGAAAGAAGCGCAAAAGTTCCGGATTGCCCGGCGAGCGTGGACTTGAAAATTTGGGCCTGACCGGAAAACCCTGCGCAGCTCAAATAAGCAGTAGTCTGTTCGTTTGGGTCCACGACCGTGTACCCGCCGTCCGTGCAAGTCCGCGTATCGGTCCAGCTCGAGCCGCTTCCGCCAATCTGATATTCCTGCGTGCCATTGCCCTGCGTGCCGCCAAATGCCAATCCGGGGTCCGACGGATGCATGGAAATCCCCGGATTGAATTGCGATATGGCCATGGTGTTATTCAAATCGTTCCAGGTCTGTGAGCCGGACGCGGTGGCCGGGTTCGCAGCATTGGTTGAGCTCCAAACGCCGCCGTCATTGGCGATGTACACTTCGCTGCCACTCGGAGTGAAGGCAATGGCGTGTTGCCCAATGTGGATTATGGTTCCGTCGCCAACCCCGGAGAAATCTCCCACACTTTGTCCGCCGTCAGTCGTGCGCAGCAGGGTAGTGCCCGCCGGAGTGCTGGAAGCCCCTCCACCGAAAAAAACAGTGTTCCCAGTCGAATCCGCTGGATCAACTCCCATCACCATGTCGTACCAGCATTTCGTCGCGCAGAAATCCGGCACGTTGCTTAATTGAACCCAGGTGTTCCCACCGTCCGCGCTTCTGAATACTCCGAGCAAATTATCAGAACTTGAATTCGTATCCGCGATCCCGGAATAAAGAATGGTCTGTCTATTCACGGCGTTCGGCGCCGGCGCCAGGTCAATCCAGCCCATGCGGGTTTGCGACGGGAGCCCGCTGCCCGCAACGCGACTCCAGATTTGTTTCGAGCAAACCTGGTCCGCGTTTTGCGATACGTAAATTCCATTGGTGGGGTCTCCAAGATAATCCCCCAGTGCGGCATATGCCGTGGTCGGGGAAACATAGAACAATGAGGTCGCCAACGCCGTGCCCGTTAATCCGCTGGGAATGATTTGTGCCCACGTCGCGCCCGCATCATTCGTGCAATAAATTCCCGGACGGCCCGCCTGGCCCGTGATGCTTGAGGAGGAGTAAATCTGGACTCCAGCGAGTATTAATTGGGAGTTGTTCGAATTGACTGCAAGTGACCCGACGCGCGCTCCGCCGCCCGGAAAGAAGCCGTCTGTGAAAGGGCCTTCGAACGGGCACGTCGGATTGGTGAACGCTGGCCCTTGGCAGGTCTGCGTCCAGGTCAGTCCCCCGTCGAGCGACTTGAGCACTCCCGAGCCAGGATAAGCATCATAGGCCGCCGTGGCGGCCATCTCGCCTGTGCCCGCATAAATCACCCTGTGTCGCGCATCGAGGCTATTGGAGGGGTCAATCGTGATGGCCAGGGCTCCAATAGCGAGCGACTGCTGGTTATCGGTCAGCGGCGTCCAGGCCGCGCCGCCGTTTGTTGTTGTCCACACACCACCTTGCGCCACGCCTATGAATACCGTCTTCCCGCTGGGATCGGTCGGGTCTATGGCGATGGCGGTTACGCGCCCTGCGGTGTTGCCCGAAGTCCCGGCCAGCCCCCCGGGGGGCGGCGCAGTCGGCTCCGGGCCGATGAAAGCCCACTGGCCATTAAACTGAGGTGGTGAGATCTGCCCTGTGCCTCGAAGCTCCGCGGTCTTCTTACCCGTTTCATTTTGCTGGCCGTATCCCCGCGGAGCAGTCAAACAAAGTATTGCCAGTCCCACTATGACCGCCACACCGCGGGTCCACTTTCGGATAGGTTTAGTCCGCGCCAGGATATGAGTACGACGGCTTTTCGATTTCGCGCAATGTTCAATCTTGGATTTACCGGGATTCCCTGAAGCAGACACGAGAGGCATGGTGGGCTCCACCCCGTGGAATCACTCTCACCGGAACGGCGCGGAGATAGTCCAACACTGCGTATGAGAGGAGACCAGGTACATAGACTTATACTATAACTATCAGTAACTAGCAAACAGAAGGTTTGGGCGAATGGATTTCAGCTTTTGGCGGCGTGGTCTTCTGAAAAGTCAAACAAAAAACAAAAGTGGCCGGGCACCTTCGCCCGGCCACTCTTAGACTTGCTCGCTGCGCAGTTGGTTATTGGACCGTCAAAGTGACAGTGGTGTTGTGCACCAGCGATCCCGATGTCGCCGCGATGTTGATGGTATAGGTTCCGGCGGGCGTACCGTTATTTCCGCCGCCGTTGCTGTTATTGCAGCCGGCGATTCCCACCAGCACCAGAATGAAGGCTGCGGCCATTCCAACCCAGCCCAATCGCAGGCGCCGGGTGCTCTTTCGCATCAGCATCAAGCTAGCCAAGAGTATGGCTGCTGCGAGTGACCAGAGTGCGATTGGAAGTGGACCGAACGGCATCCCGGTCCCTGGCTGGGGCAGGAGGCCGCTGCGTTTCGTGGTGGTGGCCGTCAACGTTGTGCTCGTGCCATTTGCCGGCACAGGATTTGGGCTGAACGCAAACGTTGTTGCGGCGGGCAGAGTGCCCGTAGTGCTAAACGTTATGGGGTTGGGGAAGCCGCCTGTTCCGTCCGCGACCGTGATGGTAAACGTCGCTGGAGTCCCGGCTGGAACGGTCACAGTGGCTGCCTGTCCGGTCGGCGTAAAGTCCACGCCAACTCCGTTCAGGGTCGCTGTTTGCGTACCGGATGCGGCATCGTCCTTAAGCGTAAGGGTTGCCGGCCCGCGCGGTCCAGCTGCGCCGGGGGTGATGGTGATATTCAGCACGCAGGTTCCGCCGCCACCGGCGACAGGGTTGGCCGTAGTGCAGGTGGAAGAGTTCGCTATTCCGAAGTCAGCAGCGTTCGTCCCCGAAATTGCCGGGGCCACTGAGAAGTGTAATGCGCCGCCGCCAGTGTTGGTCACGGTGATGGTCATGGACGCGCTCGCCACTCCCACGTCCTGAGCCGCAAAGGTCAGCGTATTCACCGAAAGATTCGCCGTCGGCGGTGTCAGGATGGTCGTAGGATCCGTCGCCGTATCATTGGCGGTATTGACTTCGCCTCCGCCCGATACGACAGCGATGTTACTGACGCTGGCCGGGGCATTTGCGGCCACGGTCACCGTCGCAGTAATCACCGCATAACTTGAGTTTGCGGCCAGGGCGTCGCTGCGAGTGCAACTCGCTGTTCCAACCGTGCAAGTCCACCCAGTTCCCGCCAGGCCTGTTAGAGTCAGGCCCGCTGGAACGGTGTCCACCACGTTGACAGCTCCGGTCGTTGCGGATCCGCCTGAATTGGTAACCGTAATGGTATAGGTCGCCCCAACCTGCCCCTGCAAGAAGCTGCCCGAATGAGACTTGGTAATAGTCATGTCCGGTGGCGCAAGCGTCACCGTAAACACAGGAGACGTCGATGGGAGATAATTGCCGTCCCCGCTATAAACTGCCGTAAAGCTCCCTGTGGCCGTCAGGCTGGTTTGCAAGGTCGCCTGGGCTGCAGAGAAGTTATTCGCGTCCAGGATCGCGGACACGGATACGGGATTCCCGACCTGGGTGGCTCCATTCTTGAATGTGACCGTGCCTGTAGGCGCCGCGCCGAGGCTCCCCTCCACATTGATTGGATCTGGCGTGGTGTCCACAAGTGCCGTGAGTGTGAAGTTTGCGTTTGGATTGACGGTTGAAGGACCGCTGATGGTCGGTGAAGTTGGAGCCTTGGTGACAGTCATTGTGAATGCAGGCGCCGCGGTGCTGCTGGCACTGTAGCTGGGGTCTCCCGGATAGGAAGCTGAAACGGTGTGAGAGCCAACCCCGATGGCAGGGATTGTCCCCACCGGGGGATTGTTCCCGGGCAAATTAAACGATGGCGAATTGAAATCTGTGAAACCATCGCTATTCAGAGCGAAGGTCGCTGGAGTTCCCGAGGGAAAAGGCGTAGGTGTATCCGTGAAGGTAATGTTTCCAGTTCCGGTTTCAAGTTGGGAGCCATTATGCACAGCAGTACTAAGAACATCAGCGCGGAAGGTTAGTGCACTGCCGTAGGGCACAGACGCCCCCGAAGCAAGCTGCGTTATTGTCCCTTGTGTAAAATCACTCTGGAGCACAGTCATGGTCGTTGTGCTAGCTTCCGGGCTAACAGTTACTTGAATTCCCGGGGTGGAGTCGCTCACGCCGAAGAGCAAGCCAGCGCCGCCATTGTTGCCCGGATAATGTGCCGTAACCGTGTATGTGCCACCGACGAGCTCGAATGTAAACCCGCCAGTACTTATACCTCCGGTGAGCGAATAGATATCTGCGTTGCCCGTAACGGCATCGAAGTGGTCCACACCCGAGGTTGGAGTGTTCCCCGGCGGGAATGTGCCATTGCCGATCAGCGTGATATCGCCGGTCGGCGTCGCTCCACCGGACGTGACCTTCGCATTCACGAAAACCTGAGTTCCGTGAGTAATCGTTATCGGACCGGCGCAGCTCGTATTGGCTGTCGCTGTTAGCGACATGCAAAGAGTCGTGGTTGTCGGCACAAACGAGCCTGCTTCAGTCACCCAGCCGGTAATGAAATTTGCCACGTTGAGCGATCCCAATCCAGTAGCCATGTCGAATCCAGCGTTGGTCGCATAGGCCGGAGTGGTGCCCGTAGTTACTAGGGAGAGATTCGCACCGCAATTTGGACTCCCCGACACACAAGCCACCGAATTCGTGCCCTTGGTCACATCGTTGAAAACGCAGGTGCCTGCCGGGGTTGTCGAGGAATTGCAGTTTGCAAGGGTTTCCGTCGCAAACAAGGGGTACATCACATAATTCGGATTACCCTGACGCGGACTCTTACCCGCGGTAACCATGGCCTGGTTCACCAGGGCCAAAATTCCCGCGAAGGCGGGCGTAGACGCGGATGTACCGCCCACTGGAATAAATACCGCTCCTGGGGCATTGGTACATGAGGGAACTCCCGGATTGAAATCGGCTTCGCAAATTGCGTAGAAGCTATTGCTCACGGTTCCGGGTGCTGCGAAAAGGGAGGCATCCGGAAGATCACGAACTGAGTCGTTTGGTACACCAGTCGCCACCTGCCAGGGAGGTTTGCTATAGGCCTGGGTGCAAACGCCACCGCTTACAACGGCGCAGTCGCTTGGGCCTCCCCCGGTCGCCGAAATATTTTGCAGGAACGGTTGAGCCGGCGGATTGCAAGTAGTAAAAACAGGTGACTGTCCGCACGAATCGTTCCAGGGAGTTTCAGGAATGTAAGATTTTGCTGAAAGCCCGAGTGTGGCGGTTGTATTCCAAAACGTCCCGGGATATCCGGTGGCATTGTAATCAAAATCGGTGCCGCCGATAGCGGCATCGAAGGGTGTCGATGCGATTCCGTTGACAAAGGTTCCGTTGCTGGCGGCGTTTACGAAGGAGTCGCAGTTTGCGGAGCCGGAATCGCCGGCAGATACGAAGGCGGAAATGCCCTGCGCAGCTGCTTGTTCCCAGATCGTCGCCCAGAAGGCATTTCCGCCCGTACCCAGAAACGCTTCACAAGTCCCAAAGCTCGTGCTCATCACACCAGCCAAATTGCCATCTATGACATGCTCTGCGGCAAGGTCTATTCCCGAGGAAGTTTCCGTGTTGGCCGCAATCACCAGGTCAATCGCCGCAGCGGGAGCGACCGCGCCGGACCATTCCGTATCCAGGATGGCTTCGACCTCATCTCCACTCAGCCCGGGATCAATTCCGTCAATAATGACTTTCGTGTTGTTGCCCGCCAATCCGAACAGGGCCCGAAAGGCCGCAACGTCGTCCACCGTGCAGCCTGTGGGAAGCGGAGTCCCCGTGCAAATATTGGAATCATTCACGATGGCGATGGTTTGTCCGGCTCCAGTGGCCGCTGCCGGGATGTTATAGATTTTTGCAAAATCAGCGGGTCCCAGCCCAAAGCAGGTATGGTTGAATATTGGATTCTTGAAAGCGCCGTTGATATCGCAAGGAGTGACCGTGAGTTCAGGTGTGCCCTTGCCTGTGGTCTGCGGCATGGGCAGCGACTGACCGGCGTGAATCATGGACTTGTGGTGGAAGTTGTGCATGGAGTCGACGCCCGCAATTACCGGGGTAAGCGCCGCAGGAATCTGCGGGTCGCTCGCGTTGGCCCAATGTGCTTCTCCATTGACCACGTACTTGTGAATTTCCGTATGGAAGGCGCTGCGAACCTGTCCCGCGGTTCCAGAGAATTCAATGAGCATTCTCCCTGCAGCGACGCGGTTCACTTGAAACCCCTTCGATTGCAGCCAGCCGGTCACAACCTGAAGGTCCGCGTCAGTAATCCCAAACTGTGTGCCAAATTGTTCGGGTGTCAGCCAGTTGTGGAAATTCGGTGATGACTTCGACTGCTGGTCATCTTCCAGCTTCCGCAGCGCGGCCTCATCCGTGGAGCTGCGCTTCAGGACCAGCAACATCCTGTCCATCAGCAAACTGTCCGGCGCCGTCCCCTGGTCAAATTTGGCGTTCGCAAGCGGATGTACGTTGCCTTTGAGTGTCGTTA
Organism: Candidatus Acidiferrales bacterium; assembly: GCA_035308165.1. Lineage (GTDB taxonomy): Bacteria > Acidobacteriota > Terriglobia > Acidiferrales > UBA7541 > DASTCZ01. Next base: position 4,438 of record DATGHC010000080.1, on the reverse strand, counting down.
GGTTGCCCTCGTTCACCGCAGTTTGGATGAGCGGGGTGCGCGTATTTTGCGTTTGAGCTGAAAGGCTCAGTGAACAAATAAGAAGCGAAAAGAAAACAAGGCTAACCTTGATTCCTGACGACCATCGATTTTGCATTGAAGTCCCCCAAGAAGACTTTGAATTCACCGACTTTTTACCGCGGAGCCCGATTCTCTAAAATGAACCCGGATTATTTCCGTTGGATTTTCGTTTACTTCTTCGGCAACGACCATAGGATGCTGTATTATGTCTAAAGGTTCTCCCCTAAGAAACTATAATTTCGCACAAGGTAGCCCTAAATATCAATGGAGTCCCCCTTAGCGTTAGCAAACACTTACAAAGTGTAAATGTTTCGGCGCGGGCTGGAGATTTAGGACCGGGATATATGTGGGATCGAGTTGCGAGTCGAGCCGGGCTGTCTTCATGACTTGAATCAGGAATTGGCTGTCCAACCGACCCGCGGTTTTCGCTCAAAGGCAAATCAGGAATCGGCCGGGTTCCAGTCGGAGGGCGGAAACGAAATGTGCCAAAAATCGTGGGAGGGAGTCTCAAATTCCACGGGAATTAAATAGCCTTCGGGGGAGCCCTGCGGCTGGCGCACAACACGCGCCGTCTTTCGCCCCATCGTAACCCTGTTCTCGATTTCAACCTTCGAATCCATGGGAAGATTTTGCGGGGCGCAAACCATAGCCCCATGGATGTTCACAGCCACAGTGAATGCCTCCATCTTGACCGGTTTGCCTCCCAATTCCAGGTACAGCGTCACCGCGATGCGAATCATCACCCGCTGACTGCGGCGTCGGTCTTCGGTGGCCAGCGGGCTTCCACGCCCTATGATGGAATCTTTCGTACGAGGCTTCGGGGGGTTGTTCAGAGGGCCCTCGGGCAATTCAGAGTTCCAGGCCCCAGAAATCCATGTCTGGCTCGATCAGCTCGATGCCGTACTCCCATCCTTCCACGCGTTCATTCCCTTTCCAGACGATTACGGCCGGGTTGGAGCGGTGGTTGGCGCGATTAAAAACTTCGAGCTGCTGCTCAACGGTGAATTCCCTGGGGATGACGGCGAGGCAGCCATAGGGGCCGACAACGCGCGTGTGAGCTTCCAACTGCTGTTGGTCGCCCTCGGCTTGCCAGGCAAAGCTGACGGGCACCCGCGAATTCACGCGGACGCCTCGGCGCTTACTCTGGAATCTCGCTTCCCGTGCAATGTCGCTTGATACCGTCAAAATCTTACTCTCCCCGCGCAACGTCTTTGGCGACAGCGTGTGCAATGACTCCGTCGTAAGAGGGACGCCGGCAATACATCCAGCCTGACCACAATCCTAAAAGTCCACTCCGTCTGAGCTCAATACTTTAAGGACCGCTCCGCCTGAACTCAATGCTAAGGTCCACTCTGCTCAATACTCAGGTCCGCCCCGCATGGACTCAATACTAAGGTCCCATGATACTAGGGTCCTATATTGTTCAGGTCAATAGTACTGCGCACCTATCCGTCACGCCGTATAGGCAAGAAACTACAGGAAAAACGAGGGCAGAAGAAGTGCTGGACACCGCTGAGTCCGGACCGGCTCGCATCCCAATGAGTCCAGCGGCGGCGCGTCACCCACTCTCATCCGGCCATACTTGGCGTTCCAGAGATAGATGATGTACTTGGAGACGCCCAACTCTCGCCACGCGTCGGCGGCGATCCGCCCCTCTTCCATCTGCCCCAACGCCCTGATCATCTCCACTTCGCAGTGCTCCCTCATCGCCATGCCCCCCGCCCAATCGATTCGAGCGGGAATGCGTCCGGTGATAGAACTCGTTCGGAATGACATGCAAAGTGGAAAGGAGCGGACAACCTGAAGGTTGCCCCTACGAAGGCTCCATCAGAATCAGATCGCGATTGAGCACGGCCGTCATTTGAATACGAGGAAGCGGGACGCACATGCTTTTGTAGGGGCAACCTTCAGGTTGTCCGCTTCAGAGTGTCACTTTACGCAGCCGGAGGGCGTTGGTGATTACCGACACCGAGCTGAAGCTCATGGCGGCGCTGGCGATCATCGGATTCAGGAGCAAGCCGAAAAAGGGATAGAGCGCGCCCGCGGCCAGCGGCACTCCTAGGACGTTGTAGATGAAGGCGAAGAAAAGATTCTGGCGGATGTTGCGCATGGTGGCCCGGCTGAGCTTGCGGGCGCGAACGATGCCGCGCAGGTCGCCGCGTACCAGGGTGATGCCCGCGCTTTCCATGGCCACGTCGGTTCCGGTGCCCATGGCGATGCCGACGCCGGCGGCTGCGAGCGCGGGCGCGTCATTGATGCCATCGCCGGCCATTGCGACGGTGCGTCCCTGCGCGACGAGCGACCGAATAATTTCCTGTTTTTTGTCGGGATGAACTTCGGAGTGGACTTCGTCAATGCCGAGGCGGCGGGCGACGACTTCGGCGGTGGTGCGGCTGTCGCCGGTGAGCATCACGATGCGCAGGCCGTCGGCGCGCAACTGGCGCAGCGCTTCGGCAGTGGTGGACTTGACGGGGTCGGCGACGGAGATGATTCCAAGCAGCTCGGTGGCCGAGGCGAGGAAGACGACGGTTTGGCCTTCGCTGCGGAGTGATTCGGCGTCGGCAGCAGCGGCGGCGAGGGGGATTTTCAATTCGGTCATGAACGCGGCGTTGCCGAGGAAGACTTTTTGTGGCGGCGCGACATTTTGCGCGGGAGCAATACCGGTAAGCGAAGCCACGACTCCGGAAATGCCTCGCCCGGCGATGGCGCGAAAGTCGGTCACGTCGGAGGGCGCAATTCCCTTCTCGCGTGAGGCGCCGAGGATTGCGGCGGCGAGTGGATGCTCGCTGGCGCGTTCGAGGCTCGCGGCGAGACGCAACATTTCGTCCGCGTTGTTCGCGCCGAACGGAATTATCTTGGCGACTCTGGGCTTGCCTTCGGTTAGAGTGCCGGTCTTGTCGAGAACGAGCGTGCCCACTTTCTCGAGGATTTCGAGCGCTTCGGCGTTCTTGATGAGCACGCCCGCGCTTGCTCCGCGGCCAGTGCCGACCATGATGGACATGGGCGTGGCGAGGCCGAGCGCGCAAGGGCACGCGATGATGAGCACCGCGACGGCGTTTACGATGGCGTGCGCGAGTTTGGGTTGGGGTCCCCAGAGCGCCCAGATGACGAATGTTGTGGTGGAGGCGGCGATGACGGCGGGAACGAAATAGGAAGCAACGACGTCGGCCAGGCGCTGAATGGGCGCGCGGCTGCGCTGCGCTTCGCCGACCATGCGCACGATTTGTGCGAGAAGAGTTTCGCGGCCCACGCGCTCGGCGCGCATCACAAAGCTTCCCGTCGCGTTCAGCGTTCCCGCGGTCACACGATCGTTGGCACTTTTTTCGACCGGGATTGATTCGCCGGTGATCATGGATTCGTCAACGGCGCTAACGCCGTCGAGGACGATGCCATCCACCGGAACTTTCTCTCCCGGGCGGACGCGCAGTTTGTCGCCGGGCTGAACGGCGTCGAGAGAAACGTCGCGCTCATCGCCATTTGCGTCAATGCGGCGGGCGGTTTTGGGCTGAAGACCGAGCAGGGCGCGGATCGCTCCGCTGGTGCGGCTGCGCGCGCGAAGCTCGAGCACCTGGCCGAGCAGGACGAGAGTCGTGATGATTGCGGCGGCCTCAAAATAAACGGCGACATGCCCGTCCGCTTCGCGGAAGGCCAGAGGGAAAAACCCCGGGGCGATTGCCGCGACGACGCTGAAGCCGTATGCCGCGCCGGTTCCAATGGCGATCAGCGTGAACATGTTCAGCTTCCAACGAACAATTGACATTGCGCCGCGCTCGAAGAACGGCCACCCGCCCCACAACACCACCGGGGTGGACATCAAAAACTCAATCCAGGTGATGGCCTTCATTCCAAGAAGGTGCTGGACGGGCTGGCCGGGGAGTACGTCGGACATGGCCAGAAAAAGGACCGGCGCGGAGAGAGCAGCACTGACCCAGAGGCGCAGCGTCATTGAAATCAATTCAGCGTTGGCAGGTTCGGCGGGTGTGGTGACGCGGGGTTCCAAAGCCATGCCGCAGATCGGGCAAGCCCCTGGCATGTCCCGCACTATTTCCGGGTGCATTGGACAAACAAATTCAGTTTTTGTGGTCGGAGGACTAATTTCCAATCCCACGGGATCGAGACCCATGCCGCAGTCCGGACATGGAGGAGGAGTTTTTCCAGGCGCGACCTTTTCGCGGACCTCGGGATGCATCGGGCAGGTGTATTCGATTTCGCGGGAAGGAGATTTTGGAGGCGCAATTTTCAGCGCCAGAGATTTGGCGGAATTTAGGTTCGCCGGCTTCGGCGTGCCAAGTGAGGCGATTCCAACAACTTTATCTGTTGAAGCGATTGCGACCGGCTTGGGCCCGAGATATTTTTCAGGATCGGCGGTGAATTTCTG
>DATGHC010000079.1:0-57845 GCA_035308165.1 Candidatus Acidiferrales bacterium | reverse complement strand
GTCGGCTATCGGCACTACAAAACCCAGAAAGCCTTTCGCAAGGACTTAAACGAACGGGAATAGTCTTTTGAACACAGACCTCTAGCGATTTGGAAATACATATCGTGTAACGATATAATAGGTATGGATGTCATTGCGCTTGACCGACACCGGATATCGAGCCCTGGCTGAATTCCGTTACCAGATTCGCCATTTTCTCTCGGCCAGTGAAGAATCCGCCCGGTCCGCCGGTCTTGAGCCCGAGCAATATCTGCTCCTGCTAGCCGTCCGGGGCATGCCCGTCGGCAATGAGCCTTCCATTCAGGCTCTGGCCCTCCGTTTGGGTGTTCATCACAACACCGCGGTGGAGCGTGTTGACCGCCTCGCCCGTATGGGGCTGGTGCGCCGCAATCGAAGCGGCACCGATGCCCGGGTCGTTCGGGTTGGACTCACGGGTCGCGGCGATCGGATCCTGGAGAAGCTGGCTAGGAAGCGCATGACCGAGTTGAGTCAGAGCGGGCCCGAATTAATTACTGCATTGACCAAGGTCGTTTCAGCGACGCAGAGCATGACCAAGAAGAGGTCCGGCCGCCGAAGGAATTCAGGAAATCAGATGCACCATCGCTGAACCTGAAGGGCCGTCACTATCGTAGGAGGAGGAGCAAGTGGCCAAAGTATCCAACACCGCGAGCGCCGCGCACATTCAATCCGGCGGCTCGATGGAGTTTCGCACCGAGTTCATTTCAGTTTTGGCCGCGGCGATTGGCTTGCTCGCGGGCGCGGTTGCCTACATTCTTTACAATCTGATTGGCCTTATCACCAACATCGCGTTTTATCACAACTTCTCCACACAATTCCGCAGTCCGGCGGCGAACCATTTGGGCCTCTGGGTCATTGTCTTGCCGGTTGCTGGAGGTCTGATTGTCGGTGTGATGGCCAAGTACGGAACGGCAAAGATTAAGGGCCACGGCATCCCCGAAGCGATGGAGGCGGTGCTCACTTCGCGCAGCCGCATTGAAGGGAAGGTCGCCATACTCAAACCGCTTTCAGCGGCGATCGCTATCGGTACGGGCGGGCCATTCGGTGCGGAGGGACCCATCATTCAAACGGGCGGAGCATTGGGTTCGCTGCTCGGGCAGTTTATTTCCACGACCGCGTCGGAACGCAAAGTGCTTCTCGCGTGCGGAGCCGCGGCGGGAATGGCGGCGACATTCAACACGCCCATTGCGGGTGTTATTCTCGCGATTGAGTTGCTGCTGCTGGAGTTTCGATCACGATCCTTTATTCCATTGGTCATCGCCACCACGCTTGCAACCAGCGTGCGAGTTCTGTTGCTAGGCTCCGGTGCAATGTTCCATTTCACGGGAGTCGATTTCGACGTTCCTTCAGGATTGCCATACTATCTCGTCCTTGGCCTGCTTTGCGGCTTCGCGGCCATGGGCCTGACCAAATTTCTCTATTGGATTGAAGACCAGTTCGATCGCCTTCCTGTGGATGATCTGTGGCACCCCGCCATCGGCGCTCTGGCTCTGGGAATCATTGGCTTCTTTGTCCCGCGGGTTTTGGGAGTGGGCTACGACACGATTTCCGACATCCTCAACAATCAACTCACACTTCGCTTGCTGATTCTCATCATCGTGTTCAAATCACTCGCGCTGGTGATTTCCCTGGGTTCGGGGACCTCGGGCGGTTTGCTGGCGCCAACGTTTATGTCCAGCGCTGCCCTGGGGGGAGCTTATGCGATGGGGATTAACTACATTTTTCCCAGTGCGCACCTTTCGCCCGGAGCCTTCGCCCTGGTCGCCATGGGAGCCGTATTTGGAGCGGCATCGCGTTGTACATTTGCGTTCATCGTTTTCGCCTTCGAGATAACACGAGACTACAACTCCGTGTTGCCGCTCATGCTGGTCTGCGTCATTGCCGACATCATTGCGATTCGCTACATGCCAAATTCCATCATGACGGAAAAACTGGCACGCCGTGGATTGGATACCCATCAGGATTTTGAGGCCAATGTGATGCGGCAGGTAAAGGTCGGCGAGGTCATGTTTACCGGCGTTACGACCATTCCTCCAGCCATGAAAGTCTCCGAAGCAGTGGACCGCATTGCCGCCGGCGACCCCAACCTTGCGCGTCACCAAGCGTTGCCGATCGTGGACGACCACGAATCTCTCGCCGGAATCGTGACGCAAAATGACTTGATTCGTATGCTCGAGTTGGAAGGCGGCCGCGATAGAACTGTGTTGGAAGCCGGCACGCGTTCCTTGATTATTTGCTATCCCGACGAAACCGTTTTCGTGGCCCTCAAAAGGATGCTTGTGAATAATGTGGGCAGGTTGCCCGTGGTCAGCAGGGAAGATCCTCACCGCATGGTTGGCTACCTCAGCCGCGCCAGTGTAATGGCTTCCTGGGGACGCCATCTGGAGGATGAATCGTTGCGCGAGCAGGGTTGGATTGACAAGTTCCGCAGCGGCTCAGCGCGCTCACTTGTTGAAAAATAATCCCAACACTATTCAGTTGACGCAGCTTGTTTCATCACGCGTCTCATGCCAAATTACTGCTGAATTCTGATGAACTCGAACTCCAATTCAAGTTTTGGATCACTCGTTCATGTTTCTGTTGGGCTTCTTTTTGACTCTGTGGCTCCTGCTTCCTACCAACATTATTTCATTCGAGAAGAGGATCTCTTAGCGGATGCCTGACAAACCCATGGCAGCGAAAATGGTTTCGTGGAACCTCCGATTCCAGGATTGGGCGTCCGGGTTCCTTAAGCGTGAGGATCAGCTCATCCTGGCGCTCGCTTTGGTCATCGGCGCTTTGACCGGAGCAGCGGTCGTCGCATTTATTCTTGTTACCGAACGTCTGGGGATGCGGCTTTATCCCCCCGATGGCGCGGCCTGGCGCCGCGTTTTGCTCCCGGTCGGCGGCTCTCTTGGAATTGGGTATCTGCTCTTTCGATATTTTCCAAATGCCCGGGGCAGCGGCGTTCCGCAAACGAAGGCGGCATTATTTGCCCGCGATGGAGTCATTACCCTTCGCACTACCATCGGGAAATTCTTCTGTACCGCCGCAACTCTCGCCTGCGGAATTCCGCTTGGTCGCGAGGGCCCATCCGTCCAAGTCGGTGGCGGCATTGCTTCCACGCTGGGACGCTTGCTGGGTTTACGCACCGAGCAGGTAAAGAAACTCATTCCCGTCGGCGCTGCCGCTGCCATCGCGGCTGCGTTCAACACCCCGCTTGCTGCGGTACTTTTTTCGCTTGAAGAGGTTATGGGAGATCTTCACGCGCCCGTAATGGGCGCAGTCGTTCTCGCGTCGGCAACGGCCTGGGTCGTCCTACGCTTGCTCCTCGGTGACAACCCCCTTTTCAAGGTTCCGCAGTATCAGCTGGTTCATCCAGTGGAGTTTGCCTTCTATGCTGTGCTTGGAGTTGCCGGAGGGTTGGTTTCCTTTGCATTCACAAAGTTGCTGATCACCATTCGTGCCCGATTCCTCCGGTTCCCCTCAAAAACCATCTGGTTTCAACCTGTCGCAGGCGGTTTGGTTGTGGGATTAATGGGCTGGTTTGTTCCGCAAGTCCTTGGCGTCGGGTATGGTTACGTTGGCGACATCCTGAATGGCAACATGTTGTTCAGGTTGATGATCGTCCTTCTGGTTCTGAAAATTCTCTCTGTGACCATAAGCTACGGATCGGGAAATGCCGGCGGTATTTTTGGCCCCGCCCTCTTCATCGGCGCCATGCTGGGAGGCATCGTGGGAAGTCTCGCCCACAGGTTGTTTCCCTTGCACACCGCGACGCCGGGCGCCTACGCCCTGGTGGGCATGGGGGCAGTTTTTGCCGGAGTCATTCGCACGCCCATGACCTCGGTCTTGATGATTTTTGAGACCACTCGAGATTACGCCGTAATCGTTCCTCTGATGATCGCGAATTTGGTGAGCTTTTTCATTGCCACTCGATTTCAGCGCGAATCTGTCTATGACATTCTGGCCACGCAGGATGGCATCCATCTGCCCAGCGCGGAAACTCGGCGGGAGCAGAGCAGCCGCCAGGTGAGACGCGCGATGCGCCCGGTCAAGGAAACCCTGCACGCTCATCTGACGGTTCAACAGGCCATGGACCAGATGCGTTCGAGCGAGGTCCAGTCCTGGCCGGTTGTAGACCACCGGGGCGTGATCGGTGTAATCAGCAAGCTTATGTTGAATGGGTACCTTTCTGAAAACCAGGGTGATAAGCCGCTATCCGATCTCGTCGACCCAGTCGAATTTCCTCACGTCCACCAGGACCAGTCACTCGAACAGGCTCTCAATCGTATGGGCACCGCAGGCCTCGATATCTTGCCCGTAGTTAGCCGCGCCGATGTTCATAAACTGGAGGGTGTGATTGCCATTCGCGACGTGCTCGATTCCTACGGCGTCAGTAAACTCGGCCCAATCTGATTTCAAAATCGTAATATCTCCTTCGCCTTCCAGAAATCTCTTTGATCACCCTGAAACTTGTCTCGCTTCCTCCTCCATGCCAAAGTATTGGTATGAAGCTTCGTGGTGCTTTGCGGTTTTGCACGATACTTCTCGTTCACGCCGCTTTGTTTTGCGCCAATCCGGCTCGTGCCCAGGACCGCACAGAAATAGTAAAGGTGAACGGCTTCCCCAGATCCTACGAGATCCATTTACCCGCCGGATACACCGCGAAAAAGACATATCCGGTGGTCCTCGCACTTCACGGCGCAGGCGGCGATGCGTCCGCCATGGCTCATCTCACCCATTTGGACGACACGGCGGACAAACATGGCTTCATCGTTGTCTATCCAAATGCCCGGGACGCCCGCTGGACCACGCCCCAAAATGAAAACGTACGGCCACTGGGTGGCATCGGCCCCCGCAACAGGGGAATTGGTTTTCCCGACGATTCTGAAAGGGCTAGAGCGATGAGAGTCGGAGGCTTGCCAGTACACGACACCTATTATTTCAACGAACTTCTTGACCAGCTCGAGTCGAAGTATTCCGTGGATACTTCCCGAATTTACGCCACGGGTCTTTCCGACGGGGGTTTCATGGATTTTTGGCTGGCGTGCGAATTGGCCGGACGCATCGCAGCGGTCGCGCCCGTCGCGGCCACCATGCCACAGCCAATTACAGAAAGTTGCAGCGATTGGTCATTTCGCCCCGTCCCTATCCTGATGATCCACGGCACCACCGATCCAATCGTCTCCTACAACGGCCGTCTGGGCTTCGGCGCCGGCTACTTCCTTCTCTCCGCGAAAGAGACTTTGAAGTTTTGGGCGAAAACAAATGATTGCAAGGGAAAACCGTCGCGGACCACCCTCCCGCCAAATTCACCCGAAGGTTTGGAGACTCACGTGGACTCCTACGGCGAATGTAAGGACAACAGCGAAGCGATTCTCTACAGTGTCGTCAAGGGAGGTCACACCTGGCCGGGTGGCGAACAATATCTGCCGGAAACTGTAGTCGGCAAAACGAGCGCTGACTTAGACGCCAACGAACTCATCTGGAAATTTTTTTCTGCGCACCCCATGCCCCCAAAGCAATCTCCACCCGGGCAATAACCGCTAGAATCCTCCTCCGCCTCCGCCCCCGAACCCGCCGCCTGAAAACCCGCCGCCACCGCCACCGCCAAAACCCGATCCGCCACTGACGCTGCGTGGCGCTGAGACCATCGCTGAGGCTGCCTGCGCGCTCATCGAATTCAGGCTGTTGACAAAATACAGCGGGTAGAAATTCGGTCCATAGACGCCGCCCTGATACCAGGAAGGTGGAGTCTTGCAGATGTCGCCAAACGCACTCACCCATTTCTTCTCGACGCCCAGGGCCATTGCGTACGGCAGGAATTTCTCAAACAATGCCGGCGTTTTTTCCAGGCGATTGATGCGGTCCACTTCAACATGCTGCAGATAATCTTCAAATCCCAGCGCACTTTCCAACGCCCGCATTCCTTCCGCGGTATGCGCCCTCATCACCAATCCAAACCCGCAGATGATTCCACCCGTCAGAATCGCCGAAATTACGAAGGGCACCACCGCCATTCCCCATAACGAAGCCAGTGCGTTTCCTCCGATCAACATCAAGGCTCCGATAACGAAACCCGCCCCGATCCAGGCTCCCCTCACATTGTCCGGCCGGTGCATGTAGTAGCGGTGCTCCATCAGCGAGTCCAACATGGCATTCTTGATAGGAGGCAGGTTCTTGTAAAAACTATTCTGCAATTCCGCAAGGGTCACTTCATTGATCGCTCCGCTGGTGAACAGCGCCCCGAGCAGTTGCAACTCGTGCGACTTCAATCTGGCCCAATCCGAAAGCGGTTTTTTTAAATGAAAAGTGTAGGCCTTGTTGGAAAAGAGACCCATCATATGTTCCGTTTGTTTTTCTTCGATGGTCACATAGCCGCGCACCGCCAAATCCACCAGCGTTGCCGTGACGTCGCGCATCGCCACCGTGTTATCCACAAGTGTGCCTACTTCACCGGGAGACAATCCGTCGGGCGGTTCATATTGCACGGCGATGGCTCGCCGCCGCGGATCGCGCCCCCGCGTGAACCAGACGTAAAACATCGCGAAGAAAACGAAGACAGGAATAAACAGCGGCCAGTTGCTCTGCAAAAAGCGCATTACGTATTCGCCTGATGTCGGCGCGCGCACAAACCCTTTGTCCCAACCTACGACGACCGTTACGCCTTCGCGAAACGATAGCGGCCTCTGCATCTGCACGGTGACCAACGTTCCCGATGCTTCAACCCGCGCGTCCTGTGATTGCGATCCGTAGGTCCCGGTAAACGCCAGGGCATGAAGCCCAGTTACCCCGCTTGGCAGCATCACATCCGCCGAAGCGGATTGGATCGGATAGTCCCAATCATTTCCCGTGATATTCCAGTAGAGCTCGTCGTGGTCCTCAAAAAACCGCAGCGCATCGCTCACCCGGTAGTGAAGAACGATGGTGCGCGTTACATCCGTCGCGTCGGGAACATATATCTTGAATTTCAGGTATCCGTTGGCCCTGCTGGTTTCATATCGCAATTTGTTTCCGGCGTCATCGGTTGCGCTGATGGGGGTAAGGAACAGCGAATAATTCAGATGCTGCGGTGTTTCATATTCGATGGGGACCGTGCGGTAGAGGCCGTTCCAGGCCCCCGCGAAATGCGCCACGATTGTTTCCGTGACGTCTATGGTTCCATCCGGCATTACCGTCACTTCAGCCTTAAAACTCTGAATGGTCAGCGTGCGCGCGAGCGCAACTCCGGCCACGCCCAAAATTAGAATGAGCGCAAGCGTGCAACGCAAACCGTGCCTGAGGGCTTTCTTTCCGCTCGCGCGTTTCATCCCTATGCCGTGGGTGCCGTGGGTGCGCCGAAACTTACCTTGGGGGCTTCACGTTCGGCGGGAGCGCTCACTTCAAAGAACTCTCGCGGTTTGAAATTAAACATCCCTGCGATGACGTTGGAAGGGAACACTTGAATTTTTGTGTTCAGGTCACGCACCACGGCATTGTAGTAGCGCCGCGCGCTCTGAATCGAGTCTTCGAGCTGCGTCAGCGTATTCTGCAGTTGCGTGAAACTTTCCACCGCGCGAAGCTGAGGGTACGCCTCCGCCAGCGCGAACACTTGCCGCAACGCGCTGGTCAGCATGTTTTCCGCGTCGGCCTTCGCCGCCGGCCCCTGAGCGGACATCGCCGAATTCCGCGCCTGCACCACGGCCTCCAGCGTTCCCTTTTCATGTCCCGCATAGCCCTTCACCGTTTCCACCAGATTGGGCACCAGGTCATAACGGCGCTTGAGCTGCACATCAATGTCCGACCACGCGTTGTCACATTGTACGCGCAGCCTCACCAGCCCGTTGTACATGGCGATCACGAATACGAGCAGCAAAATCGGTATGGCCAGAATCAAAAGGAGCATCGGCAATCCTCTTTCGGCGATTTCCTCCAGCAGAATCGTGAAGTGGTTTCACTCTATACCGGCAGGCAATCTCTGTAAAGAAGCAGGGATGCGTTCATCTCGAAATTTGCGGATTGGTTAAAGCGACTTGCGATGCAGCAGCCACAATGCCAGGGCTATCATCACGGCCATGAAAATGCCAGTCGACCAGAATGGATACCATGACTGAATCGCGCGATCTCGTATGAAGATCGTGCTCGCTCCTTGTAGCTCTTGAGTTTTTGGCAAAATGCGGTACATCCAATCGATCAGCTCCCGAGACCAATTGGAGGTCAAAATTTGGTAGAGGCCAATTTTCCTGGCTGCCAGAACCGGAGAAAGAATTGCGACCATCAAACTCAACAGAATTGGGGGCGCCGGGCCCATCTGCGGCACCGCAGCCAGCGCTGCCAGCGACAGGAGTGATGCAAAGATGAATGTTTGAATCAGCATAGCCACCAAGAGCGGCCATGGTCCAATCCCTGTCTTCCACCAAAACCGGACCTCCAGCGGCATGCAAGCAATCACCACGGAAGCAAGGTAAAGTGTGCATCCGCCCAGGTATCGCCCCAGGAACACCCTCCACCGGGCAGTTCCCTTTGAGAGCGTCAGCTCCAACCAGCCGCGATCAAGCGTGGAAGACAGCAGCGGTGCCGCTGCCAGAATAGACAGCAACATCCAGAATAACCCGCCCGTAATTTCCGCTCCGATCCCAAGCAGTGCCGGCTGAGCCAACGATCCCGGGCCCATCATGCGCTGGGCCAGGTAAACCATGCTTGAGCCATCCTTTAGGGGAATGAAATGAACCAACAAATTGAAAACCACTGCCCACATTAACGCGAAGCCGATCAGCACCAGTCCCATGCGCCGCGAAAAGGCCTCCAACAGGGAATTGAGATACGACGCGTACATTACGAATTCCCCCCGGAAACGACTTGCATAAAGAATTGTTCCAGCGAGAATTTCACAGGTTCGATGGATTCGATTTCAACGGGGACGCCGCGCAGCTTATCCAACAACTCGTTCAATTGAGCCCGATCGCGCGGCTTGAAGTGCAGCGTAGTCCCGCGCCATTCTCCCGTGGTTGCAATCGTGGCCGCCGCGGCTCGCACTGCATCGCTCACCTCCGCCACGCGCACCTGATATTCGCCCGTCCCCCGCGTGAATTCCTCCGGTGTTGCCGCCCGCGCCACCAATCCCTGGTTCAGAATCACCACATGGTCGCACACCAGCTCCACTTCCGAGAGCATGTGCGAATTCAGGAATATCGTCTTCCCTTCTTTGCGCAGATGCTGCACCAAATCGCGCACTTCCTTGCGTCCCACCGGATCGAGCCCGTCCGTTGGCTCATCCAGAAACAATAGCTCCGGATCATTCAACATGGCCTGCGCCAGTCCCAACCGCTGCTGCATTCCTTTGGAATACGCTTTTACCGGCTTTTTCACGCCGCCCAGGCTGACCCGCTCGAGCAATTCCGGTATTCGCTTCTTTAACACTTTTGCTGGGACTCGGTTCAGCCGTCCCATGTACCACATGAAGCGATTCGCCCTCATGTAATCAGGAATTCGCATCGATTCAGGAAGGTATCCAATTTTCCGGCGCATTGCGGTGTTGCCGGGATTGCTATCCAGCAACCGCGCCGAGCCGCTCGTCGGCTGCGCAAGTCCAAGCAGTATTTTCAGTAGAGTAGTTTTCCCCGCGCCATTGGGGCCCAGTAGCCCAAACACAGTCCCGCGCTCCACGCGCAAGGACACCCCGTTTAACGCCGGAACGTATTTCCCGGTCAGCGTCCGGTATACTTTGCCAAGATCAGTTGTTTCGATGGCCGGGCTTGTCATCGTCAGTGAATTCTATCCGACTCCGCCGCGCAGGCCCGCCCAAGCGCGTCTCCGTTGTCGAACGTGCAACGTCCCCATTGTATTAGCCTTTTATTGCCATTTGAGTTATCTTTTCACCGACCAGGCGCCTGCGAACGGCCGCCTCCGGGCGGCCCCTTGAGCATGACCGGTTCCTTCGGCCGCTCCAAGCCGGCCCCTCCTTCACTTCATGCTATTCAAAAGTTTCAGTGCCGCGGTTTTTGGCATCGACGCTTACCTCGTCGAAACCGAAGTGGATGTCGGTTCGGGCCGCATGAATGAGTTCAACGTCGTAGGCCTGCCCGACATCGCCGTAAAAGAAAGCCGCGAACGCATCAAGGCCGCCCTGAAGAACTGCGGCTTCGATTTCCCCTCGCCTCTCGGCGTAACCGTCAATCTCGCCCCCGCGGATATCCGCAAGGAAGGCTCCGCATTCGATCTGCCCATGGCGCTCGGAATCCTCGGTTGTCAGGGAGTTTTTTTCGGCAAGGCGCTCGATAAATTTGTCTTCCTGGGCGAGCTTTCTCTTGACGGCGGCGTGCGCCCCGTCCGCGGCGCGCTTTCCGCCGCCATCGCTGCGCGCGAGCGCGGCGTCCAAAATGTCGTCGTACCCGAGACGAACGCTCGCGAAGCCGCAGTCGTGGGAGGCATTGACGTCTTCGCCGTGCGCTCGCTCCCTCAAGCCGTGGATTTGATTAACGCGCCCGAATCTTTTACTCCCGTGCGCTGCGACGCCCTGGAAATCCTTTCCCAGGCCGCGCAATACTCCGTGGACATGCGCGACGTCCGCGGCCAGTTGGCCGCCAAGCGCGCCCTGGAAATTTCTTGCGCCGGCGCCCACAACATCCTGCTGCTCGGCCCGCCCGGTGCGGGAAAGACCATGCTCGCCAAACGCATTCCCACCATCCTGCCGCCCATGTCGCTCGAGGAGGCCATCGAAACCACACGCATCCATAGCGTCGCGGGAGTCCTGGAAGATTCGCGCGGTCTGGTTGGCACGCGTCCCTTCCGCTCCCCGCATCACACCATCAGTGATGCGGGACTCATCGGCGGCGGCGCCGTCCCACGGCCGGGCGAAGTCTCGCTAGGCCACAATGGTGTCCTGTTCCTCGACGAGCTCCCGGAATTCGAGCGCAATGTCCTCGAAGTCCTTCGCCAGCCGCTGGAAGAGGGTGCCGTTACCATTGCCCGCGCTTCCATGTCCGTCACTTTCCCGTCGCGCTTCATGCTCGCTGCGGCTATGAATCCATGCCCCTGCGGATTTTTCGGCGATCCCACACGTGCCTGCCGCTGCACACCGCCTCAAATCGCTCGCTACGTTTCCAAGATTTCCGGACCGCTCCTCGACCGCATCGACATCCACATCGAAATCCCGGCCGTGAAGTACAAGGAGCTCCGCGCCACAACAGAAGTGGAAGGCTCGGCTACTGTGCGCGAACGAGTCATCAAAGCCCGCGCGTTGCAACTTGCCCGCTTTGCCGGCGACAAGATTTACTCCAACGCACAAATGCCTCCGCGCCTCATCCGCAAGCACTGCGCCATTTCCGCAGAGGGTGAAAAGCTCCTCGAAAGCGCTATTGCGCGCCTTGGGCTTTCCGCTCGCGCCCATGATCGTATTCTGAAAGTCTCCCGCACCATCGCCGATCTCGACGGTGCTTCTAACATTGAACCCAATCATCTGGGCGAGGCAATCCAGTACCGAACGCTTGACCGATCGTATTGGGCCTAACTGGAGGGGCTGTGCTCTAAGGCGCGGTGAAAAAATAAAGGCACGATTAACAGGGGAATCGCAAAGCGCGGCCTTGGCCATTCAAAAAATGCGGGGCGAAATCGAATTCGCCCCGCACTCTCTTCAAACGCTCAACCAACCTAATTGTTGCCCAGATACATCACGTGGCAATACGTTCCCAGCCGGACGTTGTATGCCAAATACCAGCCTGGATGGTCAGGATCATCGTAGATCATGATGTCATCGCTGTTCCAGATCCAATCGGCGCAATCGTCGAAGTCAAACGGCGCCACTGAAAAAAAGAATCCGCCAAACCAGAATCGGTCTCTGTCGCCACCCTCGATCCGGTAGACGTGTCTGGGACCAATCTCGCCCCCAAAGTGGCCATGCTCCCAGGGATGATCGAGATGGTAATGCGGGTCGTCCTTCCCACTGTCATGCCCCACCCACTTGTCGTTGCTGGCGTGCACGTGCGGGGCTTGCGGATGTCCTGGTTGATCTTGATAAGAAGGCTTCTTGTCGTTGCGTTGATCCCCGCCACCACGGTTAGCGGGTGGTGGAGTCTTCGCCGGTGGCGTCCCTCGGCTCGGGGGTGGAACTCGCACTGCCGTGGGACCATGAGCTGGGATGTGCCCACCGCCTACAGTGCCGCCGCCCCGTTGTCCGCCTCCTCCTCGCTGTCCTCCGCCACCCCCTCTTTGCGCCAGCATTGCGAATGAGAAAATGAATATCAGGCCTGCGACGCCTACGGTCTTTTTCATTTCTCCCTCCTATAATTAATCGTAAGTTTGGGTTGTCTTGACACTTCGGGTGACCTTCAACACCCACAGCCAGGTCAGCGGAAGTATACACCCGCAATTCTAGCTCGCAATTATGCTCCAGCTTTGGCCCGGAAATGTCTTAGGGCTGCTCAGACAACTCCCAAACGTGATATACGTTTCCGCAGAGTTCACATTCATCTCACCGGGGGGCGCATACATGGAACGCAATCAATTCACTCGGCGCGATTGGCTGGTCGGCGCGGGAAGTTCGGTGGCTGCACTCACTCTTCCGATCACCAAGACCGTGCCTCCCGCCGAACAATCGCAGTCTCCGGTGCAGCAAGAATCGGCAGAGGTCATCGCGGATCGCGCTCGCCGCATGAAGTGGTGGCACGACGCCCGCTTCGGAATGTTCATCCACTTTGGTCTTTACAGCGTCATGGGACGCGCCGAGTGGGTCATGGAAGAAGAGGGCATCCCCATACCCGAATACGAACAACTTGCCAAACGATTTAATCCCACTCCAAACGCAGCGCGGGCCTGGGCGAAACTCGCCCGGCAAGCAGGACAGAAATACATGGTCATGACTTCCAAGCATCACGAAGGCTTCTGCAATTTCGATACGAAGCTCACCAACTATTGCGCACCCGGGCAGGCCGCGGGACGCGACCTCCTCCGGGAATACGTCGATGCCGCGCGCGCCGAGGGGCTCCGAGTGGGCTTCTATTATTCACTCATGGACTGGCATCATCCCGACGGCGCAATTTGCATTAAGGACGAAGACGCCCGCAAGCGTTTCGTCGAATACACTCATGGCCTGGTCCGCGAGCTGATGACCAACTACGGCAAGGTGGATGTCCTCTGGTACGACGTGAGCTGGCCCCTCAACGCTCAGGGTTGGGAATCCGAGCGCATGAACAAAATGGTTTTTGAGCTGCAACCCGACACCATCGTCAACAACCGCAACGGCATTCGCGGAGATTTCTCCACTCCCGAACAGACCATCACCGCGGCCGGCGCGGGCCGCGCCTGGGAGAGTTGCATGACCATCAACGAAAGCTGGGGTTACCAGCGCTCCGACGACAATTGGAAATCCCCCAAAACAATTGTCCGCAACCTAGTTCAGTGCGCCCACGGCGGCGGAAATTATCTCCTGAATATCGGCCCCAAGCCCGAAGGGTCAATCCCTGAGGAATCCATCGGCATCCTTACCGAGGTAGGGAAGTGGCTGTCGCGCAATGGGGAAGCCATCTATCAATCGGAACCCTGCGGCGTCAGCCATTCCGACTACACCGGGTTCACGCGCAAAGGGAACACTCTCTACATGCATGTCTATTTCTGGCCTGGCGATTACGTGGCCATCAGTGGTTTGAAAAATGAAGTGAAATCCGCGCGCCTGCTTGCCACCGGCGATAAAGTCGATTTTCAGCAGGAAAAATTCCGTGTCCGCTTCACCGGCTTGCCAAAGCAGCCACCCGACAGCCCCGTCACCACGCTGGCGATCGAATGCGATTCAGAGCCTGCGCAAGATACCGATTGGGTCCGCAAGGAGCGCCCGCGGGCAAATGTAGGAATCTAAATTATCGGAGGAAGTCTGAGCGCCCGATGCCTTATTGTGCGTTTCGACTTCGAGCCCACGTAACGAACGCACTCAGCCCCACTCCAAATAGGGCTCCTGTAGCAAGGAGCTGTATCACATCCAGATTGCGGATCTCCTGAAATCGCGGCCTGGTCATCACATTCGTCAAATTGATCACTCCAAACAGAATCGGAACAAAAATAGCTGTGGCCAAAGTTTTGTTGTGGTTTCTCAAAGATCCTCCTCACAGTACATGGGTTCCAGCGGGTGACACCGTAATCTCTGCAGCCGGTGCCGTCAAGCTCAGTCATCCTCAGGTAGGAGGTCACGTTCCGGATTGACTTCCCACAGAACGCTGTGTTACCCATATTCTTGCCTTGACGCCATCTCCCAACGGACCTTCCAATAACGGAACGCAGCGCATAGACATTACGCTCGAGTCTCTCCTCGACAGCGTCAGTCTGGCTGAGGAAATGTGTACGCGCATCGCTGGGGCCGCCGGTTTCGACGATGACGATTGTTTCAAAATCGGCATGTCCGTCCGCGAAGGCGTCATCAACGCCTATAACTATGGCAGCAGGAAGCAGCGCGAAAAAAAGATCTTCCTCTCCTTTGAACTTACCCAGGACAAACTCATTATTTATGTCCGTGACCAGGGCACTGGTTTCCGTCTGCAGGATGTTCCCGATCCCCTCGCCGACGAAAATCTTCTGAAGAGTTCTGGACGCGGTATTTTCCTGATGCGCTCGTTCATGGACGAGTTTTGCGTCCAACCTGCGGAGGAGGGCGGCGCCGAAATCATCATGTCCAAGCGGCTCCGCAATGCTTCGCGCAACTCCCCGCCCGCCGCATAAATCGCTTTTTCCTCAGCAATTCCTTCCGTTCAGATTCTTCATGGACTAATTATTTTCCTCCACTGTGTTAGAGTACAGGCCTCAGACGCGTCGCTTCCATGCGATTCCGAGCCACACCCCGGCTGTCCGGCAAAGTCCTAATCGTGGACATGAGCGGATCCCTGGTTCTGGGTGAAGGCAGCGCCACTTTGCGCGCCGCCGTCCGCAAGTATCTCGACGAGGGCCATCGCCGCATCCTCCTCAATCTGGCCCTGGTGGATCATCTCGACAGTTCCGGCATCGGCGAATTGGTCTCCAGCTACACTGCCGCAAAACGCGCGCAGGGTGACCTCAAGCTCATGAAACTCAGCCGCGCTGTGGACAGCGCCCTTCTTATCACTAAGCTCTACACCGTATTCGACATCCACACCGACGAAGCTGCCGCCGTCGCCAGCTTCGCATAATTATTTCCGCCTCAATTTTCATGTAACTTTCGCCGATTTTTCGCTCCATTTCCTTGATGCCAATTCGCAAATCCTCTGGACGCTCCCGCGAAATTTATGGCAGCATTACTCCCGCGTTTGTGGGGCCCGTAATACCGTAGGTGAGCAGGATTCCGCGTGTCTGGGAATTCTTGTCCCACCGATTGGCGTTGCGCCCAGCATTCGCAATTTCTCGAACGAGGAGAACGCGAGTGAGCAGGGAACAAGGTACAGTCAAGTGGTTCAATGCTGCGAAGGGCTACGGTTTCATCCAGCGCCAATCGGGCGAGGATGTTTTCGTGCATTTCTCGGCCATCGAAATGGATGGGTACAAATCTCTTGCGGAAGGTCAGACCGTTGAATTTGAGGTTCGTCAGGGACCCAAGGGCTTCCAGGCGGACAAAGTTACTGCTTCATAGCTGCCCTCATCTTCCTTAAAGGCCCTGTTCGCCCTTCCCGGACAGGGCCTTTTCCAGTTGTGATAGGATGTTGGTTTCCCGATTACTTGGAGGAATGTAAGAGTGGCGCAGCATATTTCCCGTAAGGACCTGAAGAAGGACGAATTCCGCGACTCGATCGTTCATGGCGCAGAGGCCGTTTCCTCGCACCGCGGTGGCTTCGGCTTGGCCGTCACCATTGCCCTCGTCGTCGCCCTTGCGATTCTCGGCTGGCGTTATTACGCCCAGCGGCAAACTGCGCAGGCCTCCATCGCCCTTGACGATGCCATGAAGATTTTCACGGCGCGCATTCGCGCCGCCGCGGATCCTGCACAGCCCGGAGAAATTACTTACATTGACGACAAGGCCAAGTTCAGCGACGCCGCGCGCAAATTCGCAGATGTGGCCGGCAAATTCGGCCGCACCCGTCCCGGCCAGCAGGCCCATTTTTATGACGCCATCTGCCACCAGCGCCTCGGCCAGTATGATCAGGCCGCTCAGGAACTCAGTACGCTTGCCGCCAGCGGTGACGCCGACATGCAAGCCCTCGCAAACTTTCAGCTTGCCTCCGTGGACATCGAGTCCGGCAAGACCGCGCAGGCCATCCCAATTTATCAGCAGTTAATGGCCAAGCCCACTGTGCTTGTTCCCAAGCCATTGGTGATGCTCTCTCTTGCCGACGCTTACAGCCACTCTAATCCCGCCGAGGCCACCAAGCTCCTGAACCAGATTAAATCGGAATTCCCCGATACCCCCGCTGCCGACGAAGCTACCAAGCGCCTTGAGCTTGCAACCGGACAGTCCTGATTGCTCTTCGCGTCGCCCTCGACTCTGTAGTCCACCCGGCATAGTAGGGGAGAGCCCTTTGCCCCTGCGCCACTGCTTGTCATAAGATTCCCGCATGTCGCCTACCTCAACCTCCTCCACCGAATCCTCCCTCGCCCCCTACGCCATGCACGTCTCCCAGTCCCGCGGTCGCCGCTACCCCGAGCCCGACCATCCCTACCGCACCGCCTATGCCCGCGACCGCGATCGGGTCATCCACTCGCGTGCCTTTCGCCGCCTGGAAGCGAAAACTCAGGTCTTCACCACTCGCTACTCCGACCATTTCCGCAACCGTCTCACCCACACTCTTGAGGTTGCGCAAATCGCCCGCACCGTCGCCGGAGCCCTTGCTCTCAACTCCGATCTCGCCGAAGCCCTCGCGCTCGTCCATGACATCGGCCATCCGCCTTTCGGCCACGCCGGCGAACACATGCTTGACGATCTCCTCCGCCCCTACGGCGCACGCTTTGACCACAACCTCCACGCGCTCCACATTGTGGAGCAGTTCGAGCAGCGCTATCTCGCTTTCCCCGGCCTCAATCTCACCTTTGAAGTCCGCGAAGGCATCATCAAGCACTCCCGCGATTACTCCGCCGCCGAATATCCCGAACTCGCCGAATATCTACTCGACCAGCGCCCTCCTCTCGAATCGCAGCTTATCGACCTCGTTGACGAAATCGCCTACAACACCGCCGACATTGACGACGGCTTGGAAGCCGGCCTCCTCACGATCGACCAGATCCTGGCCGGCAACCCGCTCTTCGCCGGCTTCTATCGCAAACTCGACGCCGCGCATCCTCATGCGCGGCCCCAGCTGAAATTCAACGAAGCCCTTAAGCGCGTCCTCGATTTTCTCGCCACTGACCTCATTGAGACCACTCGCCAAAACATTGCCTCCTCCGGAGTCAACTCTGTCGAGGATATTCGCCGTCAGCCCGCTTTAGCAGGCTTTCCCGCCGCACCTCGCGGGCTGGATCCTTCCTCGGGTGTAGTCGTCGCCCGTATGGCCGCCTTCGGCAGCGCAGCGAATGGCGCCATCCATCAATCGAAAGCCTTTCTCTTCACTGCGCTTTACAACCACCCCTCCGTCGTCGAAGACCGCGACCGCGGCGTCTCCTCCCTTGCCGATCTTTTCCGTCACTACATGTCCCACCCCGAATCGCTTCCCCCCTTCTATTTCGAGGAGGCCACCCGCTCACCGAACGAAGTCATTCGCGCCCGCGTAGTCAGCGACTACATCGCTGGCATGACCGACCATTTCCTACTCCGCACACACGGCGACCTCCTAGGCATCTAAATCCGGCCCCTTTGGAGCCCCTCCCAACTTCGTATGGCCGCAGCCCTTGACTTTCATTTCTTCCAGCGGGCCTTCCTCGGTGAAATCGTCCCCATCGGCCGGTTTCCCATTTTGGAACTCGCGTGCCCGGCACTTATCTTCGAGATTGTCCACTATTGAACAGACGCGCCACGCCCCAACCATTATTCTCAGTCGGCTAGATTCCATTTTGGGAATACTCTCTGGCATTATTAACCCTCGGCACCGCAATCAACGCCGACCTTCGGCCACCCAATCCGCCGGGAGACTCGAGATGCAAACCATGTATGAATCTTGGATAAATAAGCCCGTAGTCTTGCAAGTAGTGATCGCAGACGTGCTCGTTGACCTCCGTGGCACGCTCGCCGGCGAATCCGCCACCACCATCCGCCTCCGCATCGACGGCCACTGGGATTTCGATGTCTCGAAAGACGTTATCGTCTCCGTCGAGCACGATTTTCCCCACTATTCTGGCCAAGTTCTCGCGCCCGCTTATCATTGACATCGACGTTTTCTGCGTTAAACTTCCGACAATATACTGCATCCTTGATTCCAAGTTACGAACCGTACTTTTTCCATCGGAGGAAGATATGCGGCCCTCGCTATTTGTCACCATTGGAGGAAGGGAGACCATCCTGGCCGCGGTCACTGCCTTCTACCGCAGAGTCCTTGCCGATCCCGAGCTTGGCCCCTTCTTCAAGAATGCGGACGCGGCTAATTTAGCAGCTCGTCAAAGCATGTTCCTTACTATGCTCCTCGGCGGAGGTCACCCCGATGCCGCAGGCATCATTAGCTCCGCCCACGCCCCCTCGCGAGCCATCGGTCTCAACGACTCCCATTTCAATTCTTTCCTCAACCACCTTCGCGACGCCCTGGCCGAAGTTGGTGTTTCACCCGAATCTGTGGAGGAAATCCTCGCGTTACTCGAGCGCTCCCGCGGCCCCGTCCTCGGCTCCTGACATTTGACGTACAATCCCCCCATGTCCATCCGCATCTGCGTCGCGGGAGCTACGGGCTGGGCCGGCAGCGCCCTGGTCAAGGCCATACTTGCCTCTCCGGACTTCATTTTCACCGGCGGCATCGCCCGCAAATCCGCTGGTCAGGACATTGGCACTGTCCTTGGTCTTAATCCGGCCGGGGTCCGCGTCGCTTCCACACTCAAAGAAGCTCTTGCTCAGCCCGCCGATGTTTTGGTTGATTACACTAAGCCCGATTCCGTCAAGGCCCGCACACTCGAAGCTCTAAGCAACGGGCTTCGCGTGGTGATCGGCACCTCAGGATTATCAGCCGAGGATTACAAGGAGATTGATCGCCAGGCGCAGGAAAAAAATCTAGGCGTCATCGCTGCGGGAAATTTCTCCATTACCGCGGCGCTGGCCAAACACTTTGCGCTGTTTGCCGCGCGCCACATCCCCTCATGGGAAATCATCGATTACGCCCAAGCCGACAAGCCCGACGCCCCCAGCGGCACCGTCCGCGAGCTAGCCGAGGAATTGGCCAACGTGGCAAAGAATCAAATCGCCAGGCCCATCGATCAGACCCTCGGCAACAAGGAAACGCGTGGGGGAATCATCGCCGGCACTCCCGTCCACTCCGTTCGCCTGCGCAGTTTCGTAATCTCATTTGAAGCCATCTTCGGCCTGCCGGATGAGCGCCTTACCATTCGCCACGATTCCGGCTCCGGCGCCCAGCCCTACGTAGCCGGCACGCTACTCGCCGTCCGCCACGTCATGCAGATTAAGGGTTTGGTCCGAGGCCTCGATCGCCTCTTGTTTGCACGGGAAGGTTCGGGATCAGGTATGCCTTAATGATTTTCGATTTGAAGCGGCAGGGCCATTCACCATTTCGCAAATGGCGAACACTGCGGATCGCTTTTCAGTGTTTGTCCGCGGTGTAATTCGGAATATTGGGTGTGAACTTCCGCATGACGAATTCTTCGATCAAATTGGCGGCGGCAGAGGCGCCAATGCCAATCAGCCCATTTTCTATGGTCAGCGTCGCTCCCTCGCGATTTTTCGCCGGATAGTAGAGATTGGAGATGCCGCCCGCGGCCATGTTTCCAATGATATTCGAGTAGTTTGGCTGCCAGCGCATATTGTCGCCCTTGCAGATCACTGAATTGGCCAGCGCATACAAAATCCGCGATCCCTTGCTGCCGCTCCCCTTGTAGAAATAACGCGGATCTTGTTTCAGCAGCGATGGCAGCACGGCGCTTCCCAGGAATGTGCCTATCGCCGTGTCCGCGTAGGTCGCGCCGAAGCGCTTGCCATAACCTTGGGCGCCCTGGCCGTATCCGCTGAAATTGTTTTGGGCCTGCTGCACCATCGCAATGGCTCCAGTCAGACCGAGAGTGACTGGGTCTATGGTCGTCTTCCAGGCCAGCTCGAACTTTTGCTTGGTGTCCAGCGGGGTTGGATCGCTTACATAGCTCACATAGAAATTGGGTATGACCCCGAACACCCGCTGCTTCTCTTCCGCCTTCACTTCAGCTTCCGCCACCTCGACACGGGGCAGGGAAACATTAATTTCCGTGGTCACCGTTGCAAGATTCAGCGTGATCGGCGGCGCGGTGAAACTTTCCCCCAAATGCAGTAGGCCGGAAGAAATTTGTTCCGCGAAGCCCGCGGCCGTAATGGTGATTTGGAAGTTCCCCGAAACGAGGTTGGGAAAAAGGAACTGCCCATCGTCTCCCGACAGTACTTCTTGGCTTGAGGTCTGGTCCCCGCGAGTGAGCACAATCCGGGCCCCGGCGATACCAACTCCAGTTGTATCTACGACGGTTCCGCTGAGCTTTGCAGCCCGTGCCGAGTCGGGAAGTGGCTCGCTGGCGGACGACGCTCCAGCTGCCAGCACATTAGGTGGCTGCTGGGTCTGAGCCAAAATTGAAGAGCTGAGGGTCAAGGCGCCCAGGGTCAGGCAGACTACCCCGGTACCACGAATCGAGTTCCTGACGAATCGCCAACAGCTATTATTGCAACACCCACTTTTCGCTGATATCACGGTTATGGTTTTGCGTCACGTCCCTTCTCCCCCTCAGCGAGAATTGAGCGTAAATACCCTATAAATTACGAGCGTATTAGGTCTGGCGCCCACAAGTTCTCGTCTTAAGCAAGGCTACCGTCCCAGGCCAATAGCTGTAAAGCTGGATGTTGCGGCCCGGACGCGAGATAAACACCTCTCCCCTGACGGCTGCCCGCTGTACTTGGTTACATCTGCGTTCTCCGCGCCGGAGTTTACCTTGTCCGCCCTGAGTGCAGTCGAAGGGAGCGGAGTCGAAGGGCGTTAGAACTTTTCCTTTTCTTTTAACTTTCTCCGTTCACTCCTCCATTTCCTCCATTCAATCCAAAATTCTCCCAAATGCCGCTTTCCAATTGCCGTTTCGCAAATCGCGTGCGAACATCAACACTCGCAGGAGAATGCCCGACATGCGGTTGACAGAAAACAATTCGGTGATCAGCCACCCAGCTTGCCTGGGATTCGTGGACGTCGGTCGGGTGTTGTCCGGACTCTTCAGTTAACGTTCAGCGTTCCTCCGAAACCAATCCAGGCATTTTGATTCGTGGGTGGAGTGTGCGCGTCTGTTTTGATTTCACTTCAGCCGCGTTCGGGCATTCCTTGCGAGAACTAATTGATGGGCCCGTCTCCGCCGTTTCACAGTTTTGAATTTGTTCTCGACTTGGTTGTTATTCCCCAAGTGAAACTGGCGATTGCACTACTTTGCAGCAGATTTACCCCCCTCCCCCCTGTTTTTCGTATGTATTGCAAATGCGGGGGTTACAGGCGCGATCGTCGTATGTATGGCTAATGCAGGGGTTAAAGTCGATTGTTTTCATACTGTTTGACCCCCTCCCGTAAGTGCGGATTCTGCGGGACTTAAGTGTTACACAACTAGTTACCATTCCGGCAGATTCGGCGGTTTCTGCGGAGGCGGTTGCGTCAAGGTGGCCCATTTTGGTCTATTTCCTTCGATTTGCTGCAGCTCCGCAGATCGCTGAAATCATTGGCAATTCGAATGGTTTGCGGCAAACGTGGAAGGGAGTTTCGAGAGAACTATTCAAAACCCCGTCGCGGTCTTCAAGGCATATTACCAGAGGGTTATAGAACGCGTCAATAGAAAAATGAGGGATCTATATACTCGACTTCCAAACGGTGTTTATCATCACGCTTCCAAAAAGCACATCGGGCGGTATTTGAACGAATTCACTTGGCGTTTGAATGAAGGAAACGTCTCACGCCACACAATGGAGCGGTTGGATAGCTTTGTGGAAGCAGTAGCAGGACGCGGGATTACACACAAGGAATTGATTGCAGACAAGGGGGTCTAATGCTGGAAACTGCGTTGGCGAACGAACAGGAGTTGCTAAAAGACTAGCCATATCAGTGCCGCTGATTTGCATGTTGATGTTGAAGCAATGCGTTGTTCATAGCCCGATTGAGGGTTTGTTCGCGGTCTTTTCCAATCGGCTGCCTGCTCCACTGCCAATTGTCCATATGTACGCCCTCAAATCGGAAAAACCAACGCCACTTCATCCATAGAAAATCGTAGTCAACGCCGAGGACGATCTCGGCTTTCGTTGGCATGCCGTTTGTGAAATTGGCGACGATGGTTTTGCTTTCGCCCCTGTCCACATCAAAATTGTCCCACTCCACATTGCCCATCGCTGCATCGAAAATTTTGTTGTCTCCTGGAAGCTCGACAATCGGGTACAACATGATTACGTTTTCAATGTGAGTGCTCAGATACCCGGTGTTTGTGAGCTGGAAAGGAGCCGTAAATGGTTGGCCCGGTGCTAACTGTCCCTGTGGTGTCACGTTTAGTTGGGGTCTTAACTCGATTACGCCCAATGCTCCCACTGCTCCCACTATACCTAGTATTAATCCTAGGATGGCGGGCATTGTCCACATTCGCGTTTTCTCCTTTTGAGACCGTGCTTTGGCGGGCTTCATATATAGTCCTCATTCTATTTAGTCTATGGCTGATGGGGGTCTTGGGGATAATGTTTTGGAAATAATCGTCGTAAGCCGAAACAGATAAAAATTCAACAGAGAGCTGAGAAATAAAACGACCCTAAACTCGTTTCAGAGAATCTACGGGAAAGACACCTTGCTTTTCTTCTCCGTTTTCCAAGAACCAAGAACACCAAGCCCGAAGCTGTCCGTTCATGGATCTTACGTCGGTAACCGTCATTCTCGGGCCGCCAGACATGAGCATGACGATATCTCCCGGTTTGCATCCATCAACCATTTTCATTTCCCGTACAGAGAACGTTATGATAAGTCAAAGAACCGAAGTAGGCAACGTAGTTCGGCTCAATAGTGGTAGTCCAGATTTGCGGGTTATCGCTTTGGACGGCCCTAAAAAGAACATTGCAGTAGAGTGGATTCGCGAAGGACTGGCCGAGAGGGCCGTCTTTCCCATTGTTTGCGTCCGGCCTGCCCGCTAACTCCGAACAGTTCTTTTAACTTGCCGCGCAACGTAATCCACTTCACTAATTTTTCGGTCGAGTTCGTCTAGCTTGTTCATTATCTTTCGTAATTCGGCCAAGATTACAGCGGTACCTGTTTCCATTAGTCCTCCTAATTTTTTGGTTTTCCAAGTATTGCTACAGTGTTATGCCACGGCTCGCCATTCGACCCTGTACTCGTTTCTTGGCCAACATGAAGAAGGTTATAGCCGTGTTGGAGAAAATGGTTAATCTTCTCCGCAACGTCGGCCCCATGATCTGGCCCTTCGACGCATTCGGGGCAGGACGCGGTTATATCGGAACTGACTTGAACTGTTTTCGTCGTCATACATGCCTCTAGGCGAAGATAACGCGAAAGCTATTTTGGTGTCAAGACGCCAGTTTTGTTTACCCGCTCGCCACTAGCTAGCTCACTGAAAACACGAGTTTTAAGGAAGGGCGGGAGTTAAGTATATAAGTCCCCAAAATGCTGGATTATATACTTGACACCACCTCGCCATCCTGTTACCCTTTCTTTGTGCTTGGACGCTCCAACTCGGCAACGTGCTTCTTAATCAGCTTGTGGCCCCTTGCGCTGAACAGGTGCTTCATCGCTTCATCGTTGGTCATGTGCTTCGGGCGCTTCTTAATTTTCTTTGGCATGAGGTGACCTATGTACGACAAGAATTTGAATCTCGCTGAACTGATAAAAGACTTCTCGGATGAGAGCAAGTGTCGCGCCTACATCGAAGAATTGCGCTGGCCGAAAGGTCTGGAATGTCCGCACTGTAAATCCGCCAAGATTTACCGCATTGAAAAACGTAATCAGTTGCTCTGCGCATCATGCGAATACCAATTCTCCGTGACCGTCGATACTATCTTCCATGATACACATTTGCCCCTCTGGAAGTGGTTCCTTGCCACGATGCTGCTTTGCGAGTCCAAGAAGGGCATGTCGGCCTGCCAGATTAAAACTGCGCTCGGCGTGAGCTACAAGACTGCATGGTACCTGTGCCACCGTATTCGCAAGGCCGTGCAAGAAGTAGCACCGGAACCGCTGGGCGGCACGGTAGAAGTGGACGAAACCTACGTTGGCGGTAAGCCGCGCAAATGGCGTGCGCGTCAGAGGAAGCAGGTTGTAATCGGGATTCGCCAGCGCAACGGGAATCTCCGCTTGATCCGAGCTGCTGATTCCAAGGCTAAGACCGTGCGCGAAATCGTCAATGCGAACATCGGGGGTCATGTCGAAGTGATTCTGACAGATGAATCCATGATTTACCCGTATGCCCTCAATCACTTTTCCACCAAAAAGCATCGCACGATTAACCACTCCAAGGAATATGCGCACGGAGACGTTCACACTAACACCGTTGAATCGGCGTTCTCGTTGCTCAAGCGCGGCATTGTTGGAACTTGGCATAAAATCAGCGCGAAGCATCTCCCGGCCTATCTGGACGAAATGTGTTTCCGGTTTAATAACCGCAAAAACCCTTACCTTTTCCGCGATACCATTATGAAACTAATTCAGACTCCCAATCTTGAATACAAAGAACTCACGGCCAAGATGCAGGAGCCTGCGGCCTAATGGTCCCACACATTCCTGCCCTTAACGAGCCTCGGCCAATTGACATCCAGGTGTCCGTCCGCACGACGAGGGAAATCCCTATCGATTTTTGTCCAAGGCGTTTTTCTTGGTAGTTCAACCAATATGGCCTTTGTCCAGTGATCATTTGTTCGTCTCAGGACGACGCGCTCAATTAACATCTGCATATTGAATGACCGAACCAAAACATCAAACTCCTGCACATCGCCGTCGCTCATTTCATAGCTACTTAGAATTTTTGAGTCAATCGCAAAGTCGCCGATCATCATGTTTGTTTCACTTGCTTGCTGTGCCTGCTGCATTTCTCCTTGTATTTTGTCCAAGGCTTGGTTCGTAAAATTGTTCGTATCCCGCTTTCGCAGCGCACCGAAAACGGTACGGGATTTGATGTTGTCAAATATGGTTACGCTTATGTCCCGCAAGGGATATTTACCTACGCGCATAGCAATAAGCTCCCAGAAGCCTTTTGTTGTCTGCTTTCCATTTTCCCATTGAGCGGTAAAACTGAAATCCACATAGCAAAATGTATCTCCACCGGTCTCGGTATTTATCGTTTCTCCAAATTTATCCATAGTTGCAGAGAACTGTTCGGCGCTCCTCTTGTTTGAGGCATCTATTCCCCCCGCAATCGTTTTGAATCCTTCAATCTGAGAATTATTTGCATCTTTTTGTTCTTGCTCTGCTTTACTACCGTAATAGCCAATTGAAAAAATTTCAGCAATACAAAGCATACCAAACACTGCTACGTATCCCGCTCTTTTTGGGCGGGTGAGCGGCTTCTCTGTCGGTCTTACGCACAAGTAGGCCGCCACAAAAGCCAGAATGCCGATGGCGACGCCAGGACGCAGCGGCCAAGAGAATAAATATGCAAATATTTTTTGCAATGTCGGATGGCCCGAAAACACCGTGTATAGGCCATGTAGGTTTGTAGCCAATAGAAGGCCGAGAACCAAAAGGGCCCGTAGAGCGACCGCCAAATTATCGGAGGGTTTCCAATTCCTAAACATGACCGGATTCTACCACGGTCAGTGGAGTGAAGTATACAATCCCGCATCGGACGATGGATGCCGGTAACCCGTTTAGAATGATATTCATAACAATTCGATGGGGGTGGGGGTACCCCTACCCACATCAGGAAGGCTTTTTTAGGTATTATCTTTGGGAGTGTCGAAGCTAGGAAGGCCACACCGATGCCGATAACCAAATTCCGCAATCCACTTACAGCTGGAGCCGCACTCGTCCTCACTCTCTGCGCGGCGCTGGCGGCGCTCGCCGTGGTTCCCGGGCAGGGAGCGTCGCCCAGCATAAAAATCTCCATAGACCACAACACCAACGAGTCTGCCACTCACGCTTTCAAATTCCAGCGCGTTGCTTCGCCAACGAATGACAACGCCGCACGCCGTGCCAAACTCGCCATCATTGACGGTGAAGCCGACCCCAACAGCGGCGGTCTCGCCGCGCTCAACGACGGCATTCTCCCCACCGAGGAAGATGATCCCGACGCAAATTTTTTCTTTGACGCCGACACTCCCGGCGGACGCTTCACCATGGATTTCGGCAACGCCATCGAAATCGCCGCGGTCAACACCTACTCCTGGCACCCCAACACCCGCGGCCCGCAGGTCTACCGGCTATACGCCAGCGACGGCGCGGCCGCAAATTTCAATCCGGCTCCAAAAGCAAAAGTGGATCCCGCAACGGTGGGCTGGAAATTAATCGCCACCATAAACACTGATCCGGGAATTGGCGAAACCGGAGGCCAGTACGGCGTAAGCATCACCGATTCCAGCGGCGGCTTGGGAAAATTTCGCTATTTGCTTTTCAGTTGCTTCGCCACCGAAACCGACGACCCCTACGGCAACACTTTCTACAGTGAAATCGTAGTCCTGGAGAAAAAGTAGCGGAAAGAAGTTCCCTCACCAGTGGATGGACAAGCGTATTTCAAAGCGCGCGGCCAGCGGCGGCGCCCGAAGCCCAGGCCCATTGAAAATTGAATCCGCCGAGATGGCCAGTGACGTCCACGACTTCGCCGATGAAGAAAAGGCCGGACACCTTTTTGCATTCCAGTGTTTTGCTGGAGAGTTCACCGGTGTCTACGCCGCCCGCGGTTACTTCCGCTTTTTCGTAGCCTTCCGTACCCGATGGGGTGAGCGTCCATTCATGGATGTGGTGCTCGAGTTCGTCGAGCGATGGATTGGTCCAGGATTGCGGGGCGTGCAATTCAAGCCAGCGCGAGGCGAAACGATTCGGCAAGATTCCCTGTAATGCGTTGCGAGCGGCGGCGAGGTTTCTGACTTTTGCGTCGCGGATTTCAGCGACGACGTCGCGATCGGGAGCGAGGTCGATCCAGATTGGCTTGCCGCTCTCCCAATAGGACGAGATTTGCAGGATGGCAGGGCCGCTTAAGCCGCGATGAGTGATGAGCATGCTCTCGCGAAAGGATTGATGGTTGGTGGAGACCGCTACATCAGCAGAAACTCCGGCCAAGTCGCAATAACGGGATTGATCCTTGGCGCCCAACAACAGAGGGACAAGAGCGGGGCGCGGGTCGATGATTTTCAGGCCGAATTGACGGGCGAGATCGTAGCCGAAAGATGTCGCGCCGATTTTGGGGATGGAAAGACCGCCGGTGGCGACCACCAGGGTGGGAGCGTGAAATTCGGCGGCGTCCGTGCGCACCATGAACTCGGTGGTCCGGCGAACGTCGCGGACCTTGGCCTTGAGGAAGATCTGAACTCCCGCCGCGCGACATTCGGCTTCGAGCATGTCCAGGATGTCTTGCGCCGTGCGGTCGCAGAAAAGCTGGCCAAGAGTTTTTTCGTGATATGGGATGCGGTGCTTTTCCACCAGGGCGATGAAATCCGACGGTGTGTAGCGGGCCAGCGCCGATTTCGCAAAATGGGGATTGGCGGAGATGAAGTTTTCGGGTTGGCAATAAAGATTGGTGAAATTGCAGCGTCCGCCGCCGGAGATGAGGATTTTCTTGCCGGGTTTGTCGGCTCGCTCGAGAACCGCGACGCGGCGGCCGCGCTTTCCGGCTTCGATGGCGCAGAGGAGACCCGCGGCTCCCGCTCCGAGGATCAGGGCGTCGAAGTTGTGGGTCATTTGATGGAACGCACAGCTTGGAATTATACCCGGCTTGGGTTCGCAGTTCTGGGCTGCCGCGCGCGGAGATTGAAGGAAAGGATGCTTACATCAACAAGTAAGGGTGGTTCGTCTGGCGTGCTGCGAGATGAATTGCTACTCAGAATCCACGTGGTCAGTTTCCTGGGTTCGTAGCCGGCGGAGATGATACAGGGGGTGCCTCCTTCAGGGCTTGAGCGACCGCGTCTTTGGCGTCAACTTCATTGCGGCTGTGGTCGGTGATGTCGTCATAGCGCAACTGGGTCGGGTCCGGATTTAACTCCTTGCCGTATTCTTCGGTGATTTCGGCGCCCAGCTTTTGGAGAAGGTTGCTGATTTCAGCATGCGTGTCCGTGCCGGTCACGCGGATCTGTTTGCCCATGTAGGTTGAGGCGATTCGCGCGGCAAGCTTGTCGGCGTTCAAATAGAAGTATTCTGAAATCTGGCGATGACCCTCTTCATGTTCGATTACGTGCTGGGTGGCGCCGACGGGCACCCACATGGTGAGGGTGAGCTGCAGCGTCACGGTGACCTGCGTGACCGTCACCATTGCACCCGTCGCGCCCAATTGAAGAACATCCGCGCTGACGCGGGCATCGGAAATGAAATTGGAATCGGTGACGGCCAGTTCACCCGGAATCATGGGGGGCATGTCGGCGGGCAAATTGTCCGGGTCAAAGGTGCGAGTGGCAATGACCGGGGGCTGCTTGATGATTGTCGGCGCTGCCGTTATTTTGGGCTGCTGCGAGGAAACGGAGCTTCGCCATAGGAGCCAGGCGAAGAGGAGCGCTCCCAGCAAAGAGAAAAGCACGATGAATCGGCGTAAGGACAAGACTGCCTCCCGATCCATTCTGCAAATCAAGCTGCGCGCAAGCCACGAGTTTAGTGTGGTGGATGACGGGAAAGGTACCTCGGAGCAGTTGAGCTTGACCTACTGAAGAAAATGGCGAGATAAAAATTATGCGAAATTGTCGAATCACTTCGTCGCCGAGCTGCGGTTCTCCGGACAGGCATCACCTCAGCGCGCTGCCCTTCGTAAAGACTGCCGAAAGTGAGGGGTTGCTTGAGCCGCGCGCAATAGAGCGTGATAGTCAGTTGACTGACGGACGCTCGATGCGCTCCACGGTGTATACCGGCAAGATGGCCTCTGTTCGCTTCAGCTCGAGGCCGAGTTTGCCCAGGATCGTGAAGAGTGTGGGCAGACCGGCGAAGGGGTTCCGGGCCGGGGCCACGCCCGGTGGCGGAGGGGGCAGACGCATGGGAACCCAGCCTTCCGTGTTTACGGTGAACAACCCGTTGAGTTCCGTGCGGTCCATGACTGGCGAATCCGTCCAGTTCCCGATGTAATGGACAAGGTCGGCCATGTCTATGGCTTTTGCGTTCAAGGGATGGCCGAAGCCGCCAACGAAGCTATGGCAACCGTCGGAATTGAAAGCACACTCCTTCTCGGTGATGGCCAACTTCTGGAGGTTCGGACCTCCGCTGGCCACCGTGAGGGCATAAACGGACATCGTTTTATTCTCAATTCGCATCACGAGTCCGAAACGATCGGCGAGCAGCCCGCGGATTATTTGCCGAATCGCGCTACGCACTTCGCTATCCTGAAGACTGCTCGGAGGGATTGCGTTGGCGCCCGCCTTCGCATCGATATCGTACTTCTCAACAAGGGTCCAGTCCGGAAGAGCGGGAGTAAGACGAGGCGAATTGTTGAGGGGCACGTCGTAAGCTTCGCTTAGGAGCGTAGCCACAGAGACCGCGCGCGCGATCAAGTCACCGTTCGGCAGAACCTGCACGCGTGAGTTGCGTGGGTCAGCGGGGACCGCGGGTTTTATTGTGATCGCAGTAAGTGATTGCGCCTGTGCGACAGCTGGGAAGGCCAGTAGGAAGAATACGACCGCTCGGGAGAACACCAACATAATTCACCCCCTTGGGAGTATTCGACGGCCGTAACGCAGAGTTTGTTCCCGGCACACCTTAAAAGTGGCGCGCCCAAAGAGATTATCTTAGAACCTTTCTCAACGATTTCGTGGGCTGCTTTGCGGAGGTTGAGTACCTTGCAGGATTGATTTCTCAAGTCAATCCGCGAGTTCGGGGGAAACTCGGCCAAGAAGAAACTCGCTGCGGGGTGAAAGTGGGATTGGTTGAAATGAAAGTCTAATAACAAAGGTGAAGAGTGCCGGGACTCGTATCTCGCGTCTTTTGGAGGAAATCCGCGAGTGATACACTGCGTCCGCGCAAAGTGAGCACCCGAGTTTTGGAGTCCACTTGCTCTGACAATTGCCCGACTGATTCAGATCGAACAATGGCCATGCGCCTCCGCCTGCTCACACTTTCGACAGCACTCTTCGTGTTGGCTTTATGTTTTGGCACGATTCAGTCGGCCCACCCTCGGATATCGCCGACTGCAATTCCCGCCAAATCTGGCCCAGCAATCAAATCAAATTTCGTTGGGTCAGAAACATGCCGGAAGTGTCATGAAGAGCTGTATCAAAGCTGGAAGCAGACCCGAATGGCTAACGTGGTCCGAGATCCGAAGAAGGATCCCCAAGCGGTCCTCGGAGATTTCTCGCATCCAGATCCCAATTTAACTTTTGATCTCAGCCAGGTTGCTTTCGTTTACGGCAGTCGCTGGAAGCAACGCTACTTCACCAGGCGTGGCGATGACTATTTCGTTCTGCCCGCGCAGTGGGACATCAAACACAATCGCTGGCTTCCTTACCACGTTGCCGACGGCAGTGACTGGTGGACAAAGTTCTATCCGACCGGCAATTTCGAGCGCCCCACAGGCCCGCTATGCGATGGCTGCCATTCGCTGAATTACAATCTCGAAACAAAACAGGTCACCGAGTGGAACGTGGCCTGCGAAAAGTGTCATGGACCCGGCGGCGCTCACAGTGAGCATCCCACCCGTCAGAATATTGTCAATCCAGCAAGGCTCGATGCCGTCCGGGCGAATGACACATGCATGCAATGCCACAGCCAGGGACGCCCACTCACAGTTCCTACACAAGGAAAATATGTGGATTGGCCGGTGGGTTATTTGCCGGGCGACCGACTCGCAGATTTTTGGAATCTAGAAGAGAATCGCCTCGGAACGGAGACCTTCTATCATTACGCGGACGGGACCGCCCATAAGAATCGCATGCAGGGAAACGATTTCACGCAAAGTGTGATGTATCACCGTGGCATGCGCTGCTTCAATTGCCACGATGTGCACAGCAACAAAAACACGTCGAACCTGATTAAGACCGGTAACGATCTTTGCATGACCTGCCACGGCCCCGATGGCGCCGCAAGTCCGGCGGTGATAAGCGGCCCAATCTCCGATCATACGCATCACGCCGCAGCCAGCGCCGGCAGCCAATGCACGGCGTGTCACATGCCGAAAATCGAGCAAACCTTGGGCGACAACATGGTCAGCGCCCACACATTCCAGTTCATTTCTCCGCGCTTGACCGAACAATTCAAAATTCCAAATCCCTGCACTACGTGCCACACAGATAAATCAAATCAATGGGCGCTGGACCAGCTCAAGACGTGGCAGTCCACCTCGCCTTGGCGTGTTGCGCGTTAGGAGCGATTACAGAGCAGTCTGTCAGGCTCAAGCCAACTGTCGCGCCCCCTGCCGAGGGCCTCAATGCTTTGGTCCATCACCCTGTTCACGCTTAAATTCGAGAAGTTCAACCGGCGCGCCGCTATCGAGGATCATCGCTACCATAACGTCTTTCGAAGGTGAGTTCGGTTCGGTGAGAATCTGCTTTCCTGCTAAGGCGGATTGAAGATCGTCCACTTCAAACGCGATGTGAGGGACTGACTTGACCAAGGGGTGCACTGGGCTATCGGGCTCGAAGCGCATCCATTGAATGCCACAGGGACTGGTCTCGAACGCCGAGACGTACATCTTGAACCGCTCCAGGTAAATCTCGCCGGGACGCTGAACGTCGGTCGGAATGCCGATGTGGTGATATCGCCAGCCGCATACCGAAGTAGCCACCGGTTGCTCGTGGCCCTTCCGGTGAGGTTCGGGCCCCTCAGACTTGGGTTCTGAAATAGACATGATTTCTTCCTGACTAAAATATCACGGCGCGATTCGCAGACCACAAGTTACGCAAGGAAGTGGCGCGCCCGGAGAGATTTGAACTCCCGACCCTCTGGTTCGAAGCCAGATGCTCTATCCAGCTGAGCTACGGGCGCGTCAGTCTAAGTTTACCTAAGGATTCCTGGGGGAACCAAGGAATTATGAATTGACTCCGAGGCCAGAGTGCCCTTATTGCTCCGTTGAAGTCGGGGATAGCGACTGCGCCGTGATTTATTCCGCGCCGTACTGCGGAGAATCAAAGCACTGTTTTCAGACCCACGATACTGTGTCAGAGGATTGCAATTATTCTGAAGGCTGGTGGTTTGTTGTGGCGCGGGGGCGAATGATAAGATTGGCGCCATGAAAAAAACCATTGGTGTACTGACATTTATTTTGGGAGTTGGGATGGCACTTCAGTGCGGCACCGCTAGGGCTCAGGGAACAACTGCTGGAACTCCTGCGAAGACTGCCGCGCAGGGAACAACAGCGAGTTCCGGGGGCACGCAGGGGACGGCTGCTGGCCGCGGGACCGCGACAAAGACCCAAAGCTCCACAGGAGCGACGAGCACACGCGTGACCGTGCTCAAAGACGATAAGGAGAAGTCCAGCTACGCGCTAGGGATGAGCGCGGGGACCACATTTCGGACCCAATCGTTGGATTTGGCTTTGAACGCATTCTTTCAGGGTCTCAAGGACTCCTACAGCGGCGGGAAGACTCTGTTGACCGATGAAGAGATGCGCGCGGTGCTTACCAAGGCGCAAGGCGAGGTGGCCGCGAAGCAGCAAGAAAAGATCAAAATTATCGGGGAGACGAATCTGAAAGAAGGCGCCGCGTTTCTGGCGGCAAACAAGACTAAAGAAGGAGTGGTGACGCTACCAAGCGGATTGCAATACAAGATTCTAGTGGAAGGCACGGGCCCCAAACCTGCAGCGACCGATACGGTGGTATGCAATTACCGCGGCACGCTGATTAATGGGACGGAATTTGATAGTTCGTACAAGCGCGGGCAACCGGCGACGTTTCCCTTAGGCCGTGTGATTAAAGGATGG
Organism: Candidatus Acidiferrales bacterium; assembly: GCA_035308165.1. Lineage (GTDB taxonomy): Bacteria > Acidobacteriota > Terriglobia > Acidiferrales > UBA7541 > DASTCZ01. Next base: position 24,827 of record DATGHC010000079.1, on the reverse strand, counting down.
ACCGAGGCGCTGCAGCTTATGCCCGTGGGATCGAAGTGGCAGCTGTTTATCCCCTCCGAGCTGGCCTATGGTGAGCGAGCCAGGAGCGCCGAGATCACTCCAAATTCGACGCTGATATTCGAGGTGGAGCTGGTTTCGATTAATCCGAAGCAGTAGGATTCGATGTTCGCAGGTCAGCCGGTGTAACTGGCCCAAAACGGGTTCAGTCGGGGTTCCTTGACTTGAGTCAGTGCGGGCTTTATGATGCCTCAGGAGCGATTTTTTGGGGCTTTTTCTATGTTTCTGGACATCAACGAGCTTGCGATACATAAGGTCAGGATTCGGAAGAGCTACGCTCCGGGCACGATTGACTTTCATACCAATGATTTCAAGCAGATAGAGCCACTCGAGATACGGGCTACGGCCGAGTTGCTGGAGGGCCAGATCCGGATTTCTGGGACTTTTCAGACCCGGATAGAGCTGGTCTGCGCCCGGTGCCTGGAGGAAGTGCCCGAAGATATTTCACGTGATTTCGACCTTTACTACCGGCCAGCGAAGGAATTGACGAAGGAAGAGGCAGTTCGGCTGAAGGATGACGATACAGAGATTGGGTTCTTTGAAGGCGAAGGGATGTTCCTGACGGATGTGCTGGCGGAGCAGATGTTGCTGGCCATCCCGATGAAGGTCATCTGCCGCAGTGACTGCAGGGGGCTTTGTCCGCAATGCGGCGCCAACATGAACAGCGAGGAATGCCGCTGCGAGGCCCGGTCACCGGACCCGCGGCTGGCACCGCTGGCCCGTCTGAAGCAAGACTGGTTCAAGAAGCAGTAGCAATCAAGTTGTGAAATCCCTAGAATGGCCTGTTTGAGGGGCCAGCCCGCACGGGGCGGGTAAATTTCGAGGAGTATTTATGCCAAATCCAAAGCGGCGCCATTCCAAAGCACGAAAGAACAAGCGCCGGGCGCACGATTTTTTGACCGCGCCGTCATTTGCCCCATGCTCGAACTGCAAAGAGATGAAGGCGCCCCACCAGGCGTGTCCACATTGCGGCTTCTACAACGGACGCGAAGTGGTTGACACCAAGGCCTGACGCTAGCAATCCCCCTGCAGATTAGCCCGCTCGACCGGAGCGCCAATGATCACGATTGCCCTGGACGCGATGGGAAGCGATGCTGCCCCAAAACCTGAAGTAGAGGGGGCAATTCTGGCGGCGCGCGAGCTGGGAGTGCGTGTTTTGATGGTGGGGCAGACGGCGGCGCTGAAGGCAGAGCTGGGGCGTCACGCGCGGCGCGGAGCCGGCGTCGAAATTGTATCGGCGAGTGAAGTGATCACCATGCGGGACGCGCCGATGCAAGCGTATCGCAAGAAAAAAGAGAGTTCGGTTCATGTCGCGGCGCGGCTGGTGAAGTCCGGCGAGGCGCAGGCGCTGGTGAGCGCTGGAAATACCGGTGCGGTGATGGCCGTGGCGAGGTTTTTACTGGGGACGCTGCCGTCGGTGGACCGCATGGCGCTGGCAGCACCGTTTCCGACGGCGAAGGGCGGAACGAGCGTGCTGCTGGATGTGGGCGCGAATGTGGACTCCAAGCCCCAACACCTGGTGCAATTCGCGGTGATGGGTGAAAACTACTACCGTGCGATTTTTGGCACACGCCGGCCGCGGGTGGGGTTGCTGAGCATCGGCGAAGAAGAGATGAAGGGCAACGAACTGGTCCGAGAGACGCACGACCGGCTGAAGAAAACGCCGCTGATATTTGTGGGAAATGTGGAAGGGCCGGAAATTTTCGCGGGCAATGTGGACGTGATTGTCTGCGACGGGTTCATCGGAAATATCGCGCTAAAGATCGCGGAGGGCGTGGCCCAGCACATCGGAGGGATGTTGAAGCAGGCGTTGCAGAGCACGCTCGCGGCGCAGGTCGGGTCGTTACTGGCGCGGAGTGCGTTTCATAAGCTGAAGAAGCAGATGGATTATTCTGAGTACGGCGGGGCGCCGTTGCTGGGAGTTAAGGGAGTGACGATTATCGGGCACGGGCGGTCGAATGCCAACGCAATTAAGAACGCGATCCGCGTGGCCGCGGAGCTGGTGCGGGTGAAAGTCAGCGAGAAGATTGAAGAAGAGCTGGCGATTCCAGCGGTGAGGGCCGCGGTATAGGCCGGATGCGGCAGTGAAAGGGCAGCAATCCTAATGGGTAAACTTGCATTCATGTTTCCCGGGCAGGCATCACAGACTCCCGGGATGGGAAAAGACCTGGCGGAAAAATTTCCGGTGGCGCGGGCGGTTTTTGAAGAAGCCGACAAAGCGCTGGGATTTCCGATTTCAAAGATGTGTTTTGAGGGGACCGAGGAAGAGCTGAAACAGACCGCGAATACACAGCCGGCCATCTTGACAGTGAGCATGGCAGCGTATCGAGTGCTGGTGGAGCCGGGTGCCGGGCAGGGAATCAGGCCCGATTTTGTGGCGGGGCACAGTTTGGGTGAATACACGGCGCTGGTGGCGGCGGGCGCCCTCGAATTCGGGGATGCAGTCCGGTTGGTGCGCAAGCGCGGGACGTTTATGCAGGAGGCCGTGCCCGCTGGCGAAGGAGCGATGGCCGCGATAATGGGATTGTCCCCGGCACAGGTGGGAGAGATCTGCAAACGTGCCGCAGAGGGGAACGTGGTAAGCGCCGCGAATCTGAACACTCCCACGCAGACCGTGATTTCCGGGCATGCTGCCGCGGTGAAGAGGGCCGTAGAGCTGGCGTCTCAGGAGGGCGCCAAGCGTGCGGTAGTTTTGCCGGTGTCCGCGCCATTTCATTGTTCGCTGATGCAGCCGACTCGCTTAAGGATGGAGCCGGAGTTGCGCGCGGTAACTTTCTCCGACTTGAAAATTCCGCTGGTAACCAACACGGATGCGGAGATTATTACCAACGGCGCGGAGGGGCGAGAAGCGCTCATTCGGCAGATTACTTTGCCGGTGCGCTGGGAGGAATCGATACGCGAACTGATTGAACAGGGCGTGTCGTCATTTGTGGAAGTAGGCCCGGGGCGGGTGCTGAGCGGGCTGCTACGGCAGATTGACCGCTCGGTGCACTGCTTGAACGTCGAGGATGAAGCGAGTTTACGCGAAACACAGGCCAAACTGGCGCAAATACACGGCGAGGCAGGCGAGAACTGATGGCGGCGATGTTCAACTTGAAGGACCGAGTGGCGCTGGTGACAGGGGCATCGCAGGGAATTGGGAGGGCGACGGCGCTGGCGCTTGCCGCTGCGGGAGCAAAGGTTATCTGCGCGGCGCGTAACGAAGAGAAGCTGGCCGGAGTGGCCGCGGAAATTAGCGCGACCGGCGCCGAAGCCCGCGCGATCAAGATGGATGTGGCAGACAGCGAGCAAATCAAGGCAGGGTTTAAGGAGATCATCGAGCGATTTGGAAGGCTGGACATACTCGTTAACAATGCCGCAGTCACACGGGATACTCTGGCGCTGCGGATGAAGGCCGAAGATTGGGAAGCGGTGTTAAAGACCAATTTGACAGGCGCATACGTTTGCATCCAACAGGCGCTGGGAGTCATGTTGCGGCAACGCTATGGCCGGATCATTAATGTGAGTTCGGTGGTGGCGCAGACCGGCAATGCAGGTCAGGCGAATTATGTGGCGGCAAAAGCCGGACTGATCGGGCTGACCAAGGCGATCGCGGTGGAAATTGCATCGCGAAACATCACGGTGAATGCGGTTGCCCCGGGATTTATCGGCACGCCCATGACAGAGGGGCTTTCGCAGCAGGTGAAAGATGCGATGCTGGCGCGGATTCCGCTGAACAGGATGGGCACCGATGCGGAAGTTGCCGCAGCCATCGTGTTTCTTGCCAGCGAAGAGGCGGGCTACATTACCGGACACGTGCTGGACATCAATGGCGGGATGTACATGGGGTAAGCAGGGTGGCGAGGGGGCTGCGGTTGACCTTGCCTAGGGCCATACATACAATGAGTGGGCACAGAGGGAGCCGGGAAGAGTTAGGCCTGGCAATTCTAGCGGCGGGGAGCGTCCTGTCGCAGGGGGAAAAATGCCGAGCGTAGAAGATCGCGTCAAACAGATCATAGTGGAGCAGCTCGGGGTGGACGAGGCGGAGGTGACGCCCACGGCGTCATTCGTGGACGATCTGGGCGCGGATTCGCTCGATGTGGTCGAGCTGGTGATGGCATTTGAAGAGGCGTTCGGGATCGAGATACCCGACGAAGACGCCGAAAAAATCGCAACGGTGAAAGACGCTGTCGCCTACATTGAGAAGCACAGCAAGAAATAGGCCAGGGCGCATCCGAAATCCGCAGGAGAATCCGTAATGAGCCGCCGCGTCGTCGTTACCGGTGTGGGACTCGTCTGCGCCTGTGGCATCGGGACAGAGGAGAGCTGGACGAACCTCGTCGCGGGACGCAGTGGGATCAACACCATCACCCATTTTGATACGACGGGATTCGACTGCACCATCGCGGGGGAAGTAAAAAACTTTGACCCGCTGAATTGGGTTGAGAAAAAAGAACTGAAAAAGATGGCGCGGTTCATCCAACTGGCCCTGGCGGCCGTGGATCTTGCCGTGAGGATGTCCGACCTGAAAATTTCCCCTGAAGAAAGCGAAAACGCCGGCGTATACGTGGGCAGCGGCATCGGCGGATTCGACGTCATCGAGCGCGAGCACAAAAAGTTGCTCGACGGCGGACCGAACCGCATCTCTCCATTTTTCATTCCTTCCGCGATTGTCAATCTGGCTTCAGGGCAAATCTCAATTCGCTACGGCGCCAAGGGGCCAAACTCGGCGACGGCCACGGCTTGTTCGGCTTCGGCTCACGCAATTGGCGACTCATTCAAGATTATTCAGCGGGGTGACGCGGACATCATGATTTGCGGGGGATCGGAAGCATCCATCACGCCGATGGGTATTGGAGGATTTGGCGCGATGAAGGCGCTTTCGACGCGCAATGACGAGCCTTCGCGTGCAAGCCGGCCATTCGACCTGAACCGCGATGGATTTGTGGTGGGCGAAGGGTCGGGAATCCTGATCCTGGAGACGCTGGAGCGGGCCGAGCGGCGCGGCGCGCGGATTCTGGCGGAAATAGTTGGATATGGAATGTCCGGCGATGCGTACCACATCACGCAACCAGCCGAAAATGGAGATGGGGCCTACCGCGTGATGAGGAAAGCGCTGAAAGACGCGAAGATTGAGCCACAGCAGGTGGGCTACATCAATGCCCACGGCACTTCCACTCCGCTTGGCGACGCGATCGAAACCGTGGCGATGAAGCGCGCCTTCGGGGAATTTGCGGCCAGCATGCACATCAGTTCGACCAAGTCGATGACCGGGCACCTGCTGGGCGGCGCGGGGGGGCTTGAGGCGGGGATTAGTGTGCTGGCTCTGCGTGACCAGACGCTGCCGCCGACGATCAATTACGAGACACCCGACCCGGCGTGCGATCTGGATTACGTTCCGAACAAGGCGAGAAAGGCCGCCGTGGAATATGCGCTGTCAAATTCGTTTGGGTTTGGCGGGACGAATGCCGCGCTGGTTTTCAAGCGCTGGGATAAAAGTTAGTTGCATGAGACAAGCATTTCTTCCCGTTGCGTGAGTGCCTGGTTCAAACTTGTAGGGAGGAATCGTTGAATATCATTGTCTGCGTGAAGCAGGTGCCCGCGAAAGACGCGCCGCTGGCGATATCGCCCGACGGCACCTGGATCCGCGAAGCGGACATCGGCTTCGAGATGAATGAGCCGGACAGCTACGCATTAGAAGAAGCTTTGCGGCTGAAGGAAAAGCACGGCGGGGAAGTGGTCGCGCTGAGTATGGGTCCGGCGCGAGTCACGCAGACGATCAAAGAGGCGCTCGCCAAGGGCGCCGACCGCGGGATCCACGTGACAGACGATAAATTCTTCGCGCTCGATCCGCTTGGCTCGGCACGCTCGCTCGCGGCGGCAATCCAAAAGGAGAAATTCGACCTGATCCTTACGGGATTGCAGAGCGATGATCACGGCTTCGGGCAGACGGGAGTCCTGCTCGCGGAATTACTGGGGCTTCCGCACGCGACCATCATCATGCAGATCGAAGCGGGCGATGGGCGAATGAAGTTGAAGAGGGAACTGGAGGCTGGCTGGTTCCAATGGGTGGAACTGCCGATGCCCGCGGTGCTGAGCATCCAGTCCGGAATTAACAAAGTGCGATATGCCACGCTGAAAGGAATCATGGCGGCGAAGAAAAAGGAGATAACGGTGATTCCCCGGGAATCGTTGGGAGTTTCGTCCGAGCCCACGCAGAAACTCGAGCGCATTTACGTGCCGCAGAAAACGAAGAGAACTGAATTTATCACCGGGACTCCCAAAGAAGTGGCGGGGAAGTTGGTGGAGAAGTTGAAGCATGAGGCGCGCGTTCTGTAATTGAGGAAAACGATGAAAATCCTGGCTATTACGGAGCAGCGCGAGGGGAAGTGGAATAAGACGAGTTTTGAGACGCTGGCGGCGGCGCAGCAGATTGCGAAGGATGTCGGCGGGACACTAGCTGCGCTGGTGATTGGTAAGAGTGTCGCAGGGTTGGCGGATGAATTGGCCGGCAAGAGTATTTCTGAAGTGCTGCTGGTGGAGCACGAGCTACTGGGCGCCTACACGCCTGACGGATACTCGCTGGCGCTGAAGCAGGCGATTGCACAGACGACCCCCGACCTGGTCGTGCTGCCGCACACCTATGAAGTCCGCGATTTCGCGCCGAAGCTCGCGACCTCGCTGGCAAAAGGGATGATTGGCGACTGCATCGGCTACCGGCACGAGAATGGCAGGTTGATTTTTGTGCGACAGATGTTTCAGGGGAAGACGGCGGCTGACGTCAGTTTTGTGGGAGCGGGCCCGTGGTTCGCGACATTTCAAGCAGGCGCGTTTCGCGCGGACCTGGTTGCGGCGCATCCCAGCGGGAAGGCCGCAGTGCGAAAAATCGACGTGGAATTGAAGCCAGAGCAGATACGCACCAAACCCGGGGAATTGTTCCGTGAGGCCAAGCAGGCGGTGGATTTGACGCAGGCGCCGATTATCGTCGCTGTCGGGCGGGGCATCAAAGCGCCGGAGAATATTCCGCTGGCGGAAAAACTGGCGAAGGCCATCGGCGGAGAAATTGCGGCCTCGCGGCCCATTTGTGACGAAGGTTGGCTGCCCATGGAGCGGCAAATTGGCAGCTCGGGACAAACGGTCGCGCCGAAGCTTTATCTTGCTCTAGGAATCAGCGGAGCGATTCAGCACGTGGTGGGAATGAAAGGGTCGCGGACGATTGTGGCGATTAACAAGGACCAGAACGCTCCGATTTTCGAAGTGGCAGATTATGGAATTGTGGCCGACATTTTTGAGATTATCCCCGCGCTGACCGAAGAGCTGGAAAAATCAAAAGCAAGCTAAACCAAGGGTTGTTTCTCGAGAAGACGATTGCCCGTAAGTGTGTCCGATAGACCGAATGGCTCTGCTAGAATAATCGCGTGACGGTCGAGCGAGAGCGGTTGGATGCCGACGTGTTGATTGTAGGGGCGGGGCCGGCAGGGCTGGCCTGCGCGCTGCACCTTTCCCAGCTCATCCGCAAACACAACCAAGCAGGCGGGAAGCCCGAACTTTCCACCGAGAATATCTACGTGCTGGAGAAGGGGCGCGAAATTGGCGCACACCAGCTTTCCGGCGCGATCATGGATCCCGTGGCGATGCGCGAGCTGGTGCCGGATTTCGAGAAGGCTCCACCGTTCGATACGCCCGTATCCAGCGACGCGTTTTATTTCTTCACCGGGAAACGCGCGTGGAAATCTCCGGTCACCCCGCCGCCCTTTCACAACCACGGAAATTACATCGTTTCGCTGAACAAGCTCGTGAAATGGATGGGCGGTCTGGTGGAAAAAGAAGGTGTGAATTTATTCACGCAGTTCGCCGGAGCGAACCTGATTTACGAGAACGGCGGCATCGCCGGAGTAATCACCGAAGACAAAGGGGTGGACAAGAACGGGAAGCCGAAGGACAACTATACGCCGGGGTATGAACTGCGCGCGAAAGTGACGGTGCTGGCGGAGGGGCCGCGCGGGTCGCTCACCAAGCAGCTGGTCATCAAGTACAAGTTGGATGGAATCAATCCACAGACATACGGGATAGGCATTAAGGAATTGTGGGAAGTTCCCGCTGGACGAATTGAACCCGGATGGGTTGCACACTCGCTGGGATGGCCGCTTCCCTTGGATATTTACGGCGGAGGATGGATTTATGGCTTGAAGGACAACCGCGTCTCGCTGGGGATGGTCAGCGCATTGGAGTATCGCGACCCATTGTTTGATCCCCACATGGCCTTCCAACAATACAAGACCCATCCGTTTGTGCGGCGGATTCTGGAAGGAGGCAAGATGGTCCGTTACGGGGCGAAGACCGTGCCCTATGGTGGATGGTATTCGCGGCCGCAGAGTTCAGTGAGCGGCGGACTGATTATTGGGGATTCGGGGAGCCTGCTTAATTCGCAAAGACTGAAGGGGATCCACACTGCAATCAAGAGCGGAATGTTGGCGGCGGAAACCATTTTTGACGCGCTGCGCGCCGGCGATACATCCGCAGAAAAGCTTTCCGCGTATCCGAAGAAAGTGGAATCGAGTTGGATTAAGAAAGAGTTATGGGCGGTGCGGAATTTCCATCAAGGGTTCCAGCACGGATTCTTCAGGGGAATGTTCAGCACCGCCATGCAGCAGATTTCCGGCGGGCGCGGATTTGTTGATCCGGCGCGCGCGAAGCCGGGATACGAAGAATACAGGAAACTCAACCGCGGACCGGAGTTGGTGGACCAATCGGGAAGATTCAAGGGCGATGGCACGCTGACGTTCGACCGATTGACCGACGTTTTTCACTCCGGTACGCGCCATGAGGAAGACCAGCCCTGCCACCTGGTGGTGCTGGAACCTGACATTTGCGGCAACCGGTGCGTGCGCGAGTACGGAAATCCCTGCCAATATTTTTGCCCCGCGGCAGTTTACGAAATGGTGAAAGAGAAAAATGTCGCGCGGTTGAAAATCAACGCCTCAAACTGCGTTCACTGCAAGACCTGCGACATCGCCGATCCCTACCAGATTATCAATTGGATTCCACCCGAAGGTGGCGGCGGACCGAATTACGAAGGAATGTGAGCGCAGCCCACGCCGGGAGATCAACTTCTGCAATTGCCTGCCTAACTTTTTGAGCCGAACACGCGGCGGAAGAATCCACCGATGCGCGCGAAGAATCCGGTCTGGGGTTTCTGCGCGTTTGGATCCGCTTTCGCTGAGAGGGTTTGCGGGTTTCGTTTTCCATTTGACTGGATCGTGCCGCTAATCACCGTGTCCTCGCGGACGCGCACTGCGCGCACCAGCGTGATGGTTTGCGGACTAGGATCAGGTAGAGGGACTTGAGTTGAGGAATTGTAAATCAGCGCCGGCATCAATACTTCGTAAATTGGAGCGTCCAAATCCGGGGGCGCTTGAGAGGCGGCGTCGGAGCCGCGGTTGGAATTTGTAGCTGGAAGCGGGGGTGCGACGACAGTTTTCAGCGTCTCAACTGCGGGCTTCGCCGCGTTGGGATTGAGCGTGAAAACTGAGTCGCGCGCGACTGGTGGCCTTGATGGAGATTCCTTAGCGACTTCCACTTCGCACGCGCAACCGGGGGCGCTTGGAGAGGCTGCCGCCAATTGGCCGCCGGAGAGCGAGAGTTGGCCCAACTGGGGAACCAGCAAACTCTGGCCGCTCAGCTGCTGCTCGACGCGGACCGCTCCAGATGTGGCCCGCAAACACATTTCACCGTTCTGCTCGAGGCCGACAATTGTTTCCCGCGGGCCGCCGCCGATAATCACCGGAGTAGCAACAATAAGCGGGGTGAAAAGGGTGAGCGGCTCCTCACCGGTGACCTTAATGTGCAACTTGCCGTAATCGAGCGCCACGGTAAGGGCGCCTTGTGATTTCAACAACTGAACGCGCGCAGGTCCGCAAACAAAGATTTCGCCGCCGTCGTTCAGCAGGATGCGGGCCTGGCCGGTTCGGACATCCAGGTGACTGCCGCTGGGGAGCAGCGCCGAAACAGAATTCGATGGTTCCATTGAACTTGGCGGCGCGGTCGATTCCTGCTCAATAACGAAATCTCGCCCCTCGACTCTGCCGACAATTTGCGCCGGCGCCTGTGCGCGGACTTGCAGAGTCCAAACTGCGCCAACGGCCAGGACAGTGAGAAGTGAAATCGCGACGGCGGAAATGCGGGGCGAACCGCCAATCCGCGGACAAAAGGTTCCTGCTGTCTTCAAGGTTTGGGTTCCCAAGAAATGTTTTCTCATCGACGGCCAAGTGTCGGCTTCGCTGGGGTACGCGGACTCAGTCGTCATACTACACTATAGGACGCGAAGTCAGGAAATCACCGGAATACTGTCCGCAGGACGGCGCATGGAGCGAGTTACCGTAGCCGCACAAGCTCATTTCGCCTGCCGCCAGAAGGCCGTCAGTCTTGCCGTTCACCCAGAGTCACGTTGGTTTCCAATTTTTTCCCAGCGCGATAGTAAGTGACGTGCACCACTTCACCCGGCTTCTTATGGTTCAACAGAATGCTCACATCGAGAGAGTTCGCGACTTCCTTGCCATCCAGGGCCACGATGACGTCACCGCCGACGGATAATTTCTGGAACATCCCGACCAGCACGGTGCGATTGCCGCCCTGGAGTCCGGCTTTGGCTGCGGGACTGTCTCGCCCGACGCGCTCGATGAGCAGCCCCTGGGTCACAGGCAAGCTGAGCGCCTCCGCCAGATTGGGCCACAGCTCAACGGACTGAACGCCGAGATCGGCGCGACGCACATGCCCATCCGTCATCAAGTCCTGCGCGATACTCTTGGCCGTGTTGATGGGAATGGCGAAGCCGATACCGGCCGTTGTCCCAGACGGCGTGTAAATGGCGCTGTTGATGCCAATTACTTCGCCGCGGGAATTGAGCAGGGGGCCACCGGAATTGCCCTGATTGATGGCTGCGTCGGTTTGAATTGCTTCATCGATGAAAGTTGTCTCGCCAGTCGGAACCGTGCGTCCCAGAGCGCTTATCACGCCCGTCGTGAGCGTGCTTGTAAACCGGAATGGATTGCCGATGGCCAGTACCGACTGGCCCACAAGTAAGTTGGAAGAATCGCCCAATGTGAGGACCGAAAGAGTCTTGCCCTTGGGATCAATTTTCAGCAGCGCGACATCATTGTTTTTGTCGGCGCCGATGAATTTCGCGGCATATTGGGATCGATCCCCCAAGGTCACTTCGATATTTTGGGCGTTCTCCACAACATGGTAGTTGGTCAGGACATATCCGCGGGCGTCAATCACAAACCCCGACCCCGCGCCTTCAGCGGCCACCGAATTCTGGAAGAAATCATACTCCACAATGCGCGTGTTGATATTGGCCACCGCAGATGTCGCTTGGCGATAAATATTCACGGTGCGCATTTCCTCCTCGGTGAGGCCTGTCGTGCCGCGCGAGGACGATTTCTGGGCTTGGATGAGGGCCTCCACGCGGGCGGGGCCGCGCGGGCCCCAACGCGCGCCGGCCCAGTAGGCGCCCAATGCGATCAGCGCACCGACGACCATCAGGCGAATTGCGTTTGAAGTTCTCATGTTGCCGCTCATTTCCCGCCTCCCTTGCTGCTTTTCGCGTTTTCCCCCATTGCCGCAACTTTCAAACGCTCGACGAGCTGGTCGACCTGCTGTCTGGTGGCGGCCAACGATCCGGAGTTATCTATTTCATCCGTGGCCAGCCGTCGTTTTTCGTCCAGCGGCATTTGGGCCGCCCTACGCGCCTCCGCATCCTCTCGCGACATGTTGCGGCCGCGCGGGTTGGTGATCCGCTCAATCTGCTGGTCGGGCCGGCACCAGACCACTATCAACCGGTCCATACCCAGGTGATAACCCGCTTCAATCAGCAGGGCCGCTTCAATCACGGCTATGGCGTGGGGGTCCATCCACGCGATTTCATCAAGCTGGCGATTTTGCTCGGCGATCACTCGTGGATGCAATATTTGATTAAGCTTCGCCAGTTTGGACGCATCGTGGAAGACGAGGTGAGCCACCTTGGTCCGATCCATATGACCGTCGGGCGAAAGGATTTCGGGGCCGAAGGCGGCTACGATCTCTTTAAAGGCGGGCTGTCCCGGTTCGGAGAGGTCGCGGGCCACCGCGTCGGCATCCAGCACGCGGCAATCATGTTCGCGCAATATTTCCGCCACAGTACTTTTGCCGCAGCCGATTCCACCAGTAAGGCCAACGCGCAGCATCAGAGATTTACCGGAGAGGCCTGCCCGCGGCCGGCGTAAGCTGCCGGAGCCCCTCTTCGGAGCCGCGCGGCCTTCACGGTGTTGCTCATCAACATGGCGATGGTGAGCGGGCCCACTCCGCCGGGGACGGGAGTTATGGCTCCGGCGACTTTCGCAGCGTCGGGATGCACATCTCCCACAACCGTGAAGCCTTTCTCTCGGAATTTCGCGAGGCGCTCCGGGAAATTGGCGAAGAGTTGGGCGGCTTGCTCGGGATCGGTGACGCGCGTTGTGCCTACGTCTATCACTGAAGCGCCCGGGCGAATCCAATCGGCGGCGATCATACCCGCGCGACCCATGGCGGCGACCACGATATCGGCGCGGCGAATTACGCCGGGTAAGTCACGTGTCTTCGAGTGGCAGATGGTTACTGTGGCGTTGGCATTCATTAAGAGCAGGGCCATGGGCTTGCCAACGATATCGCTGCGGCCAACCACAACGGCATTGGCACCTTCGATGGGGATGCCACTACGCCGAAGGATTTCAATCACTCCTGAGGGAGTGCAGGCTACTAGTCCGGGACGGCCGGTAACAAGAAGGCCGAGATTCACGGGGTGGAATCCATCCACATCTTTTGAGGGATCCACGGACTCGAGGACAAGTTTGGAATCGACTTGTTTGGGGAGCGGCAATTGAACCAGGATGCCGTCCACGGAATTGTTGGCGTTAAGTTCGGCGACCAGCGTGAGCAACTCGCCGGTGGAGATCGAAGCCGCTGGAGTGTAGCCGAAACTGAGTAGCCCCAACTGTTCGCATGCAGCGATCTTGCTGCTGACGTACATTTTGGAAGCGGGCTCATTGCCAACGAGAACCGTAGCAAGGCCCGGCTGGATTCCTGTGACGCGCAGCGATTCGATCTCGCCGCGCAGGTCGGAGTAAATTTCGTCGCGAATTTTATTGCCGTTCAGGATTCGTGCCGGCACGCTGTTCCTCGCGCGTTGATGATTCGAGTGGCGCTCAAATGAATCGTATCACAGCCCACGCGGAGGACGCGGCGGCGCCACATCCCCAAAACGTTCAACTTGTTCGGCCTGTCTATCCCTGTTAGCATCCCGCCCATTACCATCCCACCCAAAAGGAGATTGCCATGGCGAATCTGAAGCGAGTTGGCCCGGGTTCAGCGTTCAAGATCGGATTGATTGTTTACGGGCTCCTGGGGTTGATTATTGGCGCGTGCTTCAGTCTGATTTCACTTTTAGGAGCAGGAATGGCCGGTTCAAGTAGCGCTGGAATGTTTGGCATGTTTTTCAGCGCGGCAGCCATCATCATCGTCCCCATTTGCTATGGCTTGTTCGGAGGAATCTTCGCGGCTATCGGCGCCTTCATTTACAACCTCGCAGCAGGATGGGTCGGTGGTCTCGAAGTAGACATAAGTTAACTGAACCGATGACTTCGCGGGATATTAGAAAGCATGTTATTCGGTGAGTCGAGCGAGCGAAGACAACTCGAGCGCCAGATGCGGGAGGCAGGCCGTCTTCCGCCCGGGCAATCGCTGACACTCAAGTGGCCGGTGTTGCACGCGGGGTCCGTGCCCCGTTTCGACGCTACGAGGTGGGATTTCACGATCAGCGGATTAGTGGGCAAGTCCGTCCGTCTCTCATGGGATGAATTCAACCGACTTCCACAAAAAGTAGTTATTGCCGATATGCACTGTGTGACGCGATGGAGCAGGTTCGATAATCGTTGGGAAGGCGTGCCTGTCGCTGACGTTTTGCGCCTCGTGGGAGTGCGGCCCGAGGCGCGTTTTGCGCTCGTTCATGCGGAGCAGGGCTATTCCGCGAATATCCCACTCGACGACCTCTTGCGTCCGGAATCCCTGCTTGCTCTTCGCCATGACGGTGAGCCATTGACCGCGGAACACGGGTATCCCCTCCGTCTGGTGGTGCCGCATTTGTACGCTTGGAAAAGCGTGAAGTGGGTGCGCGGCATTGAGCTGCTGGCAAAGGATGAGCCTGGTTTCTGGGAACAGAATGGCTACAACATGTACGGGGATCCGTGGAAAGAGCAGAGATATAGCGGGGGCTAGATTCAAACGAAGGACGAAATTGAAACGCCCTGGTGAGATTCCCGCCAGGGCGTTTCACAAAGCAGAATCAACGGCTCAAAGCATTAGAAAATGTCGTACTGCTCCCAGTGCAGCGTGGGATCGGACTGGATGATCACGCTCTTATGCGTGGCGTTCTCCAAATCCTCAATGAGCCCAGCCTCACGGGTTTTGAGGGCTTTGGCAATTTCCGGATGGACGCGCAACGTGATGCTGGTCGCGTCCAGGTCGCCAGCCATCTTGGTCGCTTCCGTCTGAATTTCGTAGCAAAGCGTGGGCAGCGACTTCACCATACCCGAGCCCGTGCAATACGGGCAGGGCTGGCAAAGCACTTTTTCGAGCGCCTGCTTGGTGCGCTTGCGCGTGATGGCTACAAGGCCAAATTCGTTGAAGGAGAGCACCTTGGACGGAGCTTTATCGGCGCGAAGTTCATCGTCGAGCGCGTGCATCACTTTGTCGCGGTTGCGGCGCTCTTCCATGTCAATGAAATCCACGATGATGATGCCGCCCAGATCGCGCAGACGGATCTGCCGGACAATTTCCTTCACAGCTTCCACATTGGTCTTGACGATTGTGTCTTCCAGGCGCGTGGATCCGCGACCAACGAACTTGCCGGTGTTGACGTCAATGGCCACCAACGCTTCGGTGTGATTGATGACGATGTAGCCCCCGGACTTGAGCCACACCTTCGGGCGCATGGCCTTGTCCAGCTCCTGCTGGATGCCAAACTCCTCGAAAATAGGGGTTTCCTTGGTGTACAGCTTCACGCGGCTCGCCAGTTCGGGCTGGAAGCGGCTGACGAATTCGATGACCTTGCTGAACTCCTCTTCGTTGTCAATCCAGATGGAACTGTAGTCGGAATTCACGTAATCACGCAAAATGCGCTCGACCAGGTTGAGGTCGCGATGGAGCAACGCGGGCGCTTTCTTTTGCTCGGAGCGCGCGCAAATTTCGTGCCACATTTTGCCGAGGTACTCGATGTCCGCGCGCAAATCCTGTTCGGTCACATTTCCAGCAGCGGTACGGACGATGAATCCACCCGGGAAAGTGCTCTTGTATTCGCCGACGATACTGCGCAGTCGCGAACGCGACTCCGCAGAATTAATCTTTCGGGACACACCGATGTGGTTCACGGTCGGCATGTAAACCAGAAAACGTCCGGGAAGCGCCACGTGGCTGGTAATACGGGCGCCTTTTTTGCCCAGAGGCTCCTTGGCGATTTGCACAATGATTTCCTGGTTGGCCTTGAGCATTTCAGAAATCAGCTGAGGCCGGCGCTGAGGCACGTGGCCATGTCCGTGGCGTTCGGGGGGGCGTCCGTGACGCACCGGACGCCCGCCGCGGGGTCCGCCGCGGCGCGCGGGGCGCTGGAAACGAGCGCTGCGCCGGTCGTCCATGCGCGCACTGCGTGGCTCGCGGTCATTCCTAAAATTGTTCTGGGGAGCTGACGGTTGGCCGGCGGAAGAATCCTGCGGCTGCGTTTCCAGGCTCTCTGATCCGGATGGGTCTCCGGACGCGTGAATCTCATCGGCGGTCCCGTGCGCTTCGTCTTCCTCGGCCACAATTTCATCCGCTTCGGTATGCGCGGCGTCTGCTTCGGCGTCGGCGAAATCGGCTCCTCCGATGGGATGAGCTTCTCCGCCTTCAATTTCTTCCTGCGCTTCCTCGTGTTTGGCTTCGGCCAGGCTTTCCGCGAGCGTCCGGGCCTGATCCTCGGACAAGTCCGCAGGTGGCTGCAAAGTTCGCGCGGAATCGCCGTGTTCCTCCTCCAAGGCCTCGCTCGCTTGAGCCGGTTCAAATTCAATCCATTCTTCGTGTGCACTTGATACGGGCGGTGGAACGGAATGCGGGATAGCGTTTTCGCTTGTGCCCGGGGCCGCAGCCTCAGAGTCGGTTTCTTCCATGCGTTCGTGACTCGGCCAATGCACATGCCCGGCCGGGCGCGACTCATGAGCCAGATCGTCGCGCAAAGACTCGACTCGAGTTACCGATTCTGTTTCAGCGGAAGACTCGGCAGGTGCGTAGAGCGAACTTGGAAGCGATGATGCCGTATCTTCTCGCTGTGCAACTGGTGTAGTCGAATCCGCCACTCCCGCCATGCTTTCAAATTGAGTATTTACATCAGAAGTACTCCCCTGCGCCGTAGTTGGAGCCACCGGAGGGGCGGGCCCGCGGTCTCTGTATTTCGCAAGCGATTCGCCGGGCAACAAGATAGGTTCGAGTGTTTCCGAAGGCGGAGTGAACTCGCCCTGACGGTCGCGCGGTGTGAATGTGGAGCGAGGTGCATTGGGAGAAGCATATTTCGAAGCGGGCAAATCGCGCCCGCGCGGACGGTCACCCCGGCCGCCGCTACCGCGACGGAATCGCCCACCACGCCCACCGCGTCCGCGGTCGCCGCCGCGTCCCTGACCATGTCCCCCGCCATAGCTACCGCGGTCACCCCGATCGTTTCGGGGCCGGTCGTTCCGCACATAACCTTGATTGGCCGGAGCCGGTCGATTGAAAGTAGGGACGGGCTCAGCTGGAGGCGCATTAAATTCCTGTGCTGGAGAAGCCTCACTCTCCTGCGAGAAAGAGCCCGAAGGATTTACCGCTCCAGGCTGCGACTCAAACTCCGTTTCGGTCAAAGAGGGTCCGCTTTCGCCCGGAGAAAATGCTGGAGTTTCCCTCTCACCTGATGACTGACCGTGTTCCGCCAGTGGTTCCGCGCCGCCATACTGAGGCGCGGCAGGTGCTTCACCCGGAAGCGAGCCAACGCTTTGCGCCGGCAGATTGTCCATTGGCGTGCCCGGAGAAGTTATCGGCGCAGGCTTCGGAGCTCGTTCCTCCTCGGCCGGGACGTGGTCGTACTCCTCAAGATGTTCCAGGAAGTCGCTGACGTAGAGGAAGGCGTCGGTATCGCGCCCGATATCCACGAAGGCCGATTGCATGCCGGGCAGCACGCGGGTGACACGGCCCTTGTAAATACTTCCAACTAGAGCAAATTCTTTTTCGCGTTCAATGTAAATTTCGCAGAGGTGCCCATCTTCCAAAATGGCGACCCGCGTCTCGTGGGGGGTCGCTGAAATGACCAATTCTTTAGACATGAATACTCCTCAGAGCGCATCAGCGCGGCCGGGCGCATAACGCCCGCGCGCACGTGGGCCGCGGCGTTCCCGGCAATCGGGAAACCATTGCTGCGGCTTATTGAAATGTGAGTTGTGCTTGCCACGCGATGCTGCTCTCGCAATTGGGAAGCGGATCGGCTTGCAGCCGGTTGGCGTTTCCCTATGGAATCAATTGACGAAGCGCCGGATGCGAACATTCATCACCAGGCCCAACGCCAGAAAAACGAACAAAGTTACAGATCCGCCGTAGCTCATCAACGGCAGCGGAATGCCGGTGACCGGCATCTTGCCGATCATCATCGCCGCGTTCACCAGCAGGTGAAAACCCAGGATCGCCGCAACGCCCATCACTAAATACATTCCTGAGCGGTCCATTGCACGCTGCGCATTATGCACCAGGCGCAGCAACAAAGCTGTATATAAAGCCAGCGTTATAAAAACGCCGATGAAACCTGTTTCTTCAGCCAGCGCCGCCAGAATAAAATCCGAATACCGGACGGGAACAAAACCGCCCTGGTTCTGGCTGCCGCGTCCCAATCCCTTGCCCCAGAATCCGCCTGCGCCAACCGCAATCTCCGACTGCAGGATCTGGTAGCCGGACTTCTTGGGATCGTCTTCCGGCCGGAGGAACGTCTGTACACGTTCCTTCTGGTACGGCTTCAAAACGTAATGCCATCCGACAGGAATCAAAACCGCGGCCAAAACCAAAAGTGCGACCGCATGCTTCCATTGTATCCCGGCGAGGTACGCTCCTACAACTGCCACTGGAATAAGCACCAGGGCGGTGCCCAGATCCGGTTGCTTCAGAATCATCAAGAGCGGCACGCCCGTCAGGACTCCTATCTTGACGAAATCTCCCAAAGTGAGCTGGTCGGTTCGCACTTCACTGTAAAAGCGTGCCAGCACGATAATGATGATCAACTTGAACAGCTCCGACACCTGGAATGACTCTCCCATAAGGTGGACCCACCGCTTCGCGCCAAGGCGGGTTTGCCCGACGGCAAGCACGGCGGCCAGCGCCACAATTCCAATCAGATAAAGAACCGGGGCTTGCTCCAAAATGCGGTGATAATTCACGCGGGAAATGATCAGCATGCAAAATACGCCGAGCCCCAGCCAATAAAGCTGCTTCATGTATACGGGAGATCCCGGCACGCGGATATTGTGCGTCGCGGAATAAATTTCAACGACTCCCAGCAAGCAAATTGCGCCGGCAATGGCCAGCAGCCACCAATCATATTCGCGGATTCCAGCTTTTTCTCTCATTAGAAACGAAACGCTTTCCTGCGATTCAGTGCATTGGCCGCGCGGGGCTTCCCGCTGCATTAGAGGCCTGCGGTTTTGCACCTGCAAGCGGCACGGGTTCGGATTGGGCCAATGTCGGTGGCTGCTGCTGAATGCTATTTGTCGCCGGCGTCACCTTGGCTGCAACGGCAGTCATTGGCGGTTTCAAGTTTCCATTCTTCTTATCAAAATAGGCCTTCACAACATCGCGCACAACCGGTGCGGCAATTTCACCACCATGGAGCATGGTGCTTTGTACCAGGACGGAAACTACAATCTCTGGATTCCTGCGCGGCGCGAAGCCCACGAACCACGCATTATCCTTGTAGTCGCTGCGGTTTTTGACTTTCGCAAGGCCCTGCGCGCTGATCACTTGAGCGCTGCCGGACTTGCCGCACAGCTCCACGCCTTTAATGTAGGCGACGTGGGCAGTCCCGCCCGGGAAAGTTGGGTCCACCACGTTTTCCATGTAATGCGTAACTTTATCAACAGTGTCCTCAGAGATGGGAAACCGGAATTCACCCGCGGGCTGATCTGATTTCAACAAATGGGGCGTCTTGAATACTCCTCCCAGGGCGATGCCCCCGATTGCTCTGGCGAGCTGTAGCGGCGTTGTGGTAATGGGCCCCTGGCCCACCCCCACGGAAATGTTTTCTCCGGGATACCAAGGAGCATGATAATTGCGCTCCTTCCATTCTGCCGAAGGCATCAATCCAGGCTCCTCGCCCGGAAGGTCAATCCCCGTGCGCCGTCCCAGCCCAACTTGCGTCCCATAGTAAGACATGCGATCAATCCCCAAGCGCATACCAACATTGTAAAAAAAGACGTCGCAGGATTCCGCGACGGCGTGTTCCAGGTCAACAGTACCGTGGCCTTTCGGCTGCCAGCAGTGATATACGCGGCCGTAAAAACTTGCTTGGCCGGGGCAGAACGCCGTAAAGGATTCGGGAACGGCCTTCGTTTCGAGCATTGCCGTAGCCATAACAATTTTGAACACAGAGCCGGGTGCGAGTTGCGCTTGAATCACACGATCCATCAGCGGAAGGTTCGGATCGCTATTCAGGCGCTGCCATTCTTCCTTGGAAACGCGCACCGCAAATGCATTTGGGTCGGGCGACGGACGGCTGACGAACGCAAGGATCTCTCCAGTTTCCGGATTCATGGCCACCACTGCGCCCTTCTTATCGCCCAGAGCCGCTTCGGCCGCCGCTTGCACATCGTAATCAATCGTCAACTGGATGGATTTCCCCGGTACCGGCTCAATCTGCTCAAGCCGGCCCATCTCCTTGCCCACGCTGTTGACGATGATTCTGCGCAGGCCGTCATTGCCTTGAAGGACGCTGTCGTATTGCTTCTCTAATCCAGACTTTCCCGCCATATCGCCGGGCCGGAGCTTGCCGTCGCTCTTTTCAATTTCAGCTTCGCTCACCTCACCCACATACCCAACGGCACTCGAAAGAAATCCCGCGGGGGGATATCGGCGGCGGCTCATCATCACCATTTCCAGCATCGGCAGGTCGGTGCGATGTGATTCGATGTAGGCGACGTCGGCCGTGCTCGCTTCAGGCTTGATTACGATCGGCTCGTAGGTAGGCAAGTACTTGGCGGTTTCAAGTTGCTGGCGCAAATCTTCGATGGAAACATTCAGAGCGTCGGAAATTGAAGGAAGAGCTCGATTCACGATTTTCATGTCATCGCGCAGCAACAGGATGCTGAACGACGCATAATTATCCACCAGGACACGGCCATTACGGTCGAGCATTCGCCCGCGCGGGGCTATCAGAGGAATGGTACGGATACGGTTGCGGTCCGCAAGCTCCTGGTAGTGCGTCGAATCGACAACCTGGAGCTTCCAGAAGCCCACTAGCAGCAGTACCGTCAAGCCCACGATGACGTAGGAGACCACTGCCAGCCGCCCTTGCGGCAATTTGGAATCACTTCCTAACGAGAACGACACGATTGCTTAACCTTCAAAGAAGTGCAAGCCACAGTAACACCTGCACATTTTCAGTGCAATATGACCGCTGGGGCAGGGATACCCTATGTGCCACTGCCCCGCACCAACGCCGGGGAGTTGCAGGCAGTCGTCAGCTTGGCAGACGTAGGCGGTCGAGCAGCGGAAAAAGGACCACGGCGACCAGGGCGTTCACGCCCGCGGCAATCCCTAGACTTGGACTAAAAAAGTTTTCGTGCTGTCCGAGCAGTACCCGCTGAATCAAGTTGTAAACTCCCTGGTGGAAAAAATAAAAGGCCGCCGTCAATCCGATGCGGCTGAGGGGGTGCTCCACATCAATCCGCGACCCGAAGGAAGAGGCCAAGTATCCCACCAGAGTCTTGGCGATTCCGTAGAGGCCGATGGCCGACCGCCCCAGACTGTCCTGCATCAATCCGATCATCATTCCCAGCAGCAGGCCCGAAGACGGATTCCGCTGGCTGAATCCGAAATAGAGGGTGATCAGCAGCGGCAAATCCAGCATGCGTGCGCGTGGAAAATAAACCGGAAGAAAACTTTGGATCAGCAGGGCGGCCACGGCCACGCCCACCACGGCCCACAAGTGGAATTTGTGGACTTCAATGTGCGTTTCTGTGCGTGCGTATGCGGCCATGAGTAACAGTTACCGAGATATTCCCCCGAGCGGGGGATGGATGATTTCATTCAGTGTTGCAGCGGCACTCACTCTTCGCGCTTCACCGTAGCGGCCGCTGATGTGCCGCCAGGAGCGGCGTCCGACGCAGTGCTCACAGGTTTCGTAATCGATTCCTGCTTCATCAGCAGGACCATCACTTCCTCCAGCCTGTCCAAATGCGCGGCGGGCTGTACACGTATTTGCTTGAACGGCGATCCCGACTTCACTTCCGTGACCGTGCCCACCGGCAAATCTTTGGGAAAGATGCGGTCCTCGCCGGAAGTCAGCACCTCTTGGCCAACGGTCACCGTTTCATCGTTACTGACATATTTCATTTGTACGAATGGGTCGCCCGAGCCGCCGATTGGGCCCTGAATTCGCGTGCCAGCCAGCAACGCGCCGAGGCCGCTGTCTTTATCGGTTATGAGAAGGACTTCCGAGGCGCCTCCAAAAACTTCGAAGATCTTGCCCACCACTCCGTCGGGGGTGATCACCGGCATGTTGCGGCGAATCCCGTCCTTTTCCCCTCGATTGATGTAGAAAGTGTGGCTGGAGCCGTCCGCGCTCGAGGCAATCACGCGCGCCACGGCCATGGGAACGTCGGGGTGGGAATCACGAAATCCGAGCAGTGTGGCCAGACGCTGACCTTCCGCGGCCTGGCTTAACAATTGCGTATTTTGGACCCTCAGGCGGTTCACTTCTGCCTGCAACGCCCCATTCTCCTGTTTGGTGTGTACCAGGTCGAAATAACCGCTCCAGGTGCCCCGGATCTTGGAGATGGTCCATGTGCCCGCGCGCTCAAAGGGAGTGACGATCCCCACAGCCCAAAGTCGAATCAGCCTGACCTGGTGCTCATCTTGGCGAATCTGACCGGCCAGCAGTAACACCTGCGCAACCAGCACAAAGGTAAGCAGCGCGACGGAGCGATGGCGACCGGGGACCGCGAGCATCAGCCTATACCCTCCATCAAAATCCCTTAATCTATGGAAACGAGCCGCAACAGCCGGAAATCCGAAAGCATTTTGCCGGTGCCCAGCACCACCGATGCGAGCGGATCGTCCGCCACGGAGACCGGCAATCCCGTCTCTTCCCGGATGCGCTTGTCGAGATTTTTAATCAACGCGCCGCCTCCGGTCAGGACAATTCCGCGATCGCTGATGTCGGCGGAAAGTTCCGGGGGAGTGCGTTCCAGCGCCACACGAATAGCGTTGAGAATTGTGGCCACACACTCGGAAAGTGCTTCGCGAATTTCGCTGTCATCAATCGTGACCGTGCGGGGGACTCCTTCAATCAAATTCCGGCCCTTCACTTCCATGGTGAGAGGTTTTTCCAGCGGATAAGCGGAGCCAATTTCCATCTTGATCTGTTCTGCGGTGCGCTCGCCCACCAGCAAATTGTATTTGCGCTTCAGGTAATGCATCACCGCCTCGTCCATCTCATTTCCGGCCACGCGCACGGAACGCGAGTAAACGATGCCGCTCATAGAAATCACCGCGATGTCGGTCGTTCCGCCGCCGATATCCACGACCATGTTGCCGGAGGGTTCTTCGATGGGCAGCCCGGCGCCAATGGCCGCTGCCATGGCCTGTTCCACAAGATAAACTTCACTGGCGTGCGCGCGATAGGCAGAGTCCTGCACCGCGCGCTTTTCGACCGGCGTAATCTCACTCGGCACTCCGATGACAATCCGCGGGTGGACCAGCATCCGGCGGTTGTGCGCTTTTTGGATGAAGTAGGTGAGCATTTTTTCTGTCACCTTGAAATCCGCAATCACTCCATCCTTCATCGGCTTGATGGCCACAACGTTGCCCGGCGTTCGTCCGAGCATGTCTTTCGCTTCCTTCCCCACGGCCACCACTTCGCCTGTGTTCTTGTTTATGGCCACAATGCTGGGCTCGTTCACCACGATGCCCTTGCCGCGGGAGAACACCAACGTGTTCGCCGTGCCCAGGTCAATGGCCAGGTCGGAGGAAAACAGGCTGAAGACCGACCGGAAGTTGTATCCATTCTTTGACATGTCCACCCTCAGTATGGGGCATTCCAGGTGCAATATCTAATTGCGCCTTGTTCCACGTTTCGCTCAGGGAATCACTATTTGCAGGGATTTGGTTGACGTGCCTCCCCTGCGGTTCTGACCGGTTACCACAATTGTCTGGCTGCCCTTCGTAAGCTGTCCTGTGAAGAACCGGAAGTGTCCATCGGGCGAAATGTCAGCTACGGGCTGACCATTGATAATCAGCGCCGCGCTGGGCTCCGTTCGTCCGATGACCTCCACCACACTTCCGTGTAACACAGGCTGGTCCAATTCCAACAACATGGACTGGCTCTTGCCTTGCGCTACCAATGTGAATTTGTAGGCGTCGCTCGGCTCGCTTTCCTTCTTGCTGGGCCCAATCGCCGTCACATTCCAATAGTAATCTCCGGAGTCCAGTCCCGTGACCTCAGCGCTGGCAGCGGTCACATGCAGCTTCTCGGCCGCCAACTTGTTGAAATTGGAACTCAAGCCCACGCGAAGAGTGTATTCCACGGCGTCAGGAACAGGTTTCCATTCAAATCGAATGGAGGCTTGCTTTGGATCCGGTTCAATCAGTGGCTGCAGATTGAGGGGCGACACCAGGTCCGGAGGCGCCAATACATTTGATTTCACAATTGGGCCCCCGCCCCCGTTCATCGAAGCCTTCTCCCACTTGTTCACTTGAATTTCTTGATTCGCCTGCTTCACGTCCGCGCTGCCGGCTTCGATGGTGATATCGCTTTCATTCTTAGTCGGGTCCGTATGCACGGCCGCGCGGCTGTTCTCTTTCATGGAAGCTCTGGCATCTGCGAAGGAGATCTCAGCTTTGGACTTTGGTGAATCCCACGTCGGAGTCGCAAGATCCACCGCGCCTGTGCTGACATGCATACCGACATTGGTGGACTTATCGCTCGCCACCGCATTTTGTTCCACAGTAACCAGCGTGTCCGCCTTCACGGTGTACGTTGTTCCATCCGGAAAGGAAAGTCTGGCCAATCCGTCCGACCCTGTTTGGATCAGATCGCCCTTGTCGAGCGTTGACCCTCGGGTTGCGTTTTCCCACCTCGTCGAACTTACGTGCTTCACTTGCACCGCGCCGTCCAGATCCACGAATCGTACTTGACCCGGCGTGATCGGCCCCTTCGCGCTGTCGTCGCCGTTCACCACTCTTTCGAAATGGTCCAGGGCGCTGGTCACCCAGGCCGGATTCATCAGGTAAACAACAGCCATGATGATTGCAAAACCCAACACCAAATAGACGGCCACCGTCTTGTAGGTGACGGCTGTCCAATACACCTCGACCCGGTTAATTTTCTGCCGCGGTTCGCCGGGTTGTGATGGCCCATGCATGCAATAAACCTTTGTTTTTGAGCTGTTTTCGAATCTAGCACAGTGACTAGTACCCGGCAAGACAACGCCGGTAAGGTGATTTCCGCACACGCAACACCTGCT
>DATGHC010000078.1:0-31736 GCA_035308165.1 Candidatus Acidiferrales bacterium | reverse complement strand
TTGCCGCGACTACTCCGGAGATTGCCGAGGAAGCGTTGCGGTTGATTGAGGTGGATTACGAGCCGCTGCCGGCGTTTTTCGATCCGCTGGAATCCATGAAGGCGGAAAGCGGTTGGATCCACGACACCAAGCCAAACAATATTGAGAAGGAGTATCACCACGAATTCGGCGTGCCCGACGCAGCGTTCGCATCGTCGGATTTTGTGCGCGAGCAGCGCTACTACGCCGGGGAAATCAATCATGCGGCGATGGAGCCGCACTCAACGCTGGCCATCTGGGAACCCGATAACCGGATGACCGTTTATTCGTCCACGCAAGTGCCTTACTACCTGCACCGCACGTTGGGCGAAGTTTGCCAGATGCCCATGAGCCAGATCCGCGTGATCAAACCGCTGGTGGGCGGCGGTTTCGGCGGCAAGAGCGAAGTGATTCCCATAGAAATTACAGCGGGCGTGCTGGCGAAAAAAGCGCGGCAGGCGGTGAAGATCACTTACACGCGTGAGGAAGTGTTTTACGCGCATCGCGGGCGGCCCATCACAGTGATTGATATGAAGATGGGATTGTCGCGCGAGGGAAAAATCAATGTGGTCACGGCGCGAGTGGTGCAGGATGGCGGCGCTTATTGCGGTTACGGGCCGGTCACGGTGCTTTATTCGGGCGCGCTGCTGGGCGCGATTTACGACATTCCGAATGTGAAATTCGACGGCTACCGCGTGCTGACGAATAAGCCAGTATGCGGGGCGATGCGCGGGCACGGCACCGTGAATGTGCGCTTTGCCTTTGAGGCGCTGCTGGACGAGTTGGCGCACGATGCCGAGCTAGATCCCGCCGATGTGCGGCGGCGCAATTTGTTGAAGGCCCCATGTGTCACCGTGAATGGGCTCCGTGTTACAAGCTATGGATTGCCAGAGTGCATCGAGAAAGTTGTTGAGCGCTCCGGCTGGAATAAGAAGCAGGGCAAGTTGAGTTATGGCCGCGGGGTGGGGATGGCCTGCAGCCATTACGTGAGCGGCGCGGCGAATCCGGTGGTGCGGTCGAACATGCCACACACCACTGTTCATTTGAAAATCGACCGCGATGGCGCGGTCATTTTGTATAGCGGAGCGTCGGAGATCGGGCAGGGATCGGACACGATGCAGATTCAAGTGATTGCGGAAACGATGGGGATTCGCCCGGAGCGCGTGAAGCTCATTGCCGCGGATACGGAGCTGACGCCTGTGGATTTGGGTAGCTACTCGAGCCGCGTGACATTTATGGCGGGGAACGCGTGCATCGAGGCAGCGAAAAACATGCGGGCGCAGATTTATACGGCGGTCGCCAAGCGGCTGGGCTGCTCTGCGGAGGAATTGGAACCGCAGGGCGAGGAGATTGTTTCATCGAAGAATTCCGCGCTGCGGATGAGCTTCGATAAAGCCGTCATCGCCGCGATCGACTTTCATGGCGCGTTGGTGGCGAGCGGCGCCTACACGCCGCCGGAAGAATCGCGCGGAGGAAAATTCAAGGGCGCTGGAGTGGGACCGTCGCCTTCGTACAGCTACAGCGCACAGGTGGCCGAAGTGAGTGTGGACACCGAAACCGGACATGTGACTGTCCACCGAATTGTTGTGGCGCATGATTGCGGGCGGGCACTGAATCCACTGGCGGTGGAAGGGCAAGTGATTGGGTCGGTTTACATGGGGCTGGGGCAGGCGGTACAGGAAGAAATGGTATGGAACAATGGCCGGCTGATGAATCCCACGCTGCTGGAATACCGCATTCCCACCACGCTTGAGACCCCACAGATTGATTGCATCATCGTGGAGAGCAACGATCCCGAAGGACCGTTCGGCGCCAAGGAGGCGGGGGAAGGCTCACTCGCGGCGACGATTCCCGCGGTTGCCAACGCGATTTACGATGCGGTCGGCGTGCGCATCAACACATTGCCGATCACGCCCGAAAAAGTCTTGGCAGCGATTCAGGAGAAACGCAGGAAAGCGTCGAGCAATGGAGGCGCGCGATGAGCGTGCCACTGTTGCCCGCGGCGAGAGTGGTCCGCCCCCGAACGGTGGACGAGGCTGTGCGCATCCTCGCAGAGCACGGCGCGGATGCGATGATCCTTGCCGGCGGCACCGACGTGGTTCCCAATTTGCAGATGCGGCTTTTTTCGCCGCGGGTGCTGGTGGACATCAAGTCCATCGCGGGCATGCGCGGCATGACCGCAGGTGAAAGCGGTGCGCTGCGGATCGGCGCGCTGACCACGCTCGCCGAAATGGAGCACTCGGCAGAGCTCGCGCAGAAATACTCCGTGCTGTCCGCTGCGGTGCGCACAATTGCCGGGCCGCTGCAGCGCAACATGGGCACACTGGGCGGCAATCTGTGCCTGGAGACGCGCTGCGTCTGGTACAACCAGTCGGAATTCTGGCGTGAATCGTTGGGCGGGTGCCTAAAGAAAGATGGCGACGTCTGCCACGTTGCGCCGGGCGGAAAGCGGTGCTGGGCGGTGTGGTCGGGCGATACCGCTCCGGCTCTGCTCACGCTGGATGCGGAGATTGAAATAGCCGGCCCTCGCGGGACACGGCGGTTATCACTTGAAAAGTTTTACCGCAACGACGGGATGGACCGAATTGCGCTTGAGCGCGACGAAATTCTTACCGCGGCCATTCTGCCCGCGCGCACCGCGGGGCGCCGCGGCGCCTATCAGAAGCTGCGAATGCGCAATTCGATTGATTATCCGCTCGCCGGTGTCGCCGCGGCGCTTGACGTGGACAAGGACGGAATTTGCCGCGATGCGCGCGTGGCCATCAATGCCGTGAATCCCGCGCCCCTGTTGTTGCGCGATGGCGCGGCGGAATTGATTGGGAAAAAATATTCCCCGGAATTGATTGAGCGCGTTGCCAAGACGACGATCCGCACGGGTAAGCCGCTCACGACATCGGGTTCGACGCCGGTGTATCGCCGCGAAATGCTTCATGTGTTCACGCGGCGCGCGCTGGAGCAAAGCTGGCTTGGCCGGATTAATCCGCCCGCGCAGGAAAGGCCCGCCGCCGACTGATCCCCCGGAGCCCCATTGACGCCGCCCATAATCGACATTCACATACATATTCAGCCGCTGCACATGTTCAAGCCTGAGGCGCTTGCGCTGGTGAAGCGCGGCCGGCGCGATTTTGCGGAAGTCGAGAAATATTCTGCTGATCCGCAAGCGTTCCTTGGATTTCTCGACAGGCTCGGAGTCGAGCGGGCAGGCTTGATCAACTATGTAAGCCCCGACGTGATTGGATTTCCCCCTGAAGTCAACGATTGGATCGCAAACTATTGCTCGTTTGCGCCGGAGCGGCTGATCGCGTTTGGCTCGGTCCATCCTCTCTATGTTCCTGACGCGGGCGCGGAGGTGGACCGCATCGCGCGTCTCGGAATTCGCGGTCTGAAGGTCCATCCCGCGCACCAGGTTTTTTCTCCGAATGCATATCGTGATGGAATGGGGCCGCTGGCTTCCATTTACGAGCGCGCACAGACCCTTGGCCTTCCAGTGATGATTCACACCGGCACTTCGATTTTTCCAGGAGCGCGCAACAAGCATGCGCAGCCCATTTTGGCCGATGACATTGGAGTGGATTATCCCGACCTGGTTGTGATCCTCGCGCACGGCGGCCGCCCCCTGTGGATGGACGAGGCGTTCTTTCTGGTCCGCCGTCACAAAAACATGCACATGGATATTTCCGGTATTCCTCCACAAAAACTGATGGAATATTTCCCTCGCATCGAAGAAATCGCCGACAAGGTCCTGTGGGGAACGGATTGGCCCGGGCCGGGCGTGCCCGAAATCCGGGGAAACATTGACAAATTCATGGCCCTGCCGATTTCCGAAGCGGAGCGGCGAAAAATTTTATACGATAACGCCGCACGGATGTTTCCGGTGCGGAAATAGGAAGTCCACCAAATGGAAGTAAAGACTATTGCAGTGATTGGGGCGGGCACTATGGGCCGCGGGATCGCGTATGCCGCCGCGTTTGGCGGATATCGCACAATCCTCGAAGACATCACGCAGAGCATGCTCGACCAGGGACTAGCCTACATTCGTAGTTCATTAAATGAAGGAGTCGAACGGGGGAAAGTGACGCCCGAGCAGCGCGACCTGGGGATCGCGCAGCTCGGTTCGGCGCACTCGGTGGAAGAGGCATGTCGCGAAGCGGACATGGTCATCGAGGCGGTGCCGGAAGACATGGAAGTGAAGCTGGAGATTTTCACGTTGCTTGACAAGTTTGCGAGGCCCGGCGCAATCTTCGCATCCAACACTTCATCGCTGTCCATCACCGAGATGGCTACCATCACATGCCGGCCGGATAAATGCGTTGGGCTGCACTTTTTTAATCCAGTGCCCAAGATGAAGTTGCTGGAAGTGGTGCGGGGGCTGGAGACTTCCGGCGACACGATTGAAACTTGCCGGCAAGTTGGCGCGCGGATGGGCAAGGAAGTTGTGGTGGTGCGCGAGGCGCCGGGGTTTATCACCAGCCGCATCAACGCCATGATCGGCAACGAAGCGTTCTACATGCTGGAAGAGGGCATCGCGTCCGCGGAGGACATTGACAAGGCGCTGAAGCTTGGTTTGAACCACCCCATGGGTCCATTTGAGCTGGTGGATCTGGTGGGCCTCGACGTGCGGCTTTCCATCCTGGAATATCTGCACAAGACGCTGGGCGAAAAATACCGCCCCGCACCGCTGCTGCGGCAATACGTAAAGGCGGGCCGCCTGGGGCGCAAATCCGGACGCGGCGTTTACGACTACCCTTCTTCAAAAGGTTAGAGGCGAATTCATGGCCGGGCCACACACCAAAATTCATTTGATGGTTGGGGACCTGACGGAGAGCGACGCCGATGCCATCGTCAACGCCGCTAACAACGACTTGCAACTTGGAGGAGGAGTGGCGGGCGCGATTCGCCGCAAGGGCGGCGACTCCATCCAAAAGGAATGTGACTCGATCGGGTCCATTCCCATCGGCGGCGCGGCGATCACCGGAGGAGGGAAGCTTCGCGCGCGGCATGTGATTCACGCAGCCAGCATGCAGCTGGGCGGAAGCACATCGGCGCCGGCGCTACGCAGCTCCACGGCACATTCGCTGCGAATTGCCGCCGAGCGAGGGCTGAAGAGCATCGCGTTTCCCGCGGTGGGCACAGGCATCGCCGGGTTTCCATTGCAGGAGTGCGCTGAAATCATGCTGCGCGAAACCCTGAAGCATCTAGCCGGGCCAACTTCGCTCGAGCGCGTGGATTTTGTTTTGTACGATGACGGCGCGTTGCGTATTTTTCAGGAGCAGTTCCGCAAGCTCGTCTCCGAAACGGGCGCAAGCGCGGATGCCGCGGGAAACAGGTAGAATTCCCCAGTGCAATCCCATTTGGAAAAAGTGCGGCATGAGATCACGCGCTACGAGCATCCCCTTTTTGCTTTCGATGCGCGGCCCGCGGCCGACGGCGTTGAAGTCGAGATATTTTTCAAGCCTGAAGGAGTGGAAGTCCACCGCTACCTATTCCTGCTTCGTCCGCGCGAAATCGAAAGCCCGCAATTTCCATGGAGCTTCCAGCGGCAGCTTTACGACTGTCTGCACGACTACGTGATTGAAATGTTCACGCGCAATCCTCAAGGGCCCGCCTAGAAATGCAGCCGCGCATGCAATCCGCAGCCGCCGCAGCGCAGACCCCGCTCGCCCGGGAGTTGGCCAGGCGCATCGCGTCCAATGGACCAATCACTTTTGCGGAATACATGGAGACGTGCCTTTACGATCCCGCGCATGGATATTACAGCCGTCCCGAGCGCACGCGCTTCGCTGATTACTACACCAGCGTGGACGTGCATCCCATTTTTGGGCGATTGATGGCACGCCAGCTGGATGAAATGTGGCGTTTGCTGGACCGGCCTGCATCGTTTGAAGTAGTGGAAGCCGGCGCCGGAGCCGGCCGTTTGGCCGGCCACATTCTTGATTTCGCCGCGGCTCGATTGCCTGATTTTTATTCCGCGCTGAAATATTTCGCCGTCGAGCGGTCGCCCGCGCGCCGCGCGGCGCACACGGCGACAATCGGCGGACATCTCGCCACCGGCCGCGCTGAATCACGAGCGGAGCTCCCAACCCAAATTTCAGCCGGCTGCGTCCTTTCCAACGAACTGATCGATGCCATGCCCGTTCATCGTGTCGAGTGCCGTGAAGGCCAGCTTCGCGAGGTTTTTGTCAGCTATGAAGGTGGCCGATTCATGGACGCGCCCGGATCGCTTTCCACGCAACGCATTGAGGAATATTTCAAGCGGCAGGGAACTGCACTGGCAGAGGGTCAGGAGGCAGAGGCGGGCCTCGCGGCCTGCAATTGGATCGCCGAATCTGGCGGCAAACTTCAGCGCGGATTCGTCCTGACTGTGGATTACGGCTACGAGGCCCGGCAGCTCTATGGTCACCAGCGCACAAAGGGGACTCTGCTCGCCTACCGGGATCATCGCGTCAACGATGATTTTTATGCCGCTCCCGGTGAGCAGGACCTTACGTCGCACGCCAATTTCACTGCGCTCGAGTTGTGGGGACGAGATGGCGAGCTTGAACTGGTTGGTATCGTACCGCAATGCAAGTTCTTGCTGGCGCTTGGCCAGAAAAATGAATTTGCTGATTTATACGATACCGGCCAATCGGAACCCGACCGCCTGCGCGCGCAGCTCGGGCTTTCATCCCTGATTCATCCGGAGGGAATGGGTGAAACTTTCAGGGTAATGGTTCAGAAAAAGGGAATTGGTGCAGCGCGATTGACCGGCCTGGCCCCGCTCTAAAGTCCTTCTTTGTACGGCTGCGACATATATTTTTGCGCCAAGTCCTGAGCGCCGCCAGTGTTGTCTTTCGATTGCTGGACCAGGCGATATTCGTTTATGGCGCGGTCGCGCTGACCCGTAAGGTCATAAATCATTCCCATGTACATATGTCCCCAGGCTTCCACCCACTTTGTGCTCAGGTCGGTATCGCCGCCAATCGCGCTGCGGAATGAATTGGCCGCCGCGGTGTAGTTCTTCTGGAAGAAAAATGCCTCCCCCATGCGGAACAATGCCAGGGCGTTGTTTTTCTGCACATCCAACGCATTTTGATACTGAGCGATCGCGTCCATGTATTTGCCCTGCTCTGCCGCCGACTCGCCGCGCGCGATAATGGCGCGGATGCGCAGCTGCGGGCTGGCCTTCAGAATGTAGTCGTGCGGGTCCAGAACCACCCCGCCCGGTTTCGGTCTGCCAAAGGAATCAATGGTGAAAGGGGTTTCGGCGCCGGTCACCTGAATGGTCTTGAATTCCGGATTCCCCTCCGTTTGCACTTCCATTTCCATGGGCATGCTGAAGGTATCCAGGCTTTGCTTCACTTTCCCGATGACCTGAAATCCCTTTTGATTCCGGTAGACTTTGTAGTCCACCGTGAATTCCGGGATGCCGGTGGAACTGAGCCACTGCGCGAAAAAGGGCGACATGCTGTGCGAATTTGCCGGTGGGGGCGGGGGAGGTGAGTTGGGCGAAATCTTCTCCGGAAGCTTGGTTCCCGCGGCCTTGAAGTCCATGAACTCCTGCGCCAGCGACTCAAAATCGGTCACGCGCGCGGAGTGGCCCGCGTAGCGGCGGTAGAAATCGCGCAATAGCGCCTTGAATTGGTCATCCCCTTCGAGCGAGTGGATCATATGAAAAACCACGGCGCCCTTGTCCTCCACGACGGAGCGATACTGCTCGGTGAATGGTTTGAGCTGCCCGGCCTGAGTAACCGCTGACAGGTCTTCGTACATCAGCGCGCCGACCGCAAAATCTTCCACCGCGCGGTTCATGGCTTCTCTGCCGGAATCCTGGTCGGCGTAAATTGCTTCGCAGTATCGCGCGAGACCGTCGGTTACCCACACATCGGAGGAAGTTGCGGGCATTACCGAGACGCCAAACCATTGCGCCGCGACCAGGCGTGAAAGCAGGCGTGTGTTACCGCGGGAATCCCATTGACGCTGGCTGATCAGTGCCAGTCCAGGCGCCGCGAACCCGGAGACGCTGCCGTCATTCATCTCGGCGACGGTGATGGTGGGATCGCCAATCGCGCCAAATTCATCCGAGAAATCCGTAATCATTTTCCCCGCGTCCTGCCCATAGAGCTGCGCGGTTTGGGTTGAGGTGGGGAAAGTGAAAACCTGCACCTTGATTCCGCCCGCATCCACCGGAGTTAACTGAAAAGGAGCGGCGACAAACGTTCCGCTGGGTTCAGGACGATCATCACGGAAGGTGTAGATCTTCTGCTGCGCCGGCGGAGGCGGAACCTGCCCCGGCTTGATGACTTCGGGAACGGCGGCCTTTTCCGAAATCATCTGCGGTGGGCCGGTCTTGCCCGTTCCGGCCACGCTGAATGCTTCCGGCACCTGAATCTTGAATACGCCGGTGTAGCGGTTTGAGGGGTAGAAGGTCAACGGAAACCAGCGCGCGGGCTGCAGAAGATAAGCCCCGTCCGCGTTGATGTATGCTAGCTTCACGCCCGGCACGGGGCTGTTTTCGTCGTTTAGCAAAGGCCCGCCATAATCGAAATTCAGCGTGACCGTCCCACCCGGCGCGACCAGAGAATCGAGATTAATCCGCAATTGAAGAGGATTGCCTGTGTCGCGCGAGAATGTCACCGGGTTTCCATTGGCATTGGTGATCGCACTGATTTGCAGATTGGGATGCAGCTCGACCAGCACCACATTTGAAGCGTCGGTCGCCGTGAAATCCACTGTGGCGTGCGCGGCCAGCATCTGGCGCGCGGGAGTGAGCGTGGCCGTCACGTCATAGTGCGTGGCGCGAAAGGAGGGTCCCGCCGTGACGGGGGCCCTCATGGGTCCTTGCTGCGCGTAGGTGTAGGGCACCGCGGCTAGTGCGCCGGCCAGGAATGCAATCAGCGCCGCTATCTTCGCTTGCTTGAGCTTCAATTATTCCTCGTTCCTCTAGTTCCCCAACTAATAAGATACCAGACTGGCGGCTTTGAGTTGCCAAGACAGTTTTACAGCAATCCGGTGATAATTTCAGCGGCCCGCTCAATCGCTCCGCCCGGGCCAAGCTTTGCACGGACCTCGGCCAACCCGCGCTGCATCTCCTCGCGCGCAACCTGCGAATCCAGAAGCCGCACAATTTCCCCTGCGATGCGAGGTCCCGTGCACTCCTGCTGCAAGAGTTCCGGCACCACGGCGCGCCCGGCGATCAGGTTCGGCATAGCCACGTATTTCGTGGTTACGAATGTGCGCACGACGAGTTCCGTCAGTCGCGCCACCCGGTACACAACAACCATGGGCGTGCCCAACAGGGCTGTCTCCACGGTAGCAGTGCCGCTGGCGACGATAGCCGCCGACGCCGCGGCAACAACATCGTATGTCGTTCCGGTTGCAACCCGGAGATCAACATTCGCCGGCACTCGGAACGAATGGCCGATTGCGCCCGTTTGCATCCGCAGCGTTTGCGCAGATGATCCCGGAGCCGGATCCAGAGTTGCTGTGAATCCGGAAGCCAACGCGAGGACAAACTGGCACCCGGGTTTCTGCAGTGCAATTTGGCCGCAACCATCCAGGATCGCGGGCAAGTTGTGTTGCAACTCATTCATGCGACTTCCCGGCAACAACGCGACAATGGGTCGCGACGAATCCAATTTTTGTTGCTTGAGGAAATCGGAGCGCGACATGGTTGGCCGGACAATATCCACCAAGGGGTGTCCGATGAAAGAAACAGTGACGCCCGCCTTGCGGTAGAAATCCTCCTCAAAAGGGAATATGCACAGTGCTTGGATAAATCGCCGCGCAATCAACTTCGCCCGCCAGGGCCGCCAGGCCCAAAATTGCGGTGCGATGAAGCACACGCAGCGAATGGTTTGCCGCTGCAATTTGCTCGCCAGCCGCACGTGGAAGCTGGGGAAGTCCGTCAGGATGGCCAGTTGAGGTTTGCGCGCCTCGGCCTCATGTTCCATGCGAGCCATCGTGCGGCGCAACTCGGGCAGTTTGCTCCAAACCTCGCTGATCCCTGAGACCGCGACGTCGGAGGATTGGGCAACCAGTTCAACGCCCGCCTGGCGCATCTTTTCGCCGCCCATGCCGAACATGTGCGCGCCTGTGCGTCGAATGAGTTCTGCCGCGAGGCGCCCGGCGTACATATCTCCCGATGCCTCACCTGCGGAAATCAGGATTTGTGGTGGAGTCATTTCAGGTCAAACGCTTGCGAAAGGCGTCGCTAATTCAGTCACTCGCGGGAAGCATGGTGCCCGCAGATTCCCCCGCAGGCGGCACAGGGATGCGCAACTCCTGATCCTTGTATTGGAGCTGGTACAACCGGTAATAAATCCCACGCTGCGCCAGCAGTTCCTGGTGCGAACCCTGCTCGCGCAATTTGCCCTTGTGAAACACCAGAATAGAATCCGCGTGTTGGATCGTGCTTAAGCGGTGGGCAATCACCACGCCGGTTCGCCCTTGAAGCAGACGGTTCAGCGCCTCGCGGATCATCATCTCCGTCTTCGTGTCCACGCTCGAGGTCGCTTCATCCAGAATCAGGAATCGCGGATTGTGCGCCAGCGCCCGTGCGAAGCTCACCAGTTGTCGTTGCCCAACAGAAAGTGTCGCGCCGCGTTCAGTGATTTCGGTTTCGACGCCCCTTGGAAGTGTCTGCAGCAAAGGCCCGAGGCCGACTTCGTGCAGGGAGCTCTCCACCCTGGCGCGGTCAATCCCCTCGGTGCCCAAACGGACATTCGATTCCAGGGTTCCCGTAAACAGGAACGGATCCTGCAGCACGATGCCGAATTGCCGGCGCAGATCCTGCACATCAAATTCGCGGATATTGACGCCGTCGAGCAGAATTTCTCCGCGCTGTATGTCGTAAAAGCGCAGCAGGAGTTGCACCACCGTCGTCTTACCCGCGCCGGTGTGGCCAACGATGGCAGCGGTTTGCCCGGGCGCTACGCGGAAACTGACGTCCCGCAAAACCCAGTCCTCATCGGCCGGCTTATCGCCGCCGCGATAGGCGAACCACACATTCCGAAATTCAATTTCGCCCAGCGGTTTTTCCAGGCGCTGTGTGCCAGCCCAGGCGGATTCAGGGATGGGTTCATCGAGCAATTTGAAAATGCGCTCGGAAGCCGCCATGGCGCTCTGCAAGATGTTGAATTTATCGCTCAGGTCCTGGATGGGCCGGAAGAAACGTTGCGCGTATTGCATGAAGGCGACCAGCACGCCGATCTGCACGGCGCCGACAAGGACACGCAAACCGCCAAACCAGAACACCAGGGCGATCGCCAGCGTGCTGAAGAATTCCACGGCGGGGTAAAAGAGCGCAAAGGCAAAAATGACGTCCTTGTACGCCTCCATGTGGATGCGGTTGAGCTTCGCAAATTCGGTCTGAGCCTTCCGCTCCCGGTTGAAAAGTTGCACGATGGCCATGCCGCTGATGTTTTCATTCAAAAACGCATTGATTCGCGCGATCGCCGTGCGGATGCGGCGGTTTCCGTCGCGCGCTTTGTTCCGGAAAAGCCAGGTGGCTACGAGGATGAGCGGCAGCACGGAAAGCGTCGCCAGGGCCAGCCGCCAATTCATATAGAGCAGAATGACAACGAAGAGCACCAGCAGGAACGCGTCGTTGATCATGGCCACTACGCCGGATGCAAAAAGGTCATTCAGCGCGTCCACATCCGTGGTCACGCGCGTAACCAATCGCCCTACCGGACTACGGTCGTAGAAACTCATCGGCAGAGCCTGCAGCCGCGCAAAGATTTCCTTGCGCATGTCGTACATCGTTTTCTGGCCGACACTCTGCATCACGCGTACTTGCACATATTGCACAGAGAAGCTGAACAGGATCGCCGCCAGGTAGATGAAAGTTACCCAACCGAGCCCATGCATGCCCTCCGCAAAACTAATCAATCCGCGAGTGACGGGAACGATGTACTTGTCCAGCGCTACGGCGAACAAATAGGGGCTTACGGCCTCGAGCGGCGTGACCACAAGCGTCAACAGCAGCGCGAACCACACCAAGGCCCTGTAGGGCTTCATGTATCCCAACAGGCGGCGCGTCAGATGCGCGTCGTACGCTTTGCCGAGTTTCTCTTCTTCGCGAAAATCGCTCATTCGCGCGCCAACTCTTCTTCCAGAAGTTGTTTCTGGTACAGGTCGAAGTAATACCCGCCATGCTCGATCAGTTCATCGTGCGTGCCGCGCTCGACGATGCGTCCCTCACGCAGCACAATAATTTCATCGGCGTGGCGCACGGTCGAGCACCGGTGCGAGACCAGAATCGTAGTGCGGCTGCGCATCACATCTTTCAATCCGCGCAGGATGTGCTCCTCGGTGTCGGTGTCCACGCTGGAGAGCGCGTCATCCATGATCAAAATCCTGGGATCGCGCAGCACCGCGCGCGCCAGCGTCGTCCTTTGTTTTTGTCCGCCCGAAAGCGTGATGCCGCGCTCGCCCACCATGGTGTCGTACTTGGCGGGGAATTCGCGGATTTCAGCGTCAATGCTGGCCACGGTGGATGCCGCGGAAATGTTTTCCGGCACGACTGTTTCCACACCCAGCGCGATATTTTCGGCCAGCGTGTCGCTGAAAAGAAAGGGATCCTGCGGCACAAAACCAATGGAGCGCCGCAATTTCTCCAACGGCCATTCGCGGATCGGCCGCCCGTCCAGAAATAAGGTATCCGATGGCGCCTCCCACAGCCGGGCAATCAGCGCGGCCAGCGTTGTCTTACCGCTCCCCGTGGGCCCCACAATTGCCAGTGTCGCGCCAGCCGGAATTTTCAAATTGATGTCACTGAGCACCACCGTGGAAGCTCCACCGGATTCAGCGGCGCTTCCGTTTGTACCCTTGGCGGCCGGCCCCGCACCATCGCCTCCTCGTGTCGTGGGGTAGGTGAATGACAAATGCCGCATTTCAATTTCGCCGTGGATTTCCGCCCTACCCACCGGCCGTGCAGCGGAGTCATCAATCTTCGGCTGGGCATTCAAGATGTAGTTGATGCGCCCCATGGAAGCGGCGCCGCGTTGAAATATGTTGGTCACGAACCCCAGAGCGATCATGGGGAAAATCAGCAGAACCATGAAGTAATAAAACGCGATCAACTCGCCGACGGAAATCTGGCCCATCATGACTTGCCGGCCGCCCCGCCATAGCACCAGCAAAAAAGTCATTCCAAACAGGGACGTCAGCGCGGGCATGAACATGCTCCACGTGCTGATGAGCTTCAGGTTGCGGGTCACGTATTCGCGGTTGGGGCTGTCGAAGCCACGCTGTTCTGCCTGTTCCTGTGCGTAGGCCCGCACCACGCGCACGCCCGCCAGATTTTCCTGCGCCTTGGCGCTCAGAGTCGCCAGCGACGCTTGAATTCTTTCGTAGAGCCGGTGAATCACTTGCCCGAAGTACCAGACCACCACGGCCACAACCGGCACGGGGAGCAGCACCCAGAAGCTCAACATCGGCGAAAGTGTGACCATCAGCGCGACGGCCAACACCATGGTCACCAGTGTCTGGGCGCTGTACATGATTCCGGGACCGAGCACCATGCGGACGTTGTTCAAGTCGTTGGTACACCGGGACATCACTTCGCCGGTACGGTTGCGGACATAGAATTCCGGCTCCTGGCGCAACAGGGAAGTGAGCAGGTCGTTCCGCAAGTCGAATTCGATGTCGCGCGAAATGCCAATCAGGATCCAGCGCGTCCAGTAGGAGAAGAAACCCTTGACCGCGACGACCACGACCAGCGCCAAACAAAAAACTGCAAGCGTGGTTCTGTTGTTTGGATGATAGTAAGGAAGCAGCGGCCCAAGGGCGATTTGACCCAGGTGGCCGAGCTGCCCCATCGGTGTCTGCTCACCTTTTATACAATCAAAAATTGCGCCGGTGAAAATCGGCGCAAGAATTGCGAACAGACCCGTGCCCGTGTTCATGACCATTCCGAGCAAAACGCTCCCCTTGTATTGGGCCACATAAGGCAGCAGCGAGCGCAAAGGCCCGCCAAACGGGAGCTTTTTTGCTGCCGTCCTTGCTGCGACAGGTGACACGGCTTGTGCGGCTGCGCTCATTTCAATGGGCGATGAATTTCCTCAATCGCCGGAGCTTCTCCGATGAAATTTGCATAAGTTGCATCCATGGCCTGATAACGCTTCACCTCGGGATTCCATCGCACTTCAATGGTTTGGGTCCTCACTCCGGCCCCTTGTTGGTACGGTATGAAAAAGAGCAACAGGCCCTGCTTGGGGTTCTTTTCGAATTGTAGCCGCCAGGCAGTGATTGCCGCGTTGGGTGTGCCGCCCAGAAAGCCGCTGGAGTTCTTTAAGTGTTCGTCGCACAGCAGCACTTCCTTCCATTTCCCGTCGTCGTTTTCCAACACGGCAAGCCTGGTAAACACGATTGCCGGGCCCTGCTCGGACGCCGGCTGGATCAGGCGATTGATGACCAGCACCTGTTGCCGGCCAATCAGCGCCAGGTCGCCGTAAGCAAGCACTTCCGCCTCATTGCCCAGCGCGGTCCGCCCGGCAGAGGCAATCTCCTCAGGGATTGCGGGCGCGGCGGAACCAGGCTTCTGGTCAGTCGGAGGTTTCGCTGGATTTCCGCAACCAGCCATCCCGGCCCAGGCACAAATCAATCCTAGAAACAGAAATCCACGCAAAACCTCCCCCTCAACTATAAGCTCGGGAATGCCAGCATGATTTCGACGACGCGCCCGCTTGATTTCTCCGTGGAGACTTCAAGGACCTGAGGCACATCGGAACCAGCCCAGTCAAACATGTAAAACAACAATTCTAGCTCGCGGCCCTGCTTCACGCTAGGCCCGCTTGAATTCGGCGGCCCGTAAATATCTTTGATCCGTTCAGCCCGGTCGTCCAGATGCAAGCCCTGACCGGTCATCCACAGTTGCGCGGCCTGCGCATCTTTTGAATCCTTGCACTTCTCCGTGGGCGGCGTTTTCGGCGTGGATATGTACACCGTTTGGATCACACCGTTCTTATCCACTTCCAATGTCAGCCGCCGGCCCGTGCAAGCCTCCTCCCAGGTGCGGGCATTTGAAGGATCCGCGGGCAGAGCGCGTAAATGTTGGCCAAGATTTTTTTCCACGCCGGCGAGCTTATCGCGGCCAGGTTGAATCGAGGAGAGACTCAACTCGTTTGCGCCACGCCCCCTCTTTGGCTTCTGCGCCAGAGAGCCCGAGGAAACGGCCAATGCAAGGGCGCTAGCGCACAGCCAGAATCTCATCCACCCGGGCTTCAAAGTTTTCCTCTCCTTCAGACCAAAGGCGGTACCGATTCAGTGGAACTGCGAGGTCCGCCTGGCGCATCCACCGGAACAATTGTTGGATGTTCTCTCGCGTTTTTTCGTGATATTCGCGCAGACGCTCCGGTGCGGCCATCGCCGCAAGGAAGCGCTCCTCATCCGGATGTTCCGCGGGCTGCTTTGTAACTCCCTGATTGCCCAGCAGCCCCGCATGTCCCGTGAACAAATGCTCGAATCCCACATCCATCAGAAAATGGCCTTGCTCCGCGGCTATGCCGCCATCGAAATCAGGGCAATAGCAGTGGATTTCCAGAGGCTGCGGTTGGTGCTGCATATTGCCGGCGTCCAGGTCAAACACCCACAAGTCCCATCGCGCACGAACTTCGTAGGCAACATCCGAGCCCTGCACTTCCTGAATCAGATCAATGACCTCCGCGGCGCCCATGGGCTGGCTGCGTAAGTCCCACTCAAACAGAGGGGACTCAGCGGGATCCACGGCGCGCACCAGAATGCCGTCGAATCCCGGCCAGGACGCGGAAAGCGGCACCGTAGCCAGCAGCGGCTGGAAGCGCTCTCGCTGCGTGGCCTCGGAGTAGTCCTCTGCCCAGGCGCTGATGTATGCGCGGTTGGCCATCGCACCATTATACAGATTCCTCCCCGGCTGGCTGGGATTCACCGGCGGATCTGGAATTACTTGTTTTCGGGGTCACTGCCGGACCGCGGAGCGGGTGGTTTCTGCACCGAAGCGGAAAAATCCAGCAGGCGGTCGCGCAGGGAATCGCCAACGGTGGCAAAAACCTTGGAGAATGTGTCCCGCAGCTTCGCTTCCGCATTCCTGGAAAGCTCTTCAATTTGTTTCTCGGCATCATTGTTCAGCTTGACTGCTGTGGTAAGGATCCAGGCGTTGGAGGCATTCTCCATGCGGTTCTTGTACGTGCCCAAGGCATCCGTGCTGCCTTGCGCCAGGCCGGCCGCGAAGGCTATCTCCTGGGACTCGCGCTCGACCCGCGCCGACTCCCTGAATGCGGCTGTCTGTGCGTCCAGCTCTTTGGCCGCTGTCTCCAGGCTTTCCTGTGTTTTCTGGACCAGCGTCCTCTGAAAATCAGAGATGAATTGACGCGTCTCTCCGCCCATCCTGGCTCGAACCTGGACGGCGTGAGCCTCCAAATGCGCGGCGGATTCGTCGAAGGAGTTATGCAGCCCCGCGGAGAACCTCTCCAACTCCACCTGCGCCGCTTTGCGGGCCACGCTGCCCACTTCCATGCCGCCGGATTCCACCGCTTCGCGGACCTTTTGCTGCATTTGCTCGGCGGCTTCCCGCGCGGATTCGCCGAGCTGCCCCTTGGCGTGTTCCACGAAGCTGCGGCTGTAATGATCCAGCTCGCTGGCGAACAACGCGGACATTTCTCCCGCGCGCGCCCTCAGCGTCTCGCCGGATTGCTCCAACCCCTTGTCGAGGGCGGATTGCATCTGCGTCTGAACTTTCTTTTCGTACCAGGTAGCCGATTTGAATAGCGATTCGATAGTGGTATGGGTGACTTCCGTTGCCCGGGAATCCAGGTCCTCGCTCCATTTGGCCATCGTTGAGCGCGCCGCTTCCTGCCAGGCGTTTTCCGCGCGCGTCCTGCTTTCCTGCATCCGGGCGCCGGCCTCTTGGACGAATTGCTCCGATGCCTTCCACAGGTGTTCCTTTTGAGTGCGCAAAACTTCCTCAGCGGAGGAGTGGCTGGTCTGCAGTTTCTCGATAAGCTCCTTGGCGCGGTCAATCTGCGGTGTCAATTCATGTTCCAATTGTTCGCCTAGCCGCGAAACCGACTGCGCTCCGGCGGAGTCAAGCAGCGGTTGGAGTCTTTCCGCCATGCCCATCACAGCTTTCTCCGAGCGGGCATTCAGCTCCAGCGTTGCCGCCTCAAGCCATTCGTTGATCCGTTGCTCGAGCCGCGTTGCCGCCGACTGATGCATCTGTTCGACTTGCCGCGCCTGGTCCATCGCGCGAGAAGTGGCCGCTTGAATCTGAGCAAAAGACGCATCCCTTCGCGCCAATTCATCATTCAGCTGCGCCCGGAAATCCCCCAGAGTCTGCGTGGCTTGCGTGTGCAAATGCTCCGCCTGGCGCCGCATGGAATTCATTTGCTTGTCGACTTGCCCACGCACACGGTCCAATTCCGCGTCGGTTTGCTCGGCTATGCGAGCTCTCGCAGCCTGCACCGCCTGCTCCAGCGAATTGGTGGAGAGTTCCGCGGCGCGCTTCTGGGCAGTCTCCAGGTCGGTTTCCATGCGCGCGCGCCAGGTATGCTCGCTGCGCTCCATCGCTTCCCGGATTTGATTGGACAATCCGTCTGCTGCAGCCTTGAACTTTTCCATTTGCGCGGTGGCATCGGTGGTGCGCCCGGAAAGAACTTCCTCCCACCGGCGCGTCGCCTCTTCTACAGCGGCACGCAATTGTTGTCGGGAACTCTCAAACTGTTCGCGGGCCTGTTCCGCACGCGCCGCCGCTGATTCCGCGGATTGCCTCAATCGCTCAATGGCCGCGTTGACCCCCGCGCCCAACGCTTCCTGGAAATTCTTTTGTTCAGTTTGCTCGATGC
Source organism: Candidatus Acidiferrales bacterium (assembly GCA_035308165.1). Lineage (GTDB taxonomy): Bacteria > Acidobacteriota > Terriglobia > Acidiferrales > UBA7541 > DASTCZ01. The sequence continues at coordinate 13,920 of DATGHC010000078.1, read as the reverse complement.
CCGCGATCCGTGCGGCAATCAGCGCTTGAGCCTCTTCAATTCGCGCATCGACTTCACGATTCAGTTGCTCTCGAAGGGCCTCCGTGCTTGTCCGCGCGTGCTCCCCGATGCGCTCCGCAGTCTTTTCCAGCAATCGTTGCGTTTGAGCGTCTGCGGCGGAGTTCACCGCTTTCTTTGCGGCCTCTTCCAGTTGCGAGCCTACGGCCGCGAGAAGATGCTGGGTCTCCTTTGAAACGCTCTTGGCGGCAGCGTCCCGCACGGCCGTCTGAATCTGCTGCTTGGCCTCCACCATCAAGCGAGCCACTTGCCGGGCCAGATGCAGCGATACGTCCCCTCCGCCCGCTGCGCCGGTCCCGGATCCCATGACCACCACGTTATCCGTCTCCGAATTCGCACCTGGCGCGGGGAAATCCGCGGCGGCCGGTTCGGTTGCAGCCTCGGTTTCAAAAGCGGGGGCCACCGCTCCCAGGTTTTCGGGGGCAGGGAACCAATCTGCCGGTGGGAATGCAATTCCCCAAATATTTCCGGGGACCTCAAGCTCAATTCCTATTTGGAACAACTCTCGGACCGTTCGCGGGCGCTGAATCCAAGTCACCCGGCCGCGGACAATCCTCGGTTCAAGCTCGGCGTCGGGATGCGGCACCTCCAGCGTGATCCACATGTTCTTCAGGACGTAATGTTTGGATTGGTACCGGCAACCGTGGCAATTAATGATGAGTGTCGAAGTCCGTTCCTGGAAAGGCCGTCCCAGCGCATCCACACCCGTAACGGTGAGCGGAACCGCTTGGACAATGCGGGAGCTCCGGCGCTTGCGAAGATCTGCCTCTTGATTCGGGGCGGACTCGGCCACTTCTATCCTCCAGGGTTAGCAACCTAGCCTAGCATCCGCCGCCGCAATCGTCGAGCACCAGGGTTTTGTCGTGCGAAATAGTCAATGCACCTTTGGCGCACTTTTAGGGTGTCCCGGATCCCGCCGCCTGCCGCCGACCCTTGAAAATACCCAAAATCTCCTTGCCCACCCAGATGGGCCCGACCAAAAAGTAGATGGCCCCCTGGAAAAACGCGGGTTTGTTACCCTCGATTTTGTGGCCGACCAGCAACATGACCCACCCGCCTACGAACAGGGCCAGCCCCAGCTTCCATCGAAGCAGAATCAGCAGCACGATTCCCGCAAAAATTATGGGGATTCCCACTCCGTGCAGCAGCTTGTTCCATGGGCTGTTGTGCTCATGTTCATATAGCGAGATATAGTGTTCAAGCATAATCAGCAACCATTACGGCAACATTAAAGAAACACCGCTCAACACTTGAAATCGTTAAATGTCGAATGCCTGTCGGAGCCGTGCTCCAAAGCCAGGTCCCGGCGCTCGTAATCCAGGTGAACGGCCGATACAATCATCATCGCGGTCTCATCCAGCATACGCACGGTTGCCGGATGCTCTGGTTCCGTCTGAATGCCCGGGAACAGTTCGGACAATAGGAAATGCCTGCATGCCAGAGGCTTAAACTCCCCGATGGACTTTTCCGCGATCAGGCCCGAACGCCCGAACAGTTGGAGCTTCGGCGAGCCGGTATGTTCTTCCTGGAATTCAATGTTCATCACCGCGAGCACGCTATCACGCAAGCTGTTTCCGGCCGTTCCACGCACCTGGCAATCGGTGACGATGTAATCGGAGGCCACGCCTCCGCGGTTATCAACCAGTCTGTACTTCCGCGCGAATTGACCTCCCGGCCGGAAGTGGGTAAATGCGGAGCGGTTCCACTCCGTCACATGTACTTCTACTTTTTTCAACGAGTGCGATGTGAGTGGGATGGTGCCCAAGCCCAGGCCCCCCGAAACGCCGGCGGGGATTGGCAACAGATCGGCATCCATTCGAACGCTCTGGAACTCCGCCAGCCTTACTACTCCATTCGCCGTCAACGAGGAAGGCTTCACACGGTCGGGGAAATGGTCATCCTTGGTCGAGACCCAGGCAATGTTCCCTTCGCCATTGGTTACGAATGGCATGAGCCAGAGTGCCTCTTCCTGCCACCGGCTGGAGCTTAAATAAAAGCGCGAATTGAATTCCAAGCCACCGATACGCAGGCCCTTGAACATTAGCGGCGTATAAACCAGGCCTTGGACCGGGAAGTTGTGTTTCTCATCGAACGGTGTGGCACGTGCCGGTTTCACCTCGCCGTCCGCCGCGTAGTGCAGGGGGTGCTCCACCGTGAACGTACCGCCCTGGCGGCTGCGCATCATGGTGTAGGCAAAGGCCACGGACTCGCTGGTGTTGTGAACAACCACTGCGCCGCCATCGCTCAGGCGCTTTTCCTCCAACGGCGTTACCGCCAGCCCCTCTCCCGGGTTGTCGAAATTCTTCAAAGTCTCGAGCGAGTACAAGAGCGTCTGGTGAGGTGTAAGTTTGAACTGTCTCTCGACAATGGTCTGCGCAAACCGGTCCACCACTCGCACCGAACCTGTTGATTCCACATCATTCGGATTAAACAGCGAGAACATCACGTGATATTCCGACAGAGAGGGCAAGGGCATGGAATAGTTGAAGTGTCCCATGGCCTGTTGCGGCGCTGCGGGATGCGCGTGCACGTTGTCGAAGTTGGAGGCCGTCTGCCAGCGCACAAAACCCGCGCTGAACAGGTCGCCTGCATGGTTCACCTGACCCGCCGATGGCGCCGTTCGGATTCGAGCTGCGCCCCAGAATGTTTTGCCATGGGCCAGTTCGCCCAGGTCGACCATGGTCGTGTGCAACGCGGGGATATCGAACCGCCCGCCGCTATCCAGGGGAATCTCGCGCCCCGACGAATCGTAGAGAACAATCTGGTATGCGGTCTGATTTTTCGGATCCTGATAGCCATCCACACCGGGGAAGCAAGTTGCCGTCAGAAGTAGTTGCGTGGAAATTCCCATACTTGGGTCCCATATTGTAAATGGCGCTGCAACGTCCAACCAGCAAACCTCCGGAGAAGTTATGGCGCCGGCCCTTGGTGGATTTTTCAACGTTGCGGGAAATGGCAGATTTGCGGCAATGGATGGATGCGATGCAACAAGAAGCGATCCCGCAAGGGTTCCCAAAAAAGCCCTGCGGTCAATAGTGCCCATGTGGCCCCCTATCAAAAAACCGGAGCCTGAGCCCGCAAGATTTCAATTTTCGGAGTCCAGGCCACCCGCTATATAAAATAATCAATGAGATTTGTATACGCCCTCGGATGATTCTTTTCAAGAAGAAAAGGCGTCAATTACTTGGAGTGCACATATTTGGTGCAGATAAACCAGATGGGAACTACAGCTCCCTGCGGCCTTCCATGGCCTTGAGCATGGTGACTTCATCGGCATATTCAAGGTCTGACCCTACCGGGATGCCCACGCCGATGCGCGTCACCTTCACGCCGAGCGGCTTAATCAGTTTGGAAATGTAGACCGCTGTTGCTTCGCCTTCCGCTGTGGGGTTTGTGGCGACAATAATCTCTTCGATCCCAGCGCCCTTCAGCCGTTCGATCAGGCTCTTGATCTTCAATTGTTCCGGGCCCACGCCATGTAAGGGTGAAAGGGATCCGCCCAGGACGTGATATAGCCCGCCGAACTGGCGTGTCTTTTCGATCGCGTTGATATTGACCGGTTCCTCGACCACGCAAATCGTTTTCCGGTTGCGAGTCGCGGAGGTGCAATAAAAACACGGATCGGCGTCGGTAATGTTATTGCACACCGAGCAGAAACGGATATTTTGCTTGGCGTCCCGGATGGCGTCTGCGAGCGCTATTGCTTCCTCCGGCTTCACGCGCAGCAAATGAAATGCCAGCCTCTGCGCAGTCTTCTGGCCGATGCCGGGCAGATGCTTGAGTTCATCGATCAGGCGCGCAATGGGCGCGGCAAAGTCAGGCATGGGTCTCCCTGAGTGAAATATAGTGTTTGGGCGTCACAGGACGACCGGTCAAAATAATCCGGGAATCTTGATTCCCGCGATATTGGGAATATTTCCGCTGAGGCTCTTCATCTGGCGCGCAAGTTCCTCATCCACGCGCCGGCAGGCTTCATTTACCGCGGCGCGCACCAGGTCCTGCAGCATTTCCTGATCCTTGCCGGCAAAAACTTCGGGTTCGATGCGCACGGACGTCACCATCTTCTGTCCGTTCATCTGCACCACAACCATTCCGCCGCCCGAGGAGGCTTCCACCTGCACGGCATCCACCTGCTTTTGCAGGCTCTCCTGCATTTGGCGAAACTGAGAAAGCATTTGCTGCAGAGCTTTGACTTCCATGGCTTAACCCTCGCCCCGGCGCGTGACTTCGGTAATCTGGCCGCCGAACCGATCCAACATCGCCCGCACGATGGGATCTTGCTCGAACTGCGCGCGCGAATTTTGTTCGCTTCGCGCCGCACGACTTGCATCAATCCCCTGCGACGATTCCAGCTTAACACAAACGCGCAGCGCCGAGTGCGTCACTTCATTTACGATGGTGCGCAATTTCTCAAGCGGCTCCCTGGCCTGCATCAAATCGGCGAGAGTCCGGCTTTGCGCGGGGAAGTAGAGCCGCAGCTCGCTTCCTTCCAGTTCCCAACGGGTGACATGTTCAATCAATTCCGCCAGAAATTTTTGCTTTTGAGCGATCACGGACTTGATCGATTCCACTTGCGCCAGGTCAATACCGGAAATCTGGGCCGCGGAGTGGGCGACATCGGGAATCGACGCATCCTGGTTTTCGCGCGCGGGTGCGGCCGCTGCGGCATATGAGGCCGGCGAAGCGGATGCAACCGCCGCCCGGACCGTCGGCGTGACGGATTGAGCGGTCGTTGGCGCAGTTCTTTGAGATGGGGATGTCATTGGCGAGGTTGAACTGGCCGTTGATGCGCCCAACGATGAGGAGAGGCCTCGTTGTGCGCCCACGGCATTTGATCCAGTCGCAGCCCTCGGCGTTCCTCCTCCCCCAAGTTCCGCAAGAACTTCCTCCAGAGGAGCCAGCCGCGCCGCATTGACCAATCGCAGCATTCCCATCTCCAGGTGCAGCAACGGGTCGGGCTTCTTCCGCAAATCGTCATCCGTCTCCAGCAGAATTTGGAAGTAGCGCGTAAGCTCCTCTTCGCTAAACAAAGCGGACGCCCGGGCGATGGCCGGACGCTGTTCCGGGGTCGCGGCAATCAAATCCGAATCCGCACCGCAGACACGCGCCACCAGCAAATTCCGGAAATGGCGGATCGCTTCCCGGCAAAAGTGCTGCAGGTTGCGCCCCTCGGCCTGGAAACGATGCACCAGCCCCAGCGCTTTTTCCGCCGAGTGCTGCTCAATCGCGGTCACCAATTCCGCGAGCGCCTCTTCCGGCACCACTCCCAACAGTTCGCGAACCGCGGCGTCTGTAATATTCGCTCCGCAATACGCGCGCGCCTGTTCCAGCAAAGAAAGCGCGTCACGCAAGCTGCCTTCCGCCGCGCGCGCCATCACTCCCAGTGCACCCGGCTCCGCCGTCAATTCCTCTTTTTTGGCAATCGCGGCCAATGCATCGCTGATCTCCGCGAACGACAACGCTCGAAAATGGAAATGCTGCGATCTCGACCGAATCGTCTCCGCAAGATCCTCGGGCTGTGTGGTGGCCATCACGAAAATGACGCGCTCGGGCGGTTCTTCCAAAGTTTTCAGCAACGCGTTCGACGCCTCGTCGGTGAGCATGTGTGCTTCATCCAGGATGATCACCTTGTGTTTCCCGCCCGAGGGTGCATACCTCACCATGTCGCGCAATTCCCGGATCTGATCGATGCCTCGATTCGAGGCCGCGTCAATTTCAATCACATCCATCGAGTTTCCTGCGGTGATTTCCCGGCACGAATCACATTCGTTGCAGGGAGTCGCTGTCGGCCCCTTCACACAGTTCAGTGCTTTGGCCAGGATCCGCGCTGTAGTGGTCTTTCCCACGCCGCGCGCGCCTGAGAAAATATACGCATGCGCGGTGCGGCCGCTGCGAATGGCATTTTCGAGCGTCGCCGTCACGTGTCCCTGTCCGACCACATCGGCGAACGTTTGTGGCCGCCACTTCCGCGCAATCACCTGGTAGCTCATGTTTCCTGTTTCTCGTGTCCCTGGCCCCATTTGATTTCAGGCCAATTTCAGGTCGGGGCTTCAGTTCAGGTCCCTGTCTCAGGATATCAGGGGCCTCAACCCCTGAGTCCAGGCAGAAACTCATCCTAAAAGAAAAAGACGATGAGAGGAACTTCGGGTACTCCGCGGCACACGGCGTGATCCCGGTACCGTTGCTCCCTTCCGGGCCTGGCGGGGTTCGCGGGGCGACGTTGCACAGAGCCCGAAGTTCCACGCATCGGCAGTCCTGCGCAAATTCACTTCGCAGGTCCGCATCGCGGAGTCTAGCACAGCAACTCGCGGCGCGTCAGCCAACGGAATCATTAGTCTAGAAAGCAGGTGGCGCACTTACTCCAGACCCCAGGGCAACTGTTCATGCAATCGCCGAATCTTAATGGTCGGATTGTTTTTCCGGGGGCCGTGCCGCTTACGAATCGTGCCGCGTTTTTTCCGCTGCGCCTTTCGGGCCGCCCGGAGTAAGCTCAAAGCGGGTGAAGACCTCCGCACCCAGTCCGGTGGCGCGCCCGCGGCGCGTTTCCGGTTCCGCGCGCCAGCGCAAAGCTCCACGTTACGGGGCGGTAACCTCACGCCAAGTGAGGCAAGGGGGATTTCATGAAGAAAGTTGTGTCGCTGTTTGCTGTGCTTTGCTTCAGTTTAATCGCGTCTCTGCCCGCGCATTCCCAGGATCTCAATCAACTCCTGCAAGGCAGCGAGATTCGTCTCCTTCTCCAAAATAATGTGACCAGTGCCATTGCCCATCAAGGCGATCCATTCATCGCCACCGTCGAAGAGCCGGTCTTTGTGGATAAGCAACTGGTGCTTCCCGCCGGAACCAAGATCACCGGCATGGTCGGCGCGGTCATCCGGCCGCGATTCTTTTCCATTTTCCGCGGACAGGCGGCCATGAACCTCACCTTCCGCTCCATCCATATCGGAGATCGCGAAGTTCCGGTACAGATGAGCATTATCGCCATTCAGTCACGCGCGAAAGAGGGCTATTACAAGCGTCGCGGAGACATCAAGGTGGACGAGGGCCAAATCCTTCAGGAGAAGCACGACATTAAGGGAGACGCTTTCGCCGTTGCGCTAGGGACTGGGGGAGGCTCGGTGGTCGGCGCGGTGTTCAGCAACGCCCTACGTGGTTTCGGCATTGGTTTGGCAGGCAGCGCGATTTACGTTGTGGCGCGCAAGGGCAAAGAGGTTGATCTGCCCGCGCAGACAGGCTTGCTCTGCCGTTTGGACAGCACATTGATGCTGCCGACTGCAGCAGCCACATCTTCCGCTGCGTCCACGGCCGGCTCAAACTAGCCGCGCGCGACAAATTGATTGACGATCGTGGGCCGATTAGTAAGGCCTCTGTGAGTGTGGGGGTATGTCACCCCTAAAAGGCGGCAGGCTCCCGCCTTTTCCGGGGTTATTTGGGGCTAAGTGGATTGGGCCGATTCGCTCGCTGGTTTTTGCCGTAGAAGTGTCTTCAAAGAATCATCCCCGATTCACGGGTGAAACCTTCGGCGGAAAATCCATTCCCCATGGTCCCTGTGCCCCAACCATCTCCGCGCCCACAACCCACAACTCTCCCTCTTGCACGACCCATTGCGCGCGGAACGGCAATGGAAAAGTAGATTCGACCCTTCCATTGCGGTCGCGCCGTATTACTTTCAGGTCCAACAAATCTCCGCGCATGACCGCACGGTCGAGTTCAAAACAACAGCCATGGTGACTGACATTTCGTGTTCGGCCTCTGGTATGAAATTCTGTATCGGTATTATCTTTCCCCATAATTTCCAAAGAGAATTGCATGGGTATGCGCTTGCCCTTTCGGCGATCATCCTTCGCCTCTTCGGACAGTTGCTGCCAGTCAATTCTAACGTCTGTTTGATTGCTCATGAGTTTCCGACCGCACGGTCACGGTGCTGCAAAGGCCCGCAGCCGCGGCACCTTATATCTCAAATGAGGGCACGACAGTTGCCACACGCGGAGATTTAGACGCGCTGAAAACGCGGTATTTGACTCCCTTCCGGCGCGTTGGCATTGTTGCGGATTGAAATGATGTCCCGTGCTGAAACACTCTCTGCATCTTCTGTCCTCAACTTACTTTGGCGAACCCAACCCCTCACGCCCTTGGCCCGCTTTTCTTTTCCGCGCCGTTCACTCGCTTCAGGTGACGGTAGAGACTTGTCCTGCCAATCCCAAGCAACTGCGCGGCGCGCACCCGGTTACCATGGCTCATCTCCAGCACGCGGTGAATGTGTATCCTCCTCACTTCATCCAGCGGCAGCGGCCTCCATTCCTCTCCGCTTGAGTTCGTTCGCACGGCTCGTTTGCAGAGCTGCTCCGGCAAGTCATCCACGTCAATGAAGACACCAGTGGTCCGAATCGCGGCGCCGGAAATGACATTCTCCAGCTCTCTCACATTTCCCGGCCAGGAATGTTGCAACAGGACGGTCTGTGCGCGGCGCGTCAGCCCCATGCATTGTTTTCCGTATGCCTGGTTGTATTTCTTCAGAAAAAACTGCACCAGCATGGGAATATCTTCCAGCCGCTCCATAAGGTTTGGAACGTTGATCTGAATCGTGCTTAACCGGTAGAACAAATCTTCGCGGAATCGCCCGGCAAGAACTTCCGTCCTCAAGTCGCGGTTGGTTGCGGCGATCAGCCGGACATCCACGCGCCGCACTTCGGGCGACCCAACCCGCTGGATCTCCCGGTTTTGAATCACGCGCAGCAGCTTTGATTGCATCTGGAGCGAGGTCTCCCCCACTTCATCCAGAAATACGGTGCCGCCGGTGGCGTATTCAAACAGTCCCGGGCGCGTGTCCATCGCTCCGGTGAATGCACCGCGTATGTGCCCGAATAGGGTGCTTTCCAACAGGGTGTCCACCAGCGCCGAGCAATTGCAGATTGCAAATCGCTGCTGCGAAACCGGACTCATCTTGTGGATGGCCAGCGCCACGAGTTCTTTGCCCGTGCCAGTCTGGCCGGAAATCAACACGTTGGTGTAGTGCTTGGCCACTTTTCGGGCCAGGTCAAACACTTCCAGCATTGCCGGGCTTTTCCCGATGATCCCGTGGAAGTTCAGGTCTTGTAAAAGCTGCCCTTCCAGTTCGCGAATCCGGTGACGTTGGTTGAACGTGTCACTGATTTCTTTCAGAGTTTTCTTCAGGCGCGCGCGGTCCAGCGGCTTGGCCAGGTAATCGTAGGCGCCGCGCCGGATGGCATCTACGGCTGATTCCAAGGAGTAGAAGCCCGTTATCAGGATCACGTGGATGCCCGGGTCGGCGGCCAGGGCCAGTTCCAGCAGAGCGAGCCCATCCATGGTGGGCATCTTGATATCCGAAATCACCACGCGGCAATTCCCAGACTGAACCTGATCCAGGGCTTCCTGCGGTTCCGTTGTGCCAACGCCCGAGTATCCCCATTCCTCGAGTGTTGCCAGGATCATCTCCACCACTTCCGGGTCATCGTCCACCACACACACGGTGAAGCCATTGCTGGGGGTGTTTTCAATTCTCTCGTCGCTGCTCTCCGGTGTTTCGGTTCTTGTCAGGACTTGGCTCATGCCACTTCTCATCGCAAGGACAGTGCCAAAAGGAACGCTTTTTTTCCTCCAGCAAATTTCTCGACACGGGTTACGTCTGACAAGTCAAACTACCTGGCAAAGCTATTCAATCAGGGTGCTTACGGCACATGTGAAGGAATTGATCCTGACAACTCACGAGCTTGTTTCAGAGGTGCCGATGAGATTCTCAACTGACCGAGTTCCAATTTAGAGTCGAATCTCCGATCAATCGTTCCAAACAGGGACTCATCCCCGATTCTTTCACCGCTCCGCATTCAGATCGAGCCATGCGGTCGCATTGCCCACCTCAAATGCATCATGAAGAATGTATTATTGGTAGTGATCTATTACGAGGGGAAATCCTATTCAGTTGCGCACGGTCGTCGGCGTGGTGGAATGCTCCCGAGGCAGAATCTGCTTGAGCAAAATCTCATAATTTAGAAATTGCGGTTGATATTTGATCATTCCTACTTCGTATGCTACCGGGCATACCCCATCCCTCGTCGTAGCGCCCATCAGCCGGACAAAAACCAAGTCTCCCTGCTGGACGGCGTGCTGTACGTGGATGATCTTTTCTTCTTCGGTCCATTCCAGCTCTGTATTCTCCACAAAGAAATTCTCGTTTAGGTCCCAACCAGAAATCTCCACCTGATAGGGGGCTGGCCCCACCTGCTGGGCGCTCATGAATCCCGATCTCATCACATTGGCAATTGCAGCCGGATGGCCAATCACCGCTTCTCCCCGCCTCTTGATACCGCAAGCCTTAGCACCGGTCTTCCAGGGACAAATTTGTCACTAATGCGCATTCCAGAACATTTGTGTTCATTTGAATCAATCGCGAAGGTTGGACCTGCACCGCAGAACCCTAAGACCGCGCCAAGTTATTGATAGACCACGCCGGGGTAAAGCAGACGCAACGCAAAGAAGAATATAGGTTGGAAGATGTAGCCGAAGGCGTACCACGCGAGAAGAAGGCCGATCAAACCGTACTGTCCCTCCCGCGACCAGGAAATAAACCGTAATGCCGCGGACTCTTTCATCAGGACGGTCACTCCCACATTGCCGTCCAACGGTGGAACGGGCATCAAGTTGAATGTTGCCAAAAGCAAATTCAAGGTAAAGACGATGCTCAGAAAGGTTGTTCCCAAATTCGTTGTCCCATCGGCCAGAGCTGCGACGCTCCCGATGCCGATGGATTGCGGAGCGCGCAGCCAACCCGCCGCGACTCCGGCACGAATCGCTATCGCCGCCAGCAGCATGAGTATCAGATTCGCCGCCGGACCCGCCAGCGCCATCCAGGCGGCCCTTCGCGGATATCTTTGCTGCCAGTAAGGATCATACGGCGCGCTGGCCCAGCCAATCATCCAGCCTCCCAGCGCATAGGAGAGGATGGGTACTACCACCAGCCCAAACGGCGCCCTCCGGATGTGGGGAACGGGATTGAGCGAGACCTGTCCGCCGTGAAACGCCGTGAGGTCGCCGCCCAACATGGCCACTAAGGCATGCGCACCCTCATGGCAGACCGTGGAAAAAAGAAAAACCACATACCATATCAGCCCCAACCTCAGCATTTCGGGAGTTATTTCCGGCGAGCTCATGGTCCGGGCCAAGACTAGCTTGTTCCGCGCGCCAGAGCAATGCTCACGGCATCGATACTTCCCCGGGATTTCTGCTCCTCTGCACAGAGACGCTTTTTGTTCCCATCACCCCGGCGCGGGCAAAGCATCTTTCCGATTTATCTGCGGTTAATACTGTCCAAGGTATCCCCTTGACACTTCTAGTTGCCGGCAGTACCTTCCGAGCACTGTTGTGGCGCCGGTTAATTGACCCAAATAATCCGGCCCAGGAGGATTGCCCATGCCTCTGAAGAAACGCCTGTCACGCAAGTCTCCATCACCTCGGAAAAGAACTAAAGAACGTGAGTTTGAAGATTTGCTTCGTAGAGCGGCCGCCCAGGCGAAATTTCCTCAACCGCGGCGCGTCACATCGGTGTCCAGAAGACGCAAGACTGCTTGACCCGATTGCTTATTGGAATTGTCCCCGCCAGCGTTTCGCCTGCTCTGATCTGGAACTTGGTACCTTTTCGATTTGCTGATTATTTCAAATGGAAGTGCAAAACCCCTGGACATCAACTTGCGCTGAATCATTATGAGACGTGAGATTGGAAAACTGGCTCCGGGGCTTGGACTCGAACCAAGATTCTAGGCTCCAAAGGCCCATGTGCTGCCAATTGCACCACCCCGGAGCAGGGGGAACAAAATGCGGCCTCAGAAGTGTAGCAAACCCGCGGCATCCGCGCAGCCTGGCATCACTGCGGCGACCGCCCTCGACCTTTGAGCGGACTTGGTTTCTTCACTGCACACTAATCTGATAGATTGTTTGTACTCACGCGGAGAGGTGTCCGAGCGGTTTAAGGAGCACGCTTGGAAAGCGTGTGTTGGGGAAACTCAACCGTGGGTTCGAATCCCACCCTCTCCGCCAGGATTACCTTTTCCGATTCAACCGAATGACGTGACGCATCCTCCATGTTGATCTGTTCGTTGGATTTTGAACTCGTCAAGAAAAAGCCCGTAGCGGGCCGCAGCCTTTCCCGCCTCGGGGGGCGGAAGTAAGCGTCACTCGCCGCGAGGTTGACTCGATGACAGGGGCGAAGATAGATTTTTGCAGGTGAGGGATGCGATCACGCAACAGCGTGGACGCGGCCGGCGCCGGCCTCACCGGGAGGAACATGTCCAACGGAATGAAAGCGACGGTAACGCTGCACCTAGTTTCAAGCCTTGACGGCTTCATCGCCAAGAAGGACAACAGTATTTCCTGGATGGACAGTCCTGCCGACGCCTACGAAAAAGGGGTCACTGACGACGGCGCTGAGGTCCTTCAGTCAATAGATTGCTACGTGCTGGGTTCGCGCACCTATGAGCACGCGCTGCAACTTGGCTGGCCCTATGGCGACACTCCGACGGTTGTGGTAACGAAAAGAAAACTGCCCTCCACAAGGAAGAGCGTGGAGTTCTACTCAGGCGATCTCAAGAAATTGGTGAATGAGATACTCGCGCCTCGACACACAAACATCTGGATGGTGGGAGGGGCCATGTTGGGCCAGAGTTTTCTCAAGCTCGGCCTGGTGAATGAAATCAGATTGATGATAGCGCCGGTGACATTGGGTGATGGACTTCGCCTCTTCAGCGATTCCAGTAACGAGCAGAGATGGCGCCTGAACAACGTAGTCGCGTACAAAAACGGCTATGTTGACTTGTCGTACAGGCGTGAATGAACCGACTCCAAGGAGAGTAGTCAAAGCTGCGAATTGGTGAGCCACTTTGAGTTGGCAGGATCAATGGCGGGGAGGGTCGAAGATGCCGGAGCGATCAGGAACCGTCGCAGACGACCCATTCGGTGGACGGCGTCCAACCAGTCACGAGCGGATGACTGGACTGCCCTGGGATGCGTCGTATCACGATGGCCCTCCGCCTTGGGATATTGGCCGGCCGCAGCCGGCGATAGTGCGTTTGGCATCCGAAGGCGGATTCGCCGGAGCGGTGCTTGATGCAGGCTGCGGCACCGGCGAGAATGCACTTCATGTTGCCTCGCTGGGATTTTCGGTCCTGGGTGTTGACGTGGCTGAAACCGCACTGGCGATGGCCCGAAAAAAGGTCCACGACCGTGGGATCGAGGCTGAGTTCGCTGCGGCTGATGCATTCCATTTGGAACGCTTAGGGCGCACATTTCAAACGGTGATGGACTGCGGGCTGTTCCACACCTTCAATGCTGACGAGCGACCAAGATACGTGGCCAGTCTAGCCTCGGTGACCGAGCATGGTGGAACCCTGTATGTGTTGTGCTTCAGCGATGAAGGTCCCGATACTGGCCCGCACCCCATCCAACAGGAAGAGATAAGAGCGGTGTTTGACGCCAGAAGCGGTTGGAATGTCGCCACCATCAAACCGGAACGGATTCAGACGAGAATCCACGACTCCGGAGCACCGGGCTGGTTCGTGACAATCAAACGAAACTAGACTGCGGGATTGGTGAGGCGGCGAAGTCTGTGTGCCGCAAGTATGCCTTTGACTCCCACTCTGGCAGGCGATTCGCAGAAGATCTTCCCAGGAGTTCTTGGACAACCTTCCCACTGCATGCTACAAGTCGCGCTTACGGTTCGATTTCGTAACATCTACCCCAAAGGGAGCGTCCATTGCCCGGCAACGTCGATCTCTACAACACCGCGTACGGAAATTCCGCCACGGATGCCTATCGCGAAATTCGCATCGAGACCTATGGCGAGGATTTCGGCCAGAC
>DATGHC010000077.1:0-35526 GCA_035308165.1 Candidatus Acidiferrales bacterium | reverse complement strand
TCTTGAAATCTTGCAGCTCGCCTTTCAACCCTTGGCACCGAAAGGTCACGTGGAGGTTGTGATTGCTTGCTTGCCGCATCGAAATACTGAACGCAAACGTGGGCTGTGCGGTCTGGCCAAATACCCCCGAAGCGCAGGTCGCAAGAACTGCGATAAGCGGGATGAATAATCTGCTTCGAAGATTCACGAGGCACAGAGTCTAGGAGGTCCCGACAAACGCTGTCAAGTTGCTTTGAACTATCAAGAGTCTCGCCAAAGGTTCGTAGTCTGCTTGCCGACTGGCCTGAATTCACGTTGACGGTGTCCTATAGAGGACAGACACCCGCCTCTCAAGTTTCTAGCATGCAGTAGCAAATGGCAGGACGGAAGCAATGTTCATGGCTTACCAGTGAATGATTTTGATATGAGTTCAAAACACTCAAAGTTGGTTCGCGACGGCCTTGCCGGGAATCTGCGCCTGTTTTCTCTCCGCCTGATCCCACTTCTCCTGGCAGCGCTGCTGTGTGGAGGTGGAGCGTTTGCGTACTCCGTTTTGACGCATGAGGAAATCGTAGATCTCGTCTGGGCGGACGAAATCCGCCCTCTCCTCCTCAATCGATTTCCGGAGCTGACGGAAGCGCAGATCACGGAAGCACACGGTTACGCCTATGGCGGCGCCGTGATTCAGGATCTCGGCTATTATCCCTTCGGCACCGTTGAATTCAGCAATTTGGTGCACTACGCTCGCAGCGGAGACTTCGTCCGAGAATTGTTGTTGCAGAGTCATGACGCAAACGAATTCGCCTTTGCTCTCGGTGCGCTTGCGCACTACGCTTCCGACATCGCCGGCCATCCGGCCGTCAACCAAGCCGTTTCCATCCAGTATCCCAAGCTGCGGGCAAAGTACGGCAATTCCGTTAGGTATGCGGAGGACCACACCGCGCATTTGAAAACGGAGTTCGGATTCGACATGGTGCAAGTAGCGAAGAATCGCTATGCGTCCCAGCAGTATCACGATTTCATCGGATTCCAGGTGTCCAAACCCTTGCTGGAGCGTACATTCCCAATCGTTTACGGCGTGGAATTGAAAGACGTGCTGACACATGAGGATCTCGCGGTCGGTTCCTATCGCTTTGCAGTCAGCCGAATGATCCCGCAAATGACACAGATCGCGTTGCGCACTCACAAGAAGGACATGATGAAGGAAATGCCTGATTTCGCGAAAGAGAAGTTCCTCTATCGCCTGTCGCGGTCCGAATATCAAACAAATTGGGGAAAGGACTACACGAAGCCCGATTTCGGCACTCGTTTTTGGTCGGTGTTCTTGCGATACATCCCCAAAATAGGCCCGTTCAAGGCGCTGGCGTTCAACAACCCTACACCGCAGACGGAAGACCTATACTTCAAGAGCATCAACACAACAGTGGATCAGTACCGCATTTATCTTCGGCAAGTGCGTGCCGGTTCACTGGAACTTGTGAACCGCGATTTTGACACTGGGAAAGTAACCGCTGCGGCGGAATATTCTCTGACGGACGACACGTATGCAAAATTACTGGGCCAATTGTCAGACCGGAAGTTCGATCTGACCACGCCAGACTTACGCGGCAATATTCTGAAGTTTTATTCCGATTTATCCCTACCTATCGAAACGAAAAAGGACAAGGATCGCTGGCAGAGTGTATTGACATCCCTTGATAAATTGAAGCTGGTGAGTCCGGTTCCGGCTGTCGCAAGTGACCAGTCGCCACGCACGCCATCCGTGTCTACCGAAAGGGTAAGCACGTCGGTAGACAAGTCATCGGCTACCTGTTGCAAATGGCATCAGTAATACCTTGACAATTTTACGGGCGCGCTCTAACTGGGGCGCGCCTGATGAAGAGCTTCACAGATTGAAAGGAGACTTACGATGTTATTGCTAATTATTCTTCTGGTGCTGTTGTTCGGCGGAGGCGGCGGCTATTTCGGGTACTCCCGGTGGGGAAGAAGCGGAGGTCTTGGGGTCGTCGGAACGGTCCTGTTAATTCTATTGGTCGTGTATTTGGTCGGCGGGTTGCATTGACCTCACTTGCAGCGAGCTGAAACCGAGACAACGGTATTTGTTAATGCCTTGACGTTGGACGGTTCGTAGCCGCGACACGTAGACCAAACTTTGCCGAAGGCGAGGGATAGATCATGCGTCTGTTGCGTGTTTAATTCCCGACGGTTACGCCCATTCCGAGTGGAATCAGAACGTAGCGGCTGCACACCAGGCGGGTGCGGCGATTGAAAAAGTTGTGAATTCCGTCAGCTTAACTGCTTTCCAGAAAGAAGGGCTCCCGATGCTCGAGGCGGAAGCCCTTTTTTTCTGTTTGCCGTAAATGGTTGCGGGGGTCAGATTTGAACTGACGATCCCGCAACTCGGGATTATGAGCCCGACAGCGTGACCCTTGAGCGGAACGCCGAGCGATCGAGACCTGTCAATTTGAAAAAGCCCTTTCCGCCCTTCTGCTTCTTGAGAAGGATTTCTCTTTTTCGAGCCCCCGAGTAACTTTGAAACTCTTCAATATGGACGGGACGCCAAGGGCGAAATTTAGCAGTCCACTTAGAAACTCCGGTATTATGTTGAACCAGCCTCGCGTTCACGGCTTCCGAAATTCCAATGTAAAACTTGCTGGCTGAGTTCGACCACAAGACGTACATGAGGTAGGGTTTGCCGGAAACGCGTGACACGGTGATTAAGGAAAAGGCCGGGCGTCTGATGCCCGGCCCGTATGCCTCAAATGGTTGCGGGGGTCAGATTTGAACTGACGACCTTCGGGTTATGAGCCCGACGAGCTACCAGACTGCTCCACCCCGCGCTTTAGATATTATGCGACTTGGAGCACTTCTGCAACCTGACCCAGATTTGCCCTCGATATTCCTAGCAGGGGCTCGTTTGAGACACTTCTGAGAAAAGTACGAACTTGCCGCCAATCTCGCAATAAATGATATCTTCGTGACGAATTGAGTCGATCTCAGACTGCAGCTAATTGTAGATAGTATTTTGACAGATGACTGGCCATACCATTGCCTGAAACCAATTCCAACATGACTGTGCACGAATTGAAGGCTCGGCCTGTGATTCTGCGAATTCTTGCCGTGCTGATCGGAGCACTTTTCATGATTTGGCCGGCGCTATACGACCGCTATCCGCTGTTTTATCCGGATTCGGTGACTTACGTGCAGGACGGCGCTCTCGCTGCGCGGGCGGTTTTCCTTCACAAATTCGCGGGCTACTACGGAATGCGCTCACTCATCTATAGCCTCGGCATCCTGTCATTTCACTGGGGCATCAGCCCATGGCCCATAGTCGCGCTGCAGGCTCTTCTTACCGCATACGTATTGTGGCTTGTGGTGCGTTCCATCCTGCCGGACCGAACTGTCACGTGGTATCTGATTCTTATTGCGCTGCTTAGCTTGGTATCCAGCTTGAGTTGGTTCGTCAGCCTGGTCATGCCCGATATTCTTGGTGCTTTGTTGTATCTCTGCGCTTATCTGCTGGTTTTTGCGAGAGAGAGGTTGTCCCGCATCGATTGCGTGGCGCTCGGCGTGATCGCGTGGTGGTCGGCGACCTCCCATGCAACGCATCTCATTCTGTTGGCCGGACTTTGCGTACTCCTGGTTCTGTTGCGAGTCCTGTGGCGCCAGGAAATGCGCGGACGGCGGAGGGGCATCCTGGAATTGGCGGGGATTGCCCTGCTGGCAGCGGGCGCGCAGCTGGCTCTAAACTTTTATTTGTATGGGCAGCCATCGCTGAACGGTGACCGTCCACCATTTTTGATGGCCCGGCTGATTGCCGACGGACCCGGACGCTGGTACCTGGAGCAGCACTGCCCGCAGACGAATCTAGTAATCTGCGATTTTGTGCATGATCTCCCTGATGATTCAGACGCATTTATATGGGCAGAGGATGGAATCTGGCAAAACGTAGACGACGATGTAAGAAAGCGAATGCTACAGGAGGAATTGCCTTTTGTTTTAGCTACTCTGCGCGCATATCCACGGGCCCAGTTGCTCATTTCAGCGCGCAATTCACGGGATCAGCTTAGAGCCATTGGTTTATATGATCTTGACGCCAGCGATTATGTATTGAGTGAGTTCGACAAGACCTTTCCTGGCGGAAAGCATCGCTATCTGGATGGGCGGCAGGCAAAGAATTTGATGCCACTCGATTTCTTCTCTAGTCTTCAAAAATGGGCAGTGCTCGCGTCATTGGCTGTGATCGCCGCATTCATGGTGGTTTTGTGGCGGCAAAAGCCATTTCGATTGCTCGGCCTCGGCGTAGTGATCGTATCCGTGGTTGCGGCCAACGCGTTCGTTACTGGCGCATTGTCGACGGTGGAAGACAGGTACGAGAGCCGCGTGATCTGGTTATTGCCGCTGTTGGCGGGACTATTAGTGATGCATTGGTTCGATCGTCGGGCAAAAGAAAGGCGGCCGGGAAGTAAAGCCCAATTGGAAGAGACCTGACCCGGTCAATACTTGCTGTAGGGCTGGCCCGTGAATGGGGAAGTGGCCTCCGAGGCAGAGTGCACACCGGTGATCCCCGGAGTTGTTTCGTCAGGATTGAGTAATACCTGGTCAAATTCCGTAACCCAATCCTTGCGTCGCGTAATTGGGTCCACTGGGATTTCGCGGAGATATCTGTTGTCGGGGCTGACCAAATCGTCCAGAGATTGCGGCCCGGCATTTTTGTCAGCCGTATAGGCCTCGATGGCGTCACGCATTATGGACAGATCCTGCTTCAGGACTGCTTCGCTGGCTTGCTGAATGGAGCGTTCATAGCGCCCCGCGGCCATGCCTAGAAGGATCATGATGATTGCCATGACCACCATCAGCTCCAGCAGAGTGAATCCGAAGCCTGAACTGCGATGAGACCGTCGTCGCCGGTTGCCCACAGAATAGTTTCCGAGTTTTCTACCAGTCAGCATATTTTGTTCCGTTAAGCGCAGTTCCTTGCGATTTGGAGTGAACATCAAAAACATTCTTGCCTCCCCAGGAGGTCGAACTTGGGTCATCCGACACGGATTGAAGATTCCATTCCGCGGTACCCGTAAAAGGGTCCACGGGAATTTTTCTTAAAAAACGGACGTGCATCGTGACCGAGCTCCCGGAACCGACTCCCGCAGGATTGTTGCCGAAAGCCGATGAAGCACCTCCACTTGATGAAGGAGGTGTTCCGAAGGTAGGTCCGCCGGCAGGGCTATTGGGCGCACCAAGCCCCCCGGCGGCGTTGGAGGTCATATCCACCCCGTTAACCAGAGTATCGAGATCGGGCGGATAGAATTCGGACCCTTGCTCCGTGCGGAATTTGCCCGCCTCGGCGGCGTCTCTGTAGCGATCAATCGCATCGCGCATTTCGCGAAGGGCGTGGTGCAATTCGGCCTCGCGCTGCCGCTTAATGGTGATGCGTAGGAGAGGCGTGGCAGCCGACGCAAGGACCAATAGGATGCCCGTGGCGATCATGAGTTCGAGCAGAGTCATCCCAACGTTGGGTGACCAGAACTTGCTTGGGCGGCGGAGCATGATTTGCCTCCGTGTTTACTGCTGCACGTGAACCGTGCCTTCCGTGGTGATGAGCGGGATGGGTTGTTGAGCCGAATTCTTTGCGTTCACCTGTACGATGGAAAGCTTTGACTCACCCGGAGCCAAAGCCTTGATCACCACTCCAACCACTGTTCCCGTACCGTTCACCCCCGGAGTGTTTGTGGGGCGCATGGCGGAGATCACGGCTTGGCCGCGGGACTTATCTATTTGCCGCACGATTGTTTCCTGTGAATCGCTCGAAAGGAAGCCGCCATGGCGAACTTCTTCCACCGAGATGACCGCGGGATTGTATTGCAGCAAGAACGGCAAGGCGGATAGGTCCGTGACGTTTTCCACCACGATGCCAATCGTTGACGTCTCACCGGGTTTGAGGGTGAGATTGTCCGGTTGGATGCGCAGCGTCGGAGCCGCGCCTGGGGTCGTTGGAGTTACAGGCGGAGGATTTGTAACTGTCGGCCCGTTGGCGATTACCGCAACGCCCGGCATGATCTGGCTGGTTGCCTGAGCGGGCGGTTGTTGCTGTGACTGGTCAGATGGCGCCGGCGGAACTTCTTCAACGAGACGGACCTGCGGGTTCAAGTCAGTGCCCGAAGCGATGCTGCGCAGATTTTCGGCCGTAATGTCCGGCATGCGCACAACGTGCGGGGTCAGGACGATGAATACTTCATCATTCTTGGTTTCGACCGTCTCGCCGCCAAACAAATACTTTAAGATGGGAATTTTGGCCAGCCCCGGATAGCCATTAATCGAATTCGTGTCAGTCCGTTCAATGATTCCACCTAGAATATTTACTTCGCCGTCCTTCAATCGTACGCCCGGATCGTCCAAGACCCGCTGGCTGATGATCGGTTGAGTGATTCCGCCGATGCTGACGTTGCCAGTCACGGATGAGACTTCCACTTTTAATTGCAAGAATACGTCGCGGTTAGGAAGTATCCGGGGAGTGATGTCCACATTGACCCCGACATCCTGATATTGAAATTGAGTGTTGACCAAAGGACTCAGGACCGAACTGGCGCCTACACCCGTCCCTCCGGCGCCAAATCCAGTGCCAAAGCTTCCTGTCGCGATGGGCACGCGGTCCCCGATGCGCAGCTGAGCCTTGGTTCCATCCACCGCTCGGAGCTCCGGATTTTGAATAATTTTTGTTGCGCTGTCCGTCATCATGGCTTCAGCCGTTACATTGGGCAGGGTTGCGCTGTAGAAGCCGGTATTAAAATGCTTAAACTGGTTCAGAGGAAGCCCCGACGAGGTTGGGGTAGTTGTCGAGCCACTGGAGGAAGAGGAAGAGGACGTCGTGGTTGGCGGTGAAAATGTGAGTGATCCGACTCCGCCGGTGCCAGTGAACGAAGGTTGCAGGCCGAGATCACGCAGGCGGTCCTTGTTCACCTCGATGATGGAAACTTGAACCACGACTTCCGGCTTGGCTTTGTCAAGCGCGTCAATCATTCTACCGACCAGCATCACTTTGTCCGGAGTGTCGCGGATCACAATCGCGCTTTGGGATGCAATGGGATTGATGCGGGCCAGCGCGGGAGTGAAAAGGTTGCGGATGGCGGTAACAATGTCGGTCAAATCCTTGTCCGATGTGACGTTTGAAAGGTAGAAGACGCGGACGATTTCCTCTTCAAATGCTTTCCGCTTGTTGGGATCTTCTGAGGCCACGATGATGATGTTGCTGGTGACCGGCTTCCAAAAAGCCTTTGACTGCAGCGCGGCAATGTCCAGAGCCTGTGTGTAAGTAACGTTAGGCAAGTCAACCGTAATCGTCCGCGTCTGCTGTTGAAGGAAATCAGGATCGAAAATGACTGTTAGCCCGGCCAGCTTCCCGATGGTCTCGAAAATGGTCTTAGCCTGATTGGTCATTTTCAGGCTGATGGGTGCATGCGAAAGTGGAATCAGCTTCGGCGGGCCGTCCATCAATTTGGGCTGGCTCGCTGAGGGGGGCGGCGCGGGC
The DNA here is from genome assembly GCA_035308165.1 of Candidatus Acidiferrales bacterium. GTDB lineage: Bacteria > Acidobacteriota > Terriglobia > Acidiferrales > UBA7541 > DASTCZ01. The sequence goes on along the minus strand of DATGHC010000077.1, from coordinate 28,022 downwards.
GATTCAGCCTGGCTCCGCGCGGCAATCATCTCCATCGTTCGCTGCGCTTCCTGCGCGGCTATTGCGTTCGATGGATCGATGGCAGCTGCCTTCTGAAATTCGACCAGCGCCTGGTCCAGACCGCCTTTATCGCGAAGTTTCTGACCTTGATTTACGTGAAAATTGGCGGCCTCAAACCGCAGGCGCTCGGCCTTCAGCTTGTACTCGGAATTCGTGGGGTCCGCGCGCAGAGCGCGTTCGTAATGAACCAAGGCGGTATCGTAATCCTGCAAGGCTTCGGCCTGGCGGCCAGCCTTTAGCTCGTCGTTGCCCTTGGGGCACCCGGAAAGCAATATGGCGGCACAACCTAGAATCAGTGCGGGCAACTTACAATTGCGCATAGTGTATAGACGCCGTGCTGGAGTCAGGAGTTTACCATCCATGATGAATGGCCACAACTATGTGGGACGCGGAATGAACAAGGGAGTATGCAAAGGGGAACACCCGAGGCTGGGTTTGGTGGCGGTAGCTTGCATGTAGTTAGCGTGGACAGCTATCATGGGGCGGCGTGCCGCAAAAACAACAAAAAAAGCAGGGAAAAGAGCGAAACGGGGAGCAGGTTGTGGCTCAAAACCGCTCCGCGAGCTTCCATTATTCAATCCTGGAGCGGTTTGAGGCCGGGATGGTGCTTCGCGGGACGGAAGTAAAGGCCCTGAGGGAAGGAAAAGCGAATATTCGGGAGGCTTACGCGCACGTGCAGAGGGGCGAATTGTGGCTCGAAAACGCGCACATCTCGGAATATAACGCCGGAGGGCCCTGGAACCACTCGCCGCTGGGAACGCGCAAGCTTTTAATGCATCGGGAAGAGATTCGAAAGGTTTTCAGCAAGACTCAGGTGAAAGGATTGACGTTGATACCTTTGCGAATTTACTTTCGAAACGGTATCGCCAAGGTAGAACTGGGGCTGGCCAAGGGCAAGAAGGACTGGGACCGGCGCGCGGATGAGCGGAAAAAGGAAGCGGATCGAGAAGTGAAGGATGCAATGTACCAATCGCGGAGGCGATAAAGGAGACCATGAAAATATCCCTGGACAACCGGAAAGCAGGGGCAGTGCAGGCGCAGGCGCTGGTCAGCTACGTGTTTGAGGGTGACGACACTGTCAGCGGGAGAGTTGATGAGATAGATCAGGCGACAGGCGGTTTGCTGCGACGGCTGGCGAAAAGCGGAGAAATGACCGGCAAGTCACTGGAGATGACGTTGGTTCACGCGCCTGCCGGGATGGTGGCGGAGCGATTGCTGCTGGTAGGCGCGGGGAAGCGCGAGAAATTTGGCAGCGCCGAACTGAGGAAAATTGCTGGTTCCGCGCTGCGATCCTTGAAATCGAAGGGGGTGAAGCAGGTGGCATTCCAGGTGCGCGAAAATGATGCGAGTGCGGAGTCCGCCGAAGCGGTGGCGGAAGGATTGCTTCTCGCGGATTTTGAAGGGGATAAGTACAAGACCGGCAAGAAAGACAAGGGGCCAGTGGAATGGGCCGCGCTCCTGGGATGGGATGCAAATAGCGGCGCGGAGAAGGCGATTGAACGTGGACGGATCATTGCTGAATCGCAGAACTTTACGCGTGAGCTGGCCAACGAGCCTTCAAACACGATGACGCCGACAATTTTGGCGGACCGCGCGGCGGAGATGGCGCGCGAGGAAGGGTTGGCTTGCGAAATTCTGGATGAGAGCCGTATCAAGGAATTAAAAATGGGGGCGCTGCTTTCGGTGGCCCAAGGAAGCGTGGAGCCGCCGCGACTGATCGCGATTACTTACACTCCTGGGAATGCCGCGCCGGGAGGGCCGGTGCTGGGACTAGTGGGGAAGGCGGTTACGTTTGACACCGGCGGAATATCCATCAAGCCCGCCGCGGACATGGACAAGATGAAATTTGATATGTGCGGCGGGGCAGCGATGATTGGGGTGATGCGAGCGCTGGCTCGATTGAAGCCGGCGATCAAAGTGATTGCCGTGGTTCCTTCCACAGAAAATATGCCGGGCGGGCGCGCGCAGAAGCCGGGCGATGTTCAGATCGCCATGTCGGGGAAAAGCATCGAAGTGCTGAACACGGACGCGGAAGGCCGACTGATTCTGGCGGATGGAGTTACTTACGCGCGAAAGCTGGGATGCACGCATCTGGTGGATGCCGCCACTCTGACGGGCGCAATTGTAGTGGCGCTGGCGGGAGTGAACACAGGAGTTTTTGGGACCAACCAGGCGTTCACGGATAAGTTGCTGGCGAGTGCGAAAAATGCCGGCGAAAAAATGTGGCCCATGCCGATGGATGATGAATACCGCGAAATGGTGAAGGGGACGATTGCGGATATTCAGAACATCAGCAACAGCAAGGGCGGAGGGGCCATTACCGGGGCGATGTTTATCCGCGAGTTCGTGGATGAGGTGCCCTGGGTGCATCTGGATATTGCCGGGACGGCATGGTATGACGACGCCAAAGCGTGGATGCCCAAGGGGGCGACGGGCGTAGCGGTAAGAACGCTGATTGACCTGGCGATGAATTTCGGGGCAGGAACCTAAGGCCCGGGATTGGCAGATTTTGGCGGCTGAGGCGAGGGAGCGTTTTTGAGATCCCTGGCAGCAAGAAGTGTATTGATATGTATGCGCACGGTATCCTGCACATTCCTGGCGTAGCCTCCGGCCAGCGTGATTACCACCGGCACATTGATTCTGCGGGCGTGCTGAAAGACCAGCTTGTCGCGGCGGCGCAGCCCCTCTAAAGTTAACGACAGTCCACCGAGTTGGTCCTCACGGTAGGGGTCCGCCCCTGCCACATAGAAAAGCATGTCGGGATGAAAATCGGTAAAAGCCTGCCACAAGCCACGTTCGAGAATTGCCAGGTAATCATCGTCGCCGATTCGGTCGGGGAGATGGAGATCAATGTTCGAGGGTGGTTTGCGCGCAGGATAATTGCGTTCCTGATGGATGGATAGAGTGAAGACGGAATCGTCTTTGGCGAAGATGGCCGCGGTTCCATTGCCGTGGTGGACGTCTGTGTCCACGGTCATGGCGTTACGGATGACTTTGTCGGCCTGCATGCGGCGGATCGCGATGGCCACGTCGTGAATCATGCAGAAACCTTCGCCATGTTCGGGAAAGGCGTGATGGAAGCCTCCCCCAATGTTGGCCGCAAAGCCGTCCCGGTGCGCGTGTTGCGCGGCGAGGATGGAACCTCCGGCGGCGAGCCAGAATGCGCGCACGGTTTCCGGGCCCGCGGGAATTTCCAGGAGCATTTGCTCGTAGGCGGTGAGAGTGCCGGTTTTTAATTTGTGAACGTATTCGGCGGTGTGGACGCGAAGAACGTCAGCATCGTCCGCGAGATCCGGCGTGAGGAAGTCCTCCGGCGAGGCAATTCCTTCAGCAAGGAGGGCTTCGCGCACCAGACGATATTTCTGAGAAGGGAAGACGTGTGAGCCGAGGTGGAGATCGTAATCCTGGTGATAGATGAGCTTGAAGGGGAGCATAGCGGGAAGAGGATATCAGCAGACGGTCGATTTACTCCCGAAAATTGTAAGCAACTGACCAAATGAGGCTATCCTCTAGGTGTAAAAAACCATTCATACTCACTCGCTTTATGCCTGAGCGGAAGCTCCCACCCTCTGGAAATCGTTTAACAAATCTCCGGCTGAGAACCTCAGGAATCGCGGGCTAGGATGAAATCGGGGACGGTTTGCAATGCGCGGTTATATTCGCCGGAGCCGCTGCCATTGAGCGATGACTTGGCGCGGTCGGCGAATTCACGGGCCAGCGAGCGAGCGCGGTCGAGCGCGCCGGTCTCGTGGACGAGCCTGGTGATTTGCTCCGGCTTCACGGAGATAAAATCCTTTTCCTCAAGAACCTTGGCCACCAGTTTTCGACCCGCGGTGCCATCGCTGGCCAGCGCATAAATCAAAGGAAGGGTGACCTTGCCTTCTTTCAGATCGCTCAAGACCGGCTTACCGAGTTGGGAAGGGGAGGCAGTGAAGTCGAGCAGATCGTCCACGAGCTGAAACGCCAGTCCAGCGTAGCGGCCGTACTCAGCGAGTGCGAACTCTGTGGCGTCGTCCTGCCGGCCAAGTACGGCACCCAGGCGGGCGCAGCCGGAAAAGAGGCAGGCGGTCTTGCGGACGGAAAGCTCAATGGCTTCCTGCTCCGTCATATCGATGCGCCCAATGCTGGTGAGCTGGAGCAACTCGCCTTCCACCATGTTTTGGGTCAATTCGATGAGCAGATCAAGCACGCGGAAATTGCGCTCAGCCAAAGCCATTTGGAAGGCCTGCATATAGAGCCAATCACCTGCCAGCACACTCATGTGATTGCCCCACCGGGCGTTGGAGGAAGGTCGGCCCCGGCGCAATTGCGCGCCGTCAATGATGTCGTCGTGAATCAGCGTAGCGCTGTGGATCAACTCAACGACCGCACCCAAACGAACCGCGGCCGTGCCTTGGTAATTGGAGTAGCCCGCCGCAAGAAGCAGCAACGCCGGCCTGAGACGTTTGCCTCCGCCGCCTAAAAGGTAGCTACTGATCTCCGCGACCGGCTCGACCGCCGACACGCTTTGGAGGGCAAGTTCCTGCTCGACCTTGGCCAGGTCGTCGCGGACCAGGTCGAACAGCTCATTGGCCATCAGCAGCGGGATGGACTGTCTCCCATCAGGGCTCGGACATGCTCCAAGGCTCATAGTTTTATAGACCGAAGAATCGGCGAAAATTGGCGGCTGTGGAATCCGCCACGTCCCCAAGGGATGAGTTTCTCACATTCGCCAGCGTCTGCGCTACCTCAGCGACGTAAGCCGGCTCGTTGCGGCGGCCGCGGTGGGATTGAGGGGCCAGGTAAGGGGAGTCGGTCTCAATGAGAAGGGAATCGAGCGGAAGGTCGCGGGCCACGTCGCGCAGATTCTGGGACTTGGGGTAGGTCACGTTTCCCGCGAAGGAAACCAGGAATCCCATGTCCACACCCTGGCGGGCCTCCTCAAGAGTTCCAGTGAAGCAGTGGAGGATGCCGCCAAGCGCGGAGCTTCGCCAGTCATCGTTGAGGACGGCGAGGCAATCCGACCAGGCTTCGCGGCAATGAATGACGATGGGGAGCTTGGCGGCGCGGGCTGAGGCCAGCTGGCGGCGGAAAACGTACTTCTGTATATCCCGCGGCGAGAAATCGTAGTGGTAATCAAGGCCGATTTCCCCCCAGGCAATTACGCGCGGATGCTCAGCCAGTTTCTCAAGCTCGTGGATATGGGCGTCGGTTACTTTGGAGGCTTCGTGCGGGTGGATGCCTACCGTGGCCCAAATCCAATCGTGCTGCTCGGCGAAGGGGATGGCGGAGTCGAGTTTTTCGGGGCCGGGGCCGGTGCCAATCGCCAGGAGCGCGGAAACGCCAGCTTCGCGCGTGCGGGCCAGCATGGAAGCGCGGTCTTCGTCGAATTGCGGGAAGTCGATGTGGGCGTGGGAGTCGATCAGTGGCATGGGCAGTTTGATTGGCCAGAAAACATATTGTTGCCAGGAAAATTGTTTTTGTTGGCAGCGAGAAGCCCCACTCTTTCAAATAGGGGTGGGCTACAAAGGATTATTTCAGACGCGTGCCCACCGGGACGTCTTCCAGAAAGCCCGCCAAGATTGGGCGGTTTTCGGCTTCTATCGAAGCCGCCACGATCATCCCGTTGGATTCGACTCCGCGCAATTTGCGGGGGGCCAGATTCGCAACGACTATGACTTTGCGGCCCACCAATTTCTCCGGCTCGTAAACGGTGGCGATGCCCGCAACGATCTGGCGGACTTCGGTGCCGATGTCTACGTTCAGCTTGAGAAGCTTGTCGGCCCCCGCGACACGTTCGGCGGTTTGGATTTGGCCCACGCGGAGTTCGACCTTCATGAAATCGTCAATGCCGATTTTGACCGGGCCTGCGGCCGGGGCAGCGGCGGCGGCTGTTCCCGTTGCGGCCGGTGAACCGCCGGCAACAGCAGAGGCCGAGGTGGTTTGTGGAGTCGGCGCGGGAGCGGCGGGCTTATTGGCTTCTTGTTCCATGGCTTCCATCCTTTCGATTGCGTCAGTTTTCTCGATGCGTGGGAAAACCGGTTCTGATTTTGCGATTCGCGTGCTGGGCTTGAGCTGGCCCCATTTTAATGCGTCAATCCCCTGTTCGCGCAATGGTCCAGTCTGGCCGAGCTGCTTCCATATTTTTTCGGTGGAGGCGGGGATCACCGGATAGGCAAGGATTGTGGCTATGCGCAAAGCCTCGGCCGCTGAATAAAGGACCGAATTCAATTGAGTTTGCAGTTTTTGTTCGGCCAGTGACCAAGGTTTCTGCGAAGTGATCAGTTCATCCACGCGTGTGATCAAGTTCCAGATGGCTTCGAGAGCCAGCGAAAAACTGTATTGTGTGTAATTTGTGTTCGCTGCGGAAATTGCGCTTTCGGCGTTGGCGCGAAGCGCGGTCTCCGCCTCGTCACCGGCATGCTGGGGAATCTGGCTGCCACAATATTTTTCAATCATTGTCAAAGTGCGGCTGGCGAGATTGCCGAGCCCGTTGGCGAGATCGGCGTTGAAACGTGTTACCAGAGCGTCGTAGCTGAAATTTCCGTCCTGGCCGAAGACAGTTTCACGGAGCAGGTAATAGCGGAGCGCATCCATTCCCATCACATTCACGATGGGGCGCGGGCGGACCACGTTGCCTTTCGACTTGCTCATCTTGGCGCTATCCATGAGCAGCCAGCCATGCGCCCAAATCTGTTTGGGTACGGGCAGGTCGGCGGCCATCAGGAACGCGGGCCAATAAACAGCGTGGAAGCGAATGATTTCCTTGCCGACCAGATGAAGATCGGCGGGCCAATAGCCGCGGCGATCGAAATCCGGGCCGCCGACGGCGCTTAAGTAAGCGGTGAGCGCGTCGAACCAGACATAAAAAACGTGAGGCGATTCGTCGGGGACGGGAATGCCCCAGCGGATTGAGGTGCGCGTGATGCTGAGGTCGCGAAGACCGCCCTGCACGAAACTCAAGACTTCGTTGCGGCGCGCTTCGGGCTGGATGAATTCCGGATGCTCGTCGTAATACTTGAGCAGGCGATCCTGAAAGCTCGAAAGTTTGAAGAAATAGTTCTCTTCGGTAATGGTTTCCGTGGGCCTCCCACAATCGGGACATGGGTCGCCCGGCTTGGCGTCATTCACGAATGCGTTGTCGAAGACGCAGTATTGCCCCGTGTAATGGCCCTTGTAGACGTACCCGTTTTCGCGGCACTTTTTGAAAAGCCATTGAACGGTCCGGGCGTGCTGAGGCTCGGTGGTGCGAATGAACTCGTCGCCCTGGATGCCGAAATCGTCCCAGATCTTGCGCCACTCCGAGGCCATACGGTTCACGTAATCGGCTTCAGGAACTCCGGCGGCGCGCGCGGAGCGTTCCACGTTGACGCCGTGTTCGTCCGTGCCCGTGGTCATCACCACGTCGAATCCGCACATGCGCTTGTAGCGGCGGATGACGTCGCACACGATCGTGGAGTAGGTGTGCCCGATGTGCGGCAAGCCGTTGGTATAGTAGATCGGCGTGGTCAGATAGAATTTCGGCTTGGCGCCCGGTGTTGGCATGATTTTTTGCGTGACGCCGCTCGAAGTGAGCGGTGGAAACGCGGATGAGTTGATACTATTCTGCGGGTGGAACAGTGTCAAATGAGGGTCGTAGAGCCTTGAGAGAGACGCGCGCGAATTTTGACCACTTGCGACGCGTTCCCTATAATGAGTTTCCCTCCGATTGAGTTAGCGTCGCCCAAGAAATAGCATTCGGCAATTATCGGTAAAGAAATGAGGAGCAGCGTGTATCACGAGTTGGAAGCCCGGGTTCGGGCACAGCTGGCCAGCTTCGTTAGCCGGAGATATGGCATTGAGGCATCCATCGCGATGGAGCGCCCACCGCGATTGGAGATGGGGGAGCTGGCGTCGCCGGTCAGCTTTGAGCTGGCCAAGAGACTGAAACGCGCGCCCCGGCAGATTGCGCAGGAAATTGTCGCGGAGATTGGGCCGATTCCCGGCGTAGGCAGGGTTGAAGTCGCAGGCGCGGGCTACCTGAATGTGTTTCTGGATCGGGCGGCATTTTTCGCGGACGTGCATCAGTCGCTCACCAAAACGGGGGAATCATCGGGGCGCGCCACGACGACTCCCGCCAATAAACCCAAGACAGTCGTCGAGCACACCAACATCAATCCGAATAAGGCAGCGCACATTGGGCATCTGCGAAACGCGATTCTGGGCGATTCCTACGTGCGGTTGCTGCGGCACGCCGGCGAGCGCGTGGAGGTGCAGAACTACATTGACAATACCGGCGTACAAGTCGCCGATGTGGTGATGGGATTTGTTCATCTGGAGAAGAAGTCGCCCGCGGAAGTCAGTGCGCTGGCCGGCGCGCCAAGGTTTGACTACTACTGTTGGGATTTATACGCGCGGGTCACCAAATTTCTCGAGGAAGACAAAACGCGGATGGCGCTTCGCGGCGCAACGATGAAGGCGCTGGAAGAGGGGCATGGCGTGGAGGCGGCCATTGCCCAAATTGTTTCCGATGCGATTGTGCACTGCCACTTGCGCACCATGGACCGGTTGGGTGTCACCTACGACGTCTTGCCGCGCGAGAGTGAAATCTTGAAGTTGAAATTCTGGGATATGGCCTTTGCTCACTTAAAGCGCAGCGGCGCGATCCATCTTTCCACGGCGGGCAAAACCGCGGGCTGCTGGGTGATGCAGCTGGACGATGGAAATGAATCGCAACAAGCCGGAGCGGAGAATGCCGGAGCAACTGCCGATGACGACGCGAAGATTATCGTCCGATCGAACGGCACGGTCACTTATGTGGGAAAGGACATTGCCTACCAGCTTTGGAAATTCGGGTTGCTGGGACGGGATTTCAATTACGCGCGGTTTCATACCACTGCGGACGGGCATGTGGTGTGGACCAGCCGTGTTGAGGCGAGCGAGCCTGGAGCGCCGTCCTTCGGACACGCCAGCCGGGTTTACAACGTAATCGATGCGCGGCAGAGCTATCTGCAGAAAATAGTTGTGGCGGGATTGCGGGCACTGGGATTTGCGGACCAGGCGGGGCGGTCTGTCCACTTCAGTTATGAAATTGTGGCGCTCACGCCGCGATGCGCTGCGGAGATGGGGTACGAACTTTCGTCTGAGGATGCCAAGCGGAGTTACGTGGAAGTAAGCGGAAGGCGAGGGTTGGGAGTGAAGGCGGACGATCTGCTCGATAAACTTGGGGCGGCGGCGCGCGCGGAAGTGGACGAGAGGCATCCTGAATTGAGTGATTTAGAACGAGAAGCAATCGCAAAAGCGATTGCGATCGGGGCGTTGCGCTACTTTATGGTGCGGTTTACGCGGACGACGATAATTGCGTTTGATTTCAAGGACGCACTGAGCTTTGAGGGAGAAACGGGGCCGTACTGTCAGTATGCGGTGGTGCGTATTCGCGGAATTTGGAGGAAGGGAGCGGATCAACGGGATGAGTCGGGCGAAACTCCAGAGGCTGCAGAATTGGCTGAGTTATTGAAGGACGGGGCGACAGTTGGAGCTTTACTTAGGTCTCCAGGCGGAGACGGCCTATGGGAGCTATTGGTGTTGGCTGCGTCGCTGGAGTCCCGTGTGGATGCGGCTCTCAAGGCTCAGGAGCCCGCGTTTGTAGCCAAGTATTGTTTTGAGCTGGCGCAGGCGTTCAACAATTTTTATCACAAGCACCATATCTTGTCGGAGCCGGACCCACAGCGGAGGGCTCTCTTGCTGATGCTGTGCTACATGGTTGAACGGCAACTGGTCGAGGCGTTGAAACTCCTTGGAATTGAGGCACCGGATCGGATGTAGCCTACCTGCGAGTAAAAACGTTCACCACAGAGACAATGAGAGGTCAGTGAGCGCACGGAGAATTCTGTTGAGCGCTATTTGGGTTTGGCGGCCAGCAGAATGGCTTGGGCCAGACTGGCAACAAACGTATCGGGATCGACTCCTTCACTGCGGTAGGAAATCTTGCCGTCACGGTCGAGGACGATAATTGTGGGAAGGGAACGAACGTCCATAAATTCATCCATGCCGTCGGCGAAAACCGGGGTGCCGGCAACTTTTTCCTTGGCCAGATAGGGCGCAACGCGAGTCCGATCTTCTTCGCTATTCAAAGCAAGGAAGACGATGTCGCTGGAGCTCGCAAACATTTTTCCCACCTGCTCAAGCATCGGCTCCGATTGGCGGCAGGGTGTGCACCAGGTGGCCCAAAAATCCAGCACGACCACTTTGCCGCGTTGATCAGCCATCTTCACTGATCCACTTCCATCGGGGCGGCGCAGAACGAATGAGAAAGGATCCTTGGCGCCCTTGTTAGGATCTGCTTCCGATGATTTTGGCTGCTGGTTTATCCGGTCGTAAGTTTCTAGTATTCGTTCGCCGAGACCGGTCTGACTGCCGTGAGCCTGCTGCCACATGTTTCCCAATTTCTTGCGAACTTCTGCGCGGTCAACTGTGGCGCCTTCTTGCGAGGGGAGTACAAAGGCAATTAAATACTGCTCGATGGCCTGGTCCGGCTTCTTCTGAAGCTCGGCGATTTCTCCCAGTTCCATGGCCGCCGCTGGATTGGGAGAAAGCTTGTAGCTCGTCTGCAAATCCGAAATGGCAGCGTCGTAGGCATGGCGTTCGGACTGGTATTTTCCACGCATGAGGTGAAGCGTCATCTCCGCGCCGTTTTGCTGGGCGCGCCATTCGGCTTCGGAATCACGCGCGGGTTTGTCATCAATCGTGGTCTTTTCCACAATGACCAGGACCTGGCCGACGTAGCCGATGGCCCGCTGCAGGTTTTCATCTCCGCCCTGTTCTTCCAACAGATTCGCGGCCAAAAGCAGCAACGAAGTATCGTCCGGACTGGCTTTGACGGCTAGTTCGGCGTATTGCAATGCCTTTTCGGATTCGTGGAGCTGAAGCTCCGCCTCGACCAGCGCTCGATAAATTGCGGCATTGCGAGGGGAATCCGGGAAGCGTTTGAGGTAGTCCTCCAAATTGCGGACGAACGCGGCCCGGTCGGTGCCAGCGGATTCGATGGCCATCTGCAACTCAGTTTCGGGATCGGGCGCGGCAGGCTGTCTTGTACCGGCGGTGGTTGCCGGCGGACTCTTTTGAATTGGCGTGGTTGTCTTGGAAGCAGCCTTTGCGGGTGGAGAAGACTGCTGTGGCTCCTGCTGGAAGCCAAAGGCACTGGAGCCATTACATGTGGAAGCGATCAGGCATGCTGCGGAAAAGAGCGCTGCCGCGAGCAAAGCCCTCGTCAAGGTGGAATTGGGACGCACGGCCCCTATTGTAACGCGGAAAGCTGGATGAAGCTCTAACCGGCCATTGGGGTTAACGGATATGAATGGACCCGGAGCCGGCTTCCAGTTCAACGCTGGCCGAGCCGCTGCCAATCCGTCCACGCAATTCACGGCGGCCCGTTTGTTCCTCCATGATTACGGGTATGTCGCTTTCAATCCGACCCGAGTGGGCCAGTGCATGAAGCCTGAAGCTGGCGTTGGACGGGACATCCAGTGTGAGGCTGCCCGACCCGGTGTGAATTTGCCAGAAGCTGCCAAGACTTGGATTCCCCTGAATGTGCACGCCGCCGGAGCCGGTCGTCAGGTGCAAATCGTCTGCAACACCGTCGGCTTCAATGCCTCCGCTTGAGGTCCGGCCGTTGATACGTCCAGGACTGCGCGAAATATGCAGCGATCCTGATCCGGTTGAAGCACGAATTTCACCGCCAATTCCATTGAGCTCGATTCGCCCCGATCCTGTTGTTGCAGTAACCCTGCCGGAGATGCCGGTAAGATTGATGGTGCCGCTCCCGGTTTCCACGTCCAGATCCCCGTTGATATCCATTACCGTTATGTGCCCAGAACCGGTGTGGAGCACTGCGGGCCCCTTCACACCACTGACATCGAGACTGCCCGACCCCACCTGTGCCCGCAATTCCGTTTCTGGCGGAACGTAAATCGTGTAATTAATCTGAACGTGGTTTAGTTCTTCGCCCTGATATCCAATGCGAATCACACTACCTTGCTGTTCGATAGGCGGATGGGCTTGAACTTCCTGTCCGTTCGTCTGACCATTGGACCAAATCAAAGACCAAATGCTGTATTCGCCGTGGATGTGGACTTGGCCAGGCTGCCCTGTGCGGATTTCGACATGACCTGACCCGTTGCGAAGGTCCAGCTGTATGGGGCCGGAGACGGAAGTCGTTCGGTCAAAGCTGCCGGATTCGGCCGGGCCAATTGTGCACCCCGCTGCAAAAATAAACAGCGCAATCACGGGTAGGACGGCAGGATGGGTTGTGAACTTGCGCAGCGGAATCCTCCGGCGACCAGTAGACATACGCACTGGGCCGCTCAGTGGTAGATACGGAATATTCCCTTCAGAAGTTCCATTCTTCATGCGCAGCGAAAGAGAGTTTTTCCAAGTAATTTTCGCCCACTGGTCAGCCTGCCGCGTCATTGAAAATCAAGAAGGACATCGATAATGTGCGTCTGCTCATTGCGCCGGAGGAGCTGGCCTACTTTGTCGTAATGGACGGGAAGTTTGCCAAAGATGTCCTCCGTCGCGCGGCTTACCCTCGTCACGAAATTATCGAAGTAAGCCCTGTCAAAGACCGATCCCGCAGCGAGCGTCCAGGCGGCGCGAAGTTTCTTTTCGCCATCGAGGGAAAGCCCGGTGATGATGAGTGAGCCCATGTGATATTGCGGGCCCTCGGTGATTTTTACGCGATAGCTGACCTTGTTCGCGGCTAAATCAAATTCCGGTTGTGCATCAACCTCTGCGTCCATATAGCCAATGTGGCCATAGGAATTTGCAATGTTGAGCCAGGCGGCCTGGATTTTCTCACCGTCCATTAATGCGTTAGCGGCAACAGGAACCATCGTGGAAAGGGATGTTTCGCTGTAGGCTGCATTGCCCGACCAAGTGATTCCTCCAAGGCGGAATTGTGGCCCTGGGGTGATTGGCAGCTTTATGCGAAGATTATCGGGCCGGCCGCCGCTGCCTGAGTCCCCGAGGGTAACGACTGGCGCGCCGAATGAAACCTTCAAGTTACCCTGGGCGAGATAGACCGGCCGGACCTGCTCAAATGCGAACAATTCCAGGGAAAGGCGCGAGTATGGGTGGCCGACGATATCGGAAAGCCTCGCGGCGACGGGAAGCGATTTCATGGGCAAAGGGTCAGTGAACTCCAGGGCCTGAACGTTTACAGTCGCGCCGGTGGCGGTGAAGAGTACGACATCGCCTTCCAAATCCGGCCAACCGATCAAACTGTGCTGGACAATGACGCGAACTCCTCGGCTGACGAGGAACTTTTGAATGGCAGTGGCCATGTCGTCGAGCAGGGTGCCCTGTTGCGGTGCATTCCCGTCGAAGAAGCCCACCGATTGGCGTAAGAGTGTGCCCAGTTCTTCGTCACTGGCCCACGGGATATTGTCGAAAATGACCGGCACGACCGTGGCGTCTCTCACATCGAAGGTCAGGTGGACCCCCGCAGTGTCGGTCGTGTAATGAAAACTGACGCTCTGGAATAGGCCCACAGCCGCGAGATGGTCCGCCGCAACTTGAAGCTGTTCCTTGCCGACGAGGTCGCCAAGTTTCAGCCCACAGGCCCGGGCAACGTCTTCATTCGAGAGGCGTTTCGATCCGCTGGCTTCTATGGAGACAATCTTGGCGGTCGCCGGCGCGGTCGTTTGACACCATGCCGCCGGGGCGCAGAGAGTGGCGGCAAGGCCCGCAAATTTCAAAACACCATAAATCAAAGGAAACTTGCGGTGTCCAGGTTGGGTGCAGCAGTTCACGTCCTATATTGTACGGGATTTTGCCCGCCTGTTTCAGCCCCTAGCCGGTTTTCGCGGGGGAAACGGAACTCAACGAAATTGAAGTTCAATGTCCACCACGTGGGCCTGGCGATTAATGGTTTGATTCATGATGAATTGGCCGCGACCGGGTGGGCCCGTTCGCATAACTTCTGACATATCTTTCTGCCAGTTCTCTCTAAAATAGGACGCGTCAAATACCTGGCCTGTACGAAGCTTCCATGCCTGCTTCAATTTAGTCGCCAGAGGTTCAGAAACGCCGGTGACGGTGAATTCACCCATCAAATACTGCGGGCCCTCGTTGACCTGCATCTGATAATGGACTCGATGGTTTGGTTCGTCGAACTCAGGAATGGGGGAGATCTGTACATCAAGATAGCCCACTTTCCCGTACCCGGCCCGAATCGCGGCCAAACCTTTCTGAAATATATCGCGGCGGGCGATGTCACCGGATTTAAACCCTAGAAGCCGCACCAGTTCAGAATCCCCTAAAACTTGGATCCCAGTCCACGAAACGCCATTCCAGTTGTAAAGCGGCCCCGGTGTGACTGAGAACTTGACCGCAACGCCTTGTGAAGCATCCGCGCCCTGCGGATCATTCATGGTGACCTGTGGATCCGAGAATTTTGCTTGAAGGTATCCTTCGTTTTGGTAGATTTCCGTGAGCCCTGATTCCGCCGCACCCTTTGCAATGGCGCGGGAATAGTTCTGCTTCAGGATTGGCTCTTCGGCCATTGCAAGTGCCTCAGTGGCCACCGGGCCGCCAGCGATGTCAACCTCCTTGACCGGGATGGATAGGTCCAATACGCGAATTGAGTAACCTGTAGCCTTGCCGCCCAGTGTTCCGGTGAAATCCGCAATGACTTTCCCTGTGATCTTGTGATCCGTCAGAAGGTGTTCAATCGCGACGGGCACCTGATTGACCATATCCCCGCCAATCGGGAGAGAGCCATCGAACAAGGGAATTTCGCGCTGAATCGCAGCGGCCAATTCCGCATCCTTAAACCAGACAAAATTATCGTAGGTGCAAGGGAGGAAATGGGAAGCCTCGGTAATCTGGAATTCGACATTAAGAGAAGTTCCCGCCACCTGAAAGGAATAGCCGATTTTGGCGATGGCGCCTGATTTGAACAATCGGTCCGCGGCGGCATCCACCGCAGGCATGTCAACTTGTTGCCCTTTCCGCAGGCCACTCGCAGAAGCTATTTGTTCAGAGGAGAAATGCTTCAGGCCGGTGGCGGTTACGCGGTTGAGAGTGTAGGTCTTGGGTGCGGCGCTTTGCGGGTTCGTGCAGACGCCGCCCAAAAGCATTGCGGCCAAGGAAGCAACAATTCGTCGATTGCGATTCGAGAAGACATCCATGTGGGCATTATTTCTATAGCCTTCTAATGAAAAAGGCAACAAGGGACTGTTCGGCTTTTGTGAATGCAGTGGGTCTTCGAGACGGTGAAAGGGGCGCACACTAAGGTGCGGCAAGCAGCGCCACTACATCGCTATAGGCGCCGTTATTCCACGGTGACCGATTTGGCGAGGTTGCGCGGCTGATCCACGTCGCAACCACGGCGCACGGCAATGTGGTAGGCCAGCAGTTGGAGCGGGATAATCTCCAGAATGGGAGAAAAAATATCCGGCGCCATTGGGATCTCAATCACGTGGTCGGAAGCCTCCCGAGCAAGCGTGTCGCCCTTGCTCACTATGGAAATTACGATACCGTCGCGCGCTTTCACTTCCTTGATATTGGAGACGGATTTCTCGTAGCGGGTCATAGAGTCCGCGTCGTTCTGGTCGCGCGTTGCCAGCACAACCACAGGCAAATTCTCGTCAATCAATGCGTTCGGTCCATGCTTCATTTCGCCGGCAGGGTAACCCTCGGCGTGAATATACGAAATTTCCTTGAGCTTGAGCGCGCCTTCCAAAGCAATTGGGTAATGAATCCCGCGGCCCAAATATAAGAAGTCAGAGAACCGGAAGAATTCCCGCGCCAAGTGTTCGTACACGCCTTCATCTTCTCCCTGAAGAATCATCTCCATTTTGTGAGGTAGTTTGGTCAATTCCTGCATCAGGTTCTTTGCACAGTCGTTGGTCACCGTCTCGCGGACTTGCGCAAGGTAGAGGCTGACCACCGCGAGCGCGGTGAGCTGGCCAGTAAATGCTTTCGTGGATGCGACCCCAATTTCCGGGCCCGCATGCGTCAAAACAGTGCCGGTAGCTTCGCGGGTAATCATCGAGCCCTGCACGTTGCAAATCGCCAGTGTCTTTGCGCCTTTCTGCTTTGCTTCGCGTTGCGCTGCCAGCGTGTCCGCAGTTTCGCCCGACTGGCTGATGCCGATGCAGAGCGTCCCTGGTCCGACGATGGGATCGCGATAGCGAAACTCGCTGCCGTAATCCACTTCTACCGGAATTCGTGCCAGACGCTCAATCATGAACTTGCCAGCAAGACCGGCATGCCAGCTCGTGCCGCAGGCGATAATTTTCACGTTGTGGAATTCACGGTATTCCTGCTCGGTTATTTCCATTTCATCCAGGAAGACCTTGCCGGAATCCAGTGAAATGCGGCCGGAAAGGGTATCGCGCACGGCTCTTGGCTGCTCAAAAATTTCTTTCTGCATGAAATGTTTGAAGCCGCCCTTTTCCGCCATGATGGGGTCCCAGGTGATGTGCTGGACGGGGCGCTGTATAGGCCGTCCTTCAAAATCGGTCACGCGCACTCCCTGAGGAGTCAGGACAGCCATGTCGCCATCGGCCATGAAGAAAATGTCGCGAGTGTGATAGAGGATCGCGGGGATGTCGCTGGCCACGAAATATTCATCCTGGCCAAGTCCGATCACCGCTGGTGGTCCCCAGCGCGCGGCAACAATTTTATTTGGATCGTGCGAGGAAAGAATTGCCAGCGCATAAACTCCGTGGAGCTGCTTCACGGTTTTGCGCACGGCATCTTCGAGGGGCCCGCCATTCATGTATTTCTCAACCAGGTGGGCGACGACTTCCGTGTCCGTTTCCGTGACGAATTTGTGACCTTCCGCGATGAGCTGCTTCTTCAGCTCAACGTAGTTTTCAATAATCCCGTTGTGGACCACCACGATTTGCCCGGTGCAATCCCGGTGTGGGTGGGCATTTTCTTCCGTGGGGCGGCCGTGTGTGGCCCAGCGCGTGTGTCCCAGCCCGTAGGTGCCGTCAATCGGCGACAGGCGGATGACTTCTTCAAGATTGCGCAGCTTGCCCGAAGCGCGGCGAATTTCCATCTTCCCATGCTCGTCTACGACGGCGATTCCGGCAGAATCGTATCCGCGGTATTCGAGGCGGCGCAGGCCGTCAATGACCAGAGGGACGACCTTTTTAGGTCCGATGTAACCTACAATTCCACACATGTCTTTTTCTCCGGCCTCGTGAGAATCGCGATTCGCTGGGAGAGGCCACGCAGAAATAGCGTAGCACACCCCTTCTACCAATCAGCCACCTGCTCCGTGAGCAAGTTTCCTGGTGGAAACGGGGTAAGGCGCTAATCCACTATTTCGAAGCGGAACTCTTCAATGACCGGATTGGTGAGGACTTCCTTGGCGATGCGCTCGACTTCGGCGCGGGCGTCTTCGCGGGTCGCGCCGTTCAAATTAAGGAGGAAAAACTTGCCCTGGCGGACGTCCTTTACCGATGAAAAGCCGAGCGATGAGAGCGTGTGGTGAATGGTCTTGCCTTGTGGGTCGAGAACGGTCGACTTCAGCATTACCCAGACGTGAGCTTTCATGGCCAGGATTATATCAAGAGATGAGGCATTGCGTTGGCGTGTGAAGTTGAGGGGAGACTACTATTTCCGTGCTGCGCTCGATTGGAGCGTCCACATCGCGCTAATCAGCCGCTGCTTTATATCAGCGGGCAAGAACGAGCTTTGGAAACTCATCTCCGCCAGGTGCATTATTTCCTGCTGATTTAATCCCATTTCCGCTGCATGGCCGTACTCTTGGACAAGCGTTGTCTGAAACATGGCCGGGTCATCCGTCGAGAGCGTCACTCGCATCCCACGCCGCAGGAATTGTGGGAGCGGATGCTGGGCGATTGTGGCGGCTGGATCGCCAAGCTGGCGCGCCAGCGCACTGGTGCGGATATTGCTGGTGGGACAAAGCTCCAATGTGACCTTGCGCTCCGCAAGAAAATCCATCACGCGGGGATCGTTGATGGCGCCAATCCCGTGTCCAATGCGTGAAACGCCAAGTATTTCCACTGCTTCGCGGACCGAAGCTGCATCGCCAATCTCTCCAACATGAACTAATCGATGCAGGCCACCGTCGGCGGCGAGTTCATAAACAGAGCGAAAATCTGCTGCGGGAAAAGCTAATTCATCGCCGCCCAATCCAAAGGCGACAACTCCTTGGGAAACGCACTCTGTAGCCGCCTTCACCACCTCGGCGGCGGCAATAGGGCCAAATTGCCGGACTGCGTCGAAGATCCAGCGCAGCTTTAAGCCACGTGGTTCAAATTTCGCGGCAGCTTGCGAGATTGCCTCGAAATTGGCGAGCGGGTCTTGTTTGCGGAGAAGCATCACGCCCACAGAAATCGTTATCTCGGCATAGACGACATTTTGAGAGATGAGCTGCTCTGCCATTCGTTCGGTAATAAGAGCGTAATCGGCCGGTGTCCGCAGGAATGAAGTGACCCATTTGAAGGCTTCGAGGAATTGAGCGAAATTGCCGGGGGCATAGTGCTGCGAGGCTTCCTCCGTGGTAATCGTTATCCCATGCCGTGCAGCCAGATCCACAGCCGTGCTCGCCGAAATGGTACCCTCCAAATGCAAATGCAGTTCGGCCTTGGGCAAAGCTGAAATCAGCGAAACGATTCGGTCCGGAGAGAAAGGTTGTTCATCGGGAGCGGGAGTAATTGCCACGGTTCAAAGGTCAGCGCTGCGGAAGTGAGGGCTTTCCGGCGTTCATCCACGCCGTCAACCAATAGGATCCCACTTCGCTCGCCGCGTCAGAAAGCTGACGGATCAGAACGGCGCCGGCCTGGTTGTAAAAGCGATCGTAGTAATCGTCCGTATAGTCGGCCAGTCCTGCGCGGGAGCGCCGGTCGGCGAGAAGAATAATCTGCAGCCAGCTATGAGCGTTTAAAATATCCTCGAAAGCGTTGTCCGTGGGATCCTTGATGAAACGCGCGTCGTTCGGGCGCATGGGAAAAAACAGCGAGTAGCGATCCGCGAGGCTGGTGCCGAAACGGCTGTTCGCCCCCGTTTGTCCCATGGCGCGCCCGTCGCTATTGTCCGTCGTGTTGAACGGGTCGTGAGCCTCGGCGACGTAATGCGCCAGCATCGTGGAATAAAGCCGGACGTCGTTCCAGTTCCGCGCACGGAATGCTTCCGTCAGTTTTTCGCTATACACACCGATCTGCCAGGGAAGCACACCGTTTGCTTCAATCTTTGCCTGGCCGAACTTTTTGAGGGCCGCCGCGTAATTGCGGGGCAGGGAATCGAAGGGAAACGGCGAATAGCGATTCAAGTACAGGACATGCAGGTGCTGCTCGTTGGGATTCTTGGCCAGGGTGTCGAGTGGATCGCTGATCATCGCCAGGATTCGCACGCGATTGGCCTCGTAGAATTCGCGCAATTCGGGGGGCAGAGTCTCGAAAGCTTTATTTGCGATCAGCCGTTGGGCATTGGCACCCCAGGCGCAAACGCAGGAGGGAAGTACCGCGCATACCGCAATAGCTGCTGCGAATCGTATGGATTTACGGGGAAACATCAGTGCCCCTGTGCAGCCGCTTCTCGCGCCAGCTGACTGCGCTTACGGCTGTAGGAGAAATAAATGACCAGGCCAATCATGAGCCAGACGAAGAATCGAATCCAATTCGTAATTGGCAAGCCGGCCATCAGCAGCAAGCAGGTAAGAATTGTAACAACCGGGGCGAGTGGCCCGCCCGGAGCACGAAAACTACGCGGACGGTCAGGTTCCCGGAATCGGAGAATTAGCACGCCGCCTGCAACCAGCGCGAATGCAAACAAGGTTCCTATATTGGAGAGGTCTGCGAGTGTCCCGATATCCAGAAGCCCCGCAGGTATGCCCACCAGAAAACCCGCAACCCAAGTGGAAAAATCCGGCGTGCGATAAATCTTGTGAACACGGCTGAAAATGTTTGGCAACAGACCGTCGCGCGACATCGCAAACCAGACGCGCGCTTGTCCCAATTGGAAGACCAGGAGCGACGAGATCATTCCCATCAGGGCGCCCAGCAAAACAACCAGCCGCACGCCTGTAAAGTGCAGTCGCTTGAGTGTATTTACCACCGGCGCGGCATCATCCAGCAGGCTTTGCCAGGGCACCAAGCCAGTCAATACCACTACGACCGCGATATACAAAATCGTGCAGATCACCAGCGTGGCGATTATCCCAATGGGCAGATCCCGCTGGGGGTTCTTGCATTCTTCCGCGGCGGTGGATACGGAATCGAACCCAATGTAAGTGAAGAAGATGATCGATCCCCCCGTCAGAATTCCCGGCCACCCATTGGGCACGAAAGGGTGCCAATTTGCGGGATGAATGGAGTTGGCTGCGAAAATAACAAACACCATAATCGCGGAAATCTTCAGCACCACCATCACATTGTTTGCACTCGCGGATTCACGAATACCTCGCACCAGCACGACCGTCAAAATCATCACGATGATAAATGCCGGAACGTTGAAGCCAAAGTGCCAACCGGGGTCGTATAGCGAATTTCCTTGGAGGTCCGTTAGCCCGCTGGGCAGATAGGCAGGGACGATCCAAGGGAGACTGGGATGAATTCCAAACCAATCGAGCAATCCAACAACGTGCGCTGAAAAGCCGACGCTTACCGCCATGTTGGAAACGGCGTATTCCAGAATAAGGTCCCAGCCAATAATCCAGGCGATCAATTCCCCCATCGTTGCGTAGGTATAAGTGTAGGCGCTGCCCGCTACGGGAATCATGGCCGCGAGTTCCGCGTAGCAGAGAGCCGCGAAGGCGCAGACTATGGCGACGAGGACAAAGGAGATTGCAATCGCCGGGCCCGCGCCAGGTCTGCCAAAAGATGCGGAATGGTAGATCAAGTATTCCAGTAGTGGGGCGTTCAAGATGGAAGAAACTTGCAGCTTTTGCCCGGCAATCGCGGTTCCGATGACAGTGAAAATGCCGGAACCGATGACTGCTCCGATGCCCAGCGCCGTCAGCGACCACGGCCCGAGCGTCTTTTTTAGCCGCTTCTCGGGATTCTCGGAGTCCGAGATTAGCCTGTCTATACTCTTTCGGCGGAAAAGTTGTGAGGCCAACGATCACCGTCCATCAATTGCTGGCAAACTCTACCTTGACCCGCTTCGGCAAGCAACTGCGTTCAATGCTACAGATACGGAGTGGGCACGACAGGGCTGCGATTACGCGCGTATCAGGTTTGCATACCGCTCTACCAGTTTCTTAGTGCCATGGTCTGAAAAACTGACTGTGAGCTTGCGGTCGTCGTCTTCGCCCTCGACTCCGATGATTGTGCCATTGCCGTAAGTGGAGTGGCGTACGCGCACTCCTATTAGCGGGTGCCCACCCCCCGCAGGGGTGCGATTTCGTGAAGAACCGGTCGTTCGAGGCGTCCGTGGGGCGCTGGGCGCGCGGTCGCCGGAAGCGGGGATGCGTTTCACGCGGCGCTCGAATTCATCAGCCGTGTAGGAATATTCCGGGTCGGACTCGTAGCGACGGGTCTCGCCCGCGCCCGCAAGAGAGCCCTTTGCGGTCACAATCAGTTCGCCGGGAATCTCCTGCAGAAACCGCGATGGTGACGACCCCTCCACTCTCTCGTTGCCGAAAATGCGGCGATAAACGGCTCGCGTCAACGTCAGGGTTTCTTTGGCGCGCGTCATGCCCACGTAGCAGAGTCTGCGCTCCTCTTCAATTTCGTCGTCGGAGTTCATCGAGCGGCTGTGCGGAAAAACGCCCTCCTCGAGGCCGGTCAAGAACACGTGCTCGAATTCCAGTCCCTTGGCGGAGTGGAGCGTCATCATGGTGACAGGCGCCCGCTCATCAAAAGTGTCGGAGTCCGCGACAAGCGCGGTGCGATCCAGGACGTCAATCAATGTCTGGCCTTCTTCAGCGCTCTCGGCGACGGCATTCACCAGCTCGCGGAGGTTTTCCACCCGCGCGGCGTCTTCCGCTGTTCCGTGCTGCTCCAGCATTTCGAGATAACCGGTCTTCTCCAGGATGCGATCCACGAATTCCGCAGGCCCCAGGATGTGGACTTCCTGTTGCAGCGCTTCAATAATCTCACTGAAACCGCGCAGCGGCGCCTGCCCCGCAGGATTATTCTCAATGGCCGCGCGGATCGCCGCCCAAAGCGAGATCTTTCTTTCATTCGCCGCGGCGCGTATGGGTTCGACGGTTTTCGCGCCAATCCCGCGGGCCGGCATATTGAGTACGCGGAGGAGCGCGACGTCGTCGTCGGGGTTTAAAGCAAGCCGGGCATAGGCCAGGACGTCTTTGATTTCAGCGCGTTGGTAGAAGCTGAAGCCGCCAACAATCTTGTACCGGACACCGAACTGACGCATAGCATCTTCCATGGCGCGCGACTGGAAATTTGCCCGGTAGAGAATAGCGGCGTGGTGCGCGGCATCCAATCGATAGAGGCGAAGTATTTCCCCGGCCACAAATTCCGCCTCGGTCTTTGCATCGCGAGCTTCAAAATACTTCGGCAGGGATCCTTCGCCGCGCGTGGCCGTAAGTTGCTTGCCCAATCGCTTCTGGTTGTGGCCGACAACTCCAGCTGCGGCATCAAGAATGTGTTGCCGGGAGCGGTAATTCTCTTCCAGGCGAATCACCTGGGCGCCGGGAAACTCTTCGGCAAATCCAAGCATGATGTTAATGTCCGCGCCGCGCCAGCTATAGATGGACTGATCCTCATCGCCAACAGCGCAAATGTTTTGTTCTTTACCCAGCAGCAGCCGCAACAGCTCATATTGCGGGCGATTGGTGTCCTGAAATTCATCCACGTGGACATACCGAAACCGGGATTGCCAGTTCGCTTGCGCCTCCGGAAAATCGCGCAATACCTGGGTGGCACGCAGAAGCAAGTCATCAAAATCCAGCGCTCCTGCCTGACTCAAGACCTCTTCATAAGCTTGAAAGACGCGGGCGGTTTTGCGAATTTGGTCGTCGCCTGTCTTGGAGGCTTGTGCAGCCATGCCCTCAGCCGAGACTCCGTTGTTTTTTGCGAAGCTGATCCGATTTTGGAATGGACGCAAATCAGCGCCGCGCTCGATCATGTTCAACTTCTGAACAGCAATCTTGATGGCGGCTGATTGGTCGTCTTCATCATAGATCGCGAAGTCCCGCCGAAGGCCAAGCCTGGGCGCTTCACGCCGCAGCAGCCGGGCGCAAAATGAATGAAATGTGGAAATCCAGGGGTCCGACGCCGAAAGGCCCGCTCGTACCAACAGGTTGCGGACGCGCTCCTTCATTTGGTCGGCCGCCTTGTTGGTGAAAGTGACGCCCAGAATTTGTTCCGCGGGCACACCTTGCTGAATCAAGTGCGCGATGCGGTAGGTGATTACGCGCGTCTTGCCCGTGCCCGCGCCAGCCAGCACAAGGACGGGTCCTTGCGTGGCGAGGACAGCCTCTCGCTGGCGTACATTCAAATCGTCAAGAAGATTCATTACGCTGGTAGCCTGATCGCAAAAGTAATTGTAGCTGACTGGAACAGTGGGAGCAAAACTCTTGCGCAAAAGCGTATCTAAAGCCGGATCTTATTGCTTCACGGTTTTCGCGAGAGGCACATCGAAGAAGAACAGGGTCTTGTCCGTTTCCATCTCTTTCAAATCCGGAACGTAAATCTTTGCCGATTTTATGTAGTCAAACTCGCCTCCCAGGTCAAAATATAGGAAGCCGTTCACAGTGCCCTTAGGAGGAATCAAGTCCGTTGCCAGTTGATTCTGCCTGATGACGGCGGTCATTTCGTTCATTTGTTTATTCGGCTTGCCGCCGCCAATGGGAAGTGAGAGCCTCCGCGATTTCTTGACGCCGCTTTGGTTCAGAATGTAGTCGGCCACAACTTCGGCGCGCAGCGGCGGAAGGTCCTGCTCGGGCTGGCCCTCAAACGCCAGTGTCAGGCGAATCGTGTCTAGATTCACTCGAAGCGGGATGTTGCCATCGTTGTGGAAATAAATATCGATGGCGATAACTCCCGCATCATAGGGAGTCTTCTTGCCGAATCGTGCTTTATAGTCTTGCGCCTGCAGCCAGGGGTCGGCGGCCACGGTCACTCCCTGATGCGTGTCGCGTGCAACAAGTGTGGCGAAATCCTTCTTCACGACCGTTTGGGGCGCGTTCTGCACCGAACCATAGAGGGCAGTGGCCACTGCCACGGTCATGAGGGTCAAGCCGGAAATAGAAATCCTTGGTCCCATGTTACGGGCAGTGGGATGCGCGATCCCAAATGAAGTGTCGCCCCGCAAGCTGCCACTGACACTATAATAGCTGGTTTGCGCGGGCTGCAAGACGGCCAGCCGTTCGGGCGGCTATTGAAAGCCCGGCTGCATTTTGCGGAAAATCAGCAATCGAAAGCGAGCGAATGTATTTCACCTACAGTTTTTTGATGGCTCTTGGCGCCCTGGTGGCGGCACCCTACTTTTTCATAAAAGGGCTCCGATCAGGCAAATACCTGAGCAACCTGAGCGAACGGTTCGGTAAAGTTCCGCCCGAACTCACTTTGAAAAGTTCCGGCTGTATTTGGATCCACGCCGTTTCCGTGGGAGAAGTGCTGGCCGCACTGCCGCTTGCCAAGCGGCTGAAAATCGAATTTCCCCAAACGCCCCTGGTGATTTCGACTACTACTGCTACCGGACAAGCTCTCGCCGGGAAGCGCATTGATTTCGCTGATGGAGTTTTCTATTTTCCTTTCGACTGGGCATGGATTGTGCGACGCGTCATCCGCGCGATTAAGCCTGCTTGCATAATTATCCTGGAAACGGAAATCTGGCCACATTTCCTGCGCGAGACCCGCCGCGCTAACGTCCCGATTGTATTTGCAAATGGGCGTATCTCTGACCGCTCGTTCCGCCGGCATCAGCGTCTTTTGGGCGCGCTTGGCTTTTTAGCGCGGCACTTCTACAAAAACGTCCTGGCCAACGCCACAATCTTTCTGATGCAAAGCGAAACGGACGCCGACCGAGTTCGCACCCTTGGCGCCCCACCCGAAAGAGTGGTCGTTACCGGCAACCTCAAGTACGATTCGCCCCAACCTGCGGCGACTCCACTCGAATCGTGGCTCGCGTCGGCCGTCGACCGGCTTGGTCGTCGGCCCTTGATTGTCGCGGGCAGCGTCACCTCCGGCGAAGAACCACTTGTCCTGATCGCATTTGGAGTTCTGCAAGGTCAGATTCGGAATTCGTTCCTGGTACTTGCGCCTCGGAAGCCTGAGCGTTTCGACGCGGCCGCGCGGCACATTGAAGAATCTCATCGCAAGTACGTGCGCCGGAGCCAATTAAGACTCGCCGGGGATGACCGAGACGCTCTGGCCGGTGATGAGAGCGTGCTTCTACTCGACAGTATCGGCGAATTGGCTGGCCTGTACGGGATCGCCGATGCAGTTTTTATCGGCGGGTCCCTTGTCCCTGCTGGTGGACACAACCTGCTTGAGCCTGCGGGTTTCGGCAAGCCTCCACTCTTTGGCCCATCCATGGAGAATTTTCAAGAAGTAGCTTCTGCGTTTCTGGCCCGTGGTGCGGCGCTGCAAGTGGATAGCCCTGAATCTCTGGGCGTGGCTTGGATTGAGCTAGTCGAGGATGCTGAGCGGAATCGCCGCATGGGCGAAACCGCGCGATCCCTGGTCGAGGAAAACCGTGGCGCCACGGAGCGAACGATTAAGCGGATTATTTCGCTCTTGCCGGGGCTTTCCAAACCGGCGGAAAAGGACATCCGCAGCAGTGCGGCGTCCAGTTCCGGGAGCGGCGTTTGAAAATATCCGCCCCGTTGCGAATCGTGCTGTGGCCCTTCTCGCAGGTGTGGAGTGGCGCTGTCCGTTTGCGTGCCGCAAGTTTTCGCCGCGGATTGCTGGCCAAGCGCCGGCTTCCTGGTGTGGTGATCAGCGTAGGAAATTTGACCGCGGGCGGCACGGGAAAGACTCCCATGGTTCTTTGGCTGGCGGAGCGCCTTCGCGCAGAAGGGAAGCGCGTTGGAATTTTGACGCGCGGATATAGGTCGCGCCCAAACGCCTCAGCCGGTGCCCCTCAGAGCGATGAAGTTGCGATTTACCTCCAGCGGCTGGGCCATCACGTGGAATTGGGTGTCGGCGCGGATCGTTTTGCTAGCGGCACCGTGCTGGCTCGGCACGGAGTGGAATGGTTCCTACTCGATGATGGTTTTCAGCACATGCAACTTGACCGCGACGTAGACATTGTCATGTTGGACGCGACGAATCCGTTTGGCGGTGGAATGCTTCTTCCCGCGGGATTGCTGCGCGAACCCAAAAGCGCCTTGCGGCGCGCCGACGCGGTGGTGATAACCCGCAGCGACCGCGCACCCGCGGTGGAGGCGGTTGTGAGACGATATAGCAACGCTCCGATTTTTTACGCCACGACCAAAGCCCGCGAAGTCGTAAGGCTGGACTGCGTCTCGACAGGACAATTGTCGTATCTTTCGCCGGAATATTTTCACAAGAAAAAAGCCTTTGCTTTCTGCGGCATTGGGAATCCGCAGGCATTCTTTGAGGATTTGCGCGCGTGGGGCGCCACACTCGCAGGAACTGAAAGTTTCCCGGATCACCACTCATTCACGCCTCAGGACGCAGAGCGATTGGATGCCAAGGCGCAAAAGTCTGGCGCGGAATTCCTGATCTGCACCGAAAAAGATGTTTTCAATTTGGGCGAAATCCAATTCAAGAGCGTTCCGGTCTATTTTGTGCGAATAGACCTTCGCATTCATGATGCCAATGGTTTCTGGTCGTCCATCCAGCAAACGATTGAACGGCGGCGGGGGTCATCCACTGCGTAACCGATTCGATTGCGCGCCGATGCGGTCCCGCAAGGGGGCATCCATTGGTCACGTTGCCGCCGATGTGATACTTTTCGACGTGTTTAAAAATGCAGTGAAATCAATGGGGAATGAGCTTTGAGCGCGGACCTTACACGGCTCGAGGAGTTCGTCGAAGGCTTCACGAAACAGACGATTGCTGTTCTCGCCGATTTCGTGGCCGACAAATTTGTATTCGGCGAAATCTCCAGAGTCTCGCGTGAAGCGCCGGTATTGATCCTGCGTCACCGCGAAACGCAGCTCGTCCCCGGAGGCGGCGCAAACGCCGCAAATAATCTTACGGATTTGGGCGCACGTGTTTTGCCGGTGGGGGTCGTGGGGGACGATGCCCCGGGCCGGGAGCTTCTCGATTACTTCCGCCGGAAAAACGTAGATGCTTCGGGCATCGTGTCTGTGCGCGGATGGACCACGCCTGTCAAAACGCGTTACCTGGCAGGTTGGACTCATACCACTCGGCAGCAAGTTCTGCGCGTGGACCACGAGCCAACGGCACCCTTAGGTCCGGCGGCGCAGAAGGCTATTCTCAGCAAAGCAAAGCAACACATGCGGAGAGCAAATGCACTGCTGGCCTCAGATTACGGTTTTGGCGCCGTCACCCCAGCACTATTGGGTTCGCTACGGCGTTTCGGCGGGCCAAAGATAAAGATCACACTCGATTCAAGGTATTCGCTGGGCGATTACAAAGGTGCGGGCGTCACTGCCGCCACTCCGAATGAAGCTGAGCTCGAAGCCCTTTACCACACGCGCATCGGGTCTGACTCGTCAAGACTCCAAAAACTCGCGGCTCAAACCATGCGCTCCCTTGAACTCGAAGCCCTTGTGGTTACACGCGGGAAAGACGGCATGGTCGCTTTTGAACGTGGCGAAAAACCCAGGACAATTCCAATTTACGGGTCGGAAGAGGCCGCTGATGTAACTGGCGCTGGAGACACAGTCATTGCAGTTTTCACGTTGGCATTGGCAGCTGGGGCCAGCGTTCTGGAGGCCGCGGAACTTGCGAATTATGCGGCCGGCATCGTGGTTATGAAACGCGGCACGGCCACGGTGCGCCGGGATGAATTGTTGGCGGCCATTCGCGGCGAGGCCACGGGAAGAGACCGCCCGCGCCCGGTGTAATTTTTTTAGGAAGCCCAGTCAATTGAACGTTCAAGGGATGAATACCCGCCGGATG
>DATGHC010000076.1:0-18841 GCA_035308165.1 Candidatus Acidiferrales bacterium | reverse complement strand
GGCCAATCGCCGCTTGCCGCGTCCGCCGGAGATCAAATCATTCCTGGACCAGTACGTGATTGGTCAGGACAAAACAAAAAAGAAATTAGCTGTGGCTGTGTATAACCATTACAAGCGAATTTTCCTGAACCGCCAGCCCGGCGAAGTGGAATTGAGCAAATCCAACATCCTTCTCATCGGCCCCACGGGTACGGGCAAGACGCTTTTGGCGCAAACTCTTTCGCGCATGTTGGATGTCCCCTTCGCCATTGTGGACGCCACTACGCTTACCGAAGCAGGCTATGTGGGCGAAGACGTCGAAAATATTATTTTGAAACTGCTGCAGGCCGCCGACGGCGACGTCACCCGCGCCCAGCAAGGCATCATCTATATCGACGAGATCGACAAGATCTCCAAGAAGGATGAGAACCCGTCCATCACCCGGGATGTTTCCGGGGAAGGCGTCCAGCAGGCGTTGCTGAAAATCTTGGAGGGCACTATCGCTAACGTTCCCCCACAGGGCGGACGCAAGCATCCGCACCAGGAATTTACGCCCGTCGACACCACCAATATTCTTTTCATCTGCGGCGGCGCGTTTGTCGGTCTGGAGAAAACCATTGAGCGCCGCATCGGCCAAAAATCTTTGGGTTTCCATACCGACACTCAACCGGTCACGGTCAACAAGCGCAACATTGAATTGCTCGAGCAGGTGCAACCCACCGACCTGATCCGCTACGGCCTGATCCCTGAATTTGTGGGACGCCTCGCGGTGGTCGGCGTCTTGGGTGATTTGGACCGCACAGCGCTCATGCGCATCCTTACCGAGCCCAAGAATGCTCTGATCCGGCAGTACCAGCGGCTCTTCGAGTTCGAGAACGTCAAACTGCGGTTTACCGACGATGCGCTCGAAACTATCGCAGAACTGGCCATGCAGCGCAAAGTCGGCGCGCGCGGCCTGCGCATGATCCTCGAGGACTTGATGCTCGACTTGATGTACAACTTGCCCGCGCAGCGGAAAGTCCGCGAATTTGTTGTCACGGCCGATATGGTTCGCGGCCGCGAAATTAACTGGAGCCTGCTCGAAAAAGCGGGCTAACTTTCCACAAAGGGACCCCATTGCCAAACCAGGAATCCATTTTTAACCGGGAAAAAAGCGACCAGAAGCGCGTACCCATGATGCCGGTGCGCGAAATGGTCATCTTTCCCGGACAGATGACTCCCTTCATCGTCGGCCGCGAAGGTTCCGTCCGTGCCCTGGAAGATGCTCTTGCCGGCGACAAACGGATCTTCCTCGCCACCCAGCATGACGCCTCCATTGACGACCCAAAGCCCGACGAAATTTACACCGTCGGCACTATCGCCAACATCGTTCAGAGCGTCAAGCTTCCAGAGGGCAACATCCGCGTCCTGGTGGAAGGCATTGAACGCGCCAAAGTGGTTGAGGTCACCACCAACGAGGGTTTCTTCCGGGCCACCTTGCGTTTGGTCACAGTAAAATCAGAACCGTTCCCCCAGTTGGGCGAGCTCATCAGCCGCGTCACCGCATTGTTCGAACAGTACGTCAAGCTCTCCCAGGCCGTGAATTACGACACCGTGCTCGGCGCCGCCCGCGTGGAAGATCCCGGACGACTTTCCGACGCCATAGCCGCCAACGTGAATTTGCCCTTCGAAGAAAAGCAGGAACTTCTCGAAATGTTCGACCCGGTCGAGCGCCTGCAACAACTCGGCAAGATTCTCGATGTTGAGCTGGAAAAGCTGAACGTCGAGCGCAACATCAATTCGCGCGTCAAGCGCCAGATGGAACGCGCCCAAAAAGAGTATTACCTGAACGAAAAGATGAAGGCCATCCAGAAGGAACTGGGCCGCGGCGAAAAAAGCGAAATTGACGAGCTGCGCAAGAAGATCGAAACCTCCGGCATGCCCAAGGACGCGCGCGAAAAAGCCAACCAGGAACTCAAGCGCCTGGAAATGATGCCGCCCATGTCGGCCGAATCCACCGTGAGCCGAAATTATCTCGATTGGCTGCTGGCGGTGCCCTGGAAGAAAAAGTCCAAGGAAATCCGCGACATCACCGTCGCCGAATCCATCCTCGAAAAAGATCATTACGGCCTCGAAAAAATCAAGGAACGCATCCTGGAATATCTGGCTGTGCGCCAACTGGTGAAGAATCCCAAGGGCTCCATCCTGTGCTTTGTCGGGCCGCCGGGCGTTGGCAAGACTTCGCTGGCCACCTCCATTGGCCGCGCCACAGGCCGCAAATTTGTCCGCGTTTCCCTGGGAGGAGTGCGCGACGAAGCCGAAATCCGCGGCCATCGCCGCACTTACATCGGCGCGCTCCCCGGCCAGATCATTCAAATGATGAAGAAAGCCGGCACCGTCAACCCCATCTTCGTCCTCGACGAGGTGGACAAGATGTCCATGGATTTCCGCGGCGATCCTTCCGCTGCTCTCATGGAAGTGCTCGACCCCGAGCTCAACCACGCGTTCACCGATCACTATCTGGACGTGGAATACAATCTTTCGCAGGTCATGTTCATCTGCACCGCCAACGTGCTGCACACCATTCCGCAGCCGCTGCAGGACCGCATGGAAGTTATCCGCCTGCCGGGCTACACCGAAGCGGAAAAAATGGAGATCGCCAAGCGCTTCCTGGTGAAAAAACAGCGCGAAGCCAATGGGCTCACTGAATCGAATATCGTTTTCACAGACGAGGGCCTGCGCCACATTATCCGCCACTACACGCGCGAGGCCGGAGTCCGCAACCTCGAGCGCGAAATCGCCAATGTTTGCCGCAAGATTTCACGGCGCGTGGTTAAAGAGGGCGCCGAAGTCAAAGTGGAAATCACACCGGAAAACGTAAACGAGTATCTCGGCATCCTGAAGTTCCGCGAGCTCTGGGAAGAAAAGAAAAACGAAGTCGGCCTGGTCATCGGCTTGGCCTGGACGGAAGTCGGCGGCCAGGTTCTGCCCACGGAAGCGACGCTGATGGAAGGCAAGGGACGCCTCACCCTGACCGGGAAACTCGGCGACGTGATGCAGGAATCCGCGCAAGCGGGCATGAGCTACATCCGCTCGCGCACTGCCCAGTTCGGCCTGTCCAAGGACTTCTACCGCCACCTCGACATTCACGTTCACGTTCCCGAGGGCGCTATCCCCAAGGATGGGCCGTCGGCCGGCATCACCATCGCAACCGCGCTCGTCAGCGCCGTCACTCGGATTCCCGCCCGCTGTGACCTGGCCATGACCGGCGAAATCACTCTGCGTGGCAAGGTGCTTCCCATCGGCGGCCTCAAGGAGAAATTGCTCGCCGCGCATCGCGTGGGCCTGCGTACCGTGATCGTTCCCAAGGAAAATGAACGCGATCTCGCCGACATCCCGGCCGATATTCTTGCCGTCCTCGACGTCAAGCTCGTCGAAAACATGGACGAAGTTTTGCAATATGCGCTCGAAACGCCGCTGCATCCGATCATCATTCCGCCGGTCCCGGAAGTTGCTCCTGGTTTCGAGCCCGAAGCAAAGGAAGATCAAAGTTTGACCAATTAAGCGCCCCGCGAATTATTTTTCATATGGGTTGGGGGAAGTTTCAAGCGGCGCGCCTTATTCAAATTTGTTAGGCCAGAGTTCTATCAGCACCATCCCGGTCTGCCAGAGTTTGACCTCCCCGGCGCCGGTTAAATCCTAAGCTAGGTCTGAGTTTCAGGCCCGGAAGCATATTGAAGGAAATAAACACATGAGCATTAGCCTTGCAGAACTGAAAGAAAAAAGCGTCACAGACCTGGCGAAAATCGCCAAAGATCTGGACATCCCCGGCGCTAGCGGCATGCGCAAGCAGGAGCTGATCTTCCAGATCCTCCGCGGACAGACCGAAAAGAACGGCCTCATCTTCTCCGAGGGCGTCCTCGAATGTCTCCCCGACGGGTTCGGCTTCCTGCGCGCCCCGGAGTACAACTATCTCCCGGGCCCGGACGACATCTATGTCTCCCCGTCGCAAATCCGCAAATTCGACCTGCGCACCGGCGACACCGTTTCTGGACAAGTCCGCCCTCCCAAGGATGGCGAGCGCTACTTCGCTTTAATCAAAGTAGAAGCGGTTAATTTCGAGGACCCGGAAGTCGCGCGCAATAAGATTTTCTTCGATAACCTGACTCCGCTCTATCCGCAGGACCGAATTCGATTGGAAACCACCAAGGAAAATCTCACTGGCCGCGTTTTGGACATGCTCTGCCCCGTCGGCAAGGGCCAGCGCGGATTGATCGTCGCTCCTCCGCGCACCGGCAAAACCATGATGCTGCAGTCCATCGCCAATTCCGTCACCGCCAACCATCCCGAAGTGGCGCTGATTGTTCTTTTGATCGACGAACGCCCTGAGGAAGTCACCGACATGCAGCGCACCGTAAAGGGCGAAGTCATCAGCTCCACATTCGACGAGCCCCCCCAGCGCCACATCCAGGTCGCGGAAATGGTGCTCGAAAAAGCCAAGCGTCTTGTCGAGCACAAGCGCGACGTGGTCGTCCTGCTCGACTCCATCACCCGCTTGGGCCGCGCTTATAACGCCGTCACTCCGCCATCGGGCAAAGTATTAAGCGGCGGTATTGACGCCAACGCTCTCCAGCGCCCGCGCCGCTTCTTCGCCGCAGCGCGAAATGTGGAAGAGGGCGGCTCGCTCACCATCATGGCCACAGCTCTTGTGGACACCGGCAGCCGCATGGACGACGTCATCTTCGAAGAGTTCAAGGGCACCGGCAACATGGAAATCAATCTCGACCGCCGCCTGGTGGATAAGCGCATCTTCCCCAGCATTGACATCAACCGCTCGGGCACGCGCAAGGACGAACTCCTTCTCCCCGCCGACGAGCTCAACCGCGTCTGGGTCTTGCGCAAAGTGTTGAGCCCGCTCTCCCCGGTAGAAGCCATGGAGCTGTTGCTCGGCCGCCTCTCCAAATCAAAAAACAACGCGGAATTCCTCGCCTCCATGTCCGGCGGTCCCAGCTAGTAATTCCTGGCAAACGAAATATTTTCTGCATTCAGACCGCAAAAGCACGCGTGTCATCCTGAGGCCATCCGATCAGGATGGCCGAAGGATCTGTGTGCAAATTCCACGGTGAGTTTGCCTACGAGGTCTGACTTGATTGGATTAAATGGTAGGGCCCTTCAAATTATTTGAAGGATCTCACTCTGCTTCCCGCTCCCTCGCCAACAGCGCAATCACCCGCGCCGTCTCCACCGCATCCATCGCCGTATTGTCCACCAGCACCGCATCCGCCGCACGCACCAGCGGCGAAGTCTCCCGCGTGCGGTCCCGCCGGTCCCGCTCCCGAATCTCCTCAATCACTTGCTCGAGCGTGATCCTGTCGCCCTTCGCTTGATGCTCGCGCCACCGCCGCTCGGCGCGCACCTCCACCGACGCATCCAGAAACACCTTCAGTCCCGCGTCCGGGAAGACAACCGTCCCAATGTCACGTCCTTCCATCACCACACCGCCCCGTGCTCCGGCGCGTCGCTGTTCCGCCACCAGCAGACGCCGCACGCCGGGCACCAGCGCCACTTGCGAGGCCGCCAGCGAAATCTCTGCCGTGCGGATTACCGCCGAAACATCCTCCCCATCGAGCAAAACATGCTGGCCCGCAGCGCCGCCCTCCAGATCAATGTGCGTCTGACGCGCAAGATCTTCCAGCGCCTCGGCGTCGTCCAGCGCCACTCCGCGCCGCTGCGCCTTCAGTGCCAACGCGCGGTACATCGCCCCACTATTCAGGCATGTGTACCCCAGCAATTCGGCCACGCCCCGCGCCACGGTGCTCTTCCCAGAGCCCACTGGCCCGTCAATCGCAATAATTAATTTGGGCATTAAATTCTGTGGAAGGCCCGTTCGATCTCGCGCACCGAATATCGCAGGACCACGGGCCGCCCGTGGGGACAACTCATCGGCGCTTCGGTTTTCGCCAGCTCCGAAAGCAGCCACTCCATTTTCACTTGATCGAGCGGCATATTGATCTTGATCGCCGCGTGGCATGACGTGGACGCCGCGATCCGCGATTGCAGCCAGTCCATTGAAATCGCCAAGTTCTCGCGCTCCACTCCATCCAGAATTTCCACCAGCAGCTTTTCTCCATCCGCCGCGGAAATTCCCGCCGGAGTCGCCTGTATCGCCACGCTGCGCGGCCCCATCTGCGAAACTTCAAATCCGTTGGAGGCCAGTTCCTCGGCGATCTGCGCGAAGATCACTTCCTGCCGCGGCGACAACTCCACGATGTGCGGCATCAGCATCCGCTGTCCTGTCAGTTGCCCCTCGCGCCGCGCGCGCAAATGCTGCTCGAACAAAATGCGTTCGTGCGCCACGTGCTGGTCAATAATCCACAGCCCTTCGCTGTTCACCGCCACAATGAAGCTCGAGTTCACCTGCCCCAGCGGCTTCAAATCCGTCAGACTTTCCGCTGTCGCGGGCCTTTCCATTTCACGAACTGTGGATTGCCCCGTGGCAGCCCCTTGGAATTGCTCCACGATCTGCTGGCCGAATGGCCCCGGCAGTGTTCCTAATGTTCCAAATGCGCCGACCGCCACAGTGCCAAACGGCAGCCTCTGCGCTTCGGGGCGGAGTGGCGCGCCGGTCAATTCAAATCCGCCTTCGGAAATTGGCGCGGCTGCCGCATCAAACGGTGCGGCCATGGGAGGAATCACTGCACGCGGCAACCCGGCCACCGGCTCCAGCGCACCGTCCGAAAATCCTCCGTTCGCTCCGAATCCCACGCCCATCCCCGCCGCGGCCGCCAGCGGATGCGCTTGTGACGCGGAAGCCGTTGGAAAATTGGCAATGGGCCGCGCATGCGAAAGCGCCTGCCTGATCGCGTCTCGTGTGAAATCGTGGACAAATTGTGAATGCCGGAATCGCACCTCAATCTTCGACGGGTGCACATTCACATCCACTTCCTCGTTCGGCATGTCCACGAACAGCAACACAGCTGGAAACGACGCAGGCGGCACGACATTGCGATAGGCCTCGCCGATCGCATGCAGCAGAACACGGTCACGCACCAATCGGCGATTCACAAACACGTAAATTCCGTTGCGGTTCGGCCGTTGCACCTGCGGCCGCGAGGCAAATCCGGAGACGGTCAGCACGGCACTTCGCTCTGACTCCTCCATCTGCGACTCAGTGATCGCCGCGCGCACCGGCGCCGAAGTCGGCGGTATCTCAAACAATTCGTCGAGTGCCGCCCGCCCGAAAAGCTGGTATACGCGTTCCGCCAATCCCGCAATTCCCTGCTGCGGCTTGGCCTCAACCTCATCAGAACCCGCCGCAGCCTCACCAGAGACGTTGGCTCCCGCTGAAACAACAGCCGCCGAAACATTCAGGATTTCCTGCGTCGGCGTCTTCAGCACAAATTGCCGGTCGGGATGCGCCAGCGCGTAGTGCGTCACCAGCGAAGCAATATGGCCCAGCTCGGTCGTCTCTGATTTAAGGAATTTCCGCCGCGCGGGCACGGAATAGAATAGATCCGAAACATTCACCGAAGTCCCGGCAGGCACTCCCGCCGGTTTCACGTTGAACAATTTCCCCGCGCCGAATTCGATCCGCGTCCCCTGCTCTTCCTCGGTCGTGCGGGTCTCCAGCACCAATCGAGACACCGCCGCAATCGTTGGCAGCGCTTCCCCGCGAAACCCCAGCGTGGCAATGCTCAGCAGATCATCCGCTGTCCGTAACTTGCTGGTTGCATGACGTTCAAACGCCAGCAGCGCGTCGTCATGCGCCATCCCGCAGCCGTCGTCAATCACGCGGATCAGCCGCTTCCCGCCCGCTTCCACTTCGATCCGAATGCTCCGCGCCCCTGCATCCAGCGCGTTCTCCAGCAGCTCCTTCACCACCGACGCAGGTCTCTCGATTACCTCGCCCGCCGCGATCTGATTCGCCACTGCCTCCGGTAATATCCTAATTCTGCTCATTCAGTGATCCAACACAATCACACTTCTTCGATCGCAAGTGTCACACCAAGTTGGCGGCGTATCTTCAAATCTTCTCGGCAGCCTGGGCACTTCAAGAATGCGCCGGCTCCCCCTGGTGAGCTGAACTGATACCCACAGACCTTCCATTGTTTACCGCAACTAGGACACTGCACCTTGGGTGCATGAAATGGAAATGCGATATTTAACTCCTCCAACTGCAATGCATCTACTGCCGACGGCGACTCCGCCATCAAATCCTGCGCCGCCGTAGTCTTCGGAAACGCAATTACCTCGCGTATCGACTTCTCTCCCGCGAGCAGCATCACCACCCGGTCCATCCCCAGCGCAATTCCCCCATGCGGAGGCGTCCCGTAAGTAAGTGCATCCAGAAAAAATCCGAATCGCTGCTTGGCTTCGGCGTCGCTCAATCCAATCGCTCGAAAAACCCGCGCTTGAACATCCTGGCTGTGAATCCGGATGCTCCCCGACCCTAACTCCGTTCCATTCAGCACCAAATCGTATCCCTTCGAGCGAATCTCCCCGCGCCGTTCCGGGTCTTCCAGCTTGTCCACATCTTCCTCAACGATCCCAGTGAAAGGATGCTGCGCGCTCTGCCACTGTTTTTCCCGTTCGCTCCATTCAAACAGCGGAAATCCAGTCAGCCACAAAAATTCCCAGCGGTCCTTGGGAATCAGCGAGAGCTTTTCCGCAAGTAGCAGCCGCAATTGCCCTGCGATTAGCGCCGCTGCTTCCGTCCCCTGAATTTGTTCCTTCGCCGCAACGGCGACAATCAAGTCACCGGGTTTAGCTCCCACGGCATTCGTCAATTTGAGAAGCCCTTCCGCTCCCAAATTTTTGTCCAGCGGTGATGTAACTCCCTCCGCCGCCACTTTCACCGTATAAACCCCGCGCGCGCCCAGCGATTTCGCCTTATCTCCAAGCTCGTCAAGCTGTTTCCGTGAAAAGGAAGCCGCCCCCGGCGCCACCAGTCCGAAAACATTCCCGTCAATATGCATCGCCTCCCGCGCGCCCAGGAAATGCGATGTCACGTCGTGAAGCTCCATCTCGAATCGCAGGTCGGGCTTGTCGCTCCCATACTTCCGAATCGCGTCGCGGTACTGCATGTGGCGAAACGGCGCCTTCACTTGCACACCGGCCACCGCGCACGCGCGCACCATCACCTTTTCGAGCACCTCGAAAATCGCTTCCTGGGTGGGGAATGACATCTCCACGTCCAGTTGAGTGAATTCCGGCTGCCGATCCGCGCGGTTGTCCTCATCGCGAAAACACCGCACGATTTGGAAATATCTGTCCAGCCCGGAAATCATCAAAATCTGCTTGAAGATTTGCGGGGATTGCGGCAAGGCATAAAACTGTCCGTGGTGGATCCGGCTGGGCACCAGATAATCCCGCGCCCCCTCCGGCGACGAGCGCGTCAGCATTGGAGTTTCAATTTCCAGAAACCCAAGCTCGTCCATTGTCTTTCGTATCTCGAAAAGGACCTTGTGCCGCAGCACAAGATTCCGCGTCGGCCGTGCCCGCCGCAAATCAATGTAGCGATGCCTCAGCCTGGTTTCTTCGCTTGCCGTAACTTCTTCTTCCGGCTGGAACGGCGGCGTCTTCGACGTATTCAAGATGTGCAACTCGCTTGCAACAATCTCAATCTCACCCGTCCCTAATTCCGGATTTGATTTTCCGCGTATGGCCACGGTTCCGCGCACCGTCGCCACATATTCCGCCCTCAGCTCTTCGGCCCTGGCGTGCGCTCCGGGCTGCTTTTCCTTGTTGAACACCACTTGCACCAGCCCCGCTCGGTCGCGCAAATCAATAAAAATCAGATTCCCCAGGTCGCGCCGCCCGTGGACCCACCCCATCAGCACAACTTCGTGCCCGCTGTCA
This sequence comes from Candidatus Acidiferrales bacterium, assembly GCA_035308165.1. Lineage (GTDB taxonomy): Bacteria > Acidobacteriota > Terriglobia > Acidiferrales > UBA7541 > DASTCZ01. Next base: position 9,025 of record DATGHC010000076.1, on the reverse strand, counting down.
GTGGCGCGCAGCTCCCCGCAATAATTTGTGCGCTTCAAATTCCCCAGTGAATCCAACAATTCCCGCTCCTCAGTTCTTGCTTAGCTCCGCCACCAACTCGGCTTCTGTCAGACTCGTCTGCACAGCATCCGCCAACCTCTTCAATGTAAACTTCCCCGCCGCAACCTCATTCTCCCCAATCAAAATTGCATACCGCGCGCCCAACTTGTCCGCCAATCCCAGTGCCTTCTTGAATTTCGTCTCCTCGGGCGGCACCTCTACTCTGATTCCCGCCCCACGCAATTTCTGCGCCAGTTTAATCGCCGCCGGCTGAGTCGCCGCGCCCATCCACACAATGAACGCGTCCACGGTAGGCTCGGTCGCCATTTTTCCTGCGGCCTCCAGCGACAGCATGACCCGGTCCTCGCCAATCGCAAACCCAATCCCCTTCGTCGGCGGCCCGCCGAGCAACTCAACCAATCCGTCGTACCGCCCGCCTCCGCACACCGCGTTCTGCGAACCCAGCCCCGGCGCGGTAATTTCAAATGTCGTCCGCATGTAGTAGTCCAGCCCGCGCACCAGCCGCCAATTCAGTTTGTACGCGATCCCCCGCAAATCCAGTTGCCGCCGCACCTCCGCAAAGTGCTCCTTGCAATCCTCGCAAAGATGCTCCGAAATCCGCGGGAGCCCCTCGATAATGGCTTGCTCCTCCGGCAACTTCGAATCCAGCACGCGCTGCGGATTTGTCTCGATCCGCCTCTGGCTGTCCGCGCCCAATTTGGAACTGACGTTTCGAAGCGCCGCGCGCAACAACTCCACATATTTCGGCCGGCATTCCTTGCACCCAATCGAGTTCAGGTCCAGGGTCAACCCCTCCAGCCCAATCCGCCCGAAGAACGCAAACAACATCTCGATGAGTTCCGCGTCAATCCCGGGCGCATCCGACTGCCCCAGGACCTCCGCGCCAATCTGATAAAACTGCCGGTATCTCCCCTTTTGCGGCCTCTCTCGCCTGAACATGGGTCCTATATAGTAGAGCTTTACATCCCCCGGCAGCGTCTGCATCCCATGCTCGATGTACCCTCGACAAACGCTCGCCGTCGCCTCCGGCCGCAAAGTAATCAATTCATATTCCGCGGGTGGCTCCAGGAGTGAGCCTTCTTTCGTAATTTGAACGGGCGCATCGGAAAATGTGTATGTCTCTTTCTGCACCACGTCCGTCTCAACTCCAATCGACCTAATAAACAACTCTGCCTGTTCAAATATCGGCAGCCGAATCTCTCCATACGCAAACGTCGCAAAAACTTCTCGGGCGGCCCGCTCCACGCGACTCCACGCACCCGACGCGGGAGGCAAAATATCCCGCACGCCCTTAATCGCCCGAATTTGCTTCGTCTCCGCCACTAATCCCTACGACCTCCGCGCCCCCGCCCCGTACCGCATGGTACGGGGCTCTGCGTCTCTGCGTTAAATCTTTTTTCCTTTTCTCCTACTTCCCCACTTCCGCTCGATACGTCTCCTTATATTCGACGTACCGTTGCGCATACATATCAATCGACGCCTGATCTTCCTCTGTCAATGTGCGCCGCAATTTCCCCGGATGCCCCATGTACAAACTTCCCGGCGGCACCATCGCGCCCTCAGGAATCAACGTACCCGCCGCGACAATGCTCCCTGTCCCAACTCGCGCGCCGTTCATGATTACGCATCCCATCCCCACCAGCACTCTCGACTCGATCGTGCACCCATGCAGAATCACTCCATGCCCAATCGTGACGTTGTCCCCCAACTCCAGCGGCCACTCATCCCGCATCACGTGCAGGACGCATCCATCCTGCACGTTCGTCCTTCGCCCCAGTTTGATCCAGTGGACGTCCCCGCGAATCACCGTGCACGGCCACACGCTCGACTCTTCGCCAATTTCCACATCTCCAATAATCACAGCCGCCTCATCGATGTAAGCCGAAGCAGCTATCTTTGGCAGCCGCCCCTTGTACGGGCGGATCACAATATCTCCACCGTCGGCGCGGTATCCCCGACCTCCGCCAGCCGAGCCATCACCGCCCTCGCCGTTGCGTAAATGCTCTTTGCTTCGGGCGCATTCTCCCCTAACGACGCCGCAGGCTTCCCCGTATCTCCGCCAATCCGGATCCGCGGATCGATCTCGATTTCGCCCAGCATCGGCACGCCAAACGCTTCCGCCGTTTTCCGCCCTTCACCATGCCCAAACACATCCACTTGTTTGCCGCAGTGCGGACACGCAAACGAGCTCATGTTCTCAATCACGCCCAATATCTCGACATTGACCTGTCGAAACATTTCAATCGCCTTGCGCACATCCGCCAGCGCCACCACCGACGGAGTCGTCACCACCACCGCCCCCGAAAGCGGTACGGTTTGAATCAGCGTCAACTGCACATCCCCTGTCCCCGGAGGCAAATCCACCACCAGATAATCGAGATCGCCCCATTCCACGCTGCGCAGAAATTGTTGGATCACGCTATGCAGCATCGGCCCGCGCCAGATCATCGGTTTATCGCCAGGCGAAAGCAGTCCCATCGAAATCAGTTTTATTCCATACGCTTGCACGGGAATGATGGTGCGTTCGCTGGTGGCCCGCGGCTCCTCATTGGTCCCAAACATCAGCGGCACATTGGGGCCGTAGACATCCGCGTCAAGCAATCCCACCCGCGCGCCCAAGCGCTGAAACGCAATGGCCAAATTCACGGCGACGGTTGTCTTCCCCACCCCACCCTTCCCGCTGGCCACCGCCACCAAATATTTCACTCCTGGAATCGGCGACTTCGCCGGCGCTGCCCCCCCTGGCCCCGGCGGACCCATTCTCTGGGGCCCTCCCGGGCCCATCCCTCCCCCTCCCACTGGCGGCATGACACTCCCTTCCCACTATCAATTTCACTCAATAAGTTGAGTGTATGGAATTTCGGCCCCTGAATCACGAAGAGCGAACATCGATAATAGCCCCCGCGCGCCGCTCCAGCAAGTTGCACTGGATGCGCCGAATCGGGGTCCGCAGGCATCAAATTGGTGCCCAGAGTCCGCTTTGCGCATTCTCCGTCCCCCGGATACAATGGTATTTCAAATATCGAAGGGATTTTGCCTAAGGCGCCGCCCTAGAGCCGCACTGCCGGAACAAATGGACAACTCGAAACTCAATGGACATAGATAAGTTTGTAAATAACGTTGTAGCGAAATTCATCGGCACCAAGCACGAGCGCGACATCAAGCGCATCTCGCCCTTGATGCTGCAGATCTCCGCGCTCGCTCCAGATTATGAGCGCCTGACCGACGCTCAACTAGCCGCCAAAACTCCTGAGTTGAAAGCCATTGTTGCCAAAGGACTCGAGGGCGCCGATCCCGCCGATCCCGACTATCGCGCGATCATGCAGAAAGCCCTGGAACCCGCGCTCGTTCCGGCCTTCGCAACTGTCCGCGAGGCGGGCCGCCGGACCATCGGCTTGCGCCATTTCGATGTTCAGCTCATCGGCGGCATCGTCCTTCACGAGGGCAAAATCTCCGAAATGAAAACGGGTGAGGGCAAAACGCTCGTCGCCACTTTGCCCGCTTACCTGAACGCGCTGGCCGGACGGGGCGTTCACATCGTCACGGTGAACGATTACCTGGCCCGCCGCGACGCGGAGTGGATGTCTCCCATTTTCAAATTACTGGGCATGACCATTGGCGTCATCGTTCACGACCTCGACGACAAGCAGCGCCGTGAAGCCTACGGCGCCGACATCACTTACGGCACCAACAATGAGCTGGGTTTCGATTATCTCCGCGACAATATGAAGTACGATCTGGCCGATTGCGTCCAGCGCGGCCACCACTTCTGCATCGTTGACGAGGTGGACTCCATCCTGATTGACGAGGCTCGCACCCCGCTCATTATTTCCGGACCGGCGGAAGAATCCACCGACAAATATTTCAAAATTGACAAAATTGTTCCCAAGCTCGTCCAGGAAATTGATTTCACGATTGATGAAAAGCAGCGCACGGCAACCCTCACCGAGGAGGGCGTGAGCAAAACCGAGCGCCTGCTCGGCCTCGGCAACCTCTACGACCCGGCCCACATGGAAACGATTCACCACGTCTACCAGGCGTTGCGTGCACACACTCTCTACAAACGCGACACCGATTACGTCGTCAACAACGGCGAAATTATCATCGTGGACGAATTCACCGGCCGGCAAATGCCCGGCCGCCGCTGGGCGGATGGGTTGCACCAAGCTGTCGAAGCCAAGGAAGGCGTGAAGATCGAGCGCGAGAATCAGACGCTTGCAACCATTACTTTCCAGAACTATTTCCGCATGTACAAGAAACTCGCAGGCATGACCGGGACCGCGGAAACCGAAGCCGCCGAGTTCGCCAAGATTTACAACCTCGATGTCGTTTCGATCCCCACAAACCGGCCTCTCATCCGTACAGAACATCACGATATCGTTTACCGAACGGAAGCAGAAAAGTATGAGGCCGTGGTCAACGGCATCATGCAGGACAACAATACTTTCGCGGATGGCATCAGGCAGATTCATGAAACCGGACAGCCCATCCTCGTGGGCACAATTTCCATTGAAAAATCGGAGCACCTCGCGGGATTGCTCAAGAAGGCGGGCATCGCTCACGAAATCCTCAACGCCAAGCAACATGAGCGCGAAGCGAAAATCATTGCCCAGGCGGGGCGCAAAGGCTCCGTTACCGTTTCCACCAATATGGCGGGCCGAGGAACGGACATCCTGCTCGGCGGAAATCCCGAAGCTCTTACGCGCGACCACTTCCTGAAAAATAAATTGGCAATACCCTTCGCGCCAGCAAGCGCGGTAATTGGCGCCCCTCCCGTCGAATCCGATCCGGAGAAGCAGATCAACGCCATCACTCCTGGTCAAGCGGATGTGGGCGGCAACGGACATGGCACCGCCGCCGCAGCGCAGGCAGTGGAAACCGCTCAATCCATGGTGCTCTTCCAAATTGAGGGCAAGATTTTTCAGGTGCCCTCTGATCAGTGGAAGCCCGTTTACGACGAATTCGCGAGTCAGTGCCGCGCAGAACATGACGAGGTGGTCGCGCTCGGCGGCTTGCACATCCTCGGCACCGAACGCCATGAGGCCCGGCGCATTGATAACCAGCTTCGCGGACGAGCCGGGCGCCAGGGTGATCCGGGGTCCTCGCGATTTTTTCTCTCGCTCGAAGATGAATTGCTCCGCGTTTTCGGCGGTGAGCGCGTCCGAGCGCTGATGTACCGCCTGGGTATGACGGAAGGCGTCCCCATTGAATCCAAGATCATTTCGCGCCAAATCGAGAACGCGCAAAAGGCCCGCGAAGGTCACAACTTTGAGATGCGCAAACACCTTCTCGAATATGACGACGTGATGAACCGACAGCGCGAAACCATTTATTCCATTCGCCGCTCCATGCTCGAAGGCCGCGACCAGAAAGATTACGTCCTGGGGCTGGCCGACGACATTGCCGTAAACTTGGTCGAGATTTATTGCCCGCGCGAACAGCATCCCGAGCAGTGGAACACCACGCAGTTCACTGGAGAGGCGCTCCGCCAATTCGGGCTCGATCCCAAGGCCGCCGGCCTTAATCTGGCGGAATTAAATCACGACGATCTGGTCGAAGATCTTCAAAAGGCCCTACATGCTCGATATGAAGAGAAGGAAAAGCTTTTCGGCGCCGAGATGATGCGCTGGCTCGAACGCCGCATCGTACTCGATGTCGTCGATAACCAATGGAAAGACCATCTGCTTTCGCTCGACCACCTGAAAGAAGGCATAAACCTCCGCGGCTATGGACAAAAGGATCCCCTCGTCGAGTTCAAGAAAGAAGCTTTCACCCTATTTGAGGACATGATGGACCGGATCAACTCCGAAACCATTCGATACCTCTTCCTGGTTCAACCTGCTCGGCCCGAAGACGAGGCCCGCGAAATCGAACGCCGCCAGCGCCGCCAGCAGCAAACCATGCAGATGCAGGCTGGTGCAGCAGCTGCGGCCGAGCCACCCAAGCCGGTCCGTACCGGAGCCAAAGTGGGACGGAACGACCCCTGCCCCTGTGGAAGCGGGAAAAAGTACAAGAAATGTCACGGCTCAGCATCCTGATTAGTGCTTGGCATCATCTATTTTGATAAGATCAGTTCCCAGTTCCAGCCCAGGCTAGCTATTAACTCCAAGGAAATCGGAAAACTTGTTATGATGGACTCGCAGGACTCTACATCGCAATATTTGAAGTGCGGGAATAGGACCATTCGGACTCTCAGGAGGTTTGTGCAATGCGAAGGTTTGTTCTCATATGTGCGGCTATTCTGTGTCTTGCTGGAACTGCAGCCGCCCAAAATGACCCGCCGGTTGCTCCAATAAACTCCCCGGACACGCCACAGAGTACTGGTCCTCGGCGTGGCTATGATGATCGTTCCGGTTCTTGGCAGGTAGGGGCTAATTTCGTCTATCAGCGGTTTGACATCGGCAATGACAACAGCAATTTGTATGGAATTCAATCAAGTGTGGCTCGATTTCTCGGCGACAGCAATTTCGCTCTCGAGGGATCTACCTCCGTTACTTTCGGCTATATTATTCCGGGTGATCGGGAGCACCTCATATTTTATGGCGGCGGTCTGAGGTACCAGGTGCGGAGCCGTAAGATTCAGCCCTGGGGCCGCTTCCTTGCCGGGGGGACACACATTCGTTTGAACCAGACTGTGGGGCCTGCCACATTCGATGGGTTCGGCCTCATGGCCGGTGGCGGCGTGGACATCCGCTTCCGCTCGCACATTTCCTGGCGTTTTGAGGGCGACTTCTTCGCGACCCGGGTGACCGGAGTCTGGCAGAAGAACATCAGCGCTGGAGGCGGCATCGTATTCACGTTTTAGAGCCATTTGAGATTGGTCCGGCGGTCTTACCCGGTCCGGGTTCGATGGTTCAATCGTGAATTCTTCCTACATATAGGCAAAGCGACAGGCATCCCTCCTACATGCTGTTCCGTTCTTCCTTCAAATCCCTATCGTGATCCTCATGATTTCAGGGCGTTCACATTGCATCGATTAAGATTGACGTAGGTTGGTGGAATCTTAGTGAGCGCCGAGGTGCCAGCCACTGCCCACCTGGTGAGCTTTTTACTCCAGCGTGTTGTCGGTTATTGAAATCAAGCCGGTTCCAACGCTTGTAACACCTTGCATTTGATGCTGGTCACTTAATCCGCAACTGGCCAACTGATTGCTCGCACTTAATTAAGTAGAATTGTGTCCAGAGGTGTGGTTTGACGACGCGCATCAAACTGGCTTGCCGGGTTCGAGAATGCAAGCAGCCGGTACCTCCCCCGCTTGGGTCTGAACTCCTGTGCGTGGATCATTTTCTTGAGCAGGCTCTTTGCAACCTGGAAATAGTAGCCATTCACTGCCGGAACAGCCAAACCATCGACCCTGGGGCCCTGGATCAGTTGAGTGTGCAGGCGGAATCGGCGATTCATTTCCTGGCCTGCGGGAGCTTGGAGAAGAGTCATTTACAGAAGGAACGCATGCTGAACTTTCTCCTTGGGCTTGCCAACCTCCACGAATACCTGAGCCATCACGTTTCCCTGGTGGGCAAACCAAATTGAGTCTTGATGGCCGGGAAAGCCAATCGGCCTCAGTCGAAGATGAAACACATCACGCCATTTCCGGCACAAGTCAGCGCGAAGTCACCTGCGAAACGGACGGAAGCGCGTAAATCCTGGTTCGCGATCCGAGGCAAGGGCTGACCCTGACGCTCTTTCCAATCCATTGGACCACGAGGGCGTCAGTGCATGTCACGGGAAAGGTGTTTATCTCATACGGCACCACGTGGACGAGGTCTAGTACACCGACGGCGGCAGAGAGATTAGGATTAAGGAATCATGACTGCCACTCCCACGAGCCCGGAGATCCCAGGAAGGGGTACGGTAACTAGGGAATCTGTTCGCCCCGGAGGACCTGAAGTTCCAGTTGAACGATTCCAAACTTCCATGCCGGAAATCCCCGGAGTGGCAAAAGGTGCCGGAGCAGGTCAAACACAATCTCTGCCTAGCAAGTACCTTACAGCGATTGTAGTGGGTGGCCTCCTGGCTGTTGGATTCATAGCATTCATCGTGCTTCGCGGCTTTTCGGGCGGTTCATCGCAAAGCAAGGCGGCCACAGTCGCGCCGCCTGCCGCGGAGGAACAGGTTCCAACTGCCGCCCCCGCAGATTTACCCCCCGCGACTTCGACTTCTGCGCTCCGAAATGAAATTGGGACGCTGGAAGAGTTTGCACATCCTTGGGCCGCCAAGAAATTCACTTATTCGTATTTGGCGGCGCATGACCGGATGGCGGCGATTGCCATACGAATGCCGGTTGGCGATGGCCGCAGCGCGGCGTCCTATTGGGCGATTCTGCTGAAGGCCCCTTACGGGAAGTGCGACCTGGAATTCCTTCCTGATTCGAAAGAGGTAGAGCGAAGGTTTGGATTCGCGGCGACTCATCCCATGGTTGTGGACCCGTGCAGCGGAACCGTTTACGATCCGCTCCAAACCGGTACTCTTCCGAACGGCGCATGGGCCCGCGGTGAAATTGTGCAGGGCTCCGGTTTCCGTCCCCCGTTGCTGGTGGAATTGCGGGTTGAAAATGGACGGCTGTACGCGACACGCGCGGAAGAATAAAATTCATCTCCTTCGTTCAAACCTCAGCGGGCTGTCACTCTTCCTTTCTTTCCATCTGACAAGTAAGAATTAACGCCTCACCCGTTGATTTGACCTGCTTGACTTCCATTGCAATGGAAGGTACAAGCGCGTAAGCCAAATGCGTGGAGGCTTTACAAAATAAATTGAAAAATTGTGTTTGAAGAGGGGGAACGATGGGAATCACACGGCGAAGACTGCTGAAATCGGGGGCGCTGGCGGGGGCGGCAACGCTGTTGCCTCGGATCGGGCGCGCAGCGGAACCGGAAACCGCGGATCTCGAAGCGCTTCAGCGCCGCGGACAAGCCGCCGCGAGCAGCGGCCCGTTGCCGGCCGCGTTTGATTCGCTGAAGCCACTGGG
>DATGHC010000075.1:0-3130 GCA_035308165.1 Candidatus Acidiferrales bacterium | reverse complement strand
CTAGTCCTTTGACCGTTTGGAGACATTATTCACAAAAAGTTCATCGCGGAAGAGGTTTTGGCTGGAAACTCAGGGCATGCGATCTTATCGTCGGCTTTGCGTGCAGTTAACCCAGGGGGACCGTAAGAAAATCGCTGCCGTATTGAGCGGAGGCATCCAACCCACGCGCGTGGTGCTGCGGGCTCTGGCTCTGAGCCAATTGCACGATGGCAAAACCGCTTCCGAAGTAGCGGCGAATGTGCGCTTGGCATCGAATACCGTGCACGACATCGGGAGGCGCTATCAGGATGGGGATTTGGATCGCGCGCTCTACGACAAGAAGCGGCCTGGAGCGGCCGAGTTGCTGGACGAGAGCCAGAAACAGCGGATCATTGCCATGGTCTGCAGTGCTCCACCCGGGGGGCGCGCCCGATGGACGGTGCGGTTGGTGGCCCAGGAGGCCATCCAACGAAAACTGGTCCCCAAGGTGGGCCGGGAAACCATTCGGGTTCTCCTACTCCACCACGACCTGAAGCCGTGGCGGGAAAAAAATGTGGTGCGTAGCGGAACTGAATGCGGAGTACATCGCCAAGATGGAAGATGTTCTGAAGACGTATGAGAAACCCTACGATCCCCAAGAACCTGTGGTTTGCCTGGATGAGAAGCCGGTGACCCTGCATGCCGATGTGCGCGTGCCCCAGGCGGCCAAGCCAGGCAGAGAGGCGCGGCGCGACAACGAGTACAAACGGTGCGGTACGGCGAATGTGTTCTGCGCGGTGGAACCGAAGGCGGGGAAGCATTTTACTTTCCCCACCGCGAATCGCACCGCAGAACAATTCGCCCAGGTGGTCCGCGCAGTGGCCGAATACTACCCAGAAGCGCAAACGATCCACCTGGTGATGGATAATCTCAACATCCACGGTTGCAAGTCCTTGACCGGCTTTTACGGCGAGCCACGCGGCAGCACCCTAGGGGATCGCTTCACCGTGCATTACACGCCCAAACACGGAAGCTGGCTCAACCAAGCGGAAATCGAGATCGGCCTGTTTTCCCGGCAATGCCTGGGCAAGCGAAGAATCCCCGATTTGCCGACGCTCCGCAGGGAGAGCCGCGCGTGGAATCGCCGGACCAACCGCGCCGGCATCAAAATCAACTGGAAGTTCGACCGGAAAGCCGCGCGCAAAAAGTTTGGCTATACAACCAATTCTTTCACGCGGTCTAAGGACTAGTTCACATGTAGACCAAAAGTAGTACAGGCTGCCCTTCGCGAGTCTCAGGGTAAAAAGCCTGTTCTACTCACTGCTGCTGCGTATTTCCTTGGCCACTTATGGGAGGGTGTCTGGGCGGGAGAGCATTGGAATTTCCGCCTCCGGGGACGAGGTCGCGAAAGTTGGGCATGGAGCCCGATGAGGGCGAAGTTGCATTCGTATGGGGATTCTCGCCTGGCGCGGGATGTTGAATCGATCCTCCGGCCGGCTGTGTGTTTTGCACGACCCAAAGGCCATTCTGCTTTTCCAATGAATAGGCGACTTGCATCCCGGCGCCCTGCGGCGCTCCTGTCTTTGGTCTGAACTCCACCTGCGCCTGGGCCTGGTTCCCCTGAATGGAAAAATTTGTGATGTTCATGTCCATGGCGCCGAGGTTCAGCGTTTTCAAGGAAGCCAGGTGCTGATTGATGCCGGACCGGATGGCGTCGGCATCGCTTTCCTGTTTCTTGCAGCCGGCGAAGAAGACAAAAAGTCCGATGACGGCCAGAAAATATGCAGAGCGCTTCATGCGAGTCTCCTCTTCCTTACCTATAGCCCATCCCCAGCACAACGACAAGGTGCAGGATGGCGAAGATTGCAAAGGAATAACTAAACAGGCGATGAATGACGTGCCAAAGATTGAAAACCTGTTTGGTCCGGGACAAGAATAGAATTCGCTTGGATAGGGACGCCTGTTTTCGCGCGGTTTGAATGGCAAATTCCAGCTCGGGATTGCGCGTCGGGACAATTCCAAAGAGTGAAATCAGCCATGCCACGAACCCGGCCGCACGCAAGCGAATCCAGGACACCTGGAAGGGCCGTTTGAGATCCAGCCAAATCATCCAGCAGAGGACCGACATCATCGGAGTGCGGGCCACTTCCGCAGGACTCGGCAGTGCGAATAGATCGACGAGGCGTGTGCCGATTTTTTCGTGTTTATCCTCCGCTTTCCAGCGGAGCTGTACTTCCGCATCTTGAATTTCCTTGATGGTCAGCTCCGCGGCGTTCAGCATTCTAGGAATCTGCGAATACAAATACCTGCCGATGAACCCGCTGGCTGTGACGGCGGTCATGATCCAGAACGCCATGCCGGCGATTCCTCCGAATTTGAACGAGGAATGCAACGCGATCACGAGCGGTGCCGCGGTGCCCAGGACGACGTGAAAATCCAGCCAATGGCGCGAATTTCCTTGTCTCCCCAGCCAGCCCCACCGTTTACGAAGGGGATATAGATAGATCAGGAAAAACAAGAGCACGCCAAAGACTCCCAGATTGACGCCAATGGGACCGCTCGGGCGCAGAAGCATATGCTTCGGCGAAAAGGGCCGGTCCTTCCAGGGCAGCGTGTAATAATCGAATCCGTAGGCCGCGAATGCCCCTACGAACGCCGTGGATACGATCCAGGCAACCAGGATCCGGAAGCGATGCTTTTTTTCCGACGCTTCCTTGCTGAATATCATGCTTTGTACGGCTACGGATTGGCTCATGGCAGTGTTCCCATCTCCTCATGAATGTTGACGCTGAATCTCTTGTAGTCGGTGAACCGGTGCAAGTTGCGCCAACGCTGGCGCGGCGTATCGACGTCGATCACAGCAGACTCCGCAATCCAAATGGATTCCGGTGGGTCACGGAAACTGTCAAGCGCGTAATGGACATCGCTGCGCATGCCCGCCAGGCCAAGATCGCTCAGGCTGGAATCCACTTTGGCCTCCAGTTTCACGATGGCGCCGGATTGAGGTTCGATCCAAAGCGTGCCGGACATGGGCAGGGGATAATTTTTTCCACGCAAACGAAGCGACGCGGGTGAGGATGCACCGGGAACAGGTGAAAAACGAACCAGCGCGTAGGAAACGCCATCGATCGTTTCGGTGCCGGCGGGCTCGAACTTGTAGCTGGATTCGTAC